>CAZUSO010000149.1:0-1544 GCA_964622775.1 uncultured Taibaiella sp. | reverse complement strand
CCGTCCTTATCATTCATGATATTACCCTGCTTAAAACGAATAAACGCTTCCAGGGCTTTTTTCTCCCCGGTGATCCAGCAGGCTTTATAAAAACTCATCGGCACGAAATTCACGGAGGCGCCGTACTCCTGGAGCAAACGGTATTGAATCACCTCAAACTGCAATTCGCCCACGCAGCCGATGATCTTCCGGATACCGTCATGTTGTGTGAATAATTGCGCTACGCCTTCATCCGTCAGTTGTCGTATGCCTTTTTCAAGTTGCTTCGTTTTCAGGGGATCTTTATTGATGACTTCCTTAAACAGCTCCGGGGAAAAGCTGGGCATACCGATAAAGGTAAAATTATCGCCTTCGGTCAGGGTATCGCCAATTTTAAAATTCCCCGTATCAAACAACCCGACCACATCTCCGGGATAAGCGTCATCAATCACCTCCTTGCTGCGGGCCATAAAGCTATAGGGGGCATTAAACCGGATATCCTTATTTAACCGGACATGATGATAATTTTTATTGCGTTCAAAGCGGCCCGAACAAACCCGCAAAAAGGCAATCCTGTCGCGGTGGCGCGGATCCAGGTTTGCATGGATTTTAAAGATAAAACCGCTGAATTTATCATCCGACGGTTTCACTTCCACACCGGTATCCACCATTCTCGACTTCGGCACGGGGGCAATGCCGACAAAGGTTTCCAGCAATTCCCGGACACCAAAATTATTAACGGCAGAGCCGAAAAATACCGGCGCTATCTTTCCTTCGAGATAAGCGTTCTCGTCCAGTTCCCCGTAAACTCCATCTAATAATTCTATATCCTCGCGCAAACGGGCAGCATTAAGAGTACCCACCTTTTCATCCAGCAGGCTGTCGTTCAGATCGCTGACCGGCACGCTGTTTTCTTCTGTCGCTTTTTGATGAGGCGAAAACAACAACAGGTTTTTATCATAAAGATTATAAACGCCCTTAAATTCTTTTCCCATACTGATGGGCCAGGAGAGCGGGTGCAGCGTAATGTTCAGCTCCTTTTCAATCTCATCCATCAGGTCAAAAGGGTATTTGCCATCCCGGTCCAGCTTATTGACAAATACAATGACCGGCGTATCCCGCATACGGCATACTTCCATCAGCCTGCGGGTTTGCTCTTCCACCCCGTTCACGCTGTCAATCACTAAGATAACGCTGTCCACCGCAGTGAGGGTGCGGTAGGTATCTTCCGCGAAATCCTTGTGTCCGGGCGTATCCAGCAGGTTAATGAGCAGATTTTTATATTCAAAGGTCATTACCGAAGTCGCTACGGAAATGCCCCGCTGCCGTTCGATCTCCATAAAGTCGGAGGTGGCGCCTTTCTTTATTTTATTACTTTTTACAGCGCCTGCCGTTTGAATGGCTCCGCCAAACAATAACAACTTTTCCGTGAGGGTGGTCTTACCCGCATCCGGATGCGAAATAATAGCAAAGGACTTGCGACGGTTGATCTCGTTGAGGTATTTCATAAATTTGGCTGCAAAGGTGCAATGTTATTTTCAAAATGAAAATTATGAATACGATAA
>CAZUSO010000148.1:0-1631 GCA_964622775.1 uncultured Taibaiella sp. | reverse complement strand
TCGACTTGAAAATTTAGTCGCTTTTGCCATGGGGTGTCCCATCGCACAAAACAGGGGAGATTCCTCCATGCGAAAATCCTAATCAGATTACGCAGTAATCCGGGATTTTCTTTTCGGAATGACGGCACGTTTTTGCGGAATGACAAAAAACATTACACCACATGCAACATCTATGATACACCCCCTTTACACGAAAGCTAATACCCGAATGAAGCGCTATCAGGATAGATCGGCTATCAGCCCATATCTTCCGAAGCTGCGGGTGGTTTGCGCTCTGCCCTTTGTTGCAACAATACACTGCGGCGCGGCTCCGGTACATTTTTGTATTGATAGGGGCAATGCAGGCAACCATTGCCGCAACAGTATCCCCTTTTGCTCAGATAATATGCAGTCAAAACCATTTTACCTGCTTCATTAAAATAATAATCAGTTTTCTCCTGCAGCATCTTCAATCCCTGATGGAAACATTTGCTTTAAAATCCGGTCCTTTTCTGTCGGGAGCGGTTTATTGATTTGAAATTGAAGATAATAAATACGTCCGCTTCCGGAAATATTGAGCCCTTCATAATGCGTTTTTATCTTCAGGTCTTCAGCTACATCCGTTTTGCTGTATAAATCTGCCTCATCTGTTAAAACAGGCAATTCATACAGGTCGCAAACCGCTTTCGTAAACTGATGCAGATCCGGGCTGTCGGTCTTAAGATGAATCACACTTTCAGGTTGAACAATCTGCTGGTAGAGCCTTAAAAAACGGGGGTGGGTCAATCGCTTTTTCATCTTTCCTGTCCGCAGTTGCGGATCAGGAAAGGTGATCCAGACGGTCTGCACTTCTTCCGGTTCAAAATAATCCGTAATCTTATCAATATGTGAACGGATGAATGCCACATTGTGCAGGTTTTCTTCCAGCGCCGTTTTGGCGCCACGCCAAATACGATTGCCCTTTATATCCATTCCGATAAAGTTACTCTCAGGATGCAGGCGTGCCAACCCCAATGTATATTCCCCCTTACCACAGGCCAGCTCCAACGTGACGGGATTTTTATTGTTGAAATAATGCTGCCAGCGCCCGCGCATATCCTTAGGATATTCCCATACATTTTGAAACGTCTTTATTTCGTTGAACCGGATAAGCTTCTTCTGTCCCAATGCTTTTTTGCTAATGATTAAAAATACAATGCTGCAAAAATAAGGTTTGCATGCTTTAAATGCTACGCTAACCGATGCATCCACGCTTTATTACCCCCGGGCTGCACATATTATGCCCCTCCGGGGTTACCCCTACTTTAAAAGCTTTTTTCCTGGTATGTGGGCGAAGACACCCACGATGAAGATTTTACAAGGAAGGAGTATGACAAAAAACGTGTTGGGTGCATCCCAAATTGTCGCACCGGAGCAATCTCCAGAATGTAAAAGGTATCGTCATTCCTGGTGAAGCGTATAAGCGGTTGTCATTCCGACCGGAGTAAAATTTACGGAACGCAGCGCAGTAAATTTTATGGAGCGGAGGAATCTCCCGGGCATTTGGCCATCCTCCCGATTGGGAGATTCCTCCATGCGAAAATTCTAACCGGCTTAAGCGTAATCCGGGATTTTCTTTTCGGAATGACAGCACGTTTTTGCGTATAAGCGGT
>CAZUSO010000147.1:0-1703 GCA_964622775.1 uncultured Taibaiella sp. | reverse complement strand
GGATCGTTTTTAAGCAGATAATCATACAGGCTGTCTGTTTTTTTTTCACCCTCCCGGAAGTTGCAATAAAATATCAGGCTGTCAATTTTTTTTATTTCATTGCTTACAATGGTATCCTGAGCCATTACCACATGGCTCCAAAGCATCAGGAATAATAAAGCGCCCCATTTCATCGAAGCAAATGTACTAAACAGATGTGCGTATAAATTCCCTTCTATCCCGGATTTATGCATAATATCCCATTTTTTACGCGTTCAGTCAACCTTGCTATATCATTGCAGCACAAAAGTAAAATTGGTGTTCCGGTTCGAAAAACTATTCTTCAAAATCAATATTTTTCAATGAAAAAAAATCTATTCCGATCAGGGTTGGTAGGATTGCTGATGTTAAGCTTCCTGTCTGAATCTCTTGCAGCAACCCGGTATGTGGATTTGTCCGCCACAGGCGCCAACAACGGTACTAATTGGGCAAACGCCTATACCAGCTTAGAAGATGCTGTTGCGGATGCGCACAACAATCCTGCTATTGATACTATCCTGGTAGCACAGGGCACCTATTTCCCCGCAACGGTTGCCGGAACCGGAAGCGATCCGAGAGACCGGACTTTTTTATTTACGCGTGATGGCTTAGCGGTATTAGGCGGGTATCCTTCAGGAGGAGGGGTAAGGGATATTGAGAATAATGTTACCCTGCTCAGCGGCGATTTAGGCGTCATGGACGATAATACCGACAATGCCCTTCATATAGTGGTTGCAGTAGGAACAATTACACAGGCCATAGACTCCACTTTAGTCATAGACGGTTTCACATTTGTCAACGGCAATGCCGATATTTCTTCCGGTAATACCATTAACGGTATGAATGCGGCAAGAAGCAACGGTGCTGCAATTTATACCTATTACTCCGGTATAACGATATCGAATTGTACATTTAAAGATAATGATGCCGTATATGGAGGGGCGATATCTGCCCAGGAATCTACTGCAATAATTTCTGACTGTACTTTTAAAAATAACAGTGGTTCCATAAATGGCGGCGCAATTGATAATGTAAGTTCCGGTTTGAAAATTAACAATGTTGTTTTTGCAGATAATACTGCAGGTAATGGCGGGGCTATTGCATTCCATAGCGCTACAACACCCTTTGTGCATAATGCTGTATTTGCCGGAAATACCTCTACTGCCTGGGGTGGGGCGGTTTATAATAATATCTCCTCCCCTGAATTTGTCAATTGCCTGTTTTATGGCAATACTGCACCTACCGGCGGGGCGCTCGGTAATTACCTCGATGCCGCCCCCGTATTTATTAATACTACCATTGCCGGAAATAACGGAGGATTTGCCGGAGCTATGTATAATTCTACCAATGTAGAAGTGATGCTGACGAACTGTATTGTGTATGGCAATAATTCCGGTATTCTCAATGATGGTACCAGTGCTTATTCGCATTTCTACAGCTTAGTTCAGGATGATGCCTCTACAGGATTCGGTAACCTGAATGGCTTCACTACAAATCCTTTATTTGTAAATGCCCCTTCGTTTTCAATGGCTCCGTTTTCATCCGGGGCAGATTATCAACTGCAAAATTCAAGCCCCTGTATCAATGCAGGAGATAACAGCGGTGTTCCGGCAGATGTGTTATATGACCTGGCCGGAAATGACCGTATCATGGATAATACCATAGACATGGGCGCTTATGAAAAA
>CAZUSO010000146.1:0-1788 GCA_964622775.1 uncultured Taibaiella sp. | reverse complement strand
CCGTTTTGTTCCATCCGCGCTGCCGTATTCACCGTATCACCCCAAATATCGTAAGCGAATTTTTTGATCCCTACGATACCGGCTACCACACTGCCGCTGTGGATGCCGATGCGAATTTTGAAAGCCTTTTCCTGCTTTTTACGTTCTTCAATAAAATCGCGTATCTCTAAAGCGGCCTGAACGGTCTTTTGCGCATGCTGCGGATCGGCGGCAGGCAGGCCACAAACGGCCAGATAAGCATCGCCGACCGTCTTGATTTTTTCCAAACCATTGCGTTCAATGATATTGTCGAATGCCGTAAAACATTTATGCAATTCACTGACTAATTGCTCCGGCGTGAGCTGTTCCGCCATACCCGTGAAGTTGACAAAATCCGTAAACAAAATACTGACATCATCGAAGCGATGCGCCATAGCTTTGCCATTTTCCCTTAATTCATCAACCACACCTGAAGGCAGAATATTCAATAACAGCTCCTCGGATTTCTGCTTTTCCGCAGCAATAATCTTATTCTGATCTTCTAATTTTGCCAGGACAGTATTTCTGGCATTATCAAAAATAATAACAAATACAAAGATCAGAATCACTAATCCCGGATAGGAAAAGGTCTCAAATAAGGGGACATATTTCAGTTCCATCGCCATAGGAAAAGTAATACCGTTTATAGCGGCTATTCCAAAGGCACATAAGATCAGCACATTAATCAACAGCCAGATAATAGCCGTCTTTCTGTTAATACACAACAGGGCGATGATGGGAAACAGACCGACAAATACCGGATTTTCCGGACAAGCGGTCAGGCCACCGGTAACATATATCAGCCATATCATTAAACAACAATTGGTGACGATATAGGTATTAACAACTACGGTAAGACTTATTCCTCTTTTCAATAAGAAAGGATAGGTAATGCACAATACTACTGTTATAGCTATCGGTATTAATGCCGTGTTATATGCTATTAGCCAGGAAACGGGAAAAAAGGCAAGGGCATACAGCGCCGTAACAAACGCGATACGGATGAATATCTTATATTTGTAAAGCCTGTTATCACTTTCAAAAGCCTTGTCCGGTAAAAAATAATCCTGAAAATGACTAAGCCGTTTTGTCATTGGAAGACGGTTTTAATCTGTACAGCAGACAAATATACAATATATCAAAAATGGCGGTAAAGATATATAAGGAAGTCAGGAAATTGTTTTCCGGATATTTGGTAAAAAACATGATGCTGATCAGGCCGGTTCCTAAGCATTTAGTCCATGCAGTAACCAGGGAATTACCGGTATAATCAGGTATAAATATCAGGTAAATAAAACAGACGGACATAACCAGGTTGATGATATACCCGGCAAGCGGAGCCATGGGTAAATCATATTTCGGAATAAAAAAGAACTGGGTAAAGAAGCCGGTTAAAATACCTAACAGTAAAAAAGGTGTCAGGTATTTTGCCAAATATGGTATCCGGATCTGTTTAAACCCGTACCGGAACATGGAGCGCACAATAAAGACATCCAGCACCATCCATGCCCAGTAGGCCATTACCAGCGCCTTTCCCATGTCAGGAACAAAAGCGAAGGAGGTGGTTACCTCAAATCCGAAATTGAGGCAGATAGCAATCAAAGGGATATTCAGTGTTTTCTTTCTTGTAATATCTCTGATGGTATCCAGGTAGGCTACCACCCATAACAAAGCTCCGGTAAGGAACAAGGCAATCTGCCAGGATGTATAATTTCCCGTATCAAACCAGGGATGAGACGATTTTAAATATTCGAAGATGGTCATGATATT
>CAZUSO010000145.1:0-2049 GCA_964622775.1 uncultured Taibaiella sp. | reverse complement strand
GCAGGCAACTGGGGCGCTTACTATTCCCTGGCTTCCAATCCCAATGACTTTATTCGCGGTATTGACTTTTACAGCGCTCAGCGAGGCGCTATCTGCGGAGACAGCGGCATGGTGTACACCACTAATGATTCAGGTATCACCTGGGTCGCTCACCCTGTAGTAATCGGCGAACCTTTGGACTCCACTATCACCGACATTCGTTTTTTAGATGAAAATACACTTGTTGCTGCAACCACTAAAGGTACTTACCCTACCGTTATCAGTCATGATTTTGGCAATAACTGGGAAATTCTGTTGACTCCGGTCACCTTCAACTATCCGGCGATGACGGCTGTAGCAATATGCAGCAACGACTCTGTCGTGATCGTGGGACGAGACGTGAACAACTGGAGCTTTGGCGGATATGTCAACTGGTGGGACGGCACAATGTGGCAACAGGAAGGATTGGGATACGGCTTAAATGATGTGAGCAATCAGACCGACAGCACCGTATTTGCCGTAGGAGATACGGGAACGGTCATTACAAACAAACCGCTGCCAACAACCGGTATCAATGATATTGCTATGGCGTCTCCGTTCCGGATATTTCCCAACCCTGCTCATCGTATTGTTGAAATAGATTATGATGCCGGTTTAAAGATGAAAGCGCTTCAGCTTTTTGACATTAGCGGCAGACAACTGATGTATTTTAAGGGCGAAAGAAAAGTCATCGATATGTCGCAGTTTTCCGCCGGCACTTATCTTTTGAAGATAGAGAGCAATAAGGGAGTATTCACAGAAAAAATCATGTTGAATTAATTCAAAATTTTCTCCGATGAAAAAATTGCTATTGACAATCGGGCTGCTGTTTATTGCCCACGCAGTCTTTGCTCAATGGGAAAAAGTCTATACGCACGACAACAGCTCACTGGCCGATTTGCATACCTTCAGCGCTGATAAAGTAATCGTTTCGGGCCCCTATGGCGAATACTTATTACGAACTACTGATGGCGGGGCTAACTGGGACACGCTTAGCCCCGGCAATGTCAGCAATATGCGCATGCACTTTATTGATGACATCCACGGTTTTGTAAGCGGTTACGCTCCCTTCGCAACCGGACCTACTTTTTTCAAAACAAATGATGGGGGTAACGCATGGGAGCCAATGAACTATTCGATCAGCGCAACCGCATCTAACAGCGCTATTTTTTTTATGAATGAACATACAGGCTGGATTGCTGACGGTTTTCAACTGTTGAAAACGACTGGTGCGGGTGATACATTTTTGTCCCAGACAATAACTGATGTGGACTACAACTACATCAAGAGCATTTATTTCGTGGATGAAAATACCGGGATTGTTGCTACGCAATTCGGGGAAACGGCCAGCGAACCTTTTACCGGAAATAAGATCTTCAAAACTACAGACGGCGGTGAAAGCTGGACGCTTGTTTACCAGGATAATGACATGGGCAGTAACAGCTTTGTCTTTGCCGGAATCAGCAAGCTCGAATTTACGGATGCCTTACATGGCTATGCCGTAGGAGGTGAAGGAAAAACACTCCGAACCACAGATGGCGGAGATACCTGGGAAGCGCTTTCTGAAAATTTTGACTATAATATTGATGATATTGATTTGCTCACTTTTGAAAAAGGTTACGTAGCGAGTGGCGGGAAAGTATATTATACTGCTGATGGCATGCAAACCTGGACCTTGCAGGAAGACAGCAATCATCTGTTCGATATCTATGCGCTTTCTATGCTAAACGACAGTGTAGGCTATGCTTCGGGACACGGTATTTTCAAAACCGGTAACGGAGGCGGCACACTGTCCCTTGAGGAAGCCGGTTTGCATTTCTCTTTCCACGTTTATCCCAACCCGGTGGAAAGCTTGCTACACCTGGAAATACCCGCCAATATTCAAATACGCGCTATTACCCTGACCGGCATCAATGGACGAAAGGTGCTCAATATTCATAAAGACGCGCGTGATATCTCCGTAACCGGCCTGCCGGGCGGCGTATATATTTTACAAATTCAGACAAAACAAGGCGCTGCTTCTAAGAAGAT
>CAZUSO010000144.1:0-2054 GCA_964622775.1 uncultured Taibaiella sp. | reverse complement strand
TTTACGGCGCTGCCGGAACCTATACGGTGGAATTAACCGTTACCGATGACAATGGCACATCTTCTTTGAGCAAGACCGTGAAGGTTCTGGCTATGCCGGAAGCACAAATCCTGTCCAATGATACCCTGCAATACCTGACCGGTAACCTCTTCCTCCTCGATGTGAATAATCCGGTAGCCGGACAAACCTATCATTGGAACTTCGGGGATGGTAATACTTCAAATAGTCAGAATCCGTCAAAGTCTTATGATTCTGCCGGCAGCTATTGGATTTATCTGACTGTTACTTCAACTGAAAACTGTGAGGCTTATGACAGTCTGCTGCTTTATGTGGTTTCGGATTCCGTTGGTTCTGGTAATGATGGCGGCCTGGAAAGCGAAAGCTTAGGCGGCCTGGTTGGAAAAAGAGATTTTGACCGTATCAGACAAAGTGTAGATACCAGGATTGATTACGACAAAATGCCGTTATTCAGCCAGTATGCTTTAAGACCTGCAGGTGAAGGTTTAGCATTAGCTCAAATGATGCCAATTGAATTAGAGCCGGGTGATCAGCTCAGAGAAACATCACCTTCCGACCTGCTTGATCTGACAGCAGCCAAAGAAGTGTTATCTATTGATTACACCCGCAATAACAAAGCGCAGGCAGTAGTATTAGGCATCAAAACATTAGACAAAGCATACAGTCACACCAAGTCCATTTGCGATCGCTTTAAAGGAGCGAGCCTGACAGGTGTCGATACGGTGAATATCAAAGGATATAAATTCCTGAGGTTCTCCCTGAAATTAGATAATGGAATGGTAGAGTATGCAGTTGCATTCATAGCCGGTGAAAAATCCGACAGGGATTACTACACCTTACAAACCAACTGGCTCATATCTGAATATGACAAGGATGCCACTATCTATAACTTCCAGGTATGGTCTGCAAGACCTGACTATACGGCTAAGCTGGTAGGAGATATCATTGACAATTTAGAATCTTACCAACCGATAACCCAGATTCAAAGTTCCAATCCTCCTCCGGCATATATCGTTTCCGGTAAGCGTAGCATGGAAAATCTGAATATACAGGTTCAGAATAATACCACGATCAACAATGCACGTCTGGTATTTGAAGAAAGGAAAAATGAACAGGCCGGCATTAACCGTTTGGAAATCCCGATGGAGTTAAATGACAATGGACAAAAATTGTTCTATGTGCCTATTAAGGATGGATATGAATATCAGGGTTACCTGTATCTGAATGATGAGCTGGTAGATGAAGTTTATATGGCCGATGGTAACTGGGGTATCGATTTCGATAACTACTACACCAAGGTCTTAGACTTTAATATTGACAATAACCCGGCACGTGTTTATCAGGAAGATGAGCATCCCCTGTACAGAGAGATTGTTCTGAAAGCGCAGACGAATGATTATGTATCTGTGTATAAAGCCATCAGCCCGGGTACTGTAGCAACAGATTTAAGTGATTACCAGTCACTCCGGTTCTTTGCTAAAGGAAGCGGCAGGCTGGAAATAAAGCTGACCAAAGGCTCGATCATTCCCTGGGCGGATCAGTACAAGACAGAGATCGAACTGACAGAAAAGGGACAGGAATATGCCATTAGCCTTAAAGACTTCACTTCCGCAAAAATTAAGGATGCGTTTTCTGCTGATGACTTAAAGACCATTGTATTTACTTCTACGAATAGTACAGGAAAAGTAAAGGATGTGAATGTAGCGGTAAGTAATGTTGCCTTCTCCAAGAAAGAAGCGATGTCATTACTCGGCACAGATTCCAGGGAAATTCAAATATCCCCCAATCCAAGCAATGGTGAATTTAATTGCATGTTCATGTCAACCGGGAGCCAGACATTGACCCTGAACATTACGGATATAACCGGAAGGGTGCTTTACAAGCAAACCATACAGGCCGTTATGGGCCAGAATGTGGTACCGGTTAAGCTGACTGTCGCTTCGGGAATCGTGTTGCTTTCTATTGATGGCAATGGTACAAATTACCAGCCTCAAAAAGTATCGGTTAACTAAGCAATGAAAATTGCACAAACCGGT
>CAZUSO010000143.1:0-2171 GCA_964622775.1 uncultured Taibaiella sp. | reverse complement strand
TTCCATGGGAAGCAGGATCGGAAAATAAATTGCGGGATATAGCGCTACAACCTGACGGAAAAATACTGATGGCCGGCAGAGCAATGAATCCTGTAACGCAGCAATACGACTTTGCTTTGGCGCGCAGCCTGCCTGACGGGCAAATGGATACTAATTTCGGCGTTGAAGGGAATTTACTCACTGCTATAAGGAATGACAGAGACGATGCATTCGGTATGGCACTGGCAGCAGATAATAAAATTGTGCTGGTAGGTGGATCCGAATTGCCTGATTGTAACAACTGTCTTGAAAAAGTCATTGCCCGTTACCTGCCCAATGGTACAACCGGGTTGCAGGAAGCTGCAATAAACCAGGATGCGGTATGGTTGTACCCGAACCCTGCGGGTGAAGCTATCCATATTCAAAACACTACTGATTATAAAATAATCCGTACGGATATTTATAGCATTACCGGCAGGAAGATAACTGCCGGCACCGGTAATACCCTTTCTGTAAAGAATATTGCTCCCGGCGCTTATATCGCCGCCATACATTTAAGTAACCATATCGTAATCTATCGTCAGTTTATTATCCATCATTAAAAATCAATCAAAATGAAAAACCTGTTACTCTTTTCTTCGACATGCTTTGCACTCATCTTATCGGCATCTTCTTCAGCCCAGATTCAGCCCGGCTTTCTGCGGCATTCCCTTATGTAAATCTGTTTAAATAAAAAAATTTTTTAGCAAAATTTTTTTATTTAAGAAAAATTTATTATAACTTTGTGCAAAGTTTGAGCATATAGACCCAACCGGATGACGAAGCAGGCGGTAGCCGCTACTTCCCAAAACATCCCTCATGCAGACTCCATCTGTCCCTTAACAACTTAAATAAGATCAAATGAAAAACTTAATGCCGCGCCTCTCTTTACTTTTCTTTATGACATGCTCTGTTGCTGCTGCCCAGATTCAGCCCGGCCTTGACCCGACCTTTGGAAACGGGAATGGGTATGTGATAACCAGTGATGACCCCGAAGCCGGTAATGGATATTTTACAGATATATGTTTACTGAATGATAACAAGTTTGTAGCATTAGGAGGGAAATTAATTCAATATCATCAGGATGGTATGACAGATTCAACATTTGGCACAAATGGGATATCCGATGAAGTAAATGGTGTTACATTAGAGCTGCTGCCAAATGGGAAAATTATTGTATTAGAGTTTCCTATGTGGGATATATATCATGTAATGATAACCAGGCTAAACAGCAATGGCTCTAAGGATATTTCATTTGGATCAAATGGCACTACGGATACTGTTTATGTCAATCATGCGAAAGCTGTATTCTTTTCACAACCGGATGGTAAAATTCTGCTGTTTTTTTCCCATGATGTACTTGTTGAAAATGTCGGGATGCGGGAAGAATTAGCAATAATACGTTATTTGCCGGATGGCACTTTGGACACCGACTTTGGTAGCGGAGGTATGGTATCGCATGCTTTGCATAGCGGCACAGATTATAATACATTTGTTTCAGGCGTGGCATTTACCCCGGATGGTAAGATAGTAGTCGGCGGGCAAACTTATAGCGATGAATTGGGGCGGGATGCCTGGTATGCCACCCGCCTGCTGCCCGATGGCAGTTTGGATACTTCATTTAATCATACCGGTATGGCTTATGTACCGCTAGATTATTGTAAGGCGGTGGCTGTGCAGCCTGATGGTAAGATCATATTAGGCGGTTACAACCTGTTTAATCCTGATAATGTCGTTCCCTTCCTGTTAGCTCGTTTCAATACGGACGGCAGCTTAGATTCCGGATTTGACAGCACGGGTATAGCCGATTTTCAGTGGGAAGCAGGATCGGAAAATAAATTGCGGGATATAGCGCTACAGCCTGACGGAAAAATACTGATGGCCGGCAGAGCAATGAATCCTGTAATGCAGCAATATGACTTTGCCCTGGCGCGAAGTCTGCCGGACGGCCAACCCGACACTGGTTTTGGAAACAACGGAAAATTACTGACCGCCATATCACCATCCAAAGATGATGCGTATGCGATGGCGCTCTTGCCGGATAGCCGCATACTTCTGGCCGGTGGTTCCGGTATTGTGGATTGCAATAACTGTCATAACTGGACTATAGCTCGCTACCTGCCCAATGGTACAACCGGGTTGCAGGAAGCTGC
>CAZUSO010000142.1:0-2331 GCA_964622775.1 uncultured Taibaiella sp. | reverse complement strand
AAAGCTCCAGGCTTTGGAATACCCCGGCGCTGAAGTGTATTTCCAGGTTGCTTTTAACCGGATTAGGAAAAAGGTAAACCCCTTTATCCCGGGAAGAAAACTGTAGCATCCTGATCCCGGCATCTGTGATGCGTCCGTCTATATCCTGCTGTTGCAGGCGGTAAAAATTATTGCCCTCAGCAGGATTTTCATCATAAAAGACATAATCATTTTGAGCGGAAGCATTACCTGCTGCGGCTACCCGGCCAATCTCGCGGAAAGTTTTGCCGTCTGCGGAACGGGAAATGATAAAACTTTTATTATTGATTTCCTCAACGGTAGTCCAGTTCAGCCGGGCACGCCGGCCTTCTGCCGTTGCGGTAAAGCTGGTGAATATTATGGGTAAAGGAGTGGAGTTAGCTTCATAAGTGCCCATATCCACAGCGCTTTCTGCGACCCGGATATTGCCATCGAGATCAGCTGTGACGGCAGACAGGTCAGGGATGGAGCCTGCACTGTAATACGCACTGTTGCCCTGGTTGATAACCGGGCTGGCAGGCTGCAGGCGGAAATCGCCGTTCCCCGGATCCATGAATAAAGGATCGGTCACATAGCCGTCCATATTGCCGTTGCTTGTGCTTCCTCTTTGCTGCACTAAGCTGTATGTGATGACTGCAGCCGGACTGCCGGCGCCTGAAATTCCAGAAGTGTTACTGTAAATAATACTGTTACGAATCTGGAGGATTGAAGTTAAGCTGCTAACATAAATGCCTCCACCTTCAGAAGCCGTATTGCCGCCGATAGTTACGTTGGTTAAAACATCATGAACATTATTTCCATTACAGATTCCTCCACCCGAATAACTACTACTGTTATCAGTGATAATTACATTGGTTAATACAGGATAAGAAGAGGTCATATAGTTATCATTATATATCCCGCCTCCATTATAATTCGCATAGTTTCCCTGTATGGCAACATAGGTCAGCACGGGAGAAGATGCAAGATAATTATGCATTCCTCCGCCCATGCCTGCTACATTGGCATTATTATTCAGGATACTTGCATAAGTTAAAACAGGGGAAGATGTTTCATTATATATTCCACCACCGGCCGAATATGCATTGTTATTCCTTATGCTTATATGACTGAGAACAGGTGAGGAATGATGGTTAATTATTCCGCCGCCCCGGTTTTGGAAGAGGTCTTCCCCATCTACGGGAATATAAGAGTTGGTGCTGTTATTGGCATTCCCCTTTTCCACTATAAAGCCGTCCAGAACGGTTGCATTGCTGCATCCTATACTGATCACTACATGATAAGCATTGTCTGCATTGTTGTTCAGTGCCCCGATGTCCCCGCTTAATATGCTCGGATTGTCGGCTATAACGGTAGTGTCTCTTTGCGCCAGAAGGCTTTCCGTGCCCGTAAAGCTGCCGTATATTTTTACGCCTTCTTTGAGTACAAAGGCATTATCCCGGTCATTGGGTTCGGCATTGCTCATATTATCTGCCCGGTATTTCGGCTTATAAGTACCGGCGGCTACCCATACCGTATCGCCGGCATCCGACTGGTTGATCATAAGCTGTAGATTGTTTGAGGCATTGCTCCAGGATGTCCCGTTGCCGGAACCGCTTGAGGCGGGCTTAACATAGCGCGTGGTGGCCTCGCTGTTCTTTGAAAAGGCGAAAACCAGCATAAAAGCCAGAAAACCTAAGTGTGTTTTTTTCATAATATTAATTATTGATTAATTAAAAATTCATAATTCCTTTTGTGGCACTTACCTTTCCCGGATTTCATCCGGGGACTATAGTATTATCGCCCTTAGGGCGGGGTGTGGGTTACGCAGCTGTTTGCGAATGTTGGCGCATCACACTCAAACTGTCTGAACTATGGTGGCTGTGATTTATATGAGAACATGATCGTTTACGGGGTATTAAGGGAAACCTATAAGGTTTTCAAAACCTTATAGGTTTCCCGCTCATTACTGAACTACAAATTGTTTTACCGCTATGCTCTTTCCTTTTTTTGATACATTAAGCAAATAGATACCCGGTGTTAAACTACCGGAAGCTATCTCCACATGCAGCTTGTCGCCATTTACCTGCTCCGTTTGGGCAAATACCTTTTGCCCCAATACATTGCTGATGCTCAGGCTGTAGCTTCCTCTGCCGGAAGCCGGGCCTTCTATGATGAAACGGCCATTGTTGGGATTGGGGTAGAGGGAGAACAATGCGGAGGCATCCTTATTCACATTACCAATACCAACTCCGCTTATTTCCATAACCAATTCATTACTCCATGCAGTATCTGACAAAGCGCAGGCAGCATCTGAAATCAAGCGGGCGGAAA
>CAZUSO010000141.1:0-2365 GCA_964622775.1 uncultured Taibaiella sp. | reverse complement strand
AATTTTCAATTAACAAAATACATCTTCATCATTCCCTTGTTCTTCGCTTCTATTTCTCCTCTGTACGTGCAGGTAAAATCATGTTTCACCAATTCATAAGTCACTGCTGAAATATTCACTTTCCCGGCTTCGCCGCTTTGTTCCATCCTTGCCGCCGTATTGACCGTATCGCCCCAGATATCGTAAGCGAATTTTTTGATGCCTACGATGCCGGCTACCACGCTGCCGGAGTGGATACCGATGCGGATATCAAATACGCTTTCTGTCTTTTTTCTTTCTGTTATAAAATCCCTGATCGCCAGGGCCGCCTGCACCGTCTTTTGCGCATGACGGTCATCTGCGGCAGGCAGGCCGCACACTGCCAGGTAGGCATCGCCTATGGTCTTTATTTTTTCCAAACCGTGGCGCTCCATAATCGTATCGAAAGCGGTAAAACATTCATGGAGCTCCTGCACCAATTGCTGCGGCGACAGCTTTTCCGCAGCCTGCGTAAAATTTACAAAATCGGTAAACAGCACGGTTACCTTATCATATTGCTGCGCTTCCGCATTCCCTTTTGCTTTCAGCTCTTCCGCCACTTCTTCGGGCAGGATGTTGAGCAACAGGTCTTCCGATTTACGTTTTTCTACGGAAAGCAGCTCATTTGCCTTTTTCTGCATATCATAATTTTTGAAAATGAAAAACGAAAGCAGCAGCAGCATGGCGGCGCCGGCAAAGCCTGAATAGGTATAGGTTTTCTGCTTCTGGAATTTCAGGTCGGAAAGCCTTTTTTCATCGGCATGTTTCAGGCTGTCGGAAAGCTGCTTCTTATCAAAATCAAACTGCATCTGCTTGCGGGTGATCTGGTTTTTCACTTCTTCTCCTGTTGTGCTGTCGCGCAGGGTGACATAGCTTTGATAAGCATTAAGCGATTGCTTAAAACGTCCTTGTTTTTGATGTATTTCACTGAGCAGCTTATATGCAGGAACCATGTTATCAATGGTGCCCGTTTCATTGGCATAACGCAACCCACTGTCGGCATAAGCAAGCGCCCGGCTGTATCTTTCCCCAGGATTCACTTTCATTTTTGCCAGCACGGAATCAGGTGCGCGGAGACACAGCTCTGCATACAAAGGAAATATATAAGCCAGATCCTGTGCGTTGTTTATTTCCCTGGCAAGGCTCAGCGCCTGCTGCAGATAGGATATAGATTGGGAATAATCGGAAAGGTAATAATACATGTGCGCTACATTATAAAGGCTATTGGGGAGGTTCATTTTATTCTGTATTTCCGTAAATTCTTTTAAACCCTCTTTATACCATTTCAATGCCTGGCGATAATCCCCCAAATGCTCATAGCAGTCGCCGGTGTTATTGGTACAGATTGCTATCCATAGCTTGTTATTCATCTGTTCAAAAACCTTCAATGCTTTCTGATAATGCTCCATTGCGCGGGTATAGTCAGATAAGGAAGTATAAATCATCGCCATGAGTTGTATGGAGAAAGCTTCGTTATACTGATGCCCCGTTTCTTCGCTCTGCTTTAATGATATTTGCAAAAAATCCATGGCTGCCGGGTAATCGGAACGGGAATAACTGACATTCGCCAAACAATTATAAATGGTTGCAACGTATTCCTTAAAGCCATATTGCTCCAACAGGGCAAGAGATTTTTTGAAGTATTCTTCAGCTATATCATATTTTCCAATGACATAATAACGACTGCCTGTCCATAATTCAGCTTGTGCAATTAGCAAATGATTGTTTATTTGTTCTCCCGCCTGCCGTGCCTTACCGAAATATTCCATAGCCTTATCATATTCCGATAACCAGAAATAAGCACCGCCTAAATTAAGCTGAGTGTAAGCCTGTAAGAGCTTGTTCCCCGTTTTTTCAGCATAAGATAAAGCCTCCTGGCAATATTCCAATGATCGGGCAGCATCGCCGGAATTGCTGTAAGCAATGCCCATATTTATCAGGCTGTTGGCGATAACGGAATTATCAGGAAGCTTTTTTCCTGCCAAAAGCTCAGGGTTACAATACAGTAGCGCAGAATCTAATTTATAAAGAGAGCTGTAATTGCCTCCAATATTACATTGCGCCATGGCGATGCCTTTTTCCCATTTCAGCTTTTGCGCAAGCTGCAATGCCTGCTTTCCGTAACCGATTCCTTTGTTTGCCCATACACACTGGTAATTATAGGAAAGGCTGTTGAGCAGGTTTACCTTATTGGTATCGTTTTTTTGCCTGGGTAAATCTTTAAGCAGGGAATCAATTAGATATTGTCCCTGCTTTTGGGCGTGGACAGCCCCTCCCGAACCTTCACCGGGGAGGGAGAAGAGGAGCAGGAATATGCAGCCCCTCCCCAGCCCTCCCCGAAGGGGAG
>CAZUSO010000140.1:0-2366 GCA_964622775.1 uncultured Taibaiella sp. | reverse complement strand
CCTGAAATTCCAGGATGACAGCACAACGCAGACCATCAAGGTAAACAAGAAATAGCCGAGCGTATGTTGGACGACCGTCCGCATGCATGATTACCAGAAGTGCCGTTCCGATATCCGGAACGGCACTTCTGCTTTGTCAGACAGGGTGTGTAAAAGAGGCTTAGGCGATAAGGTCAAAACGCCTGACCCTTATCATTAAAATCAACTTTAGCGTTGGCCGGTAAAATGTTGGTAGTATCCTCACCCACCACAGCGTAAGGACACCACAAAAGTGGAGTGCCTTTTTGACCAAAGTTATAATCATGTAGCACAGCGGAATGATGGTAATGAAGCGGAGCAGTCTCCTTGGTGCAGGCAGGTTCCAGGGAGATTCCTCCATGCGGGAAATCCTGACCGGATTGCGGTATGCTCCTGTATTTTCATAGCCGGAATGACGAAAAAAGCACAACGTCATTGGAATCCGAAAATTTCCATCTTTCAGCCCCAAAGATCAATTTCTCTAAAAATAACCCGAGTGTAATTGCATTAAAAACTTCATTCTGAAGGATTATCAACTGTCCATTTTTGCCTACAGCACCGAAAATACTGACCTTATATCTATCTGTTGGTGATTTTATTTCAGGACGACTGCCTGCCGGAAACCAGGCTCTGATTACCGTCAGGGTCAATTTAAAATGACACTCATCCTGGTAAAAAACTCGTATTCATTGCTTTTGAGCTTTTCCTGAAGTTTTTTAAAAGCCTCTTTCTTTGTCGCATCACCTTTTGCAACTACAGGTCTTGTTCTTTTTAAGCTAAAACCCAACTCGTGAAATAATTTTTGACATCTTCTTATGCCCAACGGTATCTGGTATTTATTTTCAATATGCCATGACAAACTTTTCTCATCCCCTATATTGGCAGAAACACCACTCCCAGCCGGGCTTTTTTGCAGTGCAATACGAAGCTCAGTCCTTTGTTCTTCCGTTAATCCGGGGGGCCGGGCTTTTTGCTTTATGTTCGCAGAATCTCTAATGTTCCAATGTCATTTACTTTTTTATCCAATTGGAAATCGTTTCGGGTGAATTGCCCAACAGCAGGTCCACACTATCTCAGGTGGCATTTTCATCAGTTAAAATCAATAAAACACCACGAAGCCTGTAAATAAACTTCGCTTCCTGTTTCTTGTGAAAGTAAGATTTGATTAAATGAATACATCGGAAGGCTATAATACGTTGGCTATTGCGTTTATTGATCGGTAAGATGGGGGAATTAAATTACGAAAAAAGCGTATGGTGAACGGATGTCTATGCCTAAAATTAATTGGTATTTCATAAGCTGTACAGGGCTTGTCTTAAACCCAAAATATACAGACAATAAAAATTGACATGTTTAAATTTATCGGATAATCCGGCTTTAATTGGCCTCTCTTCTTTCCGGGAAATTGTTGTATTAGAATAATTATTATGAGGTTAGCCATTATGTGAGCCTGCTTGTTTATGTAGGTTAAAAAGTTAAATTGTATTATAACTTTGTTCGAGAATCAGGTGTCTATTTCTATGTGCAGATGTGGCAGGAGATTTTCAGTTTATAATATTCCATGATAATCGTGATTATGACCTATTGAAATATCGACAAGGAACGCATTGAGTTATTATAAAAGGTTAAGGCTTCCGGATTATTTTACTTATTCAAAATACCATTATCCCATAATTAAAAATTCGTTTCATCCATTCTTAAAACAAATAAAAACAACAGTCTATGAAGAATTCGCTATTTAAACAGAGGATTATTCCTCTAATGATGGCCATGCTAACATCGGGTTATGCATTCGCCGACTTAACGCCGGCCTGTTCGCCAAGCTATCCCTATGGAAGCTTTAGCTGGTATATCACGAATGTAAATATTAACGGATTCAATCACAATCCGGCTTCCGGCACCCATGACTATACTGCGCAGACACTTACTTTGGATGCGGGGACCCTTTATACAGCCAACATAACCTCTGCGGGCTGGTGCGGCGTAGGTATAGCCGTTGATTTTAATAATGACGGCGACTTTAATGATGCGGATGAAATTTTGGCGCTTCCTGACTATCTTGCCAATAATCCCCAGCTTTATACTTTCGACATCACCGTTCCTCCAGCCATACTTACCGGGGATTATCGTTTCCGCGTATGGAACCGTACTGCCAACTCTACAGATGGTAATCCGGTTAATTCCCCTTGTGGTACCTATCAATATGGCAGTTGGGTGGATTATACGCTGCATGTGGTTAATACCGCCGCGTGTCTGCCTCCGACCGGTCTTACAGCATCAAACATTCAGCCCACTTCAGCCGATTTCAGCTGGACAGCATCCATATCCACGCCTGCCGGTTATATGTG
>CAZUSO010000139.1:0-2502 GCA_964622775.1 uncultured Taibaiella sp. | reverse complement strand
ATCGCCATTGCTCTGCTGCACCATATTTAGAGCTCGCTCATGATGCATGGTATCGCGCTGATAGGTCTTGGCCCAGACCATATTGCCGTTATTATCTATCTTGCCGCAGTAATAGATTGTTACACAGCTATTCCCATTGGCAGGCGTGCTGGCGGTGGTAGTAAAGTAATAACCGCTGCCGTTTAATGCCGGTATGATTCTAAACATTTCTCCTGTTATCCCTTCACAGTTTACCCAGTCCGGAGTTTTGGGTACGGCTCTGCGCCATTGTACATTGCCGTCCTGGTCTAAGCTCCAGACTGTATTGGAAGTATTGTCAAAATTTGGCTCGCCCGCCAGGCCACAAACGAGGTAATTATTGGTATTGCCCACTAATACATCGTAAATGCTGGTGCTTATGGCATAATAGGGCGTGTCAAATACAATGGTTTTCCAAAGAAAATCGCCCTGCGCATCGAATTTAGCCAGCCAGAAGCCATTGGAATCAACCGTAGCAAGATTACTATAATAAGTACCGCCGATCAGGGTATTTTGATTATTATCTACGGCAAGCCCATTCAGGTCGAAAAGTCGAAGTTCATCATCATAATCCCAGTGGCTGAATTTCAGGCTATCGCCATTGCTGTTAAAATAATACAGGAAGGGTCTTGAAATATAATATTCCGGGTTCACCGAATTATCAAAGCCTTCGCTTGCCCATACATACCTGCCGGTAGTTACCTTTTCGAGCAGATGAAAACCGGTAGGCCGGTTATATATAAATTTCGGGTCGGTGGAAGTAAATTTTTTTTCCCATATCGGCTCTCCGTTGAGGTCGTAGGCTGCAAAATAAGATACGCCCGTATATGAAGCAAGGCCTGTTTGCGTAGTACCGGAAACGAGCGCCCGGTTTTCTTCAAGAACCGTACTGAACGCTACAGTTGCGCAACGGGTATAATCCGGGTAATCTAAGTAATCGTAGGTGCGGCTAAAGCCTTCTTGGGCAGTTGCCGACAAGGAATATACTATCATACTTGTCAGCGTTAGCAATAGTCTGTTTTTCATAACCTGAAGTGTTTAGCGTTTTACAATTTTTTGACGATATACCCGATGACCATGCTCATCAATGCAGGCTATATATACACCCGGGCTTAGGCGGCTGATGTTGATCTGTGTAATGTCCCCGGTTAATTCGTAGCGGGCAATGAGGCGGCCGCTCAGGTCGTATAGCGCCATGGTACGGCCGCTGTTATTGCGTACAAAGAGCGTATTACCGGCAGGAGAGGGATAAATCAAATTCCCATAATCGGTGTCCGTTTCCTCTCCCGGTCGCTGCTGATAGCCCTGAGGCGCTTTCCATACCGGGTCATATAAGGCGTTTTCGTATTGCGCAAACAATGCTCTTGCCATAGTACCCGCATCGAACATATCCTGATCTGCATATGCTGCTGCTTCCGCCCTTTGCGCAGGCGCCAGCGAATCCCAGTTGTTATCCACAAGATACAGGTCTTGTATTACGCCATACATGGAGATGATATTTCCTAAGCGGTTCTGCTCATCCGTGCTGAGCGATGCGCCGGTTAAATAATCTTCCAATACGGCAGCCGAGCTGTCGTACTGATGCAGGGAAGCAAAGGCAGTGGCTATCAGCTCGGGATACCGGCTGCCGCCCTTTGTAACCAAGCGCAGTCCCATAATAACAGTATCTAAACTTTGGATTGAAGTATAATACAGCAGCATACGGTCAATATAACGGCTGTGCGTGTCCAGCATATAGTCCAAACGGATGGAATCGTCTGCCGATAAGACAGGCAGCGACTCTAAGCTGTCTATCGTGGCTTCCATGCCGGATAAAACGCCGGGATAGGCGCCAAAGGGGAAAGGATTCCCTTCTGCATAGAAATAACCAGGTTCACAGTCATTAGCAGGAGCCGACCCATAAGCGGGAACATTTCTATATACTGGATCCTCATTGGGTGTAAACTGATTGAACTTGTATTCAAGCGGTTGCATATTGGGTTCATCCTCCCTATAATAATTATAAGGCAGACTCGTATTGCCGCTTTGGGAAAAACGGTTGGCCGCCGATCTCAAATCCTGGGGATTCCAGGAATAGACCACATACTGTCGTGGATGAACACCAGACCATGTAGTGTTATCGCCCGGATTGTTCACTACCGAAATATCCCAGAAGTCGTTATTGCCAAACTGCGGGATGCAGCTAATATTGTTGCAGAATATCTTTAAGCCCGAAAACCCGTCATCACTCACATTAGTACCTATTGACTGAATACCGGCATCGAATATGCTGAATAGCTTATTCCGGTAAACGGTAGTATTGGTGGCGCCGCAATTGCGCACAATGATTCCGGCATTGAGCCGTCCCAGGGTATTGCCTTCTACCCAATGCCCTAAGCAATTATCCAAGTATATCCCGGCCGTAGTCTCATAGCTGTTTATACCCATTATGGCATTGTTAAATTAATATAGATAGTTCATTATTCAACTTCAAAAATAAGAGGT
>CAZUSO010000138.1:0-2553 GCA_964622775.1 uncultured Taibaiella sp. | reverse complement strand
ATAACTTATTAGAAAAATAGAACACTGTGCAAACATAGGATGACGACCGCTTATACGCTACTCCCGGAATGACGACCGCTTATACGCTTCCCCCGGAATGACGATACCTTTTACATTCGGGATTTTACTCTGGTGCGATAATTTGGGATGCAACCCTTATTAGTGTTTTCAACAACACCGTAATTATCGTTTTTTCAGAACAGCTACGGTCAGCCGGCTTACGCAAATCAATTGTTCCTGCTCATCCTTTATCCTGATATCCCAAACGTGCGTAGCGGCTCCGATATGCAAAGCCTTAGCTGTTGCTTTTACTATGCCGCTTCTTTTTCCACGGATATGATTGCAGTTAATTTCCAATCCGACACAAATTTGTTTATCCGTATCAATCAGCAGGGAGCTGGCTACGCTCCCTACGGTTTCCGCTAAAGCTGCGGAAGCCCCGCCGTGCAATAAGCCATAAGGCTGATGCGTAACAGCCTGAACCGGCATAACAGCCTGAATGATATTTTCATCCAGGTAAACAAATTCAATGGATAAAGCTTCCGCCATGGTATTACGGCTCAGTTCATTTAACCGGCTCAGTGCAATAGCAGTAGAAAATTTTTTCATAAATAATTAAAATATAAAATGTATTGTATGATAATTTATTAGTTGCGGTATGTCTAAGCAATATTATCGGAGGATTGAAATCAATGTAAAAAATATCCGGATATTATGTGCGTAATGACGAAAATACTAACTTCGCACACACAGAAAAAATTATTGTTAGCCGCTATATGCAAAACGTACTGATCGCTGGTGCCGGCAAATCTTCCTCCTGTCTGATTGAATACATGTTGCAACATGCCGGACAGCAATGGAAGGTTGTTGTTGCTGACGCTAATCCGGAAGCCATTGCCGAAAAAATTAACGGACATCCCAAAGGAGAAGCAGCCATTCTTGATATCCATAATGAATCATCCCGGCAGGCTTTAGTGCGACAGGCCGATATCGTTATCTCCATTTTACCGCCTTTATTGCACAATATTCTTGCAAAAGACTGTATCCTGTTCAAAAAAAATCTGATTACTTCTTCTTATGTTTCTGATGAAATTAAGGCTTTGGATGCAGATGCCAGAAAGGCGGGAATACTTTTTATGTGTGAAATGGGGTTGGATCCCGGTATCGATCACATGTCGGCAAATGCCATTATCCACAGTATAGAAAGAATAGCAGGCACTATTACCAGCTTTAAAAGTTTTTGCGGCGGATTAGTGGCTCCGGAAAGTGATGACAATCCCTGGCATTACAAGATCAGCTGGAATCCGCGCAATATAGTCATGGCAGGCAGCCAGGGCGCGGTTTGGCTGGAAAACGGCAGGGAGCACCATGCAGCATACAACAGCCTGTTTTCCGGAAGCAAAAAAATCAAGGTAAATCATCGGGATATCGGATCACTGAGCTATTACCCGAACCGTGATTCTCTGAAATATCTCAATCTGTATCACCTGCCCGGTATCCGCACGTTTATGCGCGCCACCTTACGCCACCCGGCTTTCATGAAAGGATGGGATACCATAGTGCGCAGTGGCCTGACCAATGATCAGGATGTCTTTAATAACAACAATTATTCTTATACGGACTGGCTGGCGCAAACTACCGGACTCAGCAATGATGGCGGCCTTAAAGCCGCCTTTGCTCAAAAATATGCGGCAGACGAAAAGGTGATGCGGCAGATGGAATGGCTGGGCTTATTTGATCATCGGAAAATTTATGAAAATAAAGCTTATAGCTCGGGGGATCTGCTTCAGCAGTTGCTGGAAGAAAAATGGAAGATGAAGGTTGTTGATAAGGATATGGTGGTCATGCAGCACCAGATTGAATATGAACGGAAAGGTGCGCATAACCGGGTGGTCAGCAGTATGGTGGCTATTGGGGAAAACCGCCAGTACAGCGCTATGGCACGTACCGTAGGATTGCCGATGGCCATCCTTGCTAAGAAAATGTTGAAAGAAGGGGGCGTCAAAAATTTATACGGGGTTCACATCCCGGTAATGCCTGAAGTGTATGTGCCGGTACTGAAAGAGCTCAGGAAATACGATATTGAATTTCTGGAAGAAATTGGGTAGGGGCGAATTATATTTGCCTGTTTTGCCATCGTCATCATTATCAGGATAATGCAATTCACTACGGATTATAACCAATTCCGGTTCGGGTATCGCCGAAGGCGGGGATTTTTAGCACTGAATTTTAATCGAAAAGTGAAAGCTGAACCTTGCAAGAATGCTTAATCGAAGTCGTTCACCCCGGCTTTTGGTAATACCCTGGTGTTAGTTTTTATTCGTTTATTCTGTTTTTCAAGTCCATTATCTCATGTAAAATTCTCGTAATTTCAACCGGGTTATTATTAGATTTTCGATCAAATATAATGTGTCGATTTGCTTTTAATCCAAAAAGTTCATCTTTATTCCTTCAGGATTTCCGCATGGAGGAATCTCCCATGCGGGAAGATGGGTGAGTGCCCGGGAGATTCCTCCGCTCCATAAAATTTACTGCGCTGCGTTCCGTAAATTT
>CAZUSO010000137.1:0-2613 GCA_964622775.1 uncultured Taibaiella sp. | reverse complement strand
ACGAAATACTGATGGTCAATATTTTCATTGGCAATATTTTCCCGGGACACGGCCACTTCAACCGTATCCTTCATAAAGCGGCGGGCAATACGCCGCACATCATTATTCATCGTGGCGGAAAACAGCCAGGTTGCATCACGGGCAGGTGTGTTTTTTAAAATAAAATCAATGTCGTCCCGGAAACCCATATTGAGCATTTCATCGGCTTCATCCAGCACCACGGTTTGTACCTGATCCAGGGAAATAGCCTGTCGTTCCAAAAGATCGATCAGGCGTCCCGGAGTTGCTACCACAACCTGTACCGGGCGTTTCAATTCCCGGATCTGTGCTCCGATAGGGGTTCCGCCATAAACGGCGATAGATTTGAACCCTTTGATAAAACGGCCGTATTTTGCCATCTCCTCCTGTATCTGCATACACAGTTCCCGGGTAGGGCTTAAAATCAGGGCCTTCATTTCCTTTTCCTCGGGGTCAAGGTGTTGCAATAGCGGAAGGCCGAAAGCGGCCGTTTTGCCCGTGCCCGTCTGAGCCAGAGCAGTCATGTCTGTTTGTCTTTGCTGAATTAATAGTGGAATTGTTTTTTCCTGAATTGGACTTGGAGTCACGAAGCCTAAAGCTTCCACGCCTTTCAAAAGTTCCTCTTTCAATCCAAACTGATTGAATGTTATCATTTATCTGTTTTAGAAGAAAGCGCAAAGATAATGTGAATAAAGGAGATATATAGACTTTCCTCAATACTTATTGCCTAATAAAATGGTAAAGAATCAGGAGAATGAATAATTGAAAATTGAGAATGGAAAATGAATAATGAATAATGAAAATTTTGTGGAAGAAAATGATTAATGGATAACAGCGTCTCCTACCAACCTTTTCAATCTTCTTCAATCCATGTCATCACTACATTAAGCGACAAATTGCCTCCTCATTTGTCTTTTGAAATTACCATACCCATAACGTGGTGATAATAATGGCCATAATGATCCCTACCAGGTCAGCCAGCAGCATGGCTCCGGCCGTGTACCGTATCTTAGAAACCTCTACCGCGCCGAAATAAACGGCGATCACGTAAAAGGTCGTATCGCTGCTGCCCTGGAAAACAGCGCTCAGCCTGCCTGCAAAGCTGTCGGCGTCAAACTGGTTGATAGCGTCCACCATCATGCCCCGTGCGCCGCTGCCGCTCAGGGGCTTAATTAATGCCGTCGGCATCGCATCTGCAATACCGGGCTGAAGATGCAGCAGGCCAAAAATATATTTGAATCCGTCAATGACCACATCAAACACGCCGCTGGTGCGTAACAGGCTTATGGCCACCAGTATGGCCACCAGATATGGAATGATCCGGATCGAGGTGGTGAAACCGCCTTTCGCGCCTTTCACAAAAGAACCGAAGGCATCGGTCTTTTTATAAAAAGCACCCGCTACGATCACCAGGATGATCAGGAGGATCAATCCGGTTGAATATGTCTTTATGCGCCGCATTGCTGATGCTCAGCACTGCGGCTGTGACTACCGCTATGAGGATAAAAAAGCTCCATATCTTGCTTAAGGTCATTCAGGGAAAAATTGAATGCGAAAGGTAGATAAAAAATTCGTCCATATTTTATAGGATAAAGAAAAATCTTAATAGACCAATATTGTTTTGCAGATTTTTTTGTTCCCATTTGGTCTATAATAATTGTCAAATGTTTTTTGCATTTTATGGATATTGATAAATTGAGGAACTCATTTCAATCCGCTAAAACATCGTCCCAAATTAATAATGAAAAACCACGAAACGCATACAGGATCAGGGCTTCGCTTAAGGTTTTGCGTGCCCCAAAAACACGCATTTTTGCTGAACTCAAAATCTCTTAATTTTCCATATAAATCAACTACCTAATTATTTTTTGAACTTAAGGTTTTTGCTGATGTTTGACTGAAGTTCGCCCCAAAATGGTTCGAAATTTTTGAAACAAGAGATTTAGCAATTGATATTCATGAAAATATTTCATTGTGCACTTCATCCTTAAATATATTCCGAATCAACATTTTGATTATCAATGACTTAATTATCTTACAATTTATATAAGGCGCATACATTTGAGAGTCGTATGCAACCTGTTTCACACTTCCTGCAATCAATAAAGCTAAACAATATATCACAGACACTACATTTTAATTCGAGCAGGACTTGCAAGCGGACTTTTGACAAAAGAGGAGGTCATAGGCGGATAAAATCATTACCAAAGACGAGCAGCCTGACATTTTCTTTATAGACTAAGCTTTATCAAGTTCAAAAGCAAGAATGACGTTATCCACTATTTCAATAAATATCTAAACTTTGAAAATCCGGCGATTCAAGGGCAACCATCGCTTGGACTTTTATATAAACAAATTTCAACTTTTGAATTAATGCCGGTCTTAGACAACGAACGGTTACCAAAGACAATGGCCGGACCTTCGGGATCACCAACGCATCGGTATCACAAACGCTGATGAGTAAAGATGTTTCATCCAGGGCAATCCTTAAGCTCAACGGGCAAGAGCCGGCAGGGCCGACAGCGATCCGTGCAGAAGGATTTTAGGTATTGTTAAATAAATATACATTATGTATATTTGCACAATGAAATGTAT
>CAZUSO010000136.1:0-2646 GCA_964622775.1 uncultured Taibaiella sp. | reverse complement strand
GTATTTCCGGTGATGAGTTTTGGAAAAGAGTACGTCAACACATAGAGAAACTGTATGCCGCTCCACCAAAAAAATGATATTCATTTCAGTGAGTTTGCGACCGGATATATGAATGATTTGGTTACAACGCTCTACAATCAGGAGTATTTCGGCTTTATTGAATCTGCATTGAATTATATGATTAAAATGCGGCATTTTATTGAACAAAACATCCACATACTCCAACACCACCCTGCACCCGCATATTTTTCCAAATACCAGCCCGGGATGAAATAAATTACCTGTCGGGCTAATAAAAGAACCACCTGGTACATCTTTTTAAAACAAGCCGGCAATCGTTTTCTGATATATTATATTTCCAATAATCATTTCGAGGGTCAGTATATTCGTTAATACCTATCTTTACCATCGGGAACAACAGCAGATGATTATGCGCAAATTTTCCCGTTTCTAAAATCAATAGCGGAATCCGATGTTTAAACGCCTGCTTCTTCTTACCTGTTGCCTGCTATGCTCCGCCGGGCTTGTAGTCGCACAGGGTAAAAAACAAATCACGATGGATGATTTGTATAAAAACCAAACCTTTTCCGTAAAAAGCGTACCCGGCTTCAATACGATGAACGATGGACTGCATTATACCCAGACAGATGCTCATGGGGAACAGGAAATGCAGATTAATGAATACCAGCTTTCGGACGGAAAGAAAGTAAAAACACTATTCGATAATAGCCGTCAACTGTTTGAGGACCGGAAGATCGAAGTAAGCGATTATGCTTTTTCTTCCGATGAACAACAAATGCTGTTGTTTGAAGAAGGCGGGCATATTTATCGCCGCTCCGTTTTATACCGCGTGTATGTGTATAACCTGCAAACGCAGGAACTGCATTTACTGGATACGGGAAAGGTGCTTCATGCCACATTTAATCCAAACGGCAGCAAAGTAGCTTTTGTAAAGGATAATAACCTTTTTGTAAAGGATATAAGCTCCGGAACCACAATCCAGGTTACGGAAGACGGTAAGAAAAATGCTGTTATTAACGGCAACTGCGACTGGGTTTATGAAGAGGAATTTGAATTTACCCGCGCCTTCGACTGGTCGCCGGACGGCCGGTATATTGCCTATTACCGTTTTGACGAAAGCGGGGTAAAGGAATATACCATTCCTATGTACGACAGCACGAACTATCCCCGTTTATACACCTACAAATATCCCAAAGCGGGAGAAGATAATTCCGTTGTAACGATTCATTTTTATAATGTAGAAAAAGGTTCAAAAACGAATGCGGATATTCCCGTACCCCAAAACGATTACATTCCCCGGATCAAATGGACACCGGAAAATAAACTGTGTATTTTTTACCTGAACCGCCATCAGAATGCGTTGAAGCTTTATCTGAGCAACCCGGCCGGGAATGGCGACTACCAGGTGATCTACACCGAATCCAATCCTTATTTTATTAAGATCAACGACAACCTGCATTTTCTGCCCGGACAGGATGCTTTCCTGTTCACTTCGGAGCAAAGCGGTTTTAATCATTTGTATCTTTATGACTGGTCAAAAAAATCACTTACCCAACTTACGGAAGGCAGTTGGGAAGTGGATGAGCTGAGCGGTGTGGATATGCAAACACGGGAAGCTTATTTTACTGCGGGAATGGAATCCCCTTTGGAGCGAAAACTTTACCGGGTCAGCTTAGACACTAAAAAAACCGAATGTCTTACGCCGGAGGACGGCTGGCATTCCATCACGGTATGTAATGGTTTGCAATATTTTTTAGATCGTTACAGCCGTGTTCAGGAGGTGCCGGTCTATACTTTGTTAGACAAAAACGGGCAACCGGTGCGTATGTTGGAAGATAATGCCAAACTGAAAAAAACGCTGCGGCATTATGACCTGGGCGCGGTTTCTTTCCGGCAGTTTCCCGGTGATGAGGGCGCCTTGCTCAACGGCTGGATGATCACGCCGCCCGGGTTCGACAGCAACCGGAAATATCCTGTACTGATGTACCAGTACAGCGGCCCCGGATCGCAGGAGGTGAAAGATTATTTTCCGGTGGGCAATTATTTCTGGCATCAGATGATGGCGCAGAAAGGCTATATCATTGTATGTGTGGATGGCACAGGTACGGGTGGCCGTGGTGAGGCATTTGAAAAGAAAACTTATTTGCAGCTCGGTAATTTAGAGAGTAATGACCAAATAGCCGTAGCAAAATACTTAGCAAAGCAGCCCTATGTGGATAAAGGCCGGATCGGCATCTGGGGCTGGAGCTACGGAGGATTTATGAGCAGCACCTGTTTGCTGAAAGGCGCATCCGTTTTCAAAGCTGCCGTAGCGGTAGCACCGGTAACCAACTGGAGGTTTTACGACAATATTTATACCGAACGCTATATGCGTACGCCGCAGGAAAATGCCGAAGGTTATGATCAGAATGCGCCGGAAAAAATGGCGGATCAGTTGAAGGGTAAATTCTTATTGATTCATGGTACGGCAGATGACAATGTGCATTTTCAGAATTCTGTAGCGCTTACCAAAAACCTGATTAATGCCGGAAAGCAGTTTGAGTCGGAATATTATCCCGACAAGAATCATGGTATTTACGGAGGAAATACACGCCGGCAATTGTTTGAAAGAATGACGGATTTTAT
>CAZUSO010000135.1:0-2857 GCA_964622775.1 uncultured Taibaiella sp. | reverse complement strand
ACGGCTGTGCAAGTGGCGGAGCGTGCAGGCATTGTGCGCTCTACGTTATACCTGGTAGAAAAAGGAGCAGCCGGCGTAGCCATGGGGGCGTATTTCAATGTGCTGCGGGTATTGGGTTTGCAGGATGACTTTTTAAAATTAGCCGCAGATGATGTGTTTGGCAGAAAACTACAGGATTTAGACTTATTATAAAAATGGCAACAAACAAAACCGGTATATACGTTTATGCGCACTGGTCAGGCATGCTGCCACCGGAGCTGGTGGGCGTATTGTCTGCTCACCAGGGCAGGAAAGCTTTTAGTTTGAGAACAGCAACCTTTTCGCACGATAGGAATGACGGTAAATGTGCCATCGTTCCCCGGCACTGATAAAAAGGATTGCCATCCCTGAGCATAGCAACGGATTGCACATCTGTTTTATCAACTTTGCGTAAATCTCCATACATCCACAGCGTTAAGCATATAGCTTTCCATGCCGGAATGCCTAAAAATTATACCCTACATGCAGGCCGTAATTTAACTGGAAGGGAAAATCGTTGGAATACCAGCGAACTAATACCTCAGGCCCAATGGAAACCCGGTTTTTCCAGAAATAATAACCATAACCAAGGCCTGCTGTAAAGCCAAAATAAGTTTCATATTTCTTTTCTATTTCTAAGGATCCCAAATCGTTATATGGTGGCGGCGATAAATTCAATTTTGTTAAGTAATTATTTCCTCCGCGGGCAATCGTTGGCCCGGCAAAAAGACGAAACTTTTGATTACCGGCTAATGCTTTAATATACTCACAGTAAATATCAAAAAAATAATAATCAACCCGTTCAGTAATCTTACCTAAACTACTCTGCGAAATACGGTAATTTTCCATAGTAAAGTAATTCATGAACCTGAACCCGTCTTCACTGCGCGTATAATTACGTTGTGTAAAAGTAAAAGAGGCTCCAATTTCCAGGCTTTTCAATATTTTTCTGCTATATTGAAGTTTAGCTAAAGTATAAGGATTGTAGTCATACATGATAACATTCGATACCGCATAGCCTCCTAATCCAATCTCTACACTGTTTTTTTGCGCATAAGCCGGAAGAGTCAACACAAAGCATACCAGGATAAGTAATCTTTTTTAGTCATCGTATGATTGATTTTTAACGAACGAATTTACACATAATATCCTGGCCTGTGCAAACTGCTCAGCGGATAAAATGATGCATTCAAAACATGCTCTTCGGAATTTGCAATTCCGAAATACTGATAAAAAGGATTTACAATTCCTGAGTATTAAACCGGATTGCAAATCTGTTATTAGCCGCCCTACTGCGTTGTCTTGACAAGACATGTTATAATATCGCCTCCGAATTTTTTAGTTATTTGATTACCGGATATTTTTTCAGTCAGTTTATTACCGGATATCCATAAAGTCATAGGTCTATAACCGCAGGATACGGAATCGCCGTTTAGAATAAGCTTGTTTTCTGTACAAAAAAGCAGGAGCGAATCATGGCTTTTTTGCCAGTATCCTTTTGACCTGTTAGCACATGTTGTATAAACAAAGGAACTATCCTCATTCAGGAGCAGATGAATCGTATTTTTCACAGCGCCTATTCGGAATATTTTATGAAAAGGACTGCAATATTCGTTAGTATAGCTGCCGGTAAGTGTCTTGTTTTGGCCTGAGCAGGAGAAACCGGCAACGCAAACCGTAATCAGGTATAAATACTTAATTTTTGATATACTCATTGATTGCATAAACTGGTTTATTGACATTATTACTAATAAGCGTAATTAATTCGTCTATTTTAGCTATTGCATAGGTGTCGGTAAAATAATTTTTGGATTCTTCTAAAAAGGCAACTATGGTGTTTTTACTTTCATTGTCGTATGCAATATGACTAGAGTCAGGGTTGGTCATTAGGAACGCTCTACTATTTTGTTTTGATAAGACATGTTATAATATCGCCTCCGAATTTTTTAGTTATCTGATTACCGGATATTTTTTCAGTCAGTTTATTACCAGATATCCATAAAGTCATAGGTCTATAACCGCAGGATACGGAATCGCCGTTCAGAATAAGCTTGTTTTCTGTACAAAAAAGCAGGAGCGAATCATGGCTTTGTTGCCAGTATCCTTTTATCCTGTTTCCACAGGTTGTATAAACAAACGAGCTGTCTTCATTTAAGCTGAGATGAATGGTATTTTCCACAACACCTCTTTTGAAGATTTTATCAATGGGATTACAATATTCGTTAGTATAGCTGCCGGTAAGCGTCCTGTTTTCACCGGTACAGGAATGACCGGCAAGACAGATGATAACCAGGCAAAAACACTTAATTCTTGATATACTCATTGATTGCATAAACAGGTTGATTCACATGAGCATTAATGAACGTAATTAACTCATCTATTTTAGCTATTGCATAGGTGTCAGTAAAATGGTTTTTGGATTCTTCTAAAAATGCAACTATGGTGTTTTTACTTTCATTGTCGTATGCAATCTGATCGGAATCGGGGTCGGTCATCAATAATTCAATTACAGGTAAAATTTCATTGTTGATAATACTGGCCGAATATACACAATAATTAATGGATAAAGAACCTTTTTGAAGGTATAGAGAAAGATACCGGTATAGTTTTATAAAGTATAATCCTTTCTCTGATTTGTATAAATAGCTGGTTTTAAATGACGAATCTTTTTGCGCACCATACTGCACGCATTTACGGCGCAACATAAATCCAAAATACAATTGACACACGCTCTATTGTGATGCTGAAAGCATCCTCTCGCAGCAATTCAGCATAATAAATGATAATAAACATTTGCCCATTGTCATTTATTATTTATCCATTATAATTCTTCCTCAGA
>CAZUSO010000134.1:0-2891 GCA_964622775.1 uncultured Taibaiella sp. | reverse complement strand
GTATTTACGGAGGAAATACACGCCGGCAATTGTTTGAAAGAATGACGGATTTTATCTTGCAAAACCTTTAATTCAGGCACAAGCCTTCAATCATTCCTTTGCAAGTTTAATTATTATTTATAAAATACACTATGTCACTTACACAACTTCGTAATTACGCACAAGGCCAATGGCAATCCGGCGACGATGCCGGCGAAACACTTTTTAACGCCATCACCGGTGCACCCATTTTCACCGCCAGCAGCAAGGGTATTGATTTCGGCGCGATGATGCAATATGCCCGCAATAAAGGTGTAGTGCTCCGCAATATGACTTTTCATGAAAGAGGCAAGATGCTAAAAAATCTGGCTTTGTATCTCTTAGAACGTAAAGAAAAGTACTATGCGATCAGCGCTTATACCGGCGCCACCCGCGCCGATAGCTGGGTGGATATAGAAGGCGGTATCGGCAATCTGTTTGCCAATGCATCGCTGCGCCGGCAGTTCCCCGATGAAACCTATTATGTGGACGGCGATGCCGTGCCGCTTTCCAAAAACGGCACTTTTATGGGTCATCATATTATGGTGCCGAAACGGGGTGTGGCCATACACATCAATGCCTTCAACTTTCCCGTATGGGGCATGTTGGAAAAGATTGCCGTGAATTTTCTCGCGGGCGTACCGGCCATCGTAAAACCGGCTACACTCACTTCCTTCCTTACCGAAGCGGTGGTGGAAGATATTATTGCATCCGGCATTTTACCCGAAGGCGCTTTGCAACTGATTTGCGGCTCCGCACGCGGTATCCTGGACCATGTGCAGAACGGCGATGTGGTTACCTTTACCGGCTCTGCTACTACCGGTAAGATGCTGAAAGCGCATCCGAAATTAATTGAAGAATCGGTTCCGTTTAATATGGAGGCCGACTCGCTGAACTGTTGCGTATTGGGCAGCGATGTGACCACGGAAATGCCCGAATTTGATATTTTCATTAAAGAAGTAGCGCGCGAAATCACGACCAAAGCCGGGCAGAAATGTACAGCCATTCGCAGGATTATTGTTCCTGAAAAAATGATGGAAGATGTACAGATTGCTTTGGGTAAAAAATTAGCCGGAACTAAAGTTGGCGACCCTTCGGTGGAGGGTGTACGCATGGGCTCGCTGGCAGGCATTTCTCAAAAGAAAGAAGTATTGGATAAAATTGCACTGCTGAAAAAATCGCAGGAAATTGTCATTGGTGATTTGGAAAATTATGAAATCACAGGCGCAGATAAAAACAAAGGCGCCTTCCTGCCACCGGTAGTTTTCAGAAATGATTCCCCCTTTACAAATACAGATGTGCATGAAGTAGAAGCCTTTGGTCCTGTAAGCACCATCATGCCCTATAAAAATTTAGACGAAGCGATTGAGTTGAGTAAAATGGGTAAGGGTTCTTTGGTAAGCTCTGTCATCACCAACAATACAAAAATAGCACACGATTATACCCTGGAAGCAGCAACAGCTCACGGCAGAATTTTGGTGCTGAACAGCGAATGTGCCAAAGAAAGCACCGGGCATGGTTCGCCTATGCCCATGCTGGTTCACGGCGGACCCGGGCGTGCCGGCGGTGGTGAGGAAATGGGTGGCAAACGTGGCGTGCTGCATTATATGCAACGCACAGCCATCCAGGGTTCGCCAACGATGATTACGGCGATTACCAACGTATATCAGCAGGGTGCGAAAGGAAATATTACGGATATACATCCTTTCAAAAAATATTTTGAAGAACTGCATGTAGGCGACCAACTGATAACTGAAAGCCGCGAAATCACTTCGGAAGATATTGACAAATTTGCTGCACTGAGCGGCGATAATTTTTATGCGCATAAGGTAGATACCGATTTTACAGGGACAATGTTTGACCAACAGGTAGCGCACGGTTATTTTGTGATGAGCCTTGCTGCCGGTTTGTTTGTGGACAGCTACGAAAAAAATCCTGTATTGCTCAATTACGGTATTGACGAATTGCGATTTACCAAGCCTGTTTATCCCGGCGCGAAGATTCACATACGCTTTACCTGTAAGCAGAAATTGCCCAATGATGTAACCGAAAACCCGGATGAGCCGAAAACACTCATCAAGCGTGGCATTGTAAAATGGTTGGTGGAGATGTTAGACGATACCGAGGAACCTTTGGTAGGTCTGGCTACGATATTGACGATGGTGGAAAGGAAGGGGTAAGTATGGTTTGTTATTGGTGAAAACAACAAGGGCGGAACTCCCGTTTTAGGATTGCTTCGTTCCTCGCAATGACGAATGCAGTGAAGTTCGTCATTGCAAATGTAGTAAAGCTTATCATTGCGAACGCTTGAAACTCGTCATTGCGAACGCAGTGAAGCAATCTCATATTAACTACCGTCTTAAGATTGCTTCGTTCCTCGCAATGACGAATGTGTTAGGATTGCTTCGTTCCCCGCAATGACGAGATCGATTTAAAATTCAATATCTTTAACAGGCCAAGACAATCATTTAAGAATGAAATTTGGTGGAACAGTATATATGATGACTAATCAATACAACACCGTTATATACACAGGTGTAACCTCTGATATTGTTCAACGGGTATGGCAACATAAACATTCGTTCTTTGATAATAGTTTCACTTCACGATATCGCTGCTTTAAACTTGTTTACTTCAATAATTTTGTTTCTATTGAAGAGGCGATTAGGGAAGAAAAGCGCATTAAAGGAGGTAATCGCGCAGCTAAAGAAAAGTTGATTCATGATATGAATCCTTCGTGGAAAGACTTGTCGGATGGGTGGTGGTAATTACAAAAAACACTAAGATACAGGCATTGTAAAATGGCTGGTGGAAATGCTTGATGATACGGATGAACCTTTGGTGGGATTAGCTACGATATTGACGATGGTGGA
>CAZUSO010000133.1:0-2934 GCA_964622775.1 uncultured Taibaiella sp. | reverse complement strand
GCTTCACAATCCAGCAATCCGAAATGCCATGATTGCCGGAGACATCTCCGTCATTTGAGTGAGACTCACCTGCAACTATATAGCCGTTATCTGTAGTTGGCCTTATGGAAGTAGCAAAATCAGCATTTGTCCCACCAAAGGATTTCTGCCATTCAATTTCGGGTGCCTGTGCCTGAGCGGCAAAGCCGGTCAGTATGATCAGGAAAGAAAAGAAAAATGATTTCATTTTTTAATTACAAATTACGAATGAACAATTACGAATTTTCACTTTCCATTCCCGGGAATTATCAGAAGAATATCCCTATTCTCAGGGCAAAATTATTCAGGCGCGTATTGCCGTCCCGGAACGTTCCCTTGTATGCAAGCTCATATTTATTGGGGTTGGTGGCATCGGGCACGAAGCCGTTATTGAAGAAAATGCCGGCATAGGCTGCAAGGTTATCACTCAGCGGCATTTCCAGCCCGGCGCCGATATTCATCTGCAGCAGCACCGGCGCCGTGGCTAAAGTACCTTTCAGCAATACTTTCTCATCCGAAACGACCTGCACATGCCCAGACTCATCTACATAATCAACGGTATAAGATGCCTTTTTGGCTACATTAATGCCCAGGGTAAGACCGGCCTGACCAAAAAGCCGCATACCGGCAACTACCGGTTCCGTGCGCATTTTCAGCGCCGCCGGAATTTCGATATAGGTAAAGCTGTAATCAAAATCCGCAGCATTTACCGAAGATGGCTCTAAGGTAGCGCCGCCGGCCCGCTGACTGCTGACACGACCACCGGTCATATTGCCCTGAATACCGGTAACAAAGGCATAGTTGTCCGCAAACTGGTAATCTATCATCAGGCCATAAGTAAAACCTGTCTTGCTGCCGTTGCCCCGTGTGCTGAAGCTGTTGTCGTTGCTTTTTTTGGTGGTCGGGTGCATCCAGCTCAGGGTGGGAGCCACGAATATGCCCAGCTTTACCCGTTTAGCGTCTATATGCGACTGTGCCTGACCGGCATAAGGGAACAGGATGAGAATAGCTAAGGAAATGAGGAAAGAAAGAGGTTTCATACACATACGATTTTAAAAAGAATGAACGCATCAAAAATAAGGGAAATAGCCCGCAAAAATTATTTTCACATATTTACTAATATATGCTTACCTTTGCCACCCAAAATTTCTTTATAAAAGGAGGACTTAAAACATTGGAAGAAAACCAAATTATTAACAATCAAACCAGCGCTCACGACGATTTCGACTGGAGCGTGGACAAAAGAAACGTGGCCATTTACTCAAATGACCAACGTGACCAACTGAATGAACAGTACGAAAAGACATTCAAAAATGTCGAAGAGTCGGAACTGCTGACCGGTACCGTAGTAGGACTTACCAAAACGGATGCCATCGTAAACATCGGTTTTAAATCGGACGGACTGATTCCGCTGAATGAATTTCGCGACATACCCAACCTCAAGGTGGGCGATGAAGTGGAAGTTCTGGTAGTGGAAAAAGAAGACCGGGAAGGCCAGTTGAGCCTGAGCCGCAGACAAGCCCGCTCGGTAAGAAGCTGGCAAAATGTGGTGGAATACTTCAAAACCGGCGAGATCGTTACCGGTACCATCACTTCTAAAACCAAAGGCGGCCTGATAGTGGATGTGAACGGTTTAGAAACCTTCCTGCCAGGCTCGCAGATTGACGTAAAACCGGTTACGGACTACGATCAGTATGTAGGCAAGACCATGGATTTTAAAGTGGTAAAAATTAATGAACAGATCCGCAATGCGGTAGTTTCCCATAAAGCGCTTATTGAAAGCGATCTGGAACAACAACGCGGTGAAATCATGTCTAAATTAGAAAAAGGTCAGGTACTCGAAGGCACGATCAAAAATGTTACCGACTTCGGAGCATTCGTTGATCTGGGCGGCGTGGATGGCCTGTTATACATTACAGACATTAGCTGGGGACGTATCAATCACCCAGGCGAAGTGCTGCAAAACGGTCAGAAGCTGCATGTAGTAGTACTGGACTTTGATGATGAGAAAAAGCGAATCAGCCTTGGTCTGAAACAATTGAGTCCGCATCCCTGGGACAGCCTGCCGCCTGAAGTACAGGAAGGCGCTGTTATAAAGGGTAAAGTAGTGAATATTGAAGATTACGGCTCCTTCTTAGAAGTGATGCCGGGCGTAGAAGGTCTGGTGCACGTTTCAGAGATAACCTGGAGCTCTCAGCCAATCAATGCTAAGGAATTCTTCAAGACCGGTGATGAATACGATGCCAAGATCGTTACGCTGGACAAGGAAGAGCGCAAGATGAGCCTTTCCATCAAACAGCTTACAGACGATCCCTGGGGCACCATCGAAGAAAAATATCCGCTGAACAGCAAGCATACCGGCGTAGTGAAAAACATCACTCCTTATGGTGTGTTTGTAGAGCTGGAAACCGGTATTGGCGGTATGATTCACATCAGCGACCTGAGCTGGACCAAACGCTTCAATCATCCCAGTGAATTTACCAAGGTAAGTGATGAAATCGCCGTGGTGATTTTATCTATCGACCGGGACAACCGCAAATTATCCTTAGGTCATAAGCAAACGGAAAGCGATCCCTGGGATACTTTTGAAAGCGTATTCCCTATCGGTTCTACGCACGAAGGCACTGTAATCCGCAAGGATGATAAGGGCGCTACCGTTCAGTTACAATATGGCCTGGAAGCATTTGCACCTGCACGCCACCTGCGCAAAGAAGACGGCGGCACAGTAGCTCCTGAAGAAGTATTGCCTTTCGTAGTGCTGGAATTTGACCGCAACGACAAGCGTATCATGGTTTCTCATACCCGCGTATGGGAGCAGGCGGCCGCTGATGAACGCGAAGCAGAAGTGAAAGACACTAAGGAAAATGTGAAGAAGGTTCAGGAAAAAGTAGAGAAAGCCACCTTAGGCGATATCGG
>CAZUSO010000132.1:0-3003 GCA_964622775.1 uncultured Taibaiella sp. | reverse complement strand
AATTCAAAACTAATTCCCCAGCTCCAATTGGTTTTTGACCAGCTCGTAATATTTACCTTTTAATGTGGTAAGCGCTGCATGCGTACCTTCCTCTGCAATTTCCCCCTGGTGCAATACCACGATCTTATCGGCATTTTTCACGGTGCTTAACCGGTGGGCTACAACGACCACGGTTTTACCCTGAAAAAACTCGTTGAGGTTTTCTAAGATCACTTTTTCATTATTAGCGTCTAAGGAGTTTGTAGCTTCATCAAACAGGATCAGCTCCGGGTTTTTATAGACGGCTCTTGCTATCAATACACGCTGTTTTTGCCCCATACTGATGCCATTGCCTTCCATGCCTATTTTAGTGTGATAGCCCAATGGCAACTCATCAATGAACGAATCAATATTGGCCATCTTCGCTGCGTATTCCAGTTGCTGCCTGTTGGCATCTTCCACGCCTACGGCTATATTTTCCCCGATGCTTTGATTGAAAATATAGCCGTCCTGCATCACGCTGCCCACTTTGTCGCGCCAGACAGCCGGGATGATGGTTTTTAATTCCCGCCCCTCCTCATTCCTCTTTGCCTCCCCCGCCCCCTCCGGAAGAGCGGAGAAAGAGATTTTAATTTCACCTTTATATTTATCGTCATAATATTTTTGGAGAATTTTAAGCAGGGTTGTTTTCCCGCTGCCGCTCATGCCTACGATGGCCGTTACCTTACCGGCCGGTATCTGCAGGTTGATATTTTTGAGCACTTTTTCATCTTCTCCCGATAAATAGCCGAAGGAAAGATTGTTGATGCTGATGCCAATTTTTGAATTTTGAATTTCTTTTTCTGAATTTTTATTTAATCCAAAATCCAAAATTTTTAATCCATAATGCTCCGGCTGCGGCTCATCTTCCTCCTGGTGTATTTCATTTAAGCGTTCCAGTGATATTTTGGCATCCTGGAACTCCTGGATGAAGCCCGTAAACTGCTGCACCGGGCTGTTGAGCGCACCTAATATATACTGGATCGCCAGCATGGCTCCCAGGCTGAGTTCGCCTTTAATGACTGCCGTGGCTACCATACCGGTCACCAATAAGTTTTTCCCTTCATTGATAAACAAAGCTCCGGCCTGCTGCATCTGGCTGAGGGTAAGATTTTTAAAGCTGATGCCAAACAGGCCGCGCTGCATCTTCTCCCAGTTCCAGCGAAAAGGCGTTTCCGCATTATGCAGCTTGATTTCCTGCATGCCATACACCAGCTCCATCGTGGCGCTGTTCTCCCGCGATGCCAGGGCAAACTGCCTGTAGTTGAGCTTCCTTCTTTGCTTCAGGAATAAGGCAATCCACAATAAATAAAGCGTACTGCCAATAGCGAAAATGAAAAACACCGGCACGCTGTAGAGCAGCATCACGATGGAGTACATCAATAAGGTTATCACGGAGAAAAGAATATTGAGGCTGTTTCCGGTGAGAAACCGCTCAATACGGTGCTGGTCGCCGATGCGCTGCATAATATCGCCTGCCTGCTTGGTATCAAAGTAGGAAACAGGCAGGCGCATCAGCTTTTTCCAGAAGTCCGTGAGCAGGGAAAGGTTTACTCTCGTGCTGATATACAGCAGCAGACCCTGCCGTGAAAATTCAACTATAGTACGTGCCAGCAATAATACAAATTGTGCGATCAGGGCAATATAGACAAAGTGCATATCCTGCATATTTACGCCTTTATCTACTATGCCTTGTGTGATAAACGGAATAAGGAGCTGAAAAAGGCTTGCAGCTAATAAGCCGAGAATAATCTGGAAGAAATAGCCTTTATGCTGGGCCAGGTAGCCCCATAACTTAGTCCAGGTTACTTTTTGCAGGTTTGCTTTTTCGTCCGGGTATTCTTCTTCATTTTTGTTGAAAGCAGGTGTCGGCTCTAAAAGCAGGGCAATGCCTTCTTCTCCGTTTTCCCCTATCCAGCATTGGCGGAAGGTATCGGCATCAATTTTCATGATGCCGTCAGTGGCAGGATCAGCTATTACGAATGAATAATGATTATTGAAGAATGAATAATTATTTGAAAAAAGCCTTCGTTCCTTTTTCATTATTCCTTTTTCATTCTTCATTTTATGCAGTACGACAAAGTGCGCATTGCTCCAGTGCAGGATACAGGGCAGTGGCGCTTCCCTGAGGTCTTCGATCCTGACCTTTACTCCAAGCGTATTAAAGCCGATTTGCTCTGCGGCATTACTGATAGCATACAGGCTTACGCCCTGCTTGCCGGTTTCGCAGATACGGCGCAGCTTGTTGATGCTGTATTCACGACCATACTGCTTAGCTACCATGCGAAGACAGGTAGCGCCGCAGTCCATGAAATCAAGCTGTTTGTAGAAGGAAAAACGCAATTTTTTTTAATGAAGAATGAAAAATGAAGAATGAAGAATGAAAAAATTACCTGTTGTTGTTTTTGGCAGTTTTGATGCTTGAAACTAAAAGCCTCAACAGCGCTTCGTTGTCATTTGTTAAAGAATCATATTCTGTTTTAGTTATAAAATCCGTTTCACATAACAGCAACAGTCAATATTTGGATTCATTGGCTTCTTTTACCGCGATGTGTAGCTTATTAATAAAATCTGCTTTGGATTGAGCAAATTCACTTTCATTTATCAACGCTCCAATAGCCGTAGCACTCCTTAAAAGCTGCTTGCTCAACACATATTCTTTCTTATGTTCACACAAGTATTTATAAAGGTTGATTATCCTGATTGCAAACCTTACACTTTTATCCAATGCAATATTCTTTTTCATATTTTTCATTTTTCATTCTTCACTAAATCACGCATTCCGTAATAATCAATGGCTTTTTGCTTCAGTGGATTGGTGCTCCACTCTTCCCACTCGCAGGTATAGGGATTGTAGCCGCATTTAAGCGGTGCGGAATAGATATCGTCCGGCTTGTCTAAATAGGCTCTGCAATCGGTGCAAACATGCCGGAACTCACAGTCTTTGCATTTGGTGATTTCGTCTTTTTTAATGTTCCAGTATTT
>CAZUSO010000131.1:0-3051 GCA_964622775.1 uncultured Taibaiella sp. | reverse complement strand
TATTCTGGTACGAAGCAAACGATACGGTCTTTGCCTATAATTACATCTTTGAACAATACACACCTCTATACATTTTCAATCTGGAGTCGGGGGATACCTTTCATGTGCCCATACTTCAAACCTATGGCATTTACTATCTTCAGTCTGCTATTGATTCCTCCTTTATGTTAGTGGTTGATTCTGTTAAACCTGTTCAATATGATACCACCTGGGCCATGTCCTATTATATGCATACGGTGGATGTGGGTATTGGACTTGACCCTGTTCCCGGTTACATGTTTTCCTGGTCAGAGCCGCAGAACAATGGACTTCAGTATAACAACAAAACAGGCTGCAATCCTTTTAGCGGATTATATCCCACTTGCATGTGGGGCTGTGCTTCCCCTACAAAACCTGCCGGGGAAGACCCGCATAACGAATGGGGAGATTTCAAATTACGTTGTTATCATGACAGCTTTACGGAGATTAAATACGTGGAAAATTGCTTTGAACCCATGTCTGCCATCAGCCAGATCAGCGGCGATAAATCAGGCGGATTATATCCGAACCCGGTAAGTGATTTCCTGAATATCAGCCCTTCGCTTGCGCGGGAAATGGAGGCCATAACAATTTGTGATATTCAGGGAAAAGCAATCAAAAATCTGCCGGGGCATCTGTCCGTAATCAGCACGGAAGACTTATCTTCGGGCATGTATATCATAAAATGGATCAGTAAAAAAAGGCTGACGAATTATCGGAAAATTATGGTGGTGCATTAATAAACCTTGCCGGAGACCTTGTTTTTCTTATATTCTTTTTACTTTTAGCGCTGAGGATGGCTATATCATTCGGGCATACCTGAATTTTAATAACATCCTCAGGCTTAAAAAAATAATCAGGTATTAAACACAAAAATTAATTTTCAGTGAAAAAAGCAGTAATCTTTCTGATCATGTTTATGGCGCCCTGGCTGCTGCAGGCGCAACAGGTAATGACCCCCGAACTGCTCTGGAGCTTAGGCAGGGTCTCTGCCCTGGCTCAAAGCCCGGACGGCAATACGGTATTATACCGCGTGGCAAAAACCGATTTGAAAACAGAAGCCACGGGTCTTACTTATTACTGGTTAAATGTCAATACCCGGCAAACACAGCCCGCTACGGTATTTGACGGCAAAAATTTTATACAATGGGATGCCAACGGCCTGTATGCCACCGAAGGGCAGGTACTCAAAATCAGCCGGGATATGGGCGCAACCTGGACTACGCTTACTGCTCAGGTAGAAGGTGCTGAAAATATCCGGGTTTCCCCGGACGGCCAATGGCTGCTGTTTTCTAAACCTGTTCCTTTTTACTCCGTAATGGGAAAAGATATCTATCCTCAGGCAACGAACAGCACGGCGCAGATTTATACCGACCTGAACTACCGGCACTGGGATACCTGGAACGACGGTAAAGTATCCCACCTGTTTTTAGCCAGCCTGAGCAATGCCACAACCCCCGTCAGGGATTTGCTGCAGGACGAGCCTTATGAATGCCCTCAAAAGCCGTTCGGCGGTACAGAAGATTTTATCTTCAGCCCGGACAGCAAAACCATCGTGTATGTCTGTAAAAAGAAAACAGGAAAGGAATATGCCCAAAGCACCAATACCGATATTTATGCCTTCGATATTGCCACGGGAAAAACCACGAACTGGAGCAGCGGAATGGCAGGCTATGATATGTCGCCGGCATTCAGCAATGATGGCAAAAGCATCGCCTGGCTCAGCATGAAGCAGGATGGATATGAGGCTGATAAAAATGACATTATTGTGATGGATATGGCCAGCCGCAAAAAGACCAACCTGACTGCCGCCTGGGACGAAACTACAGATGGCGGTTTTATCTGGGATGATAAAGGAGATAAGATTTATTTCAATGCCAGCATCAAAGGTACGCATCAGTTATTCTCGGTAAATACTACCGGTGGTGCTGTTCAGCAAATTTCAAACGGCGATTTCGATATTACCGGCATTTTGGGGCAAAGCGGCAAAAATCTGATCATAACCCGAACAGACATGAACCATGCCACTGAATTATTTACCCTCAGCGGCGATGGTACTATGCAATCTTTGACCCATACGAATGATTCCGTTTATAACAGCATCGGTTTAAGCAAAACGACCCTGCGTATGGTGACCACCACAGACGGAAAAAAAATGGGCGTTTGGGTAATTTATCCGCCCAACTTTGATCCTCATAAAAAATATCCCACATTATTATATTGCCAGGGCGGGCCGCAATCCGCTCTGACCCAATTCTACAGCCTCCGCTGGAATTTCCAGCTGATGGCCGCCAACGGTTATATTATAGTAGCACCCAACCGTCGCGGTATGCCCGGCTGGGGGGTACAGTGGAATGCCGATATCAGTAAAGACTGGGGTGGCCAGCCGATGCGCGATTATCTTTCCGCCATTGACGAGCTGGCAAAAGAGCCTTACGTGGATAAGGATCGCCTGGGCTGTGTCGGTGCCAGCTACGGCGGCTATAGCGTTTATATGCTTGCCGGTATGCATCAAAACCGCTTCAAAACCTTTATCGCACATGACGGGTTGTTTGATATGAAGAGCTGGTACGGCACTACCGAAGAATTATGGTTTGCTAACTGGGACCTGGGCGGCAGCTACTGGCAGCATGCGGAGCCGAAGGCGTATGAAAAATTCAATCCGTCTAATTTTGTGGATCAATGGACAGCGCCCATCCTGATTATTCAGGGCGGCATTGATTTCCGGGTGCCCATAGAGCAGGGGCTTGAAGCCTTCCAGACCGCACAGTTGCGCAATATAAAAAGCAAGCTGCTTTATTTTCCGAATGAAAATCACTGGGTATTGCATGCTCATAACGGGTTGGTCTGGCAGCACGAATTTTTCCAATGGCTGAAGGAAACCCTGTAAGAAGAACGAGGATTAAATCCACCGGAAAATTCCCGGAATAACCAAGGTGCTTCCTTTGTTTTAAATCCGCCCGGCATACAATAAAATACAGAAGTAAAAAACATTTTATTGTTTAGTGAAAAAGTATATTTTTGCAGCAACAA
>CAZUSO010000130.1:0-3133 GCA_964622775.1 uncultured Taibaiella sp. | reverse complement strand
CCGCAGACGATATGCGAAGGCGAAAGCTATGCCATCAACGGGAATACCTATACCGATGCCGGCACTTATACTGATGCCATGCAAACCGTAAACGGTTGCGACAGCATTGTTACCACCGTGCTGACCGTACACCCAGCGTATGCGGTCAACAATCCGCAGACGATATGCGAAGGCGAAAGCTATGCCATCAACGGCAATACCTACACCGATGCCGGCACTTATACTGATGCCATGCAAACCGTAAACGGTTGCGACAGTATTGTTACCACCGTGCTGACGATACACCCCACGTATGAGGTGGACAATCCGCAGACCATCTGCGAGGGAGACAGCTATATCATCAACGGGAATACTTATACCGAATCCGGCACTTATACTGATGTATTCCAGACGGTGAACGGCTGCGACAGTACGGTTATTACCGAGCTGACCGTCACCCCGGTAAACTTTGATCTTGGCATTACCCAGGGCGGCGATGAGCTGGTTTCGGACGAGGCGGATGCTACCTACCAATGGCTGGATTGCGATGACGGCAACAGCCCGATCAGCGGAGCAACCAGTCAAAGTTTTGCCCCATCTGCCGACGGCCATTATGCGGTGATCCTGACCCGCTGCAATATCAGCGACACCACAGCCTGTGTGGAATATACCACAACAGGGATCAGCCAGTGGTCTGCTGATTTTAAGGTGCAACTATACCCTAACCCCGGCAGCGACCAGGTGAACATCAGCGTGAAAGGCGCCGTGATGCAGCACATCTCCATATCGGACGTAAACGGCCGGGTATTGTATGATGAGGCATTAAACAGAGCGCTCAGCCGGACTGTTGCTACAGGACACTGGAGCACGGGCATTTATATCGTGAAGATCAGCACCGATAAAGGCTTGTCTGTACAGCGTTTTGTGAAGCAGGAGTAGTATTAAGTAAAAATGAAAAATGGAAGAGTCAAAATGGAAAATGCAAAAACATTGTCACCCTGAGCTTGTCGAAGGGCGGATGTCAGGAGTGCCGCGCATCCTGAATGGCAGAAAAGAAATTTGCAATCTGTTTACCTGTTTAAGGATTGTAAATACCGGGGAATGTGGATAACCAACATGGCCAACCCCGAACATTCGGGGTTGGCTATGTTCCCGGTCGAGCTGTTTTTTTGAACTAAAATACTTTTTATTCTTTAACCATAAATACATTTTAAAATGAAAAAAATACTACTGATGACTACCATAGCCGCCATAGCCGGTATGGGCGCTATGGCGCAAAACGTAAACATCCCCGACCCTGTATTTAAAAATTACCTGTTAGGCAATTCCGCAATTAATACCAATGGTGATGACGAAATACAGGAAAGTGAAGCGGCGGCTTTTACCGGTACGATTTCTTATATCGGACAAGAATCGTCCGCAATCAGCGACCTTACCGGTATTGAAGCTTTTACAGCTTTAACCCGAATTGAAGTGCTGCACAACCATCTTAGTTCCTTAGACCTCAGTGCCAATACGGCGCTGACTTATCTGGATTGTAGTTATAACGGGATTTATGATTCACTCTATGGTTTTTATAATTTTGAACCTTATCTAAGCTCCTTAGATGTCAGCAACTGTACTGTTCTTGACACATTAATATGTTCTAAAAATGCTCTGACATCTTTAAACCTGAGCGCCAATACTGCACTGGTTTATCTGGACTGTAGCGATAATGCCACCATTGAATCAGGTGATCTTATTGAAAAAGACAATAGTGGATATATGTACATCGGCATATATGAATACTATACACCAAAACTATCTTCCATAGATTTGAGCGGATTAACATCTCTGGCTTATTTAAACTGTTCCGGAAATCGTTTGCAGACTTTGGATGTCAACACCAATATCGCTTTGACTTATTTAGACTGCTCCGGGAATTTTTCTTACCATAATAATGATTATGATAGTTATGGTGAATCTAATGGCTATCAGGATTCCTACTCCGAAACTCCTTATTTGTTAGTACTGCACATTAGTAACGGAAACAATACTTTATTGGAAGGACAAAACTTTAATGCCACCCAAAATACTGCATTGGGCTGCATTGAGGTGGACGATGTGGCATATTCCCAAAGCAACTGGTCAGGCAGCATTGACCCTACTGCCAGCTTTTCAGAGGATTGCCCGGCAATAGAAGATATAACTGTTTCGGTAACTACGGCCAATAATGCACCGGCAACAATCACCACGGATATGGGTACGCTACAAATGATGGCAAACGTAACACCCGATTTATTCCAACAAATGTACTACTGGTATATTATACCGGTTACCGGCAGTGCATCCATATCCCCAAACGGGTTAGTAGTGGCAAATAATGGAAATGCTACGGTATATGCAAGAGCCGTATCCACTGTTGACCCGCAAAAAAGAGACTCGATGCTGATTACCATTTCCAATCAGCTATCGCTTTCCATAGCTACGGAAAATAATGTTCCGGCAGCAATTACGGTGGATGATGGTACCCTTCAAATGACGGCAATAGTATTACCTGCTGATACTAACCAGCAGGTAATCTGGAGTATTGTGTCGGTTACCGGTGATGCATCGGTTTCCGAAGACGGGTTAGTAATGGCCCTAGAAAACGGTGAGGTATATGTAAAAGCCCAGTCCATACTCAATCCGGCCAGGCGCGATTCGATGCTGATCACCATTTCCAATCAGAACAGCACGGGAATTGATGACCATAAACCATCTGCAAACAACCTGTTCTCCCTCTATCCCAATCCCAACAATGGCCGTTTCATCATAGAAGGCCCGGCCTCGGGCAGAGGAAGCTACAGCCTGAGCATCAGCAACGTATTAGGGCAAAAAGTATTTAGCCAAACGGAGCAGGTAAATGGCGATAAGCTGCATATAGAGATAGCGGCTGGAGAATTGGTGCCGGGCATTTATTTCCTTAATGTAGCAAAAGAAGGGGAGCAGGTAGCGGTAAAACAGTTTGTGATAAATCAAAATGAAAAATGAAAAATGGAGAATGGAGAATGGAGAATGGAGAATCCAAAATTCAAAATTCAAAAACGGTGTCAGCCTGAGCTTGTCGAAGGGCAACTATTAGCGTATCCAAAAAGTCAGTTTATTGCACACAAAGTGAACTAAGAAAACAAAG
>CAZUSO010000129.1:0-3389 GCA_964622775.1 uncultured Taibaiella sp. | reverse complement strand
AGTCGGGGTGCGCTGTTGCATCTTCGGTATAAGTGCGTGTTTGTGCCAGCGTATTGCCCTTAAAGTCGTAACCCCGTATTGCTGTTAATCCTGCGCCGTCATATACCTTGTATGGCCTGCCGCGCAGGTTGTATAATTTATCATCTGTTTGCCCTTCACCATATTGACCGGTTGAAAAAATAAAAACAGCCGGGCATATTGCTCCGTAGCAACCATGCTGCCTACCCGAATTTGTCTTTATTTTTTTAGTGAATGTCATGTTGGAAATAAAAAATCAATATATTATGGTGATGAAAAAGAGCTACCCACATATCTGGTACATTACCGGATAGCCTTTCCAACCTAATTTAGTAACAGAGAACAAACCGTCTAAAACTATTGTTCCCCCCTTAGCAGCATTTATACTCTTACTTCATTTCCATCAATATTAATAATAAAAGATTCATACATTTCATTACCCATGAGGCATAGTATTACTCCTCCCTCAAATTCAATCTTCAATTCTTCTCTGTTATTAGCTAATGTAACATCTGTAATTTTCTTTTCTAAAATTTGTAATAACCCAAAATCATTTTTAACAGGATAGACTTCATAATAGTTAAATTGTTTTCCAAGGTACCTAAATGAAAAACTACCTGAGATTTGTATAAATCCTTTGTTAAAAAAGAGAGTAACGAAATTTAATCCGAACGCTATTTGATTTATAATCTCACTCTTTAAAACTGAAATGTCAAAACTTTCTGGAATTTTATACATATTATTTACTTTTTTATTTCCAATATCCTGGTGGTAATGGAACATGTGTTTCATGTTGTGCCCCAGGTTTCATTGTCGCTGGATTTATTCCTTGTGCCCCACCCTGTGGCATAGTTTTTTCAAGTCTCCAATATCCATTAGGATATTGTTGTGTTGGCTTCATAATCCTAATAGTCATTCCTTCTGGCACAGTAGATAGCGGTAATTGAGGTGAATTTGTGGGAGCTTTAAATTTAAGAGTAGGTTTGGGTACCCCCTTAGCTGCATCTGCACTTAGAGTAGCAGATGTTGCTTCACTACTTTTAAGTGTAAACAATAAGGGCATTTCCGTATAAGGAATATTCTTTTGCTCTGTCAGCTTTACAGGCTCCACTTTACCATAAGGTGTGCCAACACCTGCAAACGACATAGACACCCCATCTATCACAGAAAATGCCATAGCTCCCTGCTCCCCATTAGCTAAATATCCTACGGATGCAAAAAAGCCAGTCCGGATAGCTTCACCAACCATCTGTTGCCGCTGATATTGTGCTATGGCAATTTCTCTCCTGCTGGTATTATAAGAATTACCGCTCTTGTCTTCTCCAATGTATCTGGCATCCCAATGAATGCCACTGAACACCCGCTCCTGCATCTCCTGCTTTTTCAATTCAGCAGTTCTTTCTATTATCGCCAGATTATTTACAGGCGTGCCGTAAAACTGTAAGGGACCATCTCTCGTATCCATCATAGCAGGCGAAAATGCAACCGAGGGTAAATCAACCGGAGCAGACCCTTCTTCAGTTTTTCTTGCCTGCGCAGTAACTACTATTTCGGGTAATGTAGCATGATATTCTATCTCCCCCTTTTCATTTTTTACTACGCTAACTTCATCTTCCTCCTGCATTCCGTTAGGGTCATTATAGCTTACGGGATTATCCGCACCATAGCAATAAGGTGTCCTACCCGCATACTTACTCTCCAACGGGTCGCTCGCACTCCACCTCGCCAGCCAGGGTATATAATACCTTGCTCCGTGGTAGTACAGCCCGCTTTCTTCATCCCGCTCCTTGCCGGTGTATCTGTATCTTTTTGCTACTGCATTAATGCTTGCGTTCATTGCCTGGTAACTGGTCGTACCGTAAGGGTGGTATTCTTCGTAAGAGATAATAGCAGCACTTTCATCCAGCTCCAAACTTGCAGATTGGAGATGGTTAGAATAAATGTACCTTGTCAGCACTTCTTCCGTATCATTATCATCTTCCGCATCACCAAAGGTTCGTGTTTCCAGCATGGCTATTCTTCCCGTATCATCGCTTACATGCACTGTGCTACGCTCTATAATAAGTGTATCGGTGTTGTCGTACTTTCGGTACAGCTCATAGCTGCCTAAGTATATTCTTTCCTCTTTAACACTACCTTTATCCGTATATTTTCTTATCCGCTGCCCGCCGCTGTACTGGTAGTAAGTATATATGGCGCCTGCTCTTACCTGGCGTAGCTCATTATTGGCATTCCAGCTCATGGTGTTAAGGTGCGGCATGCTCAGCATATTGCCACGCGCATCGTAGGTGTAACCGTAGGTATTGGCGCCTACTGTTGTACTCAGGAGGCAGTTTGTGTCCGTATCCACATTATAGCTTCTCGTATAGCTGCCGGTTCCGGCTACATGCTGCAATGCCAGTATGTTGCCTGCCTCATCATAAGTATAGCTTTGCGTATAGCGTTGTGCTGCATCGCTGCCCAGCGGCACCATCCAGTTTGTATCACGATAATTATCCCTTGCTCCGAAGTTTCCCGTCCCAATCTGCTCCCGGCCTTTTGCTTCAATCAACCGGTACAGCGCATCATAAGTAAATTCCTGTGTGGGGTCTATTATGGCATTGGCATAATACAGGGTTTGCTGCTCATCATCCCTAATCGTAGTAATATTCCCTACCGGGTCGTAGTAGTAATACAGGTTCTGGTAATCGGTAGTACTTTTTCTCGTTACTAAGTTCCTTAACCTGAACGTAAACTCATCATAAGTATAGCTTGTTTTTGTGCCATTGCCATACCAAATAGCCTGTCTTTGTCCTTTAGCATCGTAATGTATATCGCTTACGTACTCATCGCTGTTAAGCGTTACCTTTTTCAGCAGGCCGCCTTTGTCGTATTCAAAAGCCTGTACATTCCCACCGGGGTCTGTGGTAGTAACAGGCCTGTTCAGCGCATCAAAAACTGTACTGCTCATAAATATTTCCGTACTCAAATCAGGGTCATCATCCCAGTCCACATCAGTCAGCGTAGCATCTTCCAATAGCTCTTGCTGCATTACAATGGGGTTACCTTTAAAATCGTATTCCCTGATTTGTTGCAGCCCGCCGCCATCGTAATGCTGGTAAAGTTGTCCTCTTAGGTTGTGTTCCTTGTCATCCGTCTGTTCTTCGCCATACACATAAGCCTCTAACAGCCTCCCCCCGACCCCCTCCGAAGGAGGGGGAGTAACCCATCGCTCCAAAGGTCTCCTTAATTCATCATACCTTATCTCCGTTTTCCTGTCCTCCGCATCCCAATTGTATAAAGGTTGTCCTGCAGCATCCAATAAAGTGCGTTGTGTGCCGCTGTCCACACTTTCCTGCCGGCAGGGCGCCTGCAGCATGTTATAGCTGTAG
>CAZUSO010000128.1:0-3403 GCA_964622775.1 uncultured Taibaiella sp. | reverse complement strand
AAAGACGCTATCGCTGAATATCAATACCTTATATTAAAATAGTGTCAAACTTGAGTGGTTCAAATATTGTGCGCAGACACATCACGAAAAAGCCCCGGAAAATTCCGGGGCTTTTTCGTGTAAAGACTGAATCACACATAAATCAGGATTTTTACTTCATTACCTTGATTTAGAATATGAGCTGTATTTTCGAAATTGATAAAAAATCAACCACGGCGGGGACTGGTCATATTATTGAGTTTATCAAAATGAATAAAAGAGGACTCTGCTCCTACCGGGCGGGCAATCAGAGATTGCCTGCCGCTGCGATGTAGTAAGAGACTGCCGAACATCCTCATTGAACACTCCGGCGGGCAGGGTTTGAAACTTTGGCATTGTTGTTGAAACAATATTTCCGGAACTATATACCCGGCCAACCACAAAATCCTTTAAAAGCAAACGGTTTTATTTTATTTCCGGAACGAAAGGCATCATCATCCAGGTATGATTATTATTATTCAATAATATTTTAAGGGTGTTATACCATTTAAAATCATTGCTCATCCTGCTTTCTATCAGGGATTGTGCCAGGGTTTCCTTATTGTCTTTATTGTTCAGCAATTCCATAATTTGCTGAAATTTATCTTTCACTGCCGGATAAGTCACTACTTTATAATTACTCACTTTAGCGATGGTTGCGGCACTTTGTAAGGCGCGGTCGAGGTTGCCGAAAGCGTCAATAAGTCTGTTACCGAGGGCGGCTGTTCCCGTCCAGACCCTGCCCTGCCCGATGCTGTCCACATAAGCTATATCTAAATTCCGGCCTTCGGCCACATGGCGCTTGAACATTGCATATACACTATCCACACTATTTTGCATAAACTGCTTTTCCATACTGTTCATCGGGCGGTTCATGTCCGGGAAGTCCGCGTATGGTGCATTCTTCTCCGTATCGAAAGTAATGCCCAGCTTATTATTGAACAATTTTTGCGTATTAAACATCATTCCAAAAACGCCTATGCTACCGGTAATGGTATTAGGCATGGCAAAGATGCTGTCTGCCTTACAGGAGATGTAATAGCCCCCCGAAGCTGCAAGATTGCCCATAGAGACTACCAATGGTTTTTTATTTTTCAACAACAACAGCTCCCGGAGAATATTTTCGGAGGCCAGAGCGCTACCGCCGGGAGAATTCACGCGAAGCACTACTGCTTTGATTTTATCATTATCCCGCACTTTACGGATGTCTTTAATGATTGCTTCAGATGCCACCTGCGAGCCGCTTTTATCCCCGGCGCCATCTACAATTTCGCCTTCTGCAATCAGCACGGCCACCTGGTCAACACCCGGCTTCTCCGGAATGGTTCGTACATATTCGTCCATAGATGCGATGCGCAGCTTATCAGTTTTCTTCAATCCCGATTTTGCTTTCAGCAAATCTTCCACTTCGTCTTTATAACGCAAGCCATCGGCAAGTTTATAATTGATGGCATCACGGGCAGTTTGAACAGCTCCCGATTTCACCCATCCGTAAATGGTAGCCGTATCCGCCTGTGTGTGCTCGCTTACCGCTAACAGCAACTGATTCCAGAAATCGCGTTGCAGGGCGGCTAATTGTTTGCGGTTGGGTTCACTCATCTTCTGCATCCGGAAGGGTTCGGTTGCGCTTTTGAACTGGCCGCAGTAGAAAATTTCCGGTTCCACGCCAAGCTTATCCATAGCGCCTTTGAAAAAAGTAATTTGGGAAGAAAGTCCCTTCAGCTCCACAACACCCATCGGATTGATAAAGATACTGTCTGCCACCGATGCAATATAATAGTCGCGCTGGGAAATAAGATCGCCGTAAGCATAAATGAATTTTCCGCTCTTTTTGAAATCCCGGAGGGCATCCCTCAGTTGCTGCATGGTAGCCCAACCGTTGGCGCCACCACCGACTTTGATATAAACCCCTTTAATTTTGGCGTCGCCTTTGGCTTCACGAAGTGAATTGGCTACATCATATAAGCTGTACGACGTAGAAGCTCCCCCATTAATAATGGCCAGTGCATTCTCCTGCCCCAAATCATTGATTTGTTGATTGAGATCCAGCATCAGGATGGAATTATCTTTTATGGTTACCGGCTCCTCTTTCCCAATGGAGTTGACCGCTGCGCCAATAATGCCAAAGGATATTACAAAGAATAATATGCCGGCCACGACCAATGCCAGTAGAGCGGCTGCAAAAAACTTAAAGAATTGCTTCATCTGAAATAATTGTTTGTTTAAAGACAGTATTAAATAATCCCTGTATATCAGCTTAGAATTAGGATGAAAAACATTTTCCCTAAGCTTACAGCGATGCAAATATATTGTATTTATGATTTGCATATGGGGTGCATTTCAAATTTTCGCACCTGCGAAGTTGCCGGAACGACAGAAAGGACGACGTCATTGCGACTGCGAGGAACGAAGCAGGAAGCAATCTCAGATATAGCAATCGTAAGGAGATTCTTTCACTCCTTTGCCAATGACACATCATATATCATATTGATTTTCAATTAGTTTATACCCATATTGTTTCGCTATTTTTTCCAAATAGCGCCGTTGCTTTTCTTGCAGCTGTAGCTCATATTTACGTATACCTTGTTCTACATAATCCACTCCTTTGGTAAGCAGGTTATAAAATGCTTCCGCTATTTTTCTGGCGCCAGCTTTAATGGCTACCCCCGGATTCTTCCTTACTTTTAGTCGTCGGATAAAAGCGCCTATTGCAACGTATTTACTATTCATCATTCCCCAGGCGAGCTCCCTGAAAATTTGTCCGGCATTTGAACGATTCCTGAATTTGGATTTCTTACTTCTCGTTCCGCTTTGGTTATGGCCGGGTGCTAATCCACACCAGCTTACAAAGTGTTTGACGGTTGGGAAGCGGCTCATGTCCGTTCCTACTTCGCCCAGCAGCTTTAGCAGGGAATAATTTGTGATACCGGGAATACAATTGGCGTTGACACCATAAATATTAAGTAAAGCCTGATGCAGGTTCTTAATTTTTGGTGCATGGCGGCGTATCGTTTTCGGCTTCCCTTCCATCGTCACTGTTTGTTTATCCTGCTGCAAATGTTCCAATACTTTTTCTATGCGGGCATCTACAATATCAAGTTGCTTTTCGTGAATCTTCCACAGCTTAAGGTTTTCTGATAAAAGGAATAACCATGTTTCGTTATAATTGCCTTCCAGTGCTTTAAGCACCTGACCGGCCTTCTTATCCCTGATGCTTTTATGGCAAAGCATCAACAGCTTATGGGCATCCCTTTCCCCATCTATGATGCCTTCTATCACACGCAGGCCGCTGACCCCTTTTATATCGCTAATCACTTCAGTGAGCTTAATCTGTAACTTTTTTCTTACGTAATATTAATATTCAGTTTTGCGAGTAATTTTTTTT
>CAZUSO010000127.1:0-3592 GCA_964622775.1 uncultured Taibaiella sp. | reverse complement strand
TGATGGCATAGCTTTCGCCTTCGCATATCGTCTGCGGATTGTTGACCGCATACGCCGGGTTTACGGTCAGTACGGTAGTGATGGTGCTGTCGCAGCCGTTTATGGTTTGAAATACATCGGAGTAAGTTCCGGCAGTAGTATAGGTATTGCCGTTGATGGTATAGCTTTCGCCTTCACAGATGGTCTGCGGATTGTTGATGGCATACGCCGGGTTTACCGTCAGCACGGTGGTTACGACGCTGTCGCAGCCGTTGGCCGCCTGTAGGGTGTCCATATAGGTTCCGGCTTCCGTATAGCTATGACTGTTGATGGAATAACTATCACCATCACAGATGGTTTGCGGGTTGTCCCCGCTGAACGTCGGCAGGATGCTGATGCTTACCGAAGCGCTTCCGGTATCGCAGCCGGTTCCGCCCGCCCGGATGGCATACAGGGTATAGACGCCTGCCATGCCTGAATTGGCATTGCTGATGCTCAGCTCCTGCCCGGTTTGCGTGAAATTATTGGGGCCTTCCCATAAATAGCTCTCCGCATTGGCTACGGTAGAGCCGGACAGTGTGATCTCCGAACCTGCACAAAATTCGGCGGGGCCGGTAATAACCGGGCTGGCCAGGATATTGTCGCAGACCTGGAATTCCCGGCCTTCGTACAGGCTCCAGCGGTTGTCCTCGTCTTTTACGCGGATGAACAGGTAATGTACACCCGGATCAAGGCTGCCGATATTGGGCGCAATGACCATGTTCACGGAATCGGCGGGATTAAAGCTGAATGCCGTACCATTGCCGATACCCGGATCGGTGTCAATAAACCACTCACCCGCAGTCAAAAGCGGCTGAGTTGTGAAATCGTTGACCACCGTTTCTGCTACATAGAAAGAGCGGCCTTCGTACAGGCTCCAGCGATCATTGGCATCCACTACGCGGATGAAGAGGTTGTGAAAGCCCGGCGCCATACCCGTCATGTCGAGGCTGAGCGCCATGCTCACCGAATCGCCTTCGGTTAAGGTAAACGATGTGCCGTTGCCCATCCCCGGATCGCTGTCCACGAACCATTCGCCGGCAACCAAAGCCGCCTGTTCGGGGTTGGGCGTAGGGGTGAGGTAGGGCGATTCTACAATGTAAAATACACGGCCTTCGTAATGACTCCAGATGCCGAGGTCGCTTTTCACCCGGATAAACAGGTTATGCAGGCCTTCTCCAAGCCCTGTGGTGGGTACATTCAGGCTTACGTTTACCGAGTCGCCGGTGTCAAAGCTGAATGCCTGGCCGTTACCCGGCCCGGGGTCGCTGTCGAAGAAGTATTCCCCCAAAACCAGCGATTGCGCGTTCAGGCCTATGCTGCCGGCCAGCAGCAGCAAAACGATATATAGTTTTTTCATTTTATTGGATTTTGGATTATGGATTATGAATTATGAATTATGAATTATGAATTATGAATTACGAATTACGAATTGCGAATTGCGAATTATGAATTATGAATTATTTCCCGCAGATTTAAGCAGATGATCATGCTTCAATTTTTTCACTTTTCACTTTTCATTTTGACTAATCCTGCTTTCTTGCTTTAAATTCCACATTAAGGGTTCCGTCCGGCAGGATGTTGGCGTTCTCGATGCTCATATCGCGCATAGCCGGGATATTGGGCATAGGGAAATACCGGTAACGGCTGTTGTGCGGTATGCCTTCGAAGTAAGGCGTAACACCGCCGTAGATGCCGAGGTCTTCTCCGCCGAGACCGGCGCCGATGCAGGGAGAAGCAGCCTGCAGGTGATAATCGGCAAAAGGCCCGTCTGCGCCGGGATTGGTATAGGAATAATTCCATACGGATACCTCTGCGAGCGTACCGTCATCCATAAAAAGCGGATCTGCATTCAGCAGGTTATCGCCGCCGGTATTGGTGCCGAAAACCACATTGGCAGATGTATAATTGAAGGAAGAGCTGATAAAGCAGTTGTTGGTAATAGTGGAATAATGATTTTCTCTACCATTATCAATTCCCATAGCATCACTTCCACCATAAAAGATGTTATTAAAAATGGAAGCACTGTTGCAATTACCTACCCCTGTATAAATAATATTATGTGCTATGACCGGTCCGGCTGGGTTGCTTCCCAAGTCACCAATGCCACCATGTACAATATTGTTCCTGATTTGTACATTACTTTGACTTTTGTTTTCGCCATAACCCATATTCTCAATTATATTGTTTCTTATTGATATGTTACTATGGCTATGTTGTCCAAAGCTAATCATACCCGTTGAGTTGCGCTCAATTACAATATTACTCACTCCCGGTGCACTACTATACGGAATACCACCGAGCTCTATTTGGCCTGTTTTACAGCCATATATCTTACTTCCAGAACCAGAGGAAGTGCCGGTGGAGTTAAACCCGAAAATCACATTACCAACACTTGTCGGCCAGGCATAGTTCTTGTCCGGTAAGGCTCCCGCTCCGAAAATTACTAAGGGCTTGGTAACGGTGAAGCTGCTATACTGAGTTGGGGAGCCATGTATATAAATGGTGTCGTTGGCGGCGGCGGCATTGCAGGCGTCCTGCACATCGGTGTATTGCCCGGGGCTGTAGGTGTTGTTGCTTACGGTAATTACCGTGGCTGAGGCGCTTAAGCCGAGGCAGCATGCGCTTAAAGCTGTAAATAGTTTTTTTTTCATAATTTGTGTTTTTTAGTTAATGAATATTTATTGATAATTGAATTGTTGCCACAGAGGGAATTTATGGGTGGTGAGTGAGGATACCCACCACGGCGTGGCCGAGTCACTTAAGGTTAAACAGCATGCGCCTGATAAAGCTGATAATTGCTGTTTCATAGCAGTTTTAAATTTTTATGTTTTTGACTTATAGAAATAGTTCCACCGGACTGAGTGCAGCCTGCAAATCTTTACTAATTGTTATGCTGTCCGTTAAGGTGCGTCCTGCATCCAAACAAAAGAGGGTAAGTGGTTATGTTTTTTACCTACCTCATGTCACAATCTGCACAGTCCTGTGCATTTATGAAATAATTGCCTGTGACGGGACAAAGATAAACGACCTGTCTGTTTTAGAAAATACCCTACGCAGGTTAGTTTCCATACATAATCACCCAAAAACTCTGCATATTCTGTTAAAAATAGCTAAAGGCGAATTTTTCAATGCCCCTGTTTGACCGTTTTCAGACCAGACAGCGGGATATTTTCAGATAGAAACACGCCCGGGTGTTTTTATCTTTTTCCATAAAATCAGTCGCTCCGCTTTCAGGAACAAAAGTAGAAGCCGTTTCGGTTTTAGGCAAGGGTAAAAACACCCTTTTTTTACCGTAAAAACACCCTTGTTTTTATTTGGGAAATGTATTAAAATACGAGCCTCCACCCGGGAGACTGCCTAAACCGGGTGTATTTCAAATGTTGCATGTGGTGTAAGGTTTTTTGTCATTCTGCAAAAACGTGCCATCCTTCCGAAAAGGAAATCCCGGATTACGCTTAATCCGGTTAGGATTTTCGCATGAAGGAATCCCCCAACTGGGAGGATGGGCGAGCGTTTGGGAGATTCCTCCGCTCCATAAAATTTACTGCGCTGCGTTCCGTAAATTTTACTT
>CAZUSO010000126.1:0-3596 GCA_964622775.1 uncultured Taibaiella sp. | reverse complement strand
ACTGCGCTGCGTTCCGTAAATTTTACTCCGGCCGGAATGACGACCGCTTATACGCAAAAATGTGCCGTCATTCCGAAAAGAAAATCCCGGATTGCTGCGCAATCCGATCAGGATTTTCGCATGAAGGAATCTCCTGAACGGGAGGATGGGCAAACGCCCGGGAGATTCCTCCGCTCCATAAAATTTACTGCGCTGCGTTCCGTAAATTTTACTCCGGCCGGAATGACGACCGCTTATGCACAAGAACGTACCGTCATTCCGAAAGGAAAACTTACACTACATGCAACATTTGGGATATACCCTTGTATGAACCTCGATGCACAAAACTACGCCGCGTGAAGTATAATTAACCGGCGCGAAGAAGCGAAAAATACGCCTGATCAAAATGCTTTGCTTAGATAAATTTCACCATCACGTATATGCTTGAGCTGCGTCCCTTATCATCCGTGCAGGATATTTTTATCCTGCCTGCATCGGGTAAAAACAATACCTTTTCATTCCTGCCGCTGCTTCCGATGAAACGGTCATTTACATACCAATACACCGTCGTTACATCATTGGCTGTGGCGCAGGACAGCTGGAGCTGTTGCCTGCCTTTATCGGTAACCAGGTAAGTGGCGCCGTTGGTGAGCGAATTAATCCGGGGTGCCGTACCGCCGAAATAGCGGCTACAGGATGGATTGTGCTCAGGTATCCTGTCGTAATCAATATGGCGTTGTTCATAGAAGGCGGCCAGTTCCGGGTCTATGTTAAGATATAGTTTTGTCTTATAGCCGTTAGCCGGCAGGCAGGATGTGCAGTAAGAAAATTGTTCCTCTGCGGAAAGATATATGGTTTTCAGATGCTGACAGGGCGTATTATCCGAAACGCCGGGAATATAGGTATCCATTACCTGGTCTGTACAATGCTCTGCCGGAACCATGCCGGACATGCTGCATACAAAGCGGGAACGTAACCCGGGAGGCGCGTCAACGGGATTATTCCGGGCATTACGGTCAATAGCATTGAAAAGCTGAAACAATAAGGGTGTGGCAGTTGCCGCTCCGCTCAATTCCGCAGCGCCCTGCCCGGAAAAATTGCCAATCCACACCGCAATCGTATAGCGCTGGCTATAGCCGATGCTCCAGGCATCGCGCCTTCCGTAAGAGGTACCGGTTTTCCAGGCTATTTTGGGAATATTAATGGCAGATACATTGGTATTAGGCAAATCCGGTCTTTGCAATTCCTTCAGGATTTCCGTAATCATATAAGCGGATTCGGGAGACAAAATGCGGATGGCGGTATCATTGTTTTGCGGCGAAGAAGCTGCGGGTAAGCGCCATCGCAGGGGCTGATATTCGCCCTGGGTGGCCAATGCAGCATAAAGGGCTGCCATAGATTCGAGCCGTACGTCGCAGCCGCCTAAGATCATGGATAAGCCCATTTTCTTTCGCGCATTCCAGATAGCATCGAAGCCTGCAATGTGCATATTCCGGACAAACTCTGCTACTCCGATGCTGTTCAGCAGCTTTACTGCGGGAATGTTCAGGGACTGGCGAAGGGCATCTTCAATGGTTACATTTCCCCGGAAATTCAAATCGTAATTTTCGGGTGCATAACCGTTAAAATCCACAGGGATATCGCTGATTATTTTTTTTGGCGTGGCCAAACCTTTGTCAAATGCCAATCCGTAAAGAAATGGTTTCAGTGCGCTGCCGGGAGAGCGGAGTGCACGAACGCCATCCACCTGCCCGGCATGCTGCCGGTCAAAGAAATCCGGAGCGCCCACATAAGCCAGCACTTCGCGGTTCCGGTTATCCACTACAATTACGGCTGCATTATGAATATTGTGCAGCTTGAGCGCACGGCTGTAGTTGGCGGTCAGCTCGGCTACCTTGCTTTGGGTCGGGGCATCGATAGTGGTCACAATATTTTGTGCATACGGATAACTGCGGCGCATACGCAGGGCAAACTGTGGTGCATGCCGGGGGGCAGCCATCCGGTAAGCGTTAAGAGGCTCCCGCCGGGCGTCCTCCAGAATACGGGCAGGAAACAACCCGGATTTTTCAAAACGCCTGAGCCAGGCATTACGTGCGATTGTGATGCTGTTATTGTCCCGCCCCATTACTAAAGAATTAGGCCGGTTGGGGATGATGCTGAGCGCCGTAATTTCTGCCAGGGACAACTGATCCGGCGATTTATTAAAATAGAGCAGGGATGCAGCTTTCACACCCTGGATATTGGAACCGTAAGGCACCATGTTCAGGTACATCTGTAGGATTTCTTTCTTGGAATAATGTAGCTCAAGCTGTAGTGCCCGGAACATTTCCACAAGCTTGTTCCAATAGCTGCGCTTTTTAGGATTCAGCAGCCTGGCCACCTGCATAGTGATGGTAGAAGCGCCGGAAGTACGCTTTTGGCTCAACAGGTTATTGACCAGGGCACGGATGATTGCCCCGGGATTAATGCCCGGATGCCGGTAGAAATATTGATCTTCCTTAAAAATAATCGCCTTGCTGAGCTCCGGGGTGATCTCTTCCAATGTAGTGTACATCCGCCATTGTTCATCCCGGGTGAGGAATGCATATAAAACCGTACTGTCCCTGCTGCATACCAAAGGCGCATATTCAATTTTGGTTTGGACAGGAAAAACCAGATCAAACAGGAAGAACAGCATTATTCCCCCAGGGAGTATTCTTCCGACCTTATAAAGGCAGCGCAGCCATTTGCTATCCGGTAGTTTCAGCCATTTTTGAGTGATATGAAAAATCTCTTTTTTCAAGGAAACAAATGTAAAGAATACCGGGATATGGCTGAATAGAAAATATCAGGGCAGGCGGTTTGTATAATTGTTCCGTTACTGTCATGCTATAAGCATCTACAGATTACCTGCGGTGAGAAAAGTTCCTGCGGAATGACAAGGTGGGGTATGACGGTCATTTTCAATTCTCCATTTTCATTTTCCATTTTCATTTTTCATTTTTCATTCCCCACTGTCATGCTGTAAGCATCTTTTTTAATTATGGATTATGGATTATGAATTATGGATGTGCTTGTCATGCTGTAAGCATCTATAGATTACCTGCGGTGAGACAGATTCCTGCGGAATGACAAGGTGGGGTATGACGGTCATTTTCAATTCTCAATTCTCAATTCTCAATTTTCCATTTTCATTTTTCATTTTCATTTTTCATTTTTCATTCCCTACTGTCATGCTGTAAGCATCTATAGATTCCTGTGGTGAGAAAAGTTCCTACGGAATGACAAGGGGGTGTATGACGGTTATTTTCAATTCTCCATTTTCCATTTTCATTTTTCATTTTTCATTCTCTACTGTCATGCTGTAAGCATCTATAGATTATTTGCGGTGAGAAAAGTTCCTACGGAATGACAAGGTGGTGTATGACGGTCATTTTCAATTCTCCATTTTCCATTTTCATTTTTCATTTTTCATTCCCTACTGTCATGCTGTGAGCATCTATAGATTACCTGCGGTGGGAAAAGTTCCTGCGGAATGACAAAGCGGTGTATGACTGGCTATAATTCATAATCCAAAATTCAAAATTTTCAATTAACAAAATACATCTTCATCATTCCCTTGTTCTTCGCTTCTATTT
>CAZUSO010000125.1:0-3697 GCA_964622775.1 uncultured Taibaiella sp. | reverse complement strand
TAACCGGATTAAGCGTAATCCGGGATTTTCTTTTCGGACTGACGGCACGTTTTTGCGGAATGACAAAAAACCTTACACCACATGCAACCTTTGGGATACACCCCATCCCAAAGGTCTCTTTGTAAAACCTGATATTGATAGTACCTTTGACCAAATTTTTAATAAAATAGATGATTTATCTAACCCGGGTGGAGCATTTTAATGCCGCGCATAAACTCTCTAATCCCGAATGGTCCCTCGAGGAGAACAAAGCGGTTTTCGGGAAATGCGCCAATGAAAACTGGCATGGTCATAATTACGAGATGCATGTGACCATCAAAGGATTTCCTAACCCGGAAACCGGATTTGTTTATAATGCCAAAACATTAGGCGACCTGATCAAAGAGGTTATCATTGAAAAGGTAGATCACCGGAACCTTAATATTGATGTGGATTTTATGGCGGGAAAATTTACAAGCGCTGAAAACCTTTGTATTGCCATTTGGGATCAGCTACAACCTTATCTTGAAAAAGATGGTGTGCAGCTGCATCGCATAAAGCTGCTGGAAACGCCAAAGATTTATGTAGAATATTTCGGTTGAACATAACTCCCCTTTTTCTTTTTTCAAAAACAAAATTTAATATGAAGAAAACTCCGTTTACTGACATCCATATCGGCTTAGGCGCTAAAATGGCTGAATTTGCCGGCTATAACATGCCGATTTCTTACAGCGGTATTAATGATGAACATGCTACGGTGCGGAATAATGCCGGCGTGTTTGATGTCAGCCATATGGGCGAATTCATCCTCAAAGGGGAAAATGCGCTGGATTTGATTCAGCGGGTAACCTCTAACGATGCTTCCAGGCTGACTGCCGGCAAAGCGCAGTATTCCTGTATGCCGAACGACCAGGGTGGAATCGTTGATGACCTGATCGTTTACTGCTTAGAGCCTGGTCAGGCCTATATGCTGGTGGTGAATGCCTCCAATATTGAAAAGGACTGGAACTGGATCAGCCGACACAACACGAAGGGTGCGGAGCTGCACAATATCTCGGATAAGACCGCACTACTCGCTATTCAGGGACCCAAAGCCCTCAGCTATATGCAGGAGCTTACCGATCAGGATCTGGCTAATCTGAAATATTATACTTTCATCAAAGGGAAATTTGCGGGTATTGATAATGTGATTATGAGCGCCACCGGTTATACCGGCAGTGGCGGTGTGGAAATTTATTTTGAAGATAAAGGCGATGATGCCACCGTCATCTGGAATGAAATATTCCGCATTGGCGGCCCCAGAGGGCTCAAGCCCATAGGGCTCGGCGCAAGAGATACGCTGCGTTTAGAAAAAGGATTTTGTCTTTACGGCAATGACATTGATGATACGACATCCCCTTTTGAAGCCGGACTGGGCTGGATTACAAAATTCACTAAAGATTTTACGGCACGCAATATCCTGGAAGAGCAAAAAGCAACCGGTGTTTCCCGCAGGCTGGCAGGTCTTGAGATGATTGACAAAGGTATTCCCCGTCATGGTTATAAGCTACAGGATGCCGAAGGAAACGAAATCGGGCACATCACTTCCGGAACGCAGGCGCCAAGCCTGAACAAGGCTATTGCCATGGCTTATATCCAAAAGGAATTTGCACGGGAAGGGACTGAGATTTTTGTAAATGTGCGCGATAAAGCATTAAAAGCTCTTGTAGTAAAAATGCCTTTTTTGAAATAAAAGGGCGATCTGAAAATATATTTTATAAAATTTGGTTGTTTAATATATTTTAGAACTATATTTGCGGTTTACTTTTAAAATTTAATTTATTACAGTGCAACAAGAAAAAATGAGAGGAATTGTAAAATTCTTCAACAACGAAAAAGGCTACGGTTTTATTAAGAACAATGCAACCGGCGAAGAAGTGTTCGTACACTCCACCGGCATCATTGATAAAATCAAAGAAAACGACGAAGTTGAATTTGAAATGCAACAAGGTCGTAAAGGTATGAATGCCGTTAATGTCACCATCGCACATTAATTCAGAATCTTTCGCCTAATAAAAGCAGGAGCATTACTATAACGCTCCTGCTTTTTTGTTTCCTCTCAGGTTTATAAGTTCAAGACAGACCAGCAAAAGCTACGGCTTCCGTTTTATATCAGGATTTACACAATAAACAAATTGTGGGTCAGGAGGAGAAATCCGACATTTTCCGGTCTTTGAACCGCGCTGCAAATTCCCGGAATTTCTGAAGATCCTTTGCATTGGTAATAAAGCCAACAGAAACTCTCACGGCTCCTCTCAACTTCCCTATAAAAGCTATCATATCCTGATAGCTTCCCTGATCTCGGCTGGTAAAATATTTTGCCATTTCTTCAGTGGAAATACAGTTATTAATTTCGTCCACACCGGGATTACAAAAGCACCCGGTTCGGATGGAAATATTTTTTTCAGCTGCTTTTCTTTCAATTACTTCTATAGGTATCACACGACCATCTGTATCGTAAAAACTCAGGATCATATTACCGCCCCGCCGGGAAAAATCTTCCGGGCCGAATATTTTAACTAACGGATTTCCATTGCCGTGATGAAGATGCAGAAGGGTGTCCGCCAGCGCTTTAATAACCGCATGTACTCGTTCGGAAATACGTTTCAGGCCAATGGACTCTATATATTCCAAGCCGATTTTTACAGCAGGAATTGACAGGTAATCTACCGTACCATCCTCAAAACGTTCATGCGTTTCACTCAGAAAATGGTCCTGCGTATTAACGGATACGGCAGATACCGTTCCTCCTGCAAACCAGGGCTTCCGGAGCTTGTAAAATATAGATTTATGAATGAGGAGACAGCCTAATCCGGTCGGATAACCGAAGATTTTATAGAAAGAAACCGACACAAAATCGGGCTGAACTTCCGAAAGATCCAATATGGAAGAAGGCACAAACGCCGCTGCATCCAGCAATACATCACAGCCCTGTTCTTTGGCATATTTCACCCATTTCAGGTCGTGTTTTACACCAGTAACATTGGATTGTGCGGGATAAGCAAACAATACTTTTTTCGTCTTACGACGTTCTTCAATAGTTTGTTTGAGCAATGCCTCATTGATCTGAAGATCTTCATACTGCACGGGAACATAGGTAACAGTACCCTGGCTTTTTCTGCAGTATTCGCGGATACCGTTTACCGAATTGTGATCGTCCGCCAATAGTATATATTCCGTATCAGCATCAAAAGGATAACATTCTGCAACGATATGCAGCGCACTGGATGCATTCTGGGTAAACACACACAAATAATCTTCGGCATGAAAAAAATCCAGCACCTTTTTCCTGGCAGCGTCCACCAGCTCCGTTGATTTTTTAGAAGTAGGATTGATAGAATGCGGATTCCCGAAAACATTATTCTGTAATAAATCCTGGTGTTGTTTCAGTTGGGAATAAGCGTACAGATTACCGCCTGTGAAATCTAAGTATATCTGACCATTTTCATCTATCCTTCCGTATTCTTCCTGTCTTAGTCTTGAAAAATAATCATCATCTGGTAATAAAAAAAGTTCTTCATTATCCGGGGCTTGTTTATTTAACGAAGCAATCATGATCTCGTCTTTTTAATGATAGTAAGATGCGAATATAGCATTTTATTATCTATACTCATAGTATGGCCATTTCTCAAGTTTGACACTATTTTAATATAAGGTATTGATATTCAGCGATAGCGTC
>CAZUSO010000124.1:0-3702 GCA_964622775.1 uncultured Taibaiella sp. | reverse complement strand
GTCAACCGGTTGATGCCGATGGCGTTGGTAAATGCCCGGATCCTGAATGCTGCAAGCATATGGCTCCTGTTGCAACTTGTTCTAACATTATGTCCGGCTCCATTAGCTTTGGTAAAAACTCTGCTAAATTAAGCGCTACTGACCAGGCTCAACTGGCTAACTTAGCTGCTCAAATGAGGTCTAACCCGGATTGTAAGGTAGTGGTAACCGGTAATGGTGGTAACAGTAAATTACTCCGTCAACGTTCATGGGATCGCGTAAATACTATCATCTCTTTCATGAGCGAAGGACAAAGCATAAGCCGTGACCGTTTTATCTTCCAATATGAAGGTGGCTATGGCGATGTAAACTCTGTAATGTATCGTGTTGCCAGTCCTGGTGAAGAAGGCCCGTCTAACCTGCCTCCTCCTCACCCACAATTGGGAACCAAATAATAATTGCTTATCTTAACATAAGGCAGCGCTCCGGATTTATTTCCGGGGCGTTCCTTTTTTAAATATCCTAATGCCTACTGTTAATTCAAAAGTATAAAGCCAAAATTGCACAACGCTTGAAAATTATTATAATATAGTATTGGCAATACAGACAAAATGTACTTAATGTGACACTACTATGTGAGGCATGTTTTTCGGTATAAAAAAATTCACAAAATGACTATCAGTACTCTGTTGTTTTGATTTTTGCATTTTTACTTTTGATTTCAAACTAATTTTACATGGTACTTCAACAAATAGTATGTACAGATTAAAGAAAAGCCTGGGACAGCATTTCCTGCATGATGAAAATGTATGTAAGAAAATTGTTGCCCAATTGGATCCGGAGAAAGATATTCAACTGCTTGAAGTAGGGCCGGGTGGCGGAGCATTATCCAAATATTTACTGAAACTGGATACAATTGATTATAAGGCGATCGAAATTGATGCGGAAAAGGTAGCTTACCTTAACAGCGCTTTTCCAGCTATAGAAGGCAGGCTGATCCACGAAGATTTCTTGAGTGCCCGGCCACCTTTTGAAGGTAATTTTTCGGTAATTGGTAATTTTCCCTATAATATTTCCACGCAGATTATGTTTAAGATTCTGGACTGGGATGATCGGGTTGATACCGTAATCGGAATGTTTCAGAAGGAAGTTGCGCTGCGTATTGCAGCTACGCACGGTAATAAGACCTATGGCATACTCAGTCTTTTGATCCAAAGTTATTTTCATGTGGAATATTTATTTGAGGTTCATGAAAACTGCTTTACACCACCACCTAAGGTTAAGTCGGCGGTTGTAAGATTTACCAATCTTCATAACCCGCATAACATAACCCAGAAGCGAAAATTTTTCACGCTGGTGAAAACTGCATTCGGTCAGCGGCGTAAAACTTTAAGAAATGCGCTGAGGCCGCTGTTCACAGGCCCGATGCCTGAGGATGAGGTGTTCAATAGACGCGCAGAACAATTATCCGTAAAGGATTTTGTGGATTTTTATAAAAGATATCTGGACAATGGAAAATAAGGTATATGTGGCTGTGCCGGTGCATCCCGTATTATTGGAAAAATTAACAGCAGCCGGCTATATTTGCGTGTCCGGCCAGGAGCAGATAATGGAAGATATTGCTCATGAACTGGCAGGCATTATCACGTCCAATAAATTGCTGATTACGGCTGCTCTTATAGAAAAATTGCCCCGTTTGCGATGGATCGGGAGATTAGGGTCGGGAATGGAAATTATTGATGTGGACTATGCCCGTTCCGAGGGCATTGAATGTTTCAGCAGCCCCGAAGGAAATGCCAACGCAGTAGCCGAACAGGCTCTGGGTATGTTGCTGGCTCTGAACCATAATATTCTGAAGTCTTCTTTAGAGCTGAGAGCAGGACAATGGAACAGGGAGTCGAACCGTGGAACAGAATTAGAAGGGAAAACCGCCGGCATCATCGGTTATGGCAATAACGGAAAGGCCTTTGCGCAAAAGCTCAGATGCATGGGCGTTAAGATACTGGCTTACGATAAATATAAATCGGACTATGCAGAGCCGGGGATTCAGGCCTGTACTACATTAAGTGAAATTTTTGAGCAGGCGGAGATCCTGAGTTTTCATGTTCCGTTGAATGCGGAAACCTATCATTATTTCAATGCATCGTGGTTATCCAAATTCCGGAATCCGTTTACCTTGCTGAATCTGTCACGCGGAGGGGTGGTGAATACGGAAGCGGTATTGGCCGGACTGAATTCCGGGAAACTGACAGGGGCAGCCCTGGATGTTTGGGAGCAGGAACCCCTCAATAATTCCTCCGGGGCTTACCAAAAAACAGCAGCGGCTCTGCTGAAGGCACCGAATTTTATCGGAACCCCCCATATAGCCGGATATACCCAGGAGGCGCTGTACAAAATGAGCCGGATTCTGGCTGAAAAGATTCTGGCAGCTACTCCGCAGTAAATTCATTTGGTTAATTCAAACAAGTTCCATATCTTTGATAGATATAAAAACTACGCAACGCGTTCAATGGGTATTGAATGCGTTGTGTTTTCTTTTACACCAAATTAAAAAATAATCTTATGTTCGGAGTTAATTATGTTACCAAAGAAACTTTGGAGCAAATGAGAGAAGAATTGACACAACTGAAAACATCCGGCCGCTCTGAGATTGCAAAAGCTATCGCAGAGGCAAGGGAAAAGGGTGATCTGAAAGAAAATGCGGAATATGATGCCGCCAAAGAGGCTCAGGGCCACCATGAGGCTAAGATTGCAGTATTGGAAAACGCAATTGCCAATTCCAGGGTGATTGATACCAAGGATTTGGATATCAGCAAGGTGTCTATTTTGAGCAAAGTGAAAATTCTGAATGTGAAGACGAAAAAGACCATGGAATACCAGATTGTGTCGGAAACGGAAGCCGATCTGAAAGCCGGAAAGATATCTATCGGTTCTCCGATTGCACGTGGTTTGTTAGGCAAAAGCGTTGGCGATGTGGCTGATGTTGTAGTGCCGGCAGGAAATTTGAAGTTCAAAATTCAGGAAATTAGTATATAAAAAGAGCAGGCCGACTGCGGCAAAAACGGGTAATTTTTTCTAAGTGCTCCATTTACGTAAGACTTTACAAACACAACCCGAATTTACCTAAGCTCCATTTTTTATCCTTAAATTACTCCAGCATGTCTTCTATATTTGCTCAAATTATTACCGGAAAAATTCCTTCCTATCAGATTGCTGAAAATGACCGGTTCTTCGCCTTCCTGGATATTTTCCCCGTGACGAAAGGCCATACCCTCGTTATTCCCAAAGTAGAAGTTGATAAGATATTTGATGTGCCTGATGAATATTTGCAGGAATGGTTACTTTTTGCCAAACCAATTGCCCACGCCATTGAGACTTCATTTGATTGTAACCGCTGCGGTATTAGTGTGGTAGGATTAGAAGTGCCGCATGCCCACATGCATTTAATGCCCATCAACTCCATTGGCGATATGGATTTTACCAGGCCTAAATTAGTACTGAGTACCGAAGAGCTTACGGCCATTCAGCAAAAAATTATTAAGTCGATGCCATAAGAAAATCCCGGCAAAATATGCCGGGATCTGATATGTAATAATGAAAAAAGCCATTAGCAATACATCTCGTAAGCCTGTTGCAGGTTTTCGGCAATCATTTCTGCACTTCGACCTCCTGTTTTGTGCGATGGGACACCCCATGGCAAAAGCGACTAAATTTTCAAGTCGA
>CAZUSO010000123.1:242-3992 GCA_964622775.1 uncultured Taibaiella sp. | reverse complement strand
GTAATCCGGGATTTTCTTTTCGGAATGACGGCACGTTTTTGCGGAATGACAAAAACAACGAAAACGGGTATTGTTAAACTAAAACAGGCTTATTTTAGTTTCAATATAATTGAAATGTGTTTTGTGCTGATTTTTATGTTTGCCAACTTTTTAAAAGTTGGCAAACTTTCCCCAAGCTATATGAATTTAACAATACCCGAAAACGAATGCATCGCTGTTATCTTCGTTTCCTTTTGTGCTCTTTGTATGAAACCGTTTCCATCACCCACCATACCCTCTTACATCGCTATCTGTGCGGTAGCCTCTTCCAGGTTCCACTGCTCCATATTGGGAATCGTGATATCATAATGAATCTCAATCTGCTTTCTGCGCAGGGTTTCCACCCTTACGATATTCGGGTTATTGCGGAGCTCAAGAATAGAAGCATAATCTTCCGGAGCAGCTGATTCCACGCTTTCCACGTCATGATAAAACATGGAAGTGGCCACAAAGCCCTCCCTCGGATAGTAAAATACGCCCTGGTCGCCCAGGCGCGTATCTACGCGGTAGCCGATATGTTCGGCCAGCTTCACGGTATAAGGAGCACAAAGTGCGAAAAGCGTTTTGATCCCGATTTGGGAAGAAATAGCCACCCCTACACGCGAGAGAAAGATGCTTCCGACGCCGTAGCCTGCTATCTCCCTGGAGTTCCACAGTCCGCACCCTTCGCCGGTGCCCGCCCGCCCGTATGATCTTACCAGGCCGTATATGGTCGGGTCGTATCGTCCTATGGCATCCTCCACCGGCAGCGGATATATTCCATTTGCCACCTGTATCCGGGCTCCGCCGTATAATTTTGTCTGATCCAGAGATTCCACTACAAAAACAAAAGCAGCGGGATTATCCACCCAGGTATTTTTTGCCGAGGTAACCATTTCCAGATTGAAGGCCGCCAGCACGTGCTGGTGTCCTTCAATAAACCGCCGGCAGGTCTCCGGGTCATCAATGGCACGAAATGCACGCAGTCTGACCTGTGGGATTTCTCTATTTAAATTAGCATCCATTTTTATAAAAGCCCGGAGGCCACTCAATTACATAAATAACAAAATAATCCACCGTTTCATACTCCCCGGAAGAGCCGGTCGGCATTATAAATATTTACACGTTCAGGGTAACAAGACAAGCCGGAATGTATCATAATAAAGAGCTTAGGATCCTGCCAGTACACCGGCTCCGGAGCGAAAGTCACCCCAGGTCTTTGCATCGGACGTTTCCTGAACAAACAAAGATAATCATTCAAGGTGAAAAATTTCATTTATGGATTAGCAACCCGGCTACTACGCTGTCATCCTGTAAACGCTGTTATATGCCGTAAGCATCTGTAGATTCCTACGGAATGACAAAGCGGTGTATGATCTCCATTGCCCATTATTAATGCTCCATTGCCCACTCCTCATTGTCCACTCCCCATTGTCATGCTGTAAGCATCTATAGGTTACCTGCGGTGAGACAGATTCCTACGGAATGACAAAGCGTTATACCGTCATGCTGTAAGCGCTGTCATACTGTAAGCATCTGTAATAGATTCCTACGGAATGACAAAGCGTTATACCGTCATGCTGCAAGCGCTGTCATACTGTAAGCATCTGTAATCTTACCCATTGAGAAAACGCCATTCCGGGTTAACCGCCTCTATTAACGCTACCTTTTTCGCTCTTGCCATATTCTTTATTTCTTTTTCCCTTGCTATAGCTACACTTGCCAACTGGTATTCTTCGTAATATAATAAATAAATGCACTGGTACTTTCCCGCAAAAGTTTTCTTGTTCCCTTTAGCATCCTCCGTGTGTTCCCGAAGTCGCCTGTTAATGTTATTAGTTACTCCGGTATACAAAACGGTCTTTAGATAATTAGTCAATATGTAAACAAAGTATCTGTTCATAATTTTGACTAAAATTACACACTTTTCGAATTACCTGTAGCGATATAGATTCCTACGGAATGACAAAGTGATGTATATGATCTCCATTGTCCATTATTAATGCTCCATTATCCACTCCCCATTGTCATGCTGTAAGCATCTATTAGATTACCTGTGGTGAGATAGATTCCTACGGAATGACAAAGTGTTATACCGTCACGTGGCAAGCGCTGTCATGCTGTAAGCATCTGTTATAGATTCCTACGGAATGACAAAGCGATGTATATGATCTCCATTGTCCATTATCAATGCTCTATTGTCCACGCTCCATTGTCCATTGTCCACTCCCCATTGTCATGCTGTAAGCATCTATAGGTTACCTGTGGTGAGACAGATTCCTACGGAATGACAAAGCGGTGTATGATCTCTATTGTCCATTATCAATGCTCCATTGCCCACTCCTCATTGTCCACTCCCCATTGTCATGCTGTAAGCATCTATAGGTTACCTGCGGTGAGACAGATTCCTACGGAATGACAAAGCGTTATACCGTCATGCTGTAAACGCTGTCATACAGTAAAATTCTATCACAATGCTTTAAAAAGGAATAGCATAAATACCCTCCTTTGGATCGTCAATGTTATTCTATGAGTGTTTCAAATTCCGGATAGACCTACGCTACCTGCGTGGGTTCCTGAGCCTCCCCGGAATTAATGCTGATCATATTATAACATTGCTGCATGTCGATGATGTAAGCGCTCGTCTGTTCCAGAACTTCCGTCAACAGGGACAGCAGCCTCCCGGATTCCCCGGCATCAGCAATACTTTCGGCATTTCCAATAGTATCAAGCAGGCTTAGGATGGAGGTATGCGCTTCCCAGATAATCCGGTAGGTGAGCTGGCCCGCTTCCCGGTATGCCTGGCTGAGCGCTTCATTCTTCTGAGCCAACGTGAGCGTTTCATCGTAATATTTACAGCCGGCTTCAATAGCAGCGCGTAACTTCGCTTCCTGCCAGGGCTTGTTGATATAATGATAGATGCGTCCATGGTTAATAGCCTTAATCATGGATTTCATATCAATGTAGCCGGAGATAAGCATCCGTACGGGAGAGGGGCATTCCGTTGCTATGGTTTCAAAAAACTCTACCCCTGTCGTGTCCGGCATCCGCTGATCGCAGAGTACCACCCGAATATCCGGATGGTTTTTCAAAATCGCATAGCCTTCATTTGTAGATTCGGCAATAAATACCTGATAGTCTGTTCTGAAGTTAGCTTTAAAGCTAATCAGGTTATTAGGCTCATCGTCGATATATAATACTTTCACTTTGCCTGTCTCGGTCGATTGATGCATATATTGTGCTATTAAGGGGGTATTCCTGAAATTTTTCACCAGTTCCACCTATAGATTATTGTTATTTTAATGCTCCGGATTTGTTTCCTCCGGGTTCTCCCCGATGGCTACTTTTATTACAATCCTTCGGATTGATGGTCTCCCGCAGATCGTCCGTCGGGGTATGTCGTTCATTAATTAGCTAATAGCTCCATTATCCATTGTCATGCTGTAAGCATCTGTTATGGATTCCTACGGAATGACAAAGCGCTATACCGTCATGATGCAAGCGCTGTCAGGCTGTAAGCATCTGTTATGGATTCCTACGGAATGACAAAGCGGTGCATATGATCTCCATTGTCTATTGTCCATTATGAATCCTCCATTGTCCACTCCCCATTGTCATGCTGTAAGCATCTATAAATTACCTGCGGTGAGACAGATTCCTACGGAATGACAAAGCGTTATACCGTCATGATGCAAGCGCTGTCAGGCTGTAAGCATCTGTTATGGATTCCTA
>CAZUSO010000123.1:0-142 GCA_964622775.1 uncultured Taibaiella sp. | reverse complement strand
CGGAATGACAAAGCGGTGCATATGATCTCCATTGTCTATTGTTCATTATCAATGCTCTATTGTCCACGCTCCATTGTCCATTGTCCTCTCCCCATTGTCATGCTGTAAGCATCTATAGGTTACCTGCGGTGAGACAGATTCC
>CAZUSO010000122.1:0-4021 GCA_964622775.1 uncultured Taibaiella sp. | reverse complement strand
GTGTAAGAGTAGCCATCATTCGTGGTGAAATCAACAACATTGAAAGTGGTATTTGTACTCAGGGTTACATCAAATGCTAACACGTTTGCATCATTTTCATCTATCAAATTGGCATGTAGCTTGGTAAAGTCGGAACCTGTTCCTTCGGAAAACTTCAATCCCCAGTTAGTGTATGTAAAGGTGGAGTCCCCTTCAGTCATCGTACCGGTTCCCCTATAGGTGTTATAATATTTTGTTCTCACCTCTGTATCACATTTTTTGCCTTCTTTGCCAACAGGGCAGGTTTCCTCTTTTGTGCAAGATGACATTGTCATAGTAAGGCCGGCAAGCGCCAGCATAGATGCCGATATAATCAGGCGTGCTTTTTTCATAAAAATTGATTTTTGTTTTAGTAAAAAATTTTGTTTTCGGTAAATGGATTCACAGACTAAAGCCTTTATTGTGAACATAGCCAAATGTCACATTTCAGGCTTGTAATAACGTACTTTTAAAGGGTCAAAGATAACATCCGGAAAAAGCATTGGGCTGCCGCGCCCTGATTTTTAAGAGAACTTTCGGATGATATTAATGTATCACTATCATAATTAAAATCCTTAAAACAATAGTCTCCCGGGCGAATATTTACCAGTCTTTACTTTTCAATGCCCGGTCTGCATCACGAGATTTAATGGTTTCGCGTTTGTCATAGAGTTTTTTACCCCTTCCCAAACCAATCTCTACTTTTGCGAAACCATTCTCGTTGATATAGATGGCCAGCGGAATTATACTATATCCTTTTTCTTTTATCTTTTGATGCCATTTCTTCAACTCTCTTTTATTTAACAGCAGTTTTCGCTCTCGCAAAGGGTCATGACCGGCATATCCGGCATTTACATACGTAGCGATGTGAAGACTTTTAATCCACAACTCTCCCTGGTAGAATATGCAAAAGCTGTCAGCAAAACTTACTTTCCCCGCACGAATGGACTTAATTTCAGAACCCGTAAGAACTATCCCGGCATCGAGCTTGTCTTCAATATAATATTCGAAAGTAGCAGGCCGATTTTTCAGATAGACGGAATTAGGCTGTTGCTTATTGGGGGACGCCATAATTTTATTTATAAAAGAAACATTAAAGTTAGCGCAAAATAAAAATCCCGCAAGGCAGGCGGGATATCATCTTTAAGAGAGGTACCGAGCGGATTCGAACCGCTGTACGAGCTTTTGCAGAGCTCTGCCTAACCTCTCGGCCACGGTACCGTTGTTTTTTGAAGGACAGCAAAAGTAAGGTTTTTCATTTATCCTGCAAATAAAGAATCCAAAACATTTTTTATATGCAAATATCTGCTACGATTAAAACTTCACGCACTGACAAGCACCCTCTGTTTCGTTTAACGATGGCATCATCATTTATCAATCAATACCATTATCAACCATCAAAACCCCGGCAAATTTTCGGAAAAAAAAGCAATCCATGGAAAACATGATGGTAAAATCACCGGAGGTGAGCGGGCAAATTTTACGAAGTATAGGATAAATGGGTGGCGTTGAAAAGAATGCCTGCGAATATTTGTAATTTTGCCTCCCGTTCAATTACTATAAAACCGTTATCCGTTTATATTTTAAACAAACTTTATGAGTTATCAGCCTCAACACAAAATCCGCATCGTTACCGCCGCTTCTCTTTTCGACGGCCATGATGCCGCTATCAATATTATGCGCCGCATTATGCAGGCTAATGGCGCAGAAGTGATTCACTTAGGCCACGATCGCAGCGTACAGGATGTAGTGGATTGCGCTATTCAGGAAGATGCCAATGCCATCGCTATGACCAGTTATCAGGGTGGCCATGTGGAATACCTGAAATATATGTATGACCTGCTGAACGAAAAAGGCTGTGGGCATATCAAAATTTTTGCCGGCGGAGGCGGAGTAATCCTGCCAACTGAGATTGAAGAGCTGGAAAGATACGGTATTACCAAAATATATTCTCCGGATGACGGCCGGGCTATGGGTCTGGAAGGCATGATCATTGATTTATTGCAAAAAAGCGATTTCCCTACAGGAGACAGGTTGAATGGGGAGCAGGAACATATTGCCGATAAAAACCCTTCTGCCATTGCCCGCCTTATCTCTGCTGCAGAAAATTTTCCCGACCTGGAAGAAACAAAGTCCATGCTGAAAAAAATAGCACAGCAAGCTGCCGAGAGCAATACGCCCGTGCTGGGCATTACCGGAACCGGCGGTTCGGGAAAAAGCTCATTAGTGGATGAGATCGTGCGCCGGTATATCTTAGATTTCAAGGATAAGACTATTGGCATTATATCCGTAGATCCTTCCAAACGTAAAACAGGCGGCGCTTTGCTGGGCGACCGTATCCGCATGAATGCTATTCGCAATGACCGGGTGTATATGCGCTCCATGGCGACACGGCAGAGCAATCTTGCGGTGAGCAAATACATTTACGACGCGGTGAATATCCTGAAAGCCGCTCATTACGATCTAATCATTCTGGAAACTTCGGGCATTGGCCAGAGCGATACGCAGATTACCGACTATTGTGATTTGAGCATGTATGTGATGACGCCGGAATATGGCGCGGCTACACAATTGGAAAAGATAGACATGCTGGATTTTGCCGATATTGTTGCCGTCAACAAATTTGATAAACGCGGCGCCATGGATGCGCTCAGGGATGTAAGAAAACAATATCAGCGCAACCATAAACTGTTTGATAAAAAATCGGATGATATGCCGGTTTACGGCTCTATAGCCTCACAGTTCAACGATCCGGGCACCAATACCCTGTACCGGGCGCTGATGGATAAGATTGTAGAAAAAACAGGTGCAGCCCTGCAATCCGATTTCCATGCCAGCGAGGAGATGAGTGAAAAAATATTTATTATCCCGCCGGCAAGAACCCGCTACCTGAGCGAGATAGCAGAGAATAACCGGGCTTATGACAAGCGCGCCGCAGCGCAGTCGGATGTAGCGCAAAAGCTTTTTGGTATTCATAAAACCATAGAAACACTACAATCTTTGCCAAAGTTTGAAACTTTGGCAAGGTTGGACGACAAAGACAGATTGATAAAAGAATTGCAGGAAGTATATCAAAAACTTTCTTTGGAAATTGATCCTAAAAATATGGAACTGCTCAAAAACTGGGAGACGAAGAAACGCCATTATCAGGATGAATTTTATGTGTTTAAAGTGCGCGATAAGGAACTGAAAATAAAAACCCACTCGGAATCTTTGTCTCATACTCAGGTACCGAAAGTTGCCGTGCCGAAATTTGAGGCCTGGGGAGAAATACTGAAATGGGCGCTCACAGAAAACTTCCCGGGAGAATTTCCTTATGCCGCCGGAATCTATCCGTTTAAGCGGGAAGGCGAAGATCCCACCCGGATGTTTGCCGGTGAAGGCGGACCGGAACGTACCAACAAGCGTTTCCACTATGTGAGTAAAGGCTTGCCTGCAGCGCGTTTAAGCACGGCATTCGACTCGGTAACCTTATACGGACAAGATCCTGATCCTCGCCCGGATATCTATGGAAAAATCGGAAACAGCGGTGTGAGTGTTCCTACATTGGATGATGCCAAAAAACTGTACAGCGGCTTTAATCTCGCCGATCCCAAAACATCTGTATCAATGACCATTAACGGTCCGGCACCTACTATCTGCGCTTTCTTTATGAATGCCGCTATCGATCAGCAATGTGAGCTATACATCAAAAAAAACGGGCTGGAAGATGAAGTGAATAAGAAGATAGACGCGATTTATAAGGAGAAAGGTGCGGTGCGTCCTTATTATTCTGCGAATGTTGGCATGGGTAAAAATGCAGAAGGGAAGCAGGGTGTTTTACCCGAAGGCAACAATGGTTTAGGCTTGATGTTGTTGGGAGTAACAGGGGATCAGGTATTGCCTGCCGAAGTTTATAACGAAATTAAAATCAAAACCCTGAAATCCGTCCGTGGTACGGTGCAGGCGGATATTCTCAAAGAAGATCAGGCGCAGAATACCTGTATTTTCTCTACCGAATTTT
>CAZUSO010000121.1:0-4203 GCA_964622775.1 uncultured Taibaiella sp. | reverse complement strand
AAAATCAAGCATTGCAGCCCATAAAAACAAAAAAACGTGTCAAACTTGAGAAGAATTTGTAAAATTGACATTCAAAATGGAGCATAGCGACCATTTAAAAAAACGGGGCGGCACCGAAAAGCCTTATGAGTAGGTAAATCAAATTAATCATTGTACAATGGATTCACAAAAGGTGGACATGTTCATCCTGACCAATAGCAAATTTTTTGAAAGCCACCATGTCAGTCAAATCAGAGACCGGCTATTGCAGGTGGACGACTCCAAATGGGGGTTGATCCAGACACTTCAGTTTAATGATCCGACAACAAGCCTGATCGTTTCATTGATTGGGGGCAACCTGGGTATTGACCGCTTTATCATCGGTGATGTCGGGCTTGGCGTAGGCAAACTGCTGACCTGCGGCGGCTTCGGAATATGGGCAATTATTGACTGGTTCCTGATCATGGGCGCTACAAGAGAGAAAAATCTGACGAAGCTTCAACAAGTTTTATATTAAATGTTTTCCGGCAGGAACAAGCTGTATCTATTGTTGTTTATAGCCTGTGCAGCAGGGTATAGCTGGATTTTTTACGATAGCGCAACCATTTCGGCACATAGCAAACCTGTTGAAGGCTGCCTGTTGAAACATATCGCCGGTATACCCTGTCCCTCCTGTGGCTCAACACGTTCGGTGCTTGCTTTAATGCAGGGCAACTTGATACAATCCCTGTATATAAACCCGTTCGGCATACTCATTGCGCTCCTCATGCTGATTGTGCCGGTCTGGATTATAGCAGACCTGGTCACTAAAAGAAAAACCCTGTTTGATTATTACCGGCAAGCGGAACGATTGATGAAAAAACCGCGAATTGCCTTTCCCCTTCTGTTTCTGGTATTAGTCAACTGGATTTGGAATATCACAAAAGGATTATGATACGTACTGCGCCATTCATTTACGAACCGGGAGAACATGAGACTGAGAAGGCTTCAACCAGCTACCTGATGTCCCTGATCGCCTTAATTGCCGGACTGCCACTGCCTGTTATTAACCTAATAGCAACCTTTATTTTTTATATGGCCAACAGAAAAGGCGGCTATTTTGTACGCTGGCATTGCATTCAGGCTTTGCTGTCACAGGCTTCCCTGTTTTTGATGAACAGCTTCGGTTTTTGGTGGACATTATCCATCGCCTTTTCTTCTGAAACCATCAGTAATAATTACATCGCCTATCTGCTTACTATAATAGGATTCAACCTCATCGACCTTATCGCAACCATTTACACCGCTATTCAGACAAGAAAGGGTATTCATGTGGAATGGTGGTTTTACGGTAACCTGACCCATATAATCTGCAAATCATGAAGAAACTATTCCTACAGGGATTGATAATTATTGCACTGTTTTTTTTCACCTGGTTCATCTTAAAACGGGTGGACTGGATAACACTTTTTAAGGTGGAAAAAACAACTGAAAAAATGGAGGAAAAACTGGGCGAATTGTTTTGGGATGTTTTTAAAAAGACAGAAAAAGAAAACAAAACTCCGTTTGTAATAAGCACAATAGACAGCATCGTAGCGAAAATATGTCTGAAGAACAATATTAACGACAGCCGGTTAAAAATCCATGTCTTACAAAAGGATGACATCAATGCCTTCGCCTTGCCCAACGGGCATCTTGTTATCTATAGCGGATTGATTCTGGCCTCCGGTAATCCCGAAGAACTGAGTGGTGTTATTGGCCACGAAATAGCGCATATTGAGCTTAATCATGTTATGAAAAAACTGGTTCGGGAAGTGGGATTTTCCGTTCTAATCTCCATGACAGCCGGAGGCAGCAGCACAGCAGCCGTTAAGCAAACAGCAAAGATGCTATCGTCTTCCGCTTTTGACAGAAGCCTGGAAAAAGCAGCGGACCTTAAAGCGGTGAAATATCTTATCGGGGCAAATATCGACCCGGAGTCTTTCGCAAATTTCCTGTACAGGCTTGCCGATAACGAAAGTGAGACCATGCACAATTTATCCTGGATGAGTACCCATCCTGATTCTAAGGAAAGGGTCAAATACATCGTGGAACATAGTCGGGGAAAGACTCTGAAGCATGAACAGGTTCTGGCGCCGGAAACCTGGGATAAGCTGCAAGAAATATTACAGGAAAGATGAGCGCGTAAAAATACATTGGCCTTATACCACAGGAGCAATATCTTATAAATAATATCTCATATAAATCTATGTTATAGATTGGTTATTAGCGACTTTTATTTTTTGATTTCGCATTTTGACTTTTTACTTAACATTACTTTACATTGCGTTGCGGATAACTTTTTCCAGTTCATTAGCGGGCACGATACCTGATTGCCGCCAGACTACTGCGCCGTTCTTAAACAGGATAAGTGTAGGAACACCCTGCACCTGAAATGCTGTTGCGGCCTGCTGGTTTTTGTCAACATCCACTTTAATGACAGCAGCCTGGTCGCCAACCCGCCTTTTCAGATCTTCCAATATGGGCGCCATCATCTTACAGGGCTGACACCATACTGCAAAAAAATCGACGAGAACAGGCTTGTCCTGATGAATCATTTCCTGAAAGGTCATATTGCTTTGACTTTGTTTTTTTGAAACAGGGAAAATAAAAGCCCGCCCATTACTGCACCGTAAATGCTGATGTTGAGGGGTTTGGAAGTAATCGCACAGGTGCCCGATTCACAACCGATAAACTTCCAGTATAAGAATCCTGATAATGCTCCCGTCGCAATGCCGGCGAACAGGAGCGCATTTTTTCTAATGAATTTTTTCATTGCTGATACTTGCTTTTTTTATAAAGAGGATAAATAATTCCGTTCCGGCTCTTGGTGCAATGCTGTTATCGCATTTCGCCATCACCTTCAGGTCAAAATAAGGCTCAAAGACAGGTTTGTATTCGCATGGGCAACCTCCGAAAGGCGGGCCGGGTTGCTCAAATTTACGATCGAATAATAAGCCGGCTATCCTGCCTTTTTCCCGGAGCAGATCGGCAGCCTTTGCTGCATATTCCCCGCGCCTTTCCGGAGCTATGGCGCAAAAAAATGTTTGCTCGATAATGAGATCATATTTTCCGACATGATGAAAATAGTCGGTGCATGCTACGTGTATTTCCGGATGTCCGGCAAATTTTTGCTGTAGCAATTCCACGGCTGCAGGAGCAATGTCTATCAGATGAATATTCGTGAATCCCTGTGCCAAAAGGTATTCCGCTTCATAAGCGCTGCCGCAGCCCGGAATCAGGATTGCCGCATCCTTATTCGTATATTGGTCTATATATCCTTTGATTGCCGGAGCAGGATGGCCGATATCCCAGCCTGTTGGCTCGCTTTGCCATTGTGCATTCCAGAAGGACTGATCCAATGGACGATCGCATTGGGTTACGCAACATTGTTCTTTATTGTTGGCCTGAGTCATTATTGACATGCTTTTACGTTTTTCCAGGATCCGCCGTTGATAATGTTTTTGAAGCCCTTGCTTTCTAATATTTTTTTAGCCTGGCGGCTGCGGATGCCGCTTTTGCAAAATACGACGATATGTTCTTTTCCTTTAAATTGCTCTAATTGCCCGGAGATAGTACTCAGCGGGATATTTACGGCGCCTTTTGCGCTTCCCCCCGAAAACTCAGCTGTGCTGCGGACATCAACCAAAAAGGCTCCGCTTTTTATTGTTGCAGAAAGCGGAGCCTGATCAGCCTGCTTTAGTAATTTTTTGAAAAATGAGCGCATAAAAACCGGTTTGATTATTTTCTGTATTAACCCAAAAATTGCATTTGGGCATTTAGTTGCATTTGGCCAAATTTAAAGCAATTAATGTTAATGAGGATAAAAGCATTGTGGCTGCATCCTAACTTGTGGCTTTGTAATAACATCACGATTTTCGGGCTGTTTGGACGTTAGCGAAGCGCAACCCGAATTACTGTCTGATAAAATTAATCCTGTATAATCGGGTCAGGTTGGCCAACCTTTGTGGTGGGTGAAGACGCTCACCACGACGAATGGATAAAAGATAGAGAAAGATTGATTGGGGATGGGAGTCATAGCATCTAAAAGCTGTTTATTGGAATGTTAGCATAGCACATCCCGAGTGGAGATAGGCAGGGATTTAAAATCCAGAGTAAACTACAAGATCCTGATGAACGGGTGTATCCCAAATGTTGCATGTGGTGTAAGGTTTTTTGTCATTCCGCAAAAACGTGCCGTCATTC
>CAZUSO010000120.1:0-4214 GCA_964622775.1 uncultured Taibaiella sp. | reverse complement strand
AGCAGGGTAATGTGACGCTGTTGCGATAACAGTTTTCATCATAACAATAGCAAAAGGGGTTGCAGGACTTAAAACACCGGTAACCTTTTTTGTCGAATGAAAAAAAGCACCCCATTTAAAAGAATAAAAAATAATGCTGAAAAAAATTTGGCAGATAAAAACAAACCCATACCTTTGCAGTCCCAAAAATTTTAACAAGGAAGTTTTTTGATATGTCACAGCGTATTCGCATTAAGTTAAAGTCTTACGACCACAATCTGGTAGATAAATCTGCCGAGAAGATTGTAAAGACTGTTCGCAACACCGGAGCCGTAGTTACAGGGCCGATTCCCCTGCCTACCGACAAGAAGATTTACACCGTTTTGCGTTCGCCACACGTGAATAAAAAGGCGCGCGAACAATTCCAGTTTTGCACGCACAAGCGCTTACTGGATATTTATACATCCTCTTCGCGTACCGTGGATGCGCTTTCCAAACTGGATTTGCCCAGTGGTGTGGAAGTGGAGATCAAAGCTTAACAGAGGGCTTTTAAAAAATTTCTGTAAAAAAAGCGAAAACGCTTTGTTCTTTAATAAGATAAACAAACAGCTAATCCCGCAGTTAAACATTCCTTTAATCATCGGGCGCTTGGCTAAGGTAGCAGGCCCGATTCCTGCTTTCCGTTAAGCCGTTTAATAATAATATAAATTAAACAAATGCGAAGCTCCGGCTTCGGTTTGCTCATAAAAAAATAGTATGAAAGGTATTATTGGTAAAAAAATTGGCATGACCAGCGTGTTCGACGCTACCGGGAAGCAATTAGCCTGCACCATTATTGAGGCCGGCCCCTGCGTGGTCACTCAAAAGAAAACCGTAGCATCGGACGGGTATGAGGCTTTACAAATCGCTTTCGGCGAACGTAAAGAAAAAAATACACCCAAGGCATTGCAATATCACTTTGCAAAAGCCAATACAGACCCCAAAGCTGTAGTAAAAGAAATCAGGAACAGTTCCATAGATAAACAAGTTGGCGAAGTAATTACCTGCGACATTTTTGCCGAAGGCGAAAAAGTAAATGTTGTAGGTATAACTAAAGGTAAAGGCTTTCAGGGTGTCGTGAAACGCCACGGTTTTGCCGGTGTAGGTGAATCAAGCCACGGCCAGCACGATCGTTCCCGTGCACCGGGCTCTATCGGGGGCTCTTCTTATCCGAGCCGCGTATTCAAGGGAATGCGTATGGCCGGTCGCATGGGCGGAGACCGCGTGAAGATTAAAGCGTTGAAGATTATCAAAATTTTTTCGGATAAAAATTATGTGCTGGTTGCCGGTTCCGTACCGGGACATAACGGCTCTATCGTTTTAATTGAAAATAATAAATAGTTAATTGGCCGGAACAAACTGCTGATTATTAAAATTATAAAAATGCAAATCGAAGTATTAAATAGCAAAGGGGAGAAAACAGGCCGCAGTATAGAACTGCCTGAGGAAATTTTCAATATCGAGCCTAATGATCACGTGATTTACTTAGCGGTAAAGCAATATCTGGCAGCTCAGCGCCTGGGTACGCATAAAACCAAAACCCGCGGTGAAGTAAAAGGCTCCTCCCGCAAATTACATCGCCAGAAAGGTACCGGCGGATCCCGTAAGGGTAATATCCGCAACCCTTTATATAAAGGTGGTGGCGCTGTGAACGGACCGGTTCCGCACAGTTATGATTTCAAGCTGAACCGTAAAGTGAAAGACCTTGCCAAGATGTCCGCACTTTCCTATAAAGCCCGTGAAAATGCTATTATGATTGTAGAAGATCTACAGGTGGAGGCTCCGGGCACTAAGAATATAGCCACGGTACTGAAAAGCCTGAACCCGGACGGTAAAAAGCTGTTGTTAGTGAACGATCATTACGATGCTAACCTGTATTTGAGCTGCCGGAATCTTCCCCGTGTTAAGACTTCCGTGCTGAGTGATATCAATACCTACGATATTGTGAATGCCGGAACACTGGTGATGACCGAAAGTGCAGCAAAAATATTTTCTGAAGAACCGGTGGAAGCGGAAGCATAATTATCAATATAAAATCATTTTAAAAAAATAACAATAATGAGACTTTCAGAAGTATTGCTTCGCCCAAGGATTACGGAAAAGGTGAACGAGCAGATGGAAAAGCAGAACCGCTACACTTTCGTTGTGGACAAGCGTGCCAACAAGCTGGAAATCAAAGCGGCGGTAGAAGAGTTTTATAATGTAAAGGTGAAGGAAGTGAATACCGTGGTTATGCCGGCAAAAAGCAAATCCCGTTTTACAAAAGCCGGATTTATCTCAGGCCGTAAACCTTCTTTCAAGAAAGCAGTGGTTACTTTGGCGGAGGGCGAAACAATTGACTTGTTTGCATTCTAAAATCCGGTTTGTATTTTTTATTAAATCACAAATTGTCCGAAAAATAAATTAAAACAGGATTTGATCTGGTTGAAAATCTATCTTCAAATCAACAAATTATCATAATAAAATGGCTTTACGTAAATATAAACCGACGACCCCCGGAACCCGTTGGAGAGTAGGAAATGCTTTTGCAGAAGTAACCACCAACACGCCTGAAAAGAGCTTATTGGACAGTCAGAAAAGCGTTGCAGGCCGTAACTCAAAAGGCCGTCGTACTATGCGTTACAGAGGCGGTGGCCACAAAAAACATTATCGTATCATTGATTTTAAACGTAACAAAAAGGATATTCCCGGAACGGTTAAAACCATTGAATACGATCCCAACCGCAGCGCATTCATTGCGTTGATTGCTTATGCCGATGGTGAAAAGCGTTATATCCTCGCTCCTCAAGGCCTGGAAGTAGGCGCTAAGATCATTAGTGGTGATAATGTAGCCCCGGAAGTCGGTAATGCTTTATTGCTGAAAAATATGCCTTTGGGTACAGTCATTCACAATATTGAAATGCAGCCCGACAAAGGTGGCGCTTTGGCCCGTTCCGCAGGTACTTATGCCCAACTGAACGCCAAGGAAGACAAATATGCCGTCCTGAAAATGCCTTCCGGAGAATTGCGTAAGATATTAAATACCTGCATTGCAACGGTAGGCACTGTTTCCAACAGCGACCACTCCCTGCAATCTATGGGTAAAGCAGGCCGCAACCGCTGGAAAGGCATCCGTCCGCGTACCCGTGGCGTTGCGATGAACCCAGTTGATCACCCAATGGGTGGTGGTGAAGGTAAATCTTCAGGTGGTCACCCGCGTAGCCGTACCGGTAAATATGCAAAAGGTGAAAAAACACGCAGCCTGACGAAAGGTTCTAACAAACTGATTATTCAACGCCGCGATGGTAAGAAATTAGCCGGTAAATAATAAAATCATTAATCATCGATAAAATGGGCATGGATTTTCCGGAAAACATGTCAAATCATCAAAACTCAAAAAAATAAATGGGTCGCTCAATTAAAAAAGGTCCTTACGTTGACCATAACCTACAGGAGAAAGTGCTTAAAATGAATGATGGCGGAGCAAAAAAATCCGTGATGAAAACCTGGAGCCGTCGTTCTACCATTACGCCCGATTTCGTAGGTCATACTTTTGCAGTGCATAACGGAAATAAATTTATCCCCGTGTATGTCACCGAATATATGGTAGGCCATAAACTGGGTGAATTTGCGCCGACACGTAACTTTAAAGGACACTCCGGAAGTAAAAAATAATAAAAACAGTTTGGGTTTTGATAATTCAAAATTCAAAATTCGAAATTCAAAATTATTATGGAAGCAATAGCTCGTTTAAGAAACCATCCTACTTCGCCGCGCAAGATGCGCCTGCTGGCCGATTTGATCCGCGGCATGGAAGTAGAAAAAGCGCTGAATGTTTTGAAATTTAACACAAAACATCCTTCTGTTCCTTTGGAAAAGCTCCTGTTGAGCGCTATCGACAACTGGAAGCAAAAGAACGAAGGCCAGGATGTGGCAGACGCACACCTGATTGTGAAGACCATTTATGTTGACGGTGGCCGCGTGATTAAAAGAATGTTGCCTGCGCCGCAGGGTCGTGCCTATCGGGTGCGCAAACGCAGCAACCACGTTACCATCATCGTAGATACTAAAAAATAATTTTAAATGTTGGATTATGGATTTTGAGTGATTTTACAAAATTCTCTTTCCTGCAAATAATAAAAATATTAAAAATAGAATGTAGCCTTTTGAACATTCAAAATCCAGCATTCAAAATTCATAATAAAAAATATGGGTCA
>CAZUSO010000119.1:0-4467 GCA_964622775.1 uncultured Taibaiella sp. | reverse complement strand
CCCTTATTGACTCGCTCCAGGCTGAACTGCCCAAAGCAAAAGAAGACACCAGCAAAGTAAACCTATTGAACCGCTTAAGTGCAGACGCCGGCTGGCGGGTGGGGAATAACGATACTGCCCTTTATTATGCAGGCAGCGCTATGACGCTGTCGGAAAAGCTGGGTTTTAAAAACGGAACAGCCACCGCTTACAAAAACATCGGGAATGTGCGTTTCTTTCAGGACAATTATCCCGAAGCGCTGAAAAACTACCTTGCCGCACTTAAAATTAATGAAGAAACCGGCAATAAAAGTGGAATAGCAACTAATTACGGGAATATCGGGAATATTTATTTTAATCAGGGCAATTACCCCGAAGCGCTGGAAAACTACTTTTCCGCACTCCACATCAACGAAGCAATCCGGGATAAAAACGGAATAGCGCTTAATTACGGCAACATCGGGCTGGTCTATACGAGGCAGGGCAATTATCCCGAAGCCTTAAAAATCTATATCGCCGCACTCCACATCAATGAGGAAATCGGGGACAAAAGAGGAATAGCCGCTAATTACGGCAATATCGGGATTATTTATTTTAATCAGGACAACTATCCCGAAGCCTTAAAAAATTACCTTGCCGCACTCCACATCAATGAAGAGATCGGCAATAAAAGTGGAATAGCTACTAATTTCAGCAATATCGGAGCCATTTATATTAAACAGGGCAATTACGATCAGGGATTGGAAAACTGTCTTGCCGCACTCAGGATCAATAAAGAAATCGGGTATAAAGAAGGGATAGCCTTAAATTATGACAACATCGGAGATGTATATGCTTTTCAGGATGCTTTTCCCCAAGCTTTAAAAAACTATCTTGCCGCACTCAAAATTTTTGAAGAAACCGGGAATAAGAGAGGAATAGCCTATAATTACAACAGCATCGGAGATGTGTACATAAAACTACATCATGCCGAAAAAGGCAAAGAATGGCTGCAAAAGGGATTAGCGCTCAGCAGAGAAATCGGCGAAAAAGAAGAAATAAAAAAAAGCTATAATGGCCTTACCATTGCCGACAGCGCCCTCGGCAACTTCAAATCAGCTTACGAAAATTATAAAATGTACACCCTCTATAGAGACAGTCTCTACAATGAAGAAAACACGAAGAAACTTACCCAAACGGAAATGCAGTATGCATTCGATAAAAAACAACTGGCCGACAGCCTCCATAATGCAGAGCTGCGCACGCTGGCCGCCGAAAAATTAAAAAAGCAAAAAACCTATACCGCTATGGGCGCCGGTCTGGCCGTATTGCTTTTAGGCTTCAGCGGCCTGGTGTTTCGTAACAACAAAAAGCTGGCTGCGGAAAAGCAAAAATCAGAAAGTCTGTTACACAATATCCTTCCCGAAGAAGTCAGCGCCGAGCTGAAAGAACGTGGCGCCACCACCGCCAAAGAATTTGATGCCGTAACCGTACTCTTCACCGATTTTGTGAACTTCACCCAAACCGCCGAAAATCTGGAACCTCAACAATTAGTGCAGGAGCTGCACGAGTGTTTCACCGCATTCGATAATGTCATTGAGCGCAACGGCTTAGAAAAAATAAAAACCGTAGGCGATGCCTATATGGCGGTTTGCGGGCTGCCCGTTTCCGACCCGAGACATGCACAACGGACGATACAGGCCGCGTTGGAAATCCGGGGCTTTATCGAACAACGGAAAAAAGCCTCCCCTTCGGGGAGGTTTGGAGGGGCTTTTGAAATCCGAATCGGTATCCACAGCGGCAGCGTGGTAGCAGGAATCGTGGGTGTGAAAAAATTCGCCTACGACATCTGGGGAGATACCGTCAACCCCGCCGCCCGCATGGAACAAAGTGGCGAAGCCGGCAAGGTTAATATTTCCGAAACGACTTTTGAATTGGTGAAGGATGAATTTGAATGTACCCATCGCGGAAAAATAAATGCCAAAGGCAAAGGAGATGTGAATATGTATTTTGTTAAATGAAAAATTAAAAATGAAGATTGAAAAATACGGTTCGACACGAAACCGTAGGGTGCTTTGAACAATGTGTATAATGCGTGTAGATGCTTACAGCATGACTTGTGTTATAAGGCCTTTTCGGGGAATGCTGATAAACATGTGGAAGAGTGTATAGGGAATAAATACCAGGGCAAAATGCATACGGAATGACTTATACCCTAAGGTCATTCCGAAGGAATCTAAAAGCGCTTTGAACAACGCGTATAGATGCTTACAATATCGTGGGCGTAAAAAAATTCGCTTATGACATCTGGGGTGATACCGTCAATACCGCAGCCCGGATGGAGTAAAGCGGTGAAGCCGGGAAAATAAAATATTTCTGAAACCACGCATCAGTTGATTAAAGATGGTTTTGAATGCAGCTACAGAGGAGCGGTTGAAGCGAAGAATAGAGGGTATGATGAAAATGTATTTTATCAATTGACAATGGATCGTTGACAATGGATCTTTGACAGCTGAACAAACAAAAGTTTTCGGGAAATTTTCAGGAGGATTTCAGTGTGAGTAATTAGGATTCCTCACCTCGTATTTAGACATCATGCCGGTAAATTTGTACAGCATCAGAGCAGGCATAAAATAACTCCCGTTTTTTATCATTTTAAAATGCTATTTCCATTCTATTGCTGACCTTTGCAAAAACAGATAAAATGAATTGGATCGTTTTAATTATTGCGGGATTGTTTGAAGTGGCTTTTGCATTTTGTTTGGGGAAAGCAAAAGAAACCGCTGGCAATGAAATGTATTTATGGTATGCAGGGTTTCTGGTAGCTCTTGCCGTCAGTATGGCCCTTTTAGTTAAAGCAACACAGGCGTTGCCAATCGGTACCGCTTATGCCGTCTGGACAGGAATCGGAGCCGTCGGAACAGTATTAGTTGGGATTTTTGTATTTAAAGAACCGGCAACTTTTCTGCGGTTACTTTTCATTACCACATTAATTGGGTCCATTATCGGATTAAAGGCAGTTTCGGGATAAAATGAAAAATACAGCAATAAGTAAGGTAACACTGAGCGATATTGTCCAATTGCAACAAATCGGCAGGCAAACGTTTTTTGAAACATTTTCTTCCGACAATACAGAAGAAGATATGCAAAAATATCTGGAAGAAGAATTTTCCATTTCAAAACTGATCGGTGAATTGAGCAGTCCCGGGTCTGAATTTTATTATGCGCAATCTGAAAATGGCATCATTGGGTATCTGAAAATCAATTTCGGAACATCACAAACGGAATTGAAAGATGAAAATGCACTTGAAATCGAGCGGATTTATGTGCTGCAGGCATTTCAGGGAAAGAAAATCGGACAATTACTTTATGAAAAAGCCCTTGAAATCGCCGGGCAAAGAAATGCAGATTATATATGGCTGGGCGTTTGGGAGGAAAACCTGAAGGCAATTAATTTCTATAAGAAAAATGGCTTCACTGCGTTTGACAAGCATATCTTCAAATTGGGAAATGATGAGCAGACGGATATCATGATGAAGCGGGAAATGAAAAATATCTGAACTAAAGTAAAAGTAGAGGAGTGAGATGCATTATTGCAAGATAGCCCGACGGAAGATGCCGTGGGTGTCCTCATCCAAAAGTATTATTGCAAGATAACCTGCCTTATTAGCACTATATTTCCTCATTTCTCAATGTGTAAACGGCGGTTTACTTTTGTGCCTTGTTTAGTGTAAAAATAAATTCCGATATGATGTCCCAGGTAAATATTGCCTTTCAAATCCTCCCGGTTGCACCTTCAAAATCCGAAGTATATACCTTGGTGGATGAAGCTATAAAAGTGATTCAGCAATCCGGCCTGAAATACGAAGTCTGTCCTTTTGAAACGGTGATAGAAGGCAGTTATGAAGCCGTGATGGCCGTGATTGAACAGGCGCAGGAGGCTTGTTTTGCCGCAGGAGCCATCGATTTGCTGGCTTATGTCAAGATTCAGCGCAGCCGTGACAAAGATGTGTTTATCAATGATAAGATCGGAAAATACCGGGAGCAGGGGTAGGGGGAGCGCGTTTATTTTTTCTCTACGGCTTCAAACCCGTTCTTTTGTGCAAAGTCGAGCATGAATGCTTTTGCCGCTTCATATTCGTTTTCAATTTCTCCGTCTAAGATAGCTTCCCGGATGGCTGTTTTAATCATGCCCACCTCGCGGGAAGGAGGCAGGTTAAATGTACTCATAATTTCTCCACCCGTAACGGGTGGCTGCCAGTTGCGGATGCGATCCTTGGCTTCCACCTCCAGAAGCCGCGCTCTTACCCATTCAAAATTGTCTAAATACCGGGCTACTTTTTCCTTGTTTTTTGAAGTGATGTCTGCCTCGCATAGGGTCATAAGATCATCAATATCATCACCGGCATCGAAGAGGAGGCGGCGGATGGCGGAATCCGTAATGTCTGCTTTGGTAAGGGAAACCGGCCGGTGATGCAGCTCAACAATCTTTTTTACATACTGCATCTT
>CAZUSO010000118.1:0-4490 GCA_964622775.1 uncultured Taibaiella sp. | reverse complement strand
CGAATGTAAAAGGTATCGTCATTCCTGGTGAAGCGTATAAGCGGTCGTCATTCCGACCGGAGTAAAATTTACGGAGCGCAGCACAGTAAATTTTATGGAGCTGAGTAATCTCCCGGGCGTTTTCCCGTCCTCCCGATTGGGAGATTCCTCCATGCGAAAATCCTAACCGGATTAAGCGTAATCCGGGATTTTCTTTTCGGATGACGGCACGTCTTTGCGGAATGATAAAAAACCTTAAACCACATGCAACATTTTGGGATACGCCCCGCAGGACAGTACGGTTGGCATGTCATAGAATCGGCTTACCTTTGCGGCGTTTAAAAAATCATTTTACCATCCATGTCTTCCAAGCAATATAAAATCGCAACTAAATTTGTTCATGCCGGTGTGCAGCCGGATCCGTCCACCGGTGCTATTATGACTCCCATTTTCCAGACCTCCACCTATGTGCAATCAGCTCCCAATGAACATAAAGGATATGATTATTCCCGTGCCGGCAACCCAACGCGCGACGCATTAGAAGCTGCTTTTGCAGCGGTTGAAAACGCCCGCCACGGCTTAGCCTTCAGCAGTGGCGTTGCAGCCACCGATGCCGTGATGCACCTGCTTCAGCCCGGCGATGAGGTGATTGCAGCCAGTGATATGTACGGCGGAACCTATCGGTTGTTTTCGAAGATTTATGAGAAGATCGGAATCAGATTTCATTATATTGATTTCAGCAACTTAGATCAGGTAAGGGCAGCGGTGAATGAAAACACGCGCCTGATCTGGGCGGAAACCCCCACCAATCCGTTAATGAATATTTGCGATATTGAAGGTCTGGCTGCCATCAAAAAGGGTAAAGATATCCTGCTTTGCGTGGACAATACCTTCGCATCCTGTTATCTTCAAAACCCAATTGACCTGGGCGCGGATATTGTAATGCACAGCGCCACAAAATATTTTGGAGGACATTCGGATGTCATTATGGGCGCTTTAATGATGAATGACGATGCGCTGCGGGAATCATTATTTTTTATTCAAAAATCCTGCGGCGCCGTTCCCGGTCCCCAGGACTGTTTCTTAGTGTTGCGCGGAATGAAGACTCTGCATCTTCGTATGCAAAAGCATTGCGAGAACGGGGAACGGATTGCCTATTATCTCTACAATCATCACAAGATAGCAAGGGTATATTGGCCGGGTCTGGAATCGCATCCCGGACATGAAACGGCCAGAAGGCAGATGCGGGGATTTGGTGGTATGGTCAGCTTCGAACTGAAAGACGAAAGTTACGAAGCCCTGCGAAAAATGACCACATCATTAAAACTCTTTGCGCTTGCAGAGAGCCTGGGTGGGGTAGAGAGCCTCGTGAATCACCCGGCATCCATGACACATGCTTCCATCCCGAAAGAAGAACGGGAGAAAAACGGCCTGAAGGACAGCCTGATCCGGCTGAGCGTGGGTATAGAAGATGCTGACGACCTGATTGCCGATCTGGAACAGGCACTGGTCTAAAAATCCTTATCTTCATACCTTTAAGATGCGGATGCATAGAAGCCGTAAAATTTTAATAATGCTTTTTGCCTGGATTGCCATACAATGGTTGCAACCGGGAAATATTACAATTGCACAGACTCAGCAAGCGGCAAAGGATACCATGATTATCCTGGACAATGATTATGCAGAGTTTATCCAGCAGGGTGATGTACGGGTGCATAAGCTGATGCATCATGTAAAGCTGCGGCACGGAACGGACACCTTATACTGCGACAGTGCATTTTTTTATATTGATCAAAACAGTATTGAGGCATTTGGCGATGCCCGTATCTTTCAGGCAGACGGTACTATGGCCTTCGCCGATTATATGCGGTACACCGGCAATAATAAAACTGCCTTCCTGCGCGGTAATGCATCTGTGTTTAGCGGCAATGACAACCTGTGGTCGGAAGAACTGGAATACAATCTGAACAGCAAGATCGGTAAATACCGGCATGGCGGCACCCTTCAGACTCAGACTACACTTGTTACCAGCGACCACGCAGTGTATAATACCCAAAACAAAGATGCGCGTTTTACCGGAAATGTCGTAGTGGATGATGCGGATTACCAGGCGGCCTCATCAGATCTGGCTTACAATACCGAAACGGAGGTCGTCACCTTTTTAGCGCCTTCGGTGGTGGTGAATGACCAGTCGGTATTGCACACCTCCGGAGGTACTTATGATGCCAAAAATAAGATTGCTCATTTTACCGAACGTCCGAACATCCAGGATAATGCTTATTATATTGAGGGAGATTTTATTGATTATGATAAGGCTTCCGGCCTGGCAAAAGCACGGGGTAATGTAATTGCCATTGATACGGCCAATAAGCGGACTTTATATTCCGCTTATGTTCAGTATAATGAGATTTCCGATAAATTTTTAGCGTACGGTGCGCCGATAATGAAACTGTTGAATGAGCAGGACAGCTTTTTTATTCGTGCGGAATATTTTTTCGGAGAGCCCGAAGCCAATTTATTCAAGGCGCCACTGAGCGCTCAGGATAGTCTGCAGCGGACTTTGGATGAATTAAACAGGGCAGCAGCAAGCGGAACCTTAGCCGATAGTAATTTGCTGAATGATACGGTATCTGAAACGAAGGATACGCTCATGGATGAGCTGCTTTTGTCCGACCAGCCGGCAGATACTTTAGATTCAGATTCCCCGCAAACCGGCACGCAGATATCCCTGCCTGATTCTTTAAGCATCATGCCGGATACTTCGATATTACCGGATGATGATGATTCCGCTTTCGTTAATTATCCCGATACGATCTTAGTGCAGGCGGACAGCCTTATTGCAGATACCGCGGTTAATACGGTTTCATACAACCTTATGCCGGATACCTCCTTGTATTATATAAAAAAAACGCCGCCGGCTGATACCTCGAAGCCCCGCTATTTTATCGCTTATCATCATGTGCTGATCTATTCCGATTCTTTGCAGGGTCGCTGCGACAGCCTCAGCTATACCCAGACGGACAGCCTGATGCGGATGTTCTATAATCCTGTTTTATGGTCGGGGCAAAGGCAGATTTCCGGCGATACGATCATTGCTACAATGGACAGCAGCCAGATCAAACAGGTTTATCTTCCCCGGAACGGGATCATGATTTCGCGGAGCGGACCGGTGAAGGCGGACATGTTCGATCAGATCCAGGGAAATAAAATGTGGGCCTATTTTACCCATAATAATATCGACTCTGTAACCGCATATCCAAATGCAGCCACTATTTATTTTGCCACCGACGAAGACCATGCCTATATTGGCGCCAGCGAAGTGAGCAGTGAGAAGGTCGCCATTATCTTTGATACGGCCAGTGAAGGCGGCGACCAGGAAATCAAAAAGATTAATTATTACAAAAGCATCGACTCAAAGATGACACCCATGAAGGATGTGGATCCACCGCAGTTCCGGTTGAGTCGCTTTAAATGGCTGACCGAAAAACGCCCTGAATCCCTGGAGGCATTTATGCAGGAAGCTTACCCGTTTACGGATACTCTTATGGAGTTTGAATCGTTAAGCGATTCTACTCTCGCCGCTCCTATGCCTGTGCCTTCGGATTCCATTGCCGTACCCTTGCTTTCCGATACCGCTTCCGATGCAGCGCATAACAATCCACCATTGTTGCAGCCTGCTCAACCTGTTCCGGAATGGCAGAACGATCCTGATGTGCCCACCTTTGAAGATTTATTAAGGCAAACACGCGAAAAAGAATCCGCCGCGGATACTTTGCAGCAACAATAACCGGGTAGGGCTTATAGTGTGGAAATACACCGGGCCGGAGCCCTGTGGCGTTCCTTTACCAGCTATATTTCATTTGAGAGGGGCGTTGCCGCCTCTCTATGAGATTAGGTCCTGTCGTGGTCTGGGTTGACGGCAATCGAAATTCAGGCAATTTTTTACCTCCGTTTTGTTGTTGGCGGATTAGTGGGTGTCGGAACACTAACCAATTGAGCAATAATTGTCCCTGAAAATTTGGGATGCATAACTCTGTATCCGGATTTCATGATGAATATACCTTACGGTTTTATCGCTTTAGCATTTTGCTCTATCGTCATAGCAAACTCCCTTATTGGCTTAACAAACTCCTTTATTGTCTTAACAAACTCCTTTATTGTCTTAACAAACTCCTTTATTGTCTTAACACACTTCTTTATCGTCTTAACACACTCCCTTATTGCCTTAACAAACTCCTTTATCGTCTTAACACACTCCCTTATCGTTTTAACATACGCTGTTGTCTTTTAGCCTGCTCTGTACAAATAAACCTGTCAAATCTTTAAATTTCCAAATTTACTTTTGCTCTTTAAAAAATATGTTGTATAGCTTTATACAAAATTTGAGATCATGAAAAATATATTGCTGCTCTCTTCCGTATTTTTTACGCTTGCCTTACCTGCCTCCTCCGCCGCACAAACCCAGCCCGGCCTCGACCCGGCCTTTGGAAACGGGAACGGGTATGTGGTAA
>CAZUSO010000117.1:0-4514 GCA_964622775.1 uncultured Taibaiella sp. | reverse complement strand
TTCCTACGGAATAACAAAAAGGAGTATATGGCTGCGAAAATTTGGAATACGCCCCTAAAAAATTAAGCATGGATTCCACCATTTTTACCAGTAATTTTGCACTCAATTTCTAGTTTTTATAAAATAAAATTTTATGTTACAGTTATCTAATCAAACCAATTTTTATAAAGGTAAAGTGCGCGATGTTTATACTATCGGCAACGACATTCTGGTGATGGTGGTGAGTGACCGCATCTCAGCTTTTGACGTCGTATTACCTAAACCCATCCCGTTCAAGGGACAGGTATTGAACCAGATTGCCGCCTTGTTTTTGGAAGCTACCCGGGATATCGTACCCAACTGGGTAATCGATGGAAATTCAATCCCCAATGCCACCATCGGTAAAAAATGCGAAACCTTCCCGGTAGAAATGGTGATTCGGGGTAACCTTACCGGTCACGCCTGGCGTACTTATAAAAGCGGCAAAAGGGAGCTGTGCGGAATTTCATTGCCGGAAGGTATGAAGGAAAATGATTTTTTCCCCGAGCCCATCATTACGCCGACGACCAAAGCTCATGAAGGCCATGATGAAGATATTTCCCGGGACGAAATTATCCGCCAGGGCCTGGTTTCAGAAGAGGATTATATGCAATTGGAACATTACACCCGCGCATTATTTGCCCGCGGATGCGAAATCGCTAAGGAGCGGGGGCTTATCCTGGTGGATACCAAATATGAATTCGGGAAAATCGGCGATACCATTTATCTGATTGATGAGATTCACACCCCGGATTCATCCCGCTATTTTTACAGCGAAGGATTCGAAGTACGTCAGGAAAACGGAGAGCCTCAAAAACAATTGTCCAAGGAATTTGTGCGGGAATGGCTGATGGAAAACGGCTTTCAGGGCAAGGATGGACAAGAGGTTCCCGAAATGACCGATGAAAAAATTAATGAGATTTCCAATCGTTACATGGAATTATACGAGCAGGTAACCGGTCGCGCATTTGTAAAGCAACCCCTCACTGAAACAGCGCTTCAGGCCAAAATCGAGGAAAGATTAGAACAGCTTTAAACGCTGCCCGGTGCGGAAGCATAGCGATATAACGGCTTCAATACCTGTTAGCTGATGCCAATTATTCACTATTCATTATTCATTAAAAATGTCCATTCGCATTCTGGTTACCGGCGGCACCTTCGACAAGGAGTACGATATGATTAACGGTAAGCTCGACTTTGATGAAACACATGTTCCGGAAATGCTGAGGCTCGGTCGTTGCACGGTACCTGTAGAAGTGCGTACCGTGATGATGATTGACAGCCTCGAAATGACGGATACCGACCGGGAAGTAATCTATCATAATTGCAAAAATGCTCCGGAAGATAGGATACTGATCACTCATGGCACGGACACCATGCAGCAAACGGCAGCCTATCTGGCTGGCAGAAAATTGGAAAAAGTAATTGTCATCACCGGCGCAATGATCCCGTATAAGTTTGGCAGCTCCGATGGCTTTTTTAATCTTGGAGCGGCGCTCGCATTTCTCCAAACGCTTCCCGCAGGCGTATATGTGGTCATGAACGGACGGTATTATCACTGGGATAATGTGGTAAAAAACAGGAAGACCGGTTATTTCGAGGAAAAAAATAAACGGTGATGGCTACGGATTCGGGGCAGAACCCCTTTGCAGATTATGCACAAAAAGCGCAGGAACATTCCGGGCAGTACCGCAATTTTTTAAAAAAGGCCGATAAAACCAAAACCCTGAAACGTCTGCCAGAACTGCATGAAGAAGCCTTTTCGAAAATTGACTGCCTGAAATGTGCGAATTGTTGCCGCAATTATTCCCCACGATTCAAAATGCCCGACATCCGGCGTATCGCCAAACGGCTCAGGATGAAAGAGTCTGTTTTCATTGATGCCTATCTCAAATTGGATGAGGACGGCGATTATGTGGTGCAGCAACACCCCTGCCCTTTCCTGGGAGCCGACAATTTTTGCAGTATTTATGAGGATCGTCCCCGCGACTGCCGCCGCTATCCCTATACAGATGAAGATGTCCTGCTCAGGCAGGTCAATCTCACCCTGAAAAACAGTGCGGTATGCCCGGCCGTATATTATGTTATGGAACAATTGCTGGATACGAAGCGATAAATGAAAATGCAATACATTTGCGTTCCAAAAAGTAAACCACAAATACCATTATGCAGCCTGTCGAACAGATTTTTTCATTATTAACCATACCCCGGAAGATACTCATTACCACGCATCACAAACCTGACGGGGATGCCATTGGATCTTCTCTGGGCCTGTATCATTTCCTGAAACAATGCGGACACTTCCCCACGGTGGTTTCTCCCTCAGAAATTCCGGATTTCCTGATGTGGATGCCCGGAATAGAAACGGTATTGAATTTTGAAGCGGAGCCAAAAACCGCAATAAGTGCAATCGAAAATGCCGACTATATTTTTTGCCTTGACTTCAGCCGCTTAGAGCGTGTAAAATCGCTGGAACCGCATTTGCGCAATTCCCGGCAACCAAAAATATTAATCGACCATCATCTGCATCCGGAGTTGGAAGTCTTTGAATACGGCATCTGCAATCCGGGAAAAAGCTCTACCTGTGAATTAGTGTATGACTTGCTGAAGTTATCAGAGCGGGAAGACGTTTGGACTACAGCAGTGATGCAATGCCTTTATACTGGTTTGGTTACCGATACCGGCTCCTTTCGTTTCCCCGCCACCACGGCTTCTTCTCATGAGATGGCCGCAGATTTCAAAAGACGGAATTTTGACCATTGCCTTGTACATGAAAATATCTTTGACAACGATAAAGAATCGCGTCTGCGCCTGCTGGGCTTTGTCCTGACGGAGCGGATGGAAATACTGCCCGAACACCGTTTAGGCATCACCACCTTATCAAAGGATGATTTGCAAAAATTCAGTGTGGGAACCGGCGATACCGAAGGCATCGTCAATTACCCGCTCAGCATTGCAAGCGTAAAGATTGCTGTCCTGCTGATTGAGCGCAAGGATGAAATAAAACTGTCTTTCCGAAGCAAGGGTAATATTGACGTCAGCGCCTTTGCGCGGGAGCATTTTAACGGCGGCGGACATTTCAATGCCGCCGGAGGCAGTTGCAAAGACACAATGGAAAACACACTTTCAAAAGTGAAATCACTTATCTTTAACGGCTTAATCTGAATCTTTTAACCGGGGCTGCGTAAAGCTTTACTATCATGCTGGAATCAAAGACATGTACTAATGCTTACAACACTCCCCAAAAAACTTAACAATTATCTTTAAATGAAAAAGAGCATTATTATCGCAGGCGCTTTCGCAATGGCCTTAACTTCAGGATGCAGCGCAGGTGCGCAAACCTCGATTGCCGACCAGCAAAGTGAGTCGGCCGGTACTACATATTCTACTACTCCCGGAGGACTGGAATACAAAGTTATTACCAAAGGCAAGGGAACCTATCAGCAGGCGCCGGGAGATTATGCCGAGATGACACTGGTCTTTAGGATTGGCGACAGTCTTATATTTAATACGGCCACGGTGAACGATAACAAGCCGGTGCCCAATACATTTCAGGAGCCACATTTTGCTGGCGACATCAACGAAGGCTTGCTTGTGATGAAAGAAGGCGACAGCACCGTATTCCGTATGAATATGGATACATTAGCCGCCCGCACAGGTCAGCCCGGCCCACCATTTGCGAAGCCCGGCGATTACGCCGTTTGGGAAGTAAAGATGGTGACCATCAAGAGTAAAGCAGCCATGGAGCAGGAACAAATGTCCGCACAGACGCATCAGGCAGAAACCGATGAGAAACTGATTCAGGAATACATTGCCAAAAATAATCTGAAGGCTACCCGGACTGCTTCAGGGCTTTATTATGTAGTCCGCAAAGCCGGAAGCGGCGATAGTCCTGTTGCCGGAAACAAAGTAACGGTGAATTATACCGGCATGTTAATGGACGGTACGAAGTTTGATTCCAATGTGGATCCTGCATTCGGCCATGTATCGCCATATGAATTTGAGCTGGGAAAAGGTCGCGTGATCAAAGGCTGGGATGAAGGCATTGCCCTTATGAAAAACGGAGCGCAAATCACCCTGCTCATTCCATCAGGAATGGCTTACGGACAACGCAGTCCCAATCCTAAGATTCCTGCCAATGCTGTAATGATATTCGATATTGAATTGATCAGCTTTCAGTAAAATACTGTTGTTAATGCAGGATGCAAAAGCAGCGCTGTCCGGGCTGCTCCCCCGCACAACTGACAAAACAGGCTTTACCATCCGGGATGTTGTCTGTTTCACGCAAAGGAGTGAAGAGCGAGGCAGCAAAGTAGAGTTACGTCAGAAGACAGCGCTGTTTGAAATGTTAATGAATTATCTTCCAAACAGCTGAATGGAGGATTTATAACCGGGTGCATCCCAAATGTTGCATGTGGTGTAAGATTTTTTGTCATTCCGAAAAAACGTGCCGTCATTCCGAAAAGAAAATCCCGGATTACGCTTAATCCGGTTAG
>CAZUSO010000116.1:0-4710 GCA_964622775.1 uncultured Taibaiella sp. | reverse complement strand
GTACGGGTACCTTAGTGCTGATGGATGTATCGGGCAGGGTATTAGGCCGTGCAGGCATTGAAAGCAACGGGATTGCCAAATTCCCGATGGAGCATTTGTCACAAGGCATGTACATCCTGAAATTCCAGGATGACAGCATAACGCAAACCATCAGAGTGAATAAAAAATAAGGACTGTTAAGAGCGGATATTCCATCTCTTAGTAAACAGCAAACAACGCCACCGTTCCGGGTAACCGGGGCGGTGGCGTTTTCGTCTGCTGCTGTTTTATGTTACCAGTGTCACCTCTGAGAATAATCCATCACTTATGGCCGTATTACAATAGTGATAGCTGTAGTTCAATATATCCGGCTAAGCCATTTTGTGATACTTCAGCTTCTTTTCTTTTTTTTATACTCGTCTTTACTAAACACAGAAGGGTTACCGGCTTTCCCTTTGCGACCATTATGCATTAAGGCTTCCATTCCTCCTTGTTTGTACATCGTTCTCCAGGTATGAATACCCTGGCTGCTGGCTCCAACACTATCCATCAACTCCCGTTTGGAGATGCCTTTATCTCCGCTTTTTTCATAATTATCAACATCTTTAGGCTGGGGTTGCAGCATAAGGAGAGCTTTCTTAAGCAAAGATCGCAGATCCGCGAGGCTTTCAATAACCGGGATATAAAGGGCGTACGACATAGTGATTATTATGCATAGACCAAATATAATCAAAAATTCAATCCCCACATATTGGCCTATATTATTTTGCATTAGCGTATTAATTCCTAACTTTTCAAAGTCGGGTAGTCTGTTTGTTGTGAATGTTTAACAATCAAATTTTTGAAGCAAATCCATGGACGCATAACCCAGTATGTCTGTTTTTGAACTTATCGATTTAAATTCCACTTTGATTGGATGGGTGCATTTCAAATCTTTGCATTACCTATGATGTCACTCCTTTTTTCGTCATAACGGGTTGGTGTCATGAACGTAGTGAAGCAATCTCATGACGATTGCTGTTTTTGAGATTGCTTCCTGCTTCGTTCCTCGCAGTCGCAATGAAGTCGCAATTTTGTTATACTGACCATCTCGCAGCTGCGAAGATTTGAAATGCACCCGATTGGACTGGGTAGAAGAGGGTAAAAATGAGGAATTGAGGCTTATATTTTACGATAGAGCAAAGTTCAAAGAAATAAATGCAGGAGATATCAATAACAAGGTCAGGCATGTCCTTTATATAGCTCAATAAAAAAGAGGCTGCCCAAAAGTCAGGACAACCTCTTTTATTCGGTGATGGGATGGAGTGATTTCTCAAATATTCAATTCTCAAGGCTTGAGAAAACCTTTTTAGACACCCTCCTGCAATAGCCACAATCTATATCAGGCATAAGCGGAAAAGCTTTGGGAAATTTTCACTCAAAATACTGAAGACATTTATTCTAATAACAGCCTTTTACTTATTGCATTTCCGTTAGGCATAATCATTCGTATATGGTACACGCCTTTAGGAAACCCGGATAGATCAATTTGTTTTTTCTCTTCCGTTATTACGTTTTTTCTGACCAGCCTGCCCATGCAGTCATAGATTGACATATCCGCCCTGGGTATTCCGGAGATGAAAAAAATTCCCTGCGAAGGGTTTGGATATAATTGGAGGCTCTTATTATTAAGATCCTCAATGCCTGTTATATTTTCTGTGGTAAAGCCATGCATCATCCAACCGGAATAAGTAGCGTCTCCACAGCTTGTTCTGATATGGAAATAGTAATCTGTATTGCTGCTAAGCGTATCAATGCTCACGACAGTATCGGCGCTTGCGGTTACAGATGCGGGCGGGTCAGGAGTTGCGGTTAAAGCATACTCATATCCGGCTGCTCCGGCAACTTCTGACCAGCTCAATGTTGCGGCGGTGGCTGTTATATTGCTTGCTGATATAGCCGATGGCATTTCGCATTCCGGTGGAGCGCTGTTTCCATAGTAAAGCAATGTTCCGGCTGCTCCGCATACCCAAATGCTGGCAGAGCCGAACCCGGAGATGCCATATAAGTTTTCGGAAGTACCGCTTAATTCGAAGGTCCATGTATTGCCGCCATTATTGCTGTACATTATACTGCCTCCATCTCCTATGACCCATACATCATTATTGCTCCCGTAATATACATTATTAAAATTTTCTGTACCTAAGTTCGAAGTCAGCTGCCAGTTGGCTCCTCCGTCAGTTGTGCGTAATATGGTGCCGTTGTTACCTACAGCGATCCCCTCATTGGCTGAAATAAACTTAACCTTGTTTAGCTGATGATCCACCCCGGAATTTTGCGATGTCCAGGACACTCCGTTATCCGTGGTTTTTAAAATAAGTCCCTCATCGCCTACTACGTAACCGGTATTTGCAGTAATAAAGCAGATGCCGCGCAATGCTTTGTTTTGTGCTGCCGCTGGTTGGGACAATGCAAATGTAGATTGGTTGAGCAGGAAACCATAGCCTGCTTCAATATCGCCACATACCCATAAATCGCTGCCAACTGCATAAGCAACAGATAAGTCATATAAGTCGGTCATGCCGGAAGAATAGGCGGCCCAGGTTGAGCCTCCGTTAGTCGTATAGAGCACTTCCTGTACATCGCCAATGGTAAAGCCGGCAGTAGGTGATATAAAAAGAATACCGTTGATGTCTAATGCGAAGCCGCTTACATCTGTATTCATGGGTACCCAGTCATTGCCTGTATTATTAGTGCGGATACCGAATGCCTGGTCCCCCGCTACATAAGCTGTGTTGGCATCCGTCACAGATACGGCATTTAAGGTAATGGATGATGTACCGCTAACCTGGGTGACCCATTGTGCATGAGCTGTCGGAGTCAGTGCTATTGACAGGCATATCAGACCTGTAGCGATGTAGCTGTTTTTTGACTGTTTCATATACTATACTTTGTTTTTATAGCCCCAATAATAACATGCCTGAATATTCTTTAAGCATTATCATTCTTTGAGGCATGATTTTATGAAATGAGTGTTTATTTTATGGTTAATCTTCCATTGGCCTGCGCCCCCTTTTTGTCGGTTATCATATGTTTAGGCGCCAAAATATTAATTAAGAATATTGTGTAGTTTTTTTGTAGAAAATAATAAAATCGGTCATTCGAGAGAATCCGATACGACTTAATATACCGAACGATTAATAAGTTTTTTCAACCCTGCCTGTGTTGTAAACAATCAAACGCGTGCGCTTAATGACCGCAGACAGGCTATGGTTTTTGCATGTGATTAAAGTAAAGCATGATTTTAGTGTACCGCTATTTAATGCTGTTCAGAAAGACTTATTTCAATATACTTCGGTTGGAATTTGCATAATCAATTTTGTTATCGGTAGTTCATGTTTTGTATGTGGATAAGCATCTGCAATAGCTTTACTCCTGATCCAGGCTAAAATTTCATCCATTGTCGATTCACCCCGTTGAATACCTGATAGGTTACCTGGGTTGAGAAAAGCTCCTGTGCGCATGACCATCGTGTAATATATTAATGGGGTGGTCTGAAGGGTAGGTGATTGAGCTTCCCTGTGCATGCGGGCAGTCTGATTTACTCCAATCTTTGCTTGTTCTTACTTGCTTCTTCCATACGCAAACTCATTGCTACTGTTTACAAATTGGATAACACCTTTCAGGTGTAAGTAAAATATGTTTGTTGATTAACGGGGTAAGCTGAAAACCGATCCAGAGTAGGCAAAAATTTTTCGTTATGATAAAAAGGCTATTAAAATCCCGAACGGGAAAATGGAATCCGCTTTTATCGCTATTCCTGGCAGTGCCGCTTGTCGCTGCTACTACCGTCTATGCTCAGACGGCAGGCAACAGGTCTAATGCTGAGCTGTATGCAAAAGGCGGTACTTTCGAAGGGTTTAGTCCTTCGCAGGAAATTATTGAAAAGCGTACGGCAAATTCAAAACATTTTCAAAACAGCGATGGCTCTGTTACCGCGCAAACGGGGGGCTTATATCATTATAAAGATGCCGGTGGGCAGTGGCAGGATATCGATCTGAATATCCGTCCTTCAGGAAAGGCGAACTATGCTTATGCAAATACTTCCAACAGCTTTAAAAGTTATTTTCCTGTTGGAGCAGGCGAGCAGCCTGTAATGATGGAGCTGAATGGTAACACCACTTTTTCCTGGTGGAGCCATCCGGAATTAAATTATACTTTAAACAATACGCTTTTACACAAGGCTGCTGCTCAAAAAGGGCAGCAGGCTGTAAATAAGCATCAGGTAGATTATACAGGGGTTTATAGCGGCATTACGGAACAGTTTGTGATGCTCAATAACGGTATTGAGAATAATACGATCATTCATGCGCTTTCTTCCGAGGCACAACAACTGCCGGGAGGCGCTATGCTGGAGTTTACGCAATTCATTCCGTTACAGAACGGATGGACTGTTGATGTTTCCGGGCAAAATCAATCCGGAGACTTTACAGCAGAAAATTTCCACATTAGCATTCCGGGGACGGAAGAGGGTATTTACTTTGGTTCGGTAATTGTTTTCGACAATACTTTAAAAAAGGAAGAAGCTTTATATTTAGTTGGCGCACCGTCATCCAAGCTGACGGATAAGGAAAAGCGGCAAAAGGAAAGCAGTGTGTATTTAGCAGAATATGCTGTTCGTTTTGTTTCGGGAGGTATTCGTGTAGCTACAAAGATGCCTGCGGACTGGCTGAAGGAAAGCGGCCGGCAATT
>CAZUSO010000115.1:0-4726 GCA_964622775.1 uncultured Taibaiella sp. | reverse complement strand
AAATGGCTCAACATACAATACTGGTGCTTTTTTATTTATTTTTTAAACAGGCTCTGAGTAAACACGTACCATAAAGAAGTCACGCTTTAATACAACTGTCGGAAGAGAAGATTTACAGTATTTCTTTTTCAGGCCGGAAAAGATAAAAATGCAAAACCTGTCCTGGTAATTCGGCGAAGCGGATTTTAAGTCCTGTTTTATCAATTTTCGGGTGTATTGAGCTAACGCCCCGAACAGCGGGTGCTTTATTTCAATACCCCGGGTCAGAGATCGCTTACTATTTCGACATAGTTTGGAGAAACGTCCAAAGGAGAAAGCCAAAAGATAATCGCACAATAGTGATAATTAACAATAGTATAATACTGTTTTGTCGGCTTTCGGGATGTGCTGTGCTGATATTCCGGGTCAGCTCCAATCCATTTTCTTCAAGCTCCAAATTGCAATGTGAAATTTGGAAAATACCACACCTATATTCCCTGCTGATTCCTGCTGATAAACCACTAAATTTGCCGCATATTCTAACATAAATATAATCATGCAGTTTCTTGATTTTGAAAAACCACTGGAAGATCTGAATAGCCAGTTAGAAAAAATTAAAGCATTGGGAGAAAAGAATAATGTAGATATGACGGCTTCCATCCGGGAGCTGGAGCAATCGTTGGAAAAGACCCGGGAACATATTTACGCCCACCTCACGCCCTGGCAGCGCGTACAGTTGAGCCGGCATCCGGAACGTCCCTATACTAATTATTATATTAGCCGTATCTGCAATAAATTTACGGAACTCTTCGGCGACCGGAATGTAAAGGACGATAAAGCCATTGTGGGGGGCTTTGCAGAAATAGATGGAGAGCCCGTGATGATTCTCGGTCACCAAAAAGGCACCAATACCAAAATGCGGCAACTACGTAATTTTGGCATGGCTAATCCCGAAGGCTACCGCAAGGCACTACGCCTGATGAAGCTGGCGGAAAAATTCAACCGTCCTGTTATCACCCTGATCGACACTCCTGGCGCTTTCCCCGGCCTGGAGGCAGAAGAGCGCGGGCAGGGAGAAGCTATTGCGCGCAATCTTTTTGAGATGGTGGGTCTGAAGGTTCCGGTAATCTGTATCGTCATTGGCGAAGGCGCTTCGGGCGGTGCGTTGGGCATCGGTATCGGCGACCGCGTCGTGATGCTGGAAAACACCTGGTACACCGTCATCTCTCCCGAAAACTGTTCTACCATATTATGGCGCAGTTGGGATTATAAAGTTCAGGCAGCCGAGCAATTGAAGCTGACCTCCAAAGATATGTCCGGATTCGGACTGATAGACAATGTGCTGCCCGAACCCATAGGCGGGGCGCATGCCCGCCCGGAAGAAATGGCGGAAACGGTTAAATCGTATATTTTGAATGCCATTGCGGAATTGAAAAAGGTCAATGCCGATAAAAGAATCGAGCAAAGAATCGAAAAGTTTTCCAAAATGGGATTTTACGAAGAATAATTATCCTATGTCCCGTAACGTCAGCGCACCGATTATACTTAATACTTCCGCAACTCTTGCAGGATTCTGCTTTTTCGTGATAGCCTCTATCAATGCACTGAGACTGGATGATAAAAGTATGGTGGACAATGTTACCGCTTTTGCGATGTGCGTGTTTGTACTGAGCGCGATGTTGTCGTTTTTGTCGATCCGCAGCACAACCAAACGGGGCGTGGTTTATGAACGGATAGCCGAAATGGTTTTTATGGCCGGCCTGCTGTTGATTTTTCTCATCACCCTCTTTATTACCTTTAATATGATATAAGTCGCTGTTTTTATCAAACCATATTTTTTTTAATCAGCTATATTATGAGTAATTTGTTTCAGGGCGTCGGCGTAGCATTAGTTACACCATTCCGCCGGGATTTGAGTATTGATTTTGATGCCTTAGCCAGGGTTGTGGATCGGGTAATTGCAGGTGGCGTTGATTTTCTGGTGGCATTGGGCACTACTGCCGAAACGCCCACACTGACCAAAGAAGAAAAAAAGCAGGTGCTGGAGTTTATCATTCAGCATAATAACGGCCGGAAGCCGGTTGTGGCAGGCATTGGCGGCAATAATACCCGGGAACTGAAAGATACTTTGCAATACTATCCGATGGATCAGGTAGCGGGTATTTTAAGTGTGGCGCCTTATTATAATAAACCCTCACAGGAAGGGATTTATCAGCATTTTAAGTCGCTGGCAGAGGCCACGGACAAACCGATTATCCTGTACAATGTACCGGGTCGCACAGTGACCAATATCCTGCCGGCTACCGCATTGCGCCTGACAAAGGAATTTCGGCATATAGTAGCCATTAAGGAGGCCAGCGGCAGTATTCCGCAGTGCATGGAGCTGGTTCAGCATGCTCCCGAGCATTTCGTTGTACTCAGCGGCGATGACAACCTGGTGCTTGCCCAGGCAGCAATCGGAATGAAGGGTGTTATCTCCGTGGCGGTTAATTGCTACCCTCATGATTTTTGCAAAATGGTGCATCATGCCTTACGCAATGAGATGGAAGATGCCCGTGCTCTGCATTATAAGATGCTGCATGCGGTCAACCTGTTATTTGCAGAAGGCAATCCTACCGGTGTAAAATATGTTTTATCGCAACAGGGGGTATGTGAAAATGTATTACGCCTGCCCTTAGTACCGGCCAGTGAAGCGCTTCATCAGGCTTTTGCAACAGCATATTCGGGGGAGTGACCATTGGGAGATTATCTTTTAAAAAAGGATCGGCCTATTCATCAAACGCGTACAATTATTAAATCCCACAGGTGCATAGGAAATGGTGACAAAAAATATTTGGATGATTTGACTTATGAAATAACAGGTGGAGCAATCGAAATTCGCAAAATTATGGGGAGAGGATTATTAGAGCGCGTTTATCATCAATGTTTAAAGGTGGAGCGTTACAAAAATCGCCAAATGAATAACGCCTCTGTCCCGATGTAGTTCAAGAAATGCAAGTTTCAATACATTCATTCCTAAAAACAAACAAGCCTGACGGGTTAAGTCAGGCCTGAATGGTTTTTTGTTTTTTGGCTTCTGTCTAAGGTGTGATAATATTATTTGCTGGCGAAGAAATCTTTTACTTTATCCTTGTGCACTATACCTTCTTTAAAGGTGACAGCGCCTGTTTTCGGGCTGCGGACAGCCTTGATTACTTTAGTATAATTCTTCGATTCGGTATCTTTTTTACCGTCTTTTTTAATCGCGGTTTTTGCTGCTTTTGCCATAACTTAAAAATGATTTTTACGGATGACCTCACAAAGGTAATAAAATTATTTTATTTCTTTATGAAGCGTAACTTTTTTCAAAATAGGATTATATTTTTTCAATTCGATGCGTTCCGGCGTATTCTTCTTATTCTTCTGGGTAATATAGCGGCTTGTGCCGGGCATACCGCTTGCTTTATGCTCGGTACACTCTAAAATAGCCTGAACGCGGTTCCCTTTCTTAGCCATTGTTTGATTATTTTGATAGAAAAATGATAATTAAAACTGATTTAAACGGCAACGCCTTTTGCCCGTAAATCTTTCACTACAGCAGCCAGTCCGTTTTTATTGATGGTGCGGATAGCATCTGAAGACACCTTTAAGGTAATCCACCTATCCTCTTCTGTAAAGAAGAAACGCTTGGTTTGCAGATTGGGTAAAAAACGTCTTTTTGCCTTCTTGTTAGAGAAGCATACCTTATGACCCGTTATAGGTTTCTTTCCGGTTACTTGACAAACACGTGCCATTGCTTAAAAAATTTTGGACTGCAAAAGTGCAGTATTTTTTTGGAATAACAAAAAATATTTCAACTATTTCCCTGCCTTTTTCAGGCAAGGTCGGGATATAGCATCTGATCCAGGTCACGAAGACCTAATTGAGCCCGGCTACAAAACCCTTCTCCATAGGCTACGCCGATACTGTGTCCGAACTGTCGCGCCCGGCTCTCAATATTTTCCAGGAAGCCCGGGTGGGAGATATAAGTGACTGTACTGTCCTCGTCCTGGTTCGAAAACTGGGTGGTATAACATTTAACCGACTCCATTTTTTGTGAAAAAGTATCGCTGATGTCCACTACAAAATCCGGGGTGATATAGCGATCCTGTATATAATGAAATACCCTGGAAGGCCGCCAGTGTGCCTGAGCCTTGCCCTCATAGGTGGTTTCCACTTTTTTCAGGCCGCTCAGGAAACAGGCATCTTCCACAAGCTGAGAAGCGCGGCCATGGTCGGGGTGCCGGTCGTAATAAGCGTTGACCAGCACAATATCCGGCTGACAGTGCCGGAGGATTTCAATAACCTTAAGTTGTGACGCCTCGTTATTTTCAAAGAAGCCATCCCGGAGCTTCAGGTTGTGTCGGGTAGCAATACCCAGCACTTCAGAAGCCTCCCGCGCTTCCTTATAACGGGTGGCGGCAGTGCCACGTGAGCCAAGCTCGCCCTCGGTGAGATCCAAAATACCTATAGGATGACCTTGCCTCAAATGCTTCAGCAAAGTGCCCGCAGCGCCCAGTTCTACATCATCAGGATGAGCGCCAATGGCAAGAATATGTAGCTTCATTGATTTTTTTGCTTTCCAAAAGGCAAAGGTAATGCAGAAAATTCAACGAATACAATCATTTGTGATGCAGGGGGGTATCCCCAATGTTGCATGTGGTGTAAGGGTTTTGCCGTCATTCCGAAAAGAAAATCCCGGATTACGCTTAATCCGGTTAGGATTTTC
>CAZUSO010000114.1:0-4776 GCA_964622775.1 uncultured Taibaiella sp. | reverse complement strand
AAATTACTCGCAAAACTGAATATTAATATTACGTAAGAAAAAAGTTACAGTTTAATGGATTGGGATTTTTTAGACAAACAAGTATCATTTCTGGAAGAGACCATGACAGGAATTATTAATGAGCATTATCACGAAGTGAGTGCTCTGCTTATGGATATTCCGGGAGTAGGAGTTCAAACGGCAAGAACAATCGTATCAGAAGTTGGAGTGTCCTTGGACAGTTTTCCTACAGCTGATCATTTTAGCAGTTGGATAGGTTTAGCACCTGGTAATCGCCAAAGTGCTGATAAATGGTATCATCAGTCTACTACAAAAGGTAATAAATACCTGCGGGCAACATTGATACAAGTAGCATGGGCGGCAGTAAGGTCAAAGCAAGGATACTGGAAAGCGCAATTTCAATATTTAAGAAAACGGTTGCCGGCTAAAAAAGTAATAGTAGCTATTGCCAGAAAGCTGTCGAAATTGGTTTACAGAGTCATTACCCAGCGGTACCAATACGAAGAAAAAGGGGCGGAATACTTTAATGCCCAACGGGGAAAGTACAAGCCTGCAAGATAGTGGCCGAGTAAATTTTGAAGTATATCTTCGTTTCTCAAACTGCCCAAAACTTAGATTAAGTACAAAGAATTGTAGCTACTTGTTTCATAACAGGTATGCACGTAAGAGAAATTTTATTCTTTATCTTTTGGGTGAGATCACAGAGCGACGAATATTTCTATTTACAAGAGAAATATACATTCTCTTTGAGCCATTTTTATTAACCCATTTAAAAAAAAGAAAATGGCAAAGAAAAAAGTAGAAATGGACATGATCAATCCGCATTGTGCAGGGATTGACATCGGCAGCCGAAGCCACTTCAATCCCTTGAAGATGTGAAAGAGTTTGGCGTGTATGCCGATGATTTAACCGACATCTGTTTGCATTTGAAAAAACACGAAGTTACCTCTGTAGCAATGGAAAGCACAGGCAATTACTGGCAAAATCTGTATGTAGAACTTATCAGACACGGTTTTGAAGTGACGCTTGCCAATGGAAAATTTACCAAAAACATCAAAGGCAAAAAGACCGATGTAAAAGATTCCCGCTGGATTCAAAAGCTGCACAGCATCGGTTTATTGACAAGTAGTTTTTTGCCCGATGAAACTACTGAAAAGTTACGAACCTATTGCCGTCAAAGACAAAATATGCTTACTCTGGGAGCCGAAGCATCGCACAAAATGCAGAAGTATCTCAAGATTCTCAATTTCAGATTAGATGTAGTGGTCAATGATATTTGCGGACTTACCGGAATGGCAATCATTACCGACATCTGCAAAGGTAATCTCGACCCGGAAAAATTATCCGACCACCGACACGGCAATTGCAGAAAATCGAAAGCAGCAATTCGGGGTGCACCTAAGCTAAGCTATTATTCGTCTCGTCTGAGATATTCCCGCAACACATATTGCAGGATACCATCGTTTTTGTAATACGCTATTTCAATCTCAGAATCCAAACGAGCTTTCACCTGAAACTCCGTAACCTTTCCCGAAGGATGCACCGCCTTCACTTCAAGTATTTTATGCGGCACTAAATCATTCGCCAGACCGGTTATGGAATAGGTTTCCGTGCCATCCAGTCCAAGCGATTCGGCATTTTGCCCTTCCAAAAACACCAGAGGCGCTACGCCCATACCCACTAAATTGCTTCTATGAATCCGCTCAAAGCTTTCGGCAATCACCGCTTTTATTCCCAACAGGAAGGTCCCCTTTGCGGCCCAGTCTCTCGACGAACCGGAACCATATTCTTTCCCTGCTAATACTATCAGCGGTGTGTCGTCATTTTTGTAAGACATCGCTGTCTCGTAAACGGTTTTCACTTCGTTAGCCGGGAAATAGATACTATATCCGCCTTCTTTATCAATAATCTTGTTTTTGATACGCACATTGGCAAAAGTTCCGCGCATCATCACTTCATGATTGCCTCTGCGCGACCCGTAGGAATTGAAGTCTGCCCGCTCAACACCATGCTCCAATAGGTAATCACCCGCAGCAGAACCTTCCCTAAACGAACCCGCAGGAGAGATATGGTCGGTCGTAACCGAATCGCCCAGATACAATAACACCCGTGCATTATTAATATCCTGTAAGGGTTGCAGCTCCACTTTCAGGTCTTCAAAAAACGGAGACTCTTTAATGTATGTGGAATTTCTGTCCCATTCGTAATTCTGATCCAGACTGACTTTCAGGTTTTGCCAATCGGTGGAGCCATCAAAGATGACATCGTAAACATCTTTAAAATCTTCGACTTTCATGCAGGCTTTGATGGTTTCCGTAATCTCATCTCTGCCGGGCCAGATATCTTTAAGGTAAACGGGATTGCCATTGGGATCATAGTCCAGCGGATCATCAATAAGGTTGACATCTATTCGTCCTACCAATGCATAAGCAACAACCAGCATTGGTGACATCAGGAAATTCATCTTAACCTGGGGGTGTACACGCGCCTCAAAATTCCGGTTGCCGGACAATACGGAAGCCACTACCAATTCTCCTTTATCAACCGCCTCGGCAATATGCGGAGGAAGCGGGCCGGAATTACCGATGCAGGAAGTGCAACCATATCCTACCGTATGAAACCGCAAAGCTTCCAAATCCGTATTCAGGCCGGAGCGCTCCAAATACTGCGTTACCACCTTAGAACCCGGAGCCAGCGAAGTCTTTACCCAGGATTTGGTACGCAAACCTTTCATCACCGCATTTCTTGCCAACAATCCGGCTCCCACCATAACTGCGGGATTTGAGGTATTGGTACAACTGGTGATTGCGGCAATAACGATACTGCCATCGCTCAGCACAAATTCTTTATTCTTGTGTTTGATTCTTACAGAACGAATTGTTTCTTTTTCAACCTCAAATGTCGTTGGTGCATTTATCGGAACCTTGCCAAAGGTAAATTCCGTTCCTGAGCCACCGTCAGCCAGCCATGCGGATTCCCGCCGGTCATGCACAGGATGATAAAATCTGGAATATTCTTTTTCTAACAACAATTCGAATTGCCTGCCCAGGGCTTTAACCAGAATTTTATCCTGCGGACGTTTAGGCCCGGAGACCGTTGGTTCTAATGTGGACAAATCAAATTCTACCACGGAAGAATACTGAATGTTTTCATTGCCGGTACGCCATAACAGGTTTTCCTTGCAGTAGGTTTCTACAATCTGAATCTCCTCTTCGGTACGATTCGTTTGGCGCATGTATTGCAAAGTACGGTCATCAATCGGGAAGTAGGTAACGGTACAGCCAAATTCGGGCGACATATTGGAGATCGTTGCTCTGTCGGTTACTGTTAAATGATCCAGGCCATCACCAAATACTTCAACAAATTTTCCAACAACACCTTTATCTCTCAAGGCTTTTGTTATGGACAAAACCATATCGGTAGCGGTACATTGCCCGGGAATTTTCCCGGTTAGTTTCAGACCAATCACTTCCGGACAGGTAAAGAAGATAGGCTGCCCCAGCATTGCGGCTTCCGCCTCAATTCCGCCAACGCCCCACCCTATTACACCAATACCGTTAACCATAGGCGTATGCGAATCAGTACCTACCAGAGAATCCGGGAAGAGCCAACCGTCACGGCTGATGATTCCCTTTGCCAGATATTCCAGATTAACCTGATGGCAAATGCCCAGTCCGGGCGGCACTACCGTGAAATTGCGCAAACCATTCTGCGCCCATTTCAGCAATTCATATCGTTCTGCATTGCGCGCATATTCCACCTGCACATTTTTATCGTAGGAATAATCTGTTCCGAAATAATCCACCTGCACGGAATGGTCAATCACCAAATCAACAGGAATAGCCGGATTGATTTTTTGACCATCCCTACCGTGCCGAACATATTCTGCCCTTAGGGAGGCCATGTCCACAACAGCCGGCACCCCTGTAAAGTCCTGCATGAGGATACGTGCCGGCTTAAAGGGAATATCCTTATCAACTGGCGCAGGCGACCAGTTTGCCAGGGTATTGATATGGTCATCGGTGATGCTGAATCCATCGTAATTCCGCAGTACATTTTCCAGCAGGATACGAATACTGAAGGGCAGGCGCTCCATTTGTCCGTCCCGGAAATCCCGAAGAGCACTGTACTGGTAATTTTTCCCGTTAACCGTAATCTCCCGGATAGATTTTGATGTAATTGTTTTCATTATGCCAATAAATTGATTAGACTGATTTAATACGCTTAACCATTAAAAGCAGGAATCAAAATGAGACCGTCGTTTCATTGAACCATTCTGGCTGAAAACCCCTGCCAATAGTTTGAATGTTTATTGGCTAAAGTTAAAATGATTTCATGACAATTTGCTGTCATTTGTGAATATAATAAGAAAAACGAATCAAAATATTTCGTTTGGAGGATTTCCGGTTTAGTTAAGGCCCTTTTGAGCAAAGGCGATTTTATACGAGCAAATATTTATTGCCTTAATTCAGAGCCAATGTATTACAAGACTCCTGAAACATTTTAAAATTTTCAATTACCCATCGTTTTATCTGTTTGAACCTTCCAGGCTTGGATCCTGCACAATTCTTCTTTCTGCGGATTTCATCCACAGTTAATCAAATCGGGCTTACCAACAAATCACATCCCAAAGGGTGCATCCCAAATTTTCGCACCGGAGCAATCTCCAGAATGTAAAAGGTATCGTCATTACGGGTGAAGCGTATAAGCGGTCGTCATTACGACCGGAGTAAAATTTACGGAACGCAGCGCAGTAAATTTTATGGAGCGGAGGAA
>CAZUSO010000113.1:0-4984 GCA_964622775.1 uncultured Taibaiella sp. | reverse complement strand
GTAAAATCAAGCATTGCAGCCCATAAAAACAAAAAAACGTGTCAAACTTGAGCGGCTTCTGCAGATTCTTTGAAAGTAGTTGTAGATACTGCTCAAAAAGCCGGGGGAGCATAAATTCAATTACGAATTAACCAATTACGAAATATTTATTGTTCATTTTTTATCTAACCACATGCGGGGTTCGTGGGGTACATTTCAAATTGTCACACCTGCGAAGTTGCCGGAACGACAGAAAGTACGACGTCATAGGTAATGCGTATTTTTTCTTTTAAAGACCAAAGGAAAATTGGAAATGCACCCGGTTCATGGTTCATTCCCGCACGAGAGGGATTATTCATTATTCACTATTTTTGCTAATTATGTACCAATCCGAACTACAACAAATCATCCCTGCCGGCTTTGCGGATAACAGCAGGGTATGGATTTATCAAAGCTCGCGCCCCTTTAATGAGCAGGAAGCGAGGGAGATTGAGGAACAACTCCATCATTTCTATTCGCAATGGCTGGCGCATGGCGCATCCGTAAAAGGATGGGCAGGCCTGCTGTTCGGAAGATTTGTGGTACTGATGGCTGATGAAACTCACGTACCCGTTAGCGGTTGCAGTACCGACGGCTCCGTACGAGTGATCAAAAGCATAGAAAGACAATATATGGTGGATCTTTTCGATCGCATGTCCATCACCTTTCTGGTTAAAGGCAAGCCGGAAATGTTGCCGCTGAACCAGGTGCAATACGCAATTGACAAGGGCTTCATTGATGGAGATACCCTGCTGTTCAATAACCTGGCAGCAGACAAAAAAGCGCTGCTGGAGCAATGGCTGCAACCCCTGAAAGACAGTTGGCTAAAAGCCCGCATAATGCTGCCTGACGACCGTACGGCTTCGTTAAGCTGATATGGAAATACATACGGAGCATAAAATTTTCGCGGAAGATTTCGGGAAATGACGGTGTCTATTGGTCAGGTGAGGCCTGCTGATTGATTTTTTGCATTAGCGACAGAAACTGATCTTTGATGGTAGCCAGTTGGCATTGACATCGGTATTGACCTTGATAATATTGATTTTATGATCAAATATTACCGGCAGCTTTTGCTCCCGGTAAAAGACATTCTCCTCCAGAGGTAAGCCCATATTGATATTCCGGTACATAGCAGCCGTTGGGTAGTCTTTATCGGTATGCGCTGCTGAGAAAGGAATCAGCATTTTTTTATTGCCGCTATATTATCTTCCGGATCGGTTTCATACCGGCTTAAATGGCTGTCAAAAGTATTTAAAAAAACAGGTGTTATGCAGGCTTCTTCCGGCAAAACCATAACCCGGTTGCCGTCCTGGTTATACAGACACAGTCTGGGAAAATTATGCAGCCTGGCGATGCATTGGGAAAAATAAGCCGGATCAGGGTAATAATTGTTTAGCAGCAGCCCCTTATTTTCCGTAATAAGCACGATTAAAGAATCCGTGGTCATTGCTGCGGGCTGCTGCGCCGGCAGGTATAGCCACCGGCCATGCCCCATCCCGTCAATGATCCTGATCTGAGCGGATGAGCGGACGGAAAATGCCAGCAGGAAAAACAGCAAAAGAAACCGGGGCATTTTTCGTACTGGTATCATAAAAAACGCTTATTATTGACCATAACAAGGGTATTGTACTGCAATTTTATAAGAATGGTTCAGAAAATCCAATTATTCAGCGTGATATTTTCATTTGTCACTTTCGCCCGGCCTTGCGTGGTAACGTTTTTATCCGCCCTGATTTCCGGGAACAGGACAAAGTTCACCCACCCATATTTGTGTTATAAAATTCCATTCTCTTTCTCTATTTTTGCGCAGCGAACAGCAGTTAGTAAAATGTCATTTTTGTATAACGCATGATTCTTTCGGATAAACGGATTATAGAGGAGATTAGCAAAGGCACCATAGTCATAGAGCCTTATGACCGGAAATACCTGGGGAGCAATTCCTATGATGTGCATCTGGGAAAATATTTAGCCGTCTATACCAATCCGGTATTAGATGCTAAAAAGCATAACCATGTTGCACATTTCGAAATCCCGGAGAAAGGCTATGTTTTACAGCCGGGCACTTTATACTTAGGCGTGACTGCGGAATATACCGAGACCCATGCGCATGTTCCCTTTCTGGAGGGCAAATCGTCCACGGGCAGACTGGGAATTGATATTCACGCCACGGCGGGAAAAGGAGATGTGGGCTTTTGCAATACCTGGACCCTGGAGATTTCCTGCGTGCACCCGGTTCGGATTTACGCCGGAATGCCCATCGGGCAGCTTATTTATTTTCCGGTGGATGGCGAAGTGGAGCACAGGTATAATATTAAGCAGAATGCAAAATACACGGAACGGACCATCCGTCCGGTGGAAAGCATGATGTGGAAAAATCAGTTTTAAAAAATCTTTTCTTAAACCTTAGGCCTAAATTTATTCACGCATTAAAATAAAGCAAAGTATTCAGAGCCGGTAGTTTATTCAACCCGATAAACAGGAGCTCCGGTTCAAGGAATGCAATGACTGTTAAAACAAAAAAACATTTTAAAATGAAAAAAGCATGCAGCCTGATTGTTTTGTCTTTTCTGTTGTTAGGAACGCAAAGCGCCTGTAAGAAGCAGCAAAACTGTAAATGCACTACGGCAAACATCGTAACGGATTATTATAAAAACCTGAATGAGACGGATGCCGTGTCGTGGTGTAAGGAAATTGAGGTGCAAATGAATAACGGCATTACTCCGCAAAAAGACACCACCGATTGTGTGTTGCATCTCAAAAAATAATCCTGACCATCTTTCTTTCTTATTTTTGCACTATGCTTTTATTATCTGTTGACTGGATTTTTATCATTGAAAAGGTGGCGTTGATTCTCATTATCATCCTTTCTTCCTTTGGCATAGCGGCTTATGCTACCTGGGGCGAACGCAAGGTGGCGGCCATTATGCAGGACCGCATCGGCCCGGCCCGCGCCGGGAAATGGGGCTTGCTACAGCCGCTGGCGGATGGCGGCAAGCTCTTTTTTAAAGAAGAGATCATACCGGATAAGTCCACACGGTTTTTGTTCGTTTTAGGCCCGGCGCTCTTTATGGTCGTTGCGCTGATGACCAGCGCCGTAATTCCCTGGGGGCCTGATTTTACCATCACGACTGCGGACGGCATCCGTAGCTTCAGCCTGCAGGTAGCCGATGTAAATATTGGCATCCTGTTTATATTCGGAATGCTGAGCGTAGGAGTGTATGGCATCATGCTCGGAGGCTGGGCGTCCAACAATAAATTTTCCCTGCTCAGCGCCATCCGTTCCGCTTCACAGACCATCTCTTACGAACTGGCGCTGGGGCTGAGCCTGATAGCATTATTAATGCTCTCCCAAACCCTGAGCCTGCGCGAGATTGTCCGCCAACAGCATGGATTCTGGGATAACGGTTATTTTACCTGGAATTTTTTCAAACAACCGGTTACCTTTTTCATATTTCTAATATGCTCTTTTGCCGAGCTGAACCGCGCGCCCTTTGATATGCCCGAATGTGAAAGCGAGCTGAACATGGGTTATCACCAGGAATATTCTTCCATGAAATTAGGTATGTATCTTTTCGCAGAATACATCAATATGTTTATCAGCGCTGCGGTGATGGCTACCTTGTTCTTCGGCGGCTATAATTTTCCCTGGATGGATCAGGTGGCGCAGGCGGTACCTTCGGGCATTTTTTCCATAATTTGTGTGACTGTACTGATGGCTAAGGTGATCGGCTTCATCTTATTCTTTATGTTTATCCGCTGGACCCTGCCGCGTTTTCGCTTTGATCAGTTGCTGAATCTGGGGTGGAAGGGCCTGATACCTTTAGCATTGATCAATTTAGTGATCACCGGAGGAGTGATTTTGTATTTTTTCAATAAATAAATGCTCACAATAGAACAAATAGAACAGACTGTTGCGGATTATTTCAAAGATAAGCCCGTAAAGCGCGTGTATTTATTCGGTTCGTATGCAAGAGGCGATGCGGATGAAAACAGCGATGTGGATTTATTAGTGGATTTGGATTATGAAAAAAAAACAGGATTTGCATTTTTCGGCTGGTACAAAGAATTGGGTGAGCGATTGAAGCGTAAAGTTGATGTCGTTTCATCAGGCGGCTTATCAAAATATATTGCCCCTTTTATTCATCAGGATAAAACCTTGCTGTATGAAAGGTAATGCCGGCGACAAGCAAAGAATTTTACACATCCGGGATGCTGTTAATGAAATCCTGAACTATGTGAACAGCATGAGTGATGATGCATTTTTCAATAATTCTTTAGTACGCTCGGCAACGGTTTTTCAATTAGAGATTATTGGCGAAGCAGCCAATAAGTTGTCGGGCGAATTGAAGGAAAAGTATAATCAGATAGCATGGCACGAGATGACCGGAATGAGAAATATGATAGCGCATCATTATTGGGGAATTGATTATATGCAGGTATGGAAAACGGTATCGGAAGATATTCCCCCACTTAAAATAGCAATAGCGGATATTTTAAATGAAATGGGATAATGCTTACAATAGAACAAATAAAACACATCGTTACGGATTATTTTAAAGATAAGCCCGTAAAGCGCGTGTATTTATTTGGTTCGTATGCAAGAGGCGATGCGGATGAAAACAGTGATGTGGATTTATTGGTGGATTTGGATAGAAGTAAAAAAGTCGGATGGACATTTTTCAGTTGGTTAGAGGAGCTGCAATCAAGATTTCAAAGCAAAATAGATTTGCTATCTAATGTAGATAAACCGGAGCAAACGACAAACTGGGGATTTATGCAACGGATTAACAGGGAAAAATTTCTTTTGTATGAAAAATAGAACCAACGACAGAGCACGTTTAGGGCATATCCTAAAGGCAGTTGATTTTATTTTGAAGCACACAAATAATAAAACAGAAAACGAATTTTATCGGGATGATTTATTAAAATATGCCATCCTAAAGCAAATTGAAATAATAGGAGAAGC
>CAZUSO010000112.1:0-5182 GCA_964622775.1 uncultured Taibaiella sp. | reverse complement strand
AATGGCTCAACATACAATACTGGTGCTTTTTTATTTATTTTTTAAACAGGCTCTATCAATAACAAAAAATAATTTTACATTATGATATACATAATAATATACAAATAAGCGATGTATGTTATATAAAAGAATACTAAATCAACAGAAAAAGCATTACCTACACACAATTCATGCATCATCATGCACAAGCTCTTTATTTATATTAACAAATGCAATCTAATAAGACACAGCTGATATACCAAAATGTTGGGGGATATTTTAAAAATAATTAAAATGAGCTGTTTAGCACTTCGGAAATTTCAACAGAGATACAAGTTTCCGTTTTCCAATATTTAAGAATCTATCCTATCTTGCACCATCGGTTGAATATATCAGTAATACTCACCAAATTCATACCGGAATAACAAAAAACTCTTAATTCATTTATTGGTCAAATCATTTTGAAGTGAAAAAATTATTCGTCTTCCTGTTCTTTATCCTATTTATTTTCCCTGCCTCCGCCACCGTTATTAAAGGCCGTGTTACCGACACTAAGGGTGTGGCAATAGGTTTTGTCACTATAGCGCAAGCCGGCACCACCAATGGCACTTCCGCCAATGCGGAAGGCGAATATATGATTGAAGTGGGCGAAGGCACCCAAACGCTTACCTGTTCCTTAATGGGTTATCAAACCGCATCCAAGACCATCAATGTGGGGAAAGAACCGGTTACACTCAATTTCCGGATGGAGGAGCAATATTATGATATCGGGGAAGTGGTTATTACCAATGGCGAAGACCCCGCCTACGAAAAGATGCGCCAGGTGATTGCCCACCGGAAGCAACATGCTGACCTCATACAAACACTAACCACCGATATTTATCTGAAAGGTATGTTGCGCACCCGTTCTATGCCCAAAAAGATATTCGGCTTCAGCATTACCGATTCCATGAAAGACGAGATGGGGCTGGACACTTCGGGCAGCGGTATTTTATACTTATTGGAAGAATTTTCGCATTATCAGTACCAGTCGCCCGGACGGGAGTTTAACAAGGTCATTAGCGTGCGGGAAAGCGGAGATCCGAAGGGACTGGGCTTTGCCAAAATGCCACCCGTTACCAATATATACGACAATAACATAAAAATTATAGCAGGACTGAATGAGCGCGGATTCATTTCCCCGGCAAACAACAATGCTTTTTATTATTACCGCTTTAAATTTCTGGGAAGCTATGTGGAAGACAATAAGCTCATCAGCAAGATACAGGTAATACCCAAACGAAAATTTGAGCCGCTGTTTTCGGGTGAAGTTTATGTGGTAGAAGACGACTGGGTATTCAAGGGCGTAAAACTCACCCTAACTACGGAATCCCAAATGAGCCAGTTAGATACGCTGCATTTAGAGCAAAGCTATACGAATTTAAGCCCGGATATCTGGGTCATTCAAAGCCAGGTGCTTTTCCCGGTCATCCGCATTTTAGGGGTTGATATCGCAGGAAATTTCGTGACGGTCTATCAGAACCAGGTCGTTAATCAACCCATTGTGGAAAACAGTTATTCCGGAAAAATCGTTGCAGCTTATGACAGCGCTGCAACAAATCGAACTCCCGGCTACTGGGATTCCATGCGGCCCATTCCTTTAGAAACGGAAGAAATAAAAAATTTTGAAAAGAAAGATAGTGCGTATCTCGCTGATAAGCAAAAAGAGGACTCAACGAAAAACGCAGTATCCTATCAGTTTTCCCCGGGTAACATTTTACTGTCCGGATCTCAAATCAGCATCGGGAAGAACACCTGGAGCCTGAATCCCTTAGTTAATATGATTGCCTACAATACCATAGAAGGCCTCCGGGTATCGCCTACCCTCAGCTGGAACCACCGCTTCGGGAAAGGAAGCCGCCTGAATGCCGGCTTTACCAACCGATACGGATTCAGCAACAGGCAGTATTATTACTTATTGACCCTGGATTACCGGACAGCAGACACCACAGCATCCGACCTGTTCTGGAGGTTCAGGCTCAATGCGGGGAATTACATCTATCAGCTCAATAAAATGAATCCCATATCCCCTTTCATGAATGAGCTTTACACCCTCTTTTCGGGTAATAATTATATAAAGCTTTACGCAGGAAACGGAATACGGCTTAGTGCAGACCGCCACTGGGGCAATGGCTTTGCGGCATCGTTAAGCATCTTAACGGAAGAACGGACTGCACTTTTCAACACAACACATTATACCTTCAGCAGGCAAAATGAAGCGCATATAACACCCAATCAGCCCGACGGCCTTCCGCTATTTGAAAATCATACTGCATTCGTGGTGGATGTCCTTATCCACTACCAGCCGGGCTGGAAATACGTGCAATATCCTCAATACAAAATGGCGGTGCGCAGCCGGGCACCGATTTTTACGCTTCATTACAGCAAAGGAATTCCGGGCATTTTCCATTCCAAAACAGACTTTGACAAATGGAGCCTTGCCCTTCAGCACAGCTTAGGAATGCGGATGCTGGGAAGATTCAATTATACCCTCAGTATAGGCGGATTTCTGAATAAAAACTATGCCGGCATCCCGGACATGAATCATATTTACGGCAACCAGACCATTATAGCCAATCCTTTAGGCAGCTTTCAGTTAGCCCCTTATTATCGTTTCAGCAATACGGCAGATTTATATGGGGAAATTCATGCAGAATGGCATCTGGGCGGCTTACTTTCCAATAAAATCCCCCTGTTCAGAAGGCTGAACTGGTATTTTGCCGCAGGCACCAACACCTTATACATTGACCGGAATAATTATTATTCAGAAATATTTTTCGGCATAGAAAATATCGGCTGGAAATTAGTCCGTTTCGGATCGGTAAATTTCGTTGCAGGCTATGAAAGCGGAAAAACCCAACCCAGTCTGGGGCTGCGCGTAGGGCTTGGCCCTATGCTGGATCGGTTACTGGGAATCAGGGCACAGGATAATCAATAAAAAAAGTCTTGTCAGGCATAATACCCGCAAGACTTAATTTTTCGTGCCCGGGACTGGATTCGAACCAGCACATCCTTGCGAACGCTGCGACCTGAACACAGTGCGTCTACCAATTTCGCCACCCGGGCAACGGGCTGCAAATATAGGGAAGAAACCCAAATCAAAAATTCTTTTGCAAAAAAATTCCTGATATTTCGGATTGTGTAGATTTGTTAAACGCCATAGATTTTTGCGTTTTCATTAACATACCCCTGAATATATTGACTGGATGAAGCAAAATCCTCACGAGATTGCACTACAATAGTGATTTTTCTAACATTTTTAAATTGAAATAGTTTTAGTCGTAACAAATCTTTATAGCAATGTGACGATATGAAATGCACTCTCCCAAATTATCTACACATGGGAGATTGAAGCCGACCGATTGGAGATGGAATAAAGCCGGATTGAAGTTCGGGATGTTAGCGCAACGCATCCCGAAAACTTATAAAGCAGGGCCTACAATCCGCTTCGATGGATTCCAGCATAAGCGTTGCCTCTTCGTCTTTTCTGACAAAGCAGGCGATTAAGTCCTGCGGCTATTTCCGGTCAATAGCTACAATATTACTGGCCTTGCTCTCTACCCATAAATGATCTAATGAAGTAACCACATACCGGACATTTTTCAACGATGTCCCTTCCGGATCAATAAATTGTTCCTGCTGGCTAATCGCCATAATGTTAGCGGCATTTTCTAAGTCGATAATGTCATCTCCGGCAAACCGATAAACGACATATTTCAATCCCTTATGGCTATAGGCATTGTTTTCCCAGTTCAGCACAACTTTTTGACGTTCCGTTTTTATGCTCACCAGGGGGCTTGGCGGAAGCGAGCCGTCGCCGAGCCAGGGCGTGGCAGGCGGTATGGCGATATGGTTGAAATAACGGTTTTGCAGGCTGTCGGCTAATGCCGGACTAATTTTGTCAAAGCTGGACATACTGTACATTACAACGCCATTGGCGTGTGCCTCCCGGGTTGCACGGATTTGCCGGAGTATTTCATTTGAACCTGCCCAGGGGCCGCTTCCGCTCACCATTCTGTAAACGCCTAAACCGATATAAAGATTACGGCCGAAGGCATTGTCAACCCACCAGGGCAGCAGGACATTAAACGGGGCTACCCGGTGGTTGTGCTCCCAATAGAGCTGCGGCGCCACATAATCCACCCATTTATTTTCCAGCCATAATCGTACATCGGAATACAAATCATCGTAGCAGCTGGTGCCGCGGGTTGCCGAGCCTTCGGCAGACTGACTGCTGTTGCGCCAGATACCGAAGGGACTTATGCCAAAACGTACCCAGGGCTTTTCCGCTTTAATCATCCGGTTAAGCTGGGAAATAAAAGTGTTCACATTATTGCGCCGCCATTCTGCCAGTTCAAGGCCATTATTGTATTTTTTGTAGCTGTTGTCATCGGGAAAAGATTTTCCCTTTTCGGGATAGGGATAAAAATAATCATCAATATGCAGCGCATCGATGTCATATCTTTTTACCACATCCACCAACACATTTAAGATGTAATTGCGCGCCTCCGGATTGCCGGGGTCGAAATAGGCTTTTGTACCGTAGCGAATGATCCACTCCGGGTGGGTTCGCGTTGCATGTCCGGGCGGGTTGGGATTGACGGAACTGTTCACCAATGCGCGGTAGGGATTGAACCAGGCATGCAACTCCATATTGCGCTTATGCGTTTCCTGGATCATGAATCCCAGCGGATCGTATTTGGGAAAAGGAGGCTGACCTTGTTTGCCGGAAAGATACCGGCTCCAGGGCTCAAACGCGGATTCATAAAATGCATCGGCTGCAGGGCGCACCTGCACGATTACAGCATTGAAGCCGCAACGCTGCAAAAAATTGAGCCGGTTGATAAACTCCTGTTGCTGCTGCTGAGCCGAAAGTCCGGGTTTGGAAGGCCAGTCAATATTCCCGACCGTAGCGATCCATACGCCGCGAAACTCTCGTTTTGGAGCTGCTGTTTGTGCTGAGGCGCCATTTTGAAGCGGGAAATTTAAGAGGAATAATGCTAAAATCAATTGCCGGATTATACGCGATATCGTTCCTTTCTTCATAACGCAAAAATATCCTTCCCAGGGAGAATAACAAGAAAGAAAATTGGCATTGATAATTTAGAATAAGAGCCTGTTTAAAAAATAAATAAAAAAGCACCAGTATTGTATGTTGAGCCAT
>CAZUSO010000111.1:0-5277 GCA_964622775.1 uncultured Taibaiella sp. | reverse complement strand
CGTTGGTTTTTATTTATGAAATGCTGACAAATGTATAAAATTTTAGCCTGAATTTTTGCTACGAAAAACAGACTTGAAAAATTTTATGACACAAATTACCCGTTCCCGAAACAAACCGTGTCCATCTCATTATTATTATCAGCTTATTGATTATTAATTTTCCATTCCATCTCTGCCGGTGTACGAATTTTTTCACCTACCGGAACTCATACCATTTTTATTCATAATCAACTCAACCCAAAAATAAATCCCTTCCCCGGATTCCAGCCGGGCTATTTATATTACAGACATAAAGACAATGCACAGATAGGATGAAAGCTGCGCCCTTTACACGAAAATTTGCGCCTTTGCTCCCTCGTGTCCCTGCGCAAAAGTTCGGACTTAAACCCCTTTTTCACCCAAAACTAAAACGGCCGGGTAAAAATCACCCGACCGTTTGGAAATTTATTTGCTGAAACAAAACTTAATGCTTCACTACAATTTTTTTAGTGAAAGTACCTGCACCGGAATCCAGCCGGATAAAATAAACCCCGCCCGAAAGCTCGGATACAGACAGCGCAACATGGTGGCTTACCGGTATCTCGCGAATGATTTGCCCCTGCATATTCAACAGCGTGATTGCCTTCACCTCCGGCACAAAACGATCCAGATTAATTTGTACGGATTCATGAGCAGGATTGGGATAAACCTGAATTAAATCAGCCGGATTAATATCATTAATACCGGAAGGATTATTCACCACCGTAATATTTACACGATTAACAATCTCATTATCAGCAACGGGCACCGGAATCCATTGTGTACTACCTCCCTGTTTACGGTAGAGAATGCGGGCATAATATTGTCCCGGCGTCATTGCAGCAATTCCAGAAGTCGTAAAACTTACTTCCGGTATTGTCTGAGACAGGATAATCTGATTGCTGAAGGTTTGAATATAAGATACGAAGGAGTTGTCCGATGCGCGGTAAACCGCCGCTGTATAATCTCCGTTGAAATTCCCATTGGTAGCGTTGAACAGCGCGGAAGAAATGGTGAAAGACTGGTTCCAGTATATGGAAGCGGCACTCACACTGAGTGCGGCATTCACCACGATATCACCATCGCCCGGTGTGGTATCATCGGGAGGCGTGATATTGCCGACAGGATGAATGCCCACGATGGCATCCTGCATCTCATTAAATCCGCCATCACCGCCGCCGGTGCCCAGTACATCAGGATCCATGGCGTTCACGGTAAAGTACCCGTTGCTCAATCCGCCCCAGCCCCAGTTGCAGTGAAAAAAATCATCATCATCATAACCGTCTATCACCCATTCATGACCCCCTTCCGTTCCGGAGCCACCATACAAGATGGGGAAAGACTGATCTAAGCTATTTTTCAGGATAGATATCCACTCTTCATCATCGGGGTAATCACCACGATCCAATCCCTGTTGGGATGCATCATAACCAAAATAATCCACCAAGGCATTTTCAGCGCAAGGCAAGGGGCCTCCATACGATATGGACATAGCGCCGCTTCCGCCGTTATCAGCAAGGTCATAGTCCATTTCCACAGCAACGCCACAATGATACATTAAGGTTGCTACTGCCGTCACCTGCTCACTGGTAGAAATGGGGATCAGCTCCAGCGGCATATTCGCCCAGTCATAAGTAGTGCCGCCAAAATCAGCCGACAGGGAACCGAAATCATTCTCCATATAAGTATGCGAACCGGTACCGGTAACCGGCCATTGCCAATAATACATGACCTGCGCCATAGCCGTGGCTACGCAGCCCGAAGGTGTTGAGCTGCCATCTCCGCCGGGAACCGGGCATAAAGCATTATAATAAGGCATCTGATCCCAAAGCGTGTTTATCAGTGGTGCAACACCGGTAGCACGGTTTGCTGTTGAACCGATATCACTACCGGCCAGCAATAGGTTCCACTGCGCTGCAATCTCAGGGCTTGCCGCTTTTTGAGCCGTCATCACATTGCTGATCTGTTCCCGGTATCCATTGATCCACCAGGCAATATGCGAGGGCATGTTTGCGGTATAAAACCGGCTTTCCGCAGAATAGGCTAATACCGGCTGCACGGCATCGTCGCCGGCAACAATCACAAAACCATTGGAATTAGCGATATTGAAGACATACATTGCCGGTATGTTTTCATTGTTATAATAGGTTTGAGCTAAAGTAATCTCAATTCCCGGCGTATATTTCCCCGTAAGAAAATGCTGTCCGGCAATCTTTGCCGTCTGCTCATTTACCGGATTGGCAAACGTAAGTCCTCCAAGTAAAAAGAAACTAAGGAGTGTAAATAGTTTTTTCATTTTATGTGTTTTTATTTGCAAGGTGCAATTTAATCAAAATGTTGAAAAATTGTTATATCCGTAATCCAAATTCAGGAAAAAAGACGAACCCCTATACCGGAAAGGTTGGGCAAAGTCATCCGACCTGCGTCATAGCTCAGCCCGGATCCAAGGTGTTCCTTTAATAAAAGAGGCCCGTCAATGTCGGCATAATCAGCTGCCGGCAACAGATGAGCCAGTGCGGTGGCACCAACAATATTTTCACACATACCGCCCAGCATAATTTTTTTCCCTTCCTGGCGCAACCTTCTAACCATGCGCATTGCAGGGGTAATGCCTCCGCATTTGCTCAGTTTAATATTTACGCCGTCATACAACGCAATACATTGCTCCAGGTCAGATTCCGTACGGCAGGCTTCGTCCGCAATTACCGGAATATCGGAAAACTCCCTGAAACGCATCAGAGCATCTTTATCATCCCGTTGAAAAGGCTGTTCTATCAGCTCAATCTGCATCCGCTTCAGGTGCGGATACAGTTGTTTTGCCGTTTCAAAAGTCCAGCCTTCATTGGCATCAATACGAATTATGGCATCCGTATGACTCCTCATGGCCTCTAAAGCAGGCAAATCCTGTTCTGAACCCATCTTCAATTTATACACCGGCCAGGGCTTTTGCCGGATTCTGCTTTCCACTTCATCCGGAGTAGTCAGCCCGATAGTATAGTCCGTTAAAGGAATGTCCTTCCACTCCAGCCCCAGCATCTTCCACAAAGGCTGTCGTTTCATCTGAGCCCAAATATCCCATGCAGCCATATCCAAAGCTGCAATCAGAAAGTTACTTCCGGGCAGGAGGTGATGCAGGAAATGCCAGAATCTTTCGGGAGAAATCAGAGCATATTTTTCAATAACAGCCCGGTTCTTTTCCAGCTGTTGCACCATATCCTCCGTTGTCACATTATAATAAGTAATGGCGGTTGCCTCACCCAGGCCCCGCATGGAACCCATCTGAAGCGCTACTATTAATGAGAGCTGTTCCGTTTTAGTTCCTTTGGAAATGGCGAAGGGAAATTCAAAGGGAAAACGATAGGACTTGTAATTTAAGCGAAGCATTTTATCATTAGCTTTTTGCAATGGAAACAATAAACAAAGGTACGCATCCGTTAGTACCGCAAAAAGAAAAAGCCATATTTGCCCCGGTGAAAAAGATTATCTTTGCGCCCAATTCAGAAAATTTATGAGAAAAAGTGCCTTATTATTTATCCTTGTTGCATTTTGCTGGAGTGATATTCATGCGCAGGATGCACCGGCCGGCTCGTCATCCGGGACAAAAAAAACATTCAAGCCTTCCAGGGATTTTGCCATGTTGCAACTCACTTATGAAGGCTGGAACAATACACCCGACAGCATCAAAACCAGCGGTATTGGCAGAGGCCTGAATTTCTATGTTTGTTATGATTTCCCAATCGCCAAATCCCATTTCAGCTTTGCAGCCGGACTGGGTGTGGCCAACAGCAATATCTATTTCAAAGACCAGCGCGTCGTGATGAATACCGGGGCGAGCCAGATTAGCTTTCTGACCCTTGACTCTGTTGCCACACTTGATTACAAGCGTTCTAAATTCAGCACAACCTATATAGAAGCACCCTTTGAGCTGAGGTTTTACGGAAATAAAGACAATCGCAACCGGGGCTTCAAGATGGCCATCGGCATGCGGGTGGGTCTGCTGATGAATGCGCATACCAAGGATCGCGTAAATGTGGGTAACCAATATATTAATGAAAAGGCGGTCACCAAACGTTATGTGGAAACCTGGCGTTTTGCACCTTCCGTACGCATCGGATGGGGCAATCTTTCCGTGGTCGGCTCCTATAACATGGCCCAATTGTTCAAGCAGGGGCAGGGCCCGGAAGTTTATCCGTACTCCATCGGTATATGCCTGTCGGGCTTATAAAAAAACAGCCTGTATTAAAGTCTCGACATCATCACATTTTGTATTGAAGATTGATCTGAGATTTGCAGTTGGGAATATTGGGCAGGAGATTACCTAAGGGCAGGGATTTTGGGTACTGATGCTCAATCGAATATCAGAAGTTGAGTATTGTTTGTCAGAACTTTTACTGTTTTGACTTTTGCACTTTGACTTAACAGTATAAGCGTTCAGCTCCTACCCGACGGCATGATTCAGAAAATCAATAAAAGGCCGCATGGTTTCAAAGATATCCCCTGTTGTTTTAACCAAAGAAGGGCTCGTCAGGTCTTTGTCCGGTAATGATGTGCCTATGGTAAAGTTCTTTTTTTTCAGGTATTCAATAGCAGGGTTGCTCTCCTCATAGCCTTTCGGCGGACGCACTAAAGCATCGCCCTCAATCTTCGGAAAAAATTTTTTGAATTTTTTCTCCTGAATAACAGCGGTGAAACCGGCAAAGTTATAATCAATTTCCTGGCGGATACTTCGGAGATGGTTCGGATCCGGCATCCAAATACCGCCCCCGGCAAAGGAAGCGCCCGGCTCCAGATGAAAATAATATCCCGCATCGGGACTTTTTCTGCCGCCACGGCAGAAAACCGCGCCAAAGTGGGTTTTGTATGGAGATTTATCATTAGAAAAACGAATATCCCGGTTCAGGCGGAAGATACATTGCTTAGGCTCCAGGCCGGCAAGCACATCATCCATTTTTCCTAATAACGGAATAAGCTGCGCAACAAAATCTTCAAAATCCGCCTTTGCGTTTTGATATGTCTTTTTGTTTGCGTCCATCCATTCCTTATTGTTATTGGATTTTAAGCTTTTAAGAAATTGCAGCGTTGATTTATCCATTGTAATTGCTTTTAAATAATGAACTGTTGTTTTGATTTTGACACCATAAAGATAAGGTATAGTACAATAGATAAGCGCTAATTCACTTTCTGCTTTTTTGAGGAAATTACCGTTACCTTTGCGCCCTAATGTCTGACGCAATACGCCACGAATGTGGACTCGCCTAC
>CAZUSO010000110.1:0-5389 GCA_964622775.1 uncultured Taibaiella sp. | reverse complement strand
AGTTATAACTTATTAGAAAAATAGAACACTGTGCAAACATAGGATGACGACCGCTTATATGCAAAAACATGCCGTCATTCCGAAAAGAAAATCCCGGATTGCCCGGCAATACGATCAGGATTTTCGCATGAAGGAATCTCCCAATCGGGAGGATGGGCAAACGCCCGGGAGATTCCTCCGCTCCATAAAATTTACTGCACTGCGTTCCGTAAATTTTACTCCGGTCGGAATGACCGCTTATACGCTTCACCAGGAATGACGATACCTTTTACATTCGGGGGGTGCTCCGGTGCGGCAATTTGGAATGCACCCCGGTAAAAACAGCAACCTTAATTTAATACAAAGCAGCCTACCTTTGCACACTATATTTTTAAAAAACAAGATTATGCAACTATTCGCATCAGCTTCTGAAGCGGTGGCCGGCATCAAATCGGGGCAGCATGTGTTCATCCATTCTGCGGCAGCCACTCCCAGGGAGCTTGTCCGGGCGATGAGCCTGCGCAGCCATGAACTGTCGGATATCAAACTATACAGCATCCATACCGAATGGGATGCGCCCTATTTAGATCCCGAACATGCGGAGGCTTTCAGCCTGAATACCTTTTTCGTGGGCGCTAACGTGCGGAAAGCCGTAAATGAAGGCCGCGCCAACTATATCCCGATGTTTCTCAGCGAAATTCCTGTTGCTATCCGTTCCGGAGCCGTCCGGATCGACGTAGCTTTAATTTCAGTCTCGCCGCCCGACAAAAACGGCTATTGCACCCTGGGCCTAAGCTGCGATATCACCAAGGCGGTTATTGACAATGCTCCCGTAATTATTGCAGAAATCAATCCTTATATGCCCCGCGTTGCCGGTGACGGGATTATTCACTGCTCCAATATTACCGCAGCCGTACCGGTATCCTACCCTGTTTTTGAAGCGCCTGTCGGGCCGGTTTCCGAACGGGAGCAAAAAATCGGTGCAAACGTAGCCGAACTTGTACCTGACGGAGCAACCTTACAAATGGGGATCGGCGGTATTCCAAACGCGGTATTGCATGCTTTAAAAAACCACAGAGACCTGGGCATCCATACAGAGATGTTTTCGGACGGCATTATTGACCTGGTGCAAAGCGGGGTGATTAATAATAAGAAGAAATCCATTCACCGGGGGCTTATCGTTTCAGGCTTTGCCATCGGCTCACGCCGCTTATACGATTTTATGGATGACAACCCGGTTATCCGGCTTTTGGATATTGAATACGTAAACAATCCTACGGTTATTCGCAAGAATAATAAAGTCATTGCCATCAACAGCGCTATCGAAATTGACCTGTTCGGCCAGGTATGCGCGGATTCGATAGGCTTTCAACAATACAGTGGTGTGGGCGGCCAGGTTGATTATATGCGCGGGGCAGCGCTTTCCCCGGGCGGCAAGCCCGTCATCGCTATTCCTTCCACCACGTCAAAAGGCATTTCCCGTATCGTGTCCCAACTACAGCCGGGGGCTTCTGTGGTTACTACCCGATCTCATGTGCATTATGTAGTTACCGAATATGGCGTAGCTTATTTACCGGGAAAGAATCTGCAGCAGCGGGCAAAGGCGCTTATTGAAATCGCCCATCCGGATCACCGGGCACGCCTGGAGAAGGAAGCCTTCCATATCTTTCATGCCCAATCATTTCAGGCTTAGCTTTTTGGAAAGCGCATTGCTGAAAAGATATGTAATCAGGATAATCGTCAGGGTGCTGGACGGCATCAATATGGCCGCCATCAGCGGCGAAAGGAGCCCCTGTACCGCAAAATACAAGCCGGTCAGGTTGTACAGGAAAGAAAATGCAAAGCAGAACCGGATGATGTTTTTACCGTGGGCGCACAACCTGATCAGCCTGTCCAGGACGGGTACGCTGTTCCCTTCCAGGATGGCATCACCGGCAGGGGTAAAACTATTGGTATCCTCAGCTACACAAATCCCGACATTACTTTGCTTCAAAGCGCCGGCATCATTCAGGCCGTCGCCCACCATGGCTACCACATCTCCTTTTGCCTGCCGGCGAATGATATAATTTAGTTTGTCTTCAGGCTGCTGCCGGAAGAGCAAGGTGGCCTGGTCGCCAAATATTTTCTTAAAATAAATTTCCTGATACTTATGATCACCGGACAGCATACTGCAACGAATTGTTTTTTGCAGCTCCTGCATCATTTCCCTGGCGCCCTTCCGCGCAGCCTGGCGCAACTCGAAATAACCTTTTTCCACATCATCAATCCATACAAACAAAAGCGTGCCCTTTGCTCCGTCCGGAAGCTGTGTTTTTCCGAGGAAAGATGCCGTTCCGATCACTACATGGCGGCCTTCTACGAAGCCTTCCACTCCAAGACCGGGGTGTTCTTTGAAATGATGAACAGGATATGCAGACTTGCAGTTCAGCAGGTTCCGAACCGGTTTGCTAAGCGTATGTGAAGTAGGCACCGCAAGTGCATTGATCCAGTCTTCTTCATCGGGAAGCAATGGCGTGCCGTGATAAACAGCCGTAATCGTTTCTGAAGAAGTAAGTGTTCCGGTCTTATCGAATACAATATGGTTAATTTTACCGAAAGGCTCAATAATATGGGCATTCCGCAGGAACAAGCCGTTCCTGCCCAGGATCCGGAGCAGGTAGCCGTTTGTAAAAGTAGCGGTCAGCAGGAGTGCGCAGGGACAGGCAATGATCAGGATTGCGGTAACCGCCGGCCAGACCCGCGCCGGTTCATTCACTGCCCAGTATATACCCGTTATTATAGCAATGAGCAGGACAATCAGGGTGAAATTCCCTGCCAGGTTATGCACGAAAGAATGACGTTCCTGTTCCTTTTGCCCATCCTGTGCGCCGCGGTTCTTATTCCAAAGCCCGGTCAGATAACTTTGCGCTACCTCCTTTATGGTCAATATTTCCAGGTCGCTGCCTAATTGTTTTCCTCCGGCATAGACAATCTCGCCGGTTTCCCGTGATACGGGGGCAGATTCACCGGTAACAAAGCTGTAGTCAATCCGTGCTTTTCCCCGGATCAGGATACCATCGGCAGGAATGATTTCCTGGTTATGAATTCTAAGGGTGTCCCCAGTACGGATACGCGGCAGCGGTGTAGCCACCTCCCTGTCGTCCCGGATCACGGTGGAAGCCATAGGAAAGTAGTCGGTATAATCCCGTTCAAAAGACAGGGAAGCATAAGTTTTGTCCTGCAGCGCACGACCGGCCAGCATAAAAAACACGATGCCGCTCAACGAGTCGAAATAGCCGCTCCCATTGTTCAGCAGCACATCGGTAATGCTCCTTACGAATGTAGCTAAGATAGCCAGAGCCACCGGAAAATCAATATTCAGATGCCGGTGGCGCAGGCCTTTCCAGGCGGATTTGAAAAAAATAGCCGCGCTGTAAAAAAACACCGGAAGCGACAGGATGGCGCTCAGATACCGGAAAATATTTCCCAGATATTGCCCGGTATGTACATCGTGGGAGAAATATTCCGGGAAGCTCAGCAACATGATATTACCGAAGCAAAAACCTGCAACACCCAGCCGGTATAGCAATGAGCGCTCCACTATGTTTGGTTTCTTATCAAGATGCTGCAAACTGATATGCGGCTCATACCCAATGCCGGCCAGTGTTTCCACGACAGCACGTAACGAAGTTTTACCTTCATCAAAGATGATACTGACTTCCTTTTTCAGAAACTGAATATCGCAGCGAATCACCCCGTGATGGATCCTGTGCAGGTTTTCAAGCAGATAGACACAGGAGCTGCAATGGATATAGGGGATATAAAACCCGGTATGCACCTCTGAGCCGTTTCGGAACTGAATCAGGCTTTGTTGAATTTCGGCATTTTCCAGAAAGGCGTACTTATCCGCGCGAATGGTAGTGCTCCGGTTGTTGCCCGCAAAAGTGTTCCATTCGTAGTACGCACATAATCCGGCTTTGTTCAGGAGCCGGTAAACCGCCAGGCAGCCGTTGCAGCAAAAGAATTTATCACCGGAATGCAGGCTTTTGTCCGGGCAGTCTTCACCGCAATGATAGCAGGCTACAGCCTGGTATTGCTTACGCGTATTAGGTACGGCTTCTGCTTGCATGTCTTGTAGAATGAAATCCGGCTCCGGTGAAGCGTATGTTCCAGGTTAAAATACCGGCTCCACAGGATTTTTATTTTTCCCCTATCATGGAGCGCTGAAAACGGCAAAATTAAAGCAGCATATCAGGGGAAAATATGACGGCACTCATTTTATGAACTGACTTATGTCATGTTTACATTTACCCTGAAATTGAAGGTCAAAGTTTTCGCCGGAGCAGATGACAAATCCTGTTTTACCCCGGGTCTTGTGATCTTAGCGCTGCGCGAATAGCAGGAAAAAGAAAAAGAGCGGCATTTTCTTTGTCGCTCTTTTTAAAGACATGAAATGAAAAATTATTGTTTGACTACTTTGAACTGCTCTGTGGCGCCTGTCTTATCCTTTATGCTGAGTATATAGATACCGGAGGGCAGAGAGGCTAAGGATAACTGCAGAGGGGAAAGATCAATATTGCCCTGCTTTGTTGCCAGTACACGGCCGGTCAAATCCGTCAACTGAAGAATGACTTCTTTCATTTTTCCCTCATAAATCACCGATATCATATCATGGGTGGGATTGGGATAAACGGAATAAGCGCTTTTAGCGGCATTCCCGGTTTCGCCCGGATTGGCAGGCCGTTGCTGCGAACCGGAGGCTTTAGTGTTGAGCATATAAGTGCCATTACCGACAATGGGGGAGCATATTTTATCTATCGATATCTGCCGGAAATGCACGGTATAGGTATAGTCCGTTGTTTCGGCGCCGTTGATCAGCTCGAAAGTAATCTTTACCGGGAACTGCTCATTTTTTTTCAGATTAATGTTTTGTAACTCCATATTCATACCGTCAAAAGTCACTTCATAGGTATGGTCGTTCTTATTCGCATAGACCCCTTTAAAGCCGCCTGTCTTCCAGCGGTTATAAACCGTCTTGCCGAGGTTTACGGTCGTGCTGATCACGGAGGACATATCTCCCGCAAAATGCTTATTGATGTATTTATCGTTTACTAACTGAAGCGTATATGTCGTATTAGCGGGGAGCGCAGGTACGCCTCCCACCAGCATAAAGAAATCATGCTGATTGCCCGGGTGTAAATCGGTGCTCCAGGTATTGTTTGTGGCAATATTATTGTTATTGATGACATTACAGGAAACGGGTACATTGGTTATTTCCGGTATGGTCATGCCGTACGGCGAGGAGGCGCTCTCTTCTATACGAGCCAGTAAGCAGGTTTCCATATGGTTGGTTCCGGGGTAATAATTTGCCGGATTGGGCGCCCGCCATCCCCGCCGGATATTTACGGAAGCTCCCGGCTGAAGCGCCGGT
>CAZUSO010000109.1:0-5572 GCA_964622775.1 uncultured Taibaiella sp. | reverse complement strand
CCTTAAGCGCCTGACTTGTCATGGGTAGAAATCTGCGGGCAATATTTCCGTTTTAGCCGGCAGGAGGTATCGATGTTGTCATTTGGCCTGATCGCTAAAAGAGGGCATTGTCTTCTAAGCCTTTCCCGACAATCCTTTGGGTTGTATCCTTATTATTTTTAATTGGTTCAATAAAAGAAGTATGGGATAGACCGGGTCAAGCTCGTGCCACCTTTTACTAAAGTTCAGCGCGGAGGGATGCTTGTGATGATTGTTTTGATAAGACTCGCCAAGCATAAGCACATCCATAGAAAAAAGATTATGGGCCGTATTTTTCAGCCTGAAATTGATATAGCCGTATTTATGAGCAAACCAATTGATGATCGCTCCGTGAAGGGCGGTCATCATCATTATAACAGGCAATAGCAGGAACCACCAAAGAGAATCGGCGAATATTACAAAGAAGGTAAAGTATATTGCCGCCCATAAAACCCGAGATAACGTAGCATTACCCCATTTGTCCAGCATCTCCCATTCGGGAAGGTTCTTTGTGAAACGTTCTTCTACTTCAAGCCTGCCCTTGACGATACCGGCATATATATTACGGGTACACCACATAAAGCTGAATATATTAGCGGAAAAATTAGGGGAGTGGGGATCCTTTTCCGTATCGGTATAGGCATGATGCATTCGATGCATAATAGCATACGCATGGGGACTCATGTAGGACGAACCCTGTGCAAAGTAAGCGAACAGGAAAAAGAATTTTTCCCAAAACCTGCTCATCCTGAATGCGCCATGCGCAGCATACCGGTGCTGAAAAAATGTTTGGGCGAATAACGAGGTGTACCAAAAAAGTACAAAGAAAATGAGTATGATCATTATAATTTAATTTACTGTATGAAAAAGAAGGAATACAGCAATTAATTATAATCATTACTCAGGAAACTTACCGTCTGATAAAATAAAAAAACGAGTAAAAAGCCAATAACCGTATTCTGTAACGGTAGGGGTTAAAAACCACTTAGCTTATAATAGCTTAAGATAAACAATAGCGCATAAAGCGCGTGTTCATCACTGCTGCTTTCATGGCTGTTTGACCTGTGTCATAATATCTGGTATTACAACATTAATCAATTCAATGTGACGCTTATAGATTTTTAGAGAATTGGTAGGGGATGTTTTTTTGATAATATTGATTACCGCTTCGCCATTTTTGGGCAGCCGCGATGCTATCCTGCCGGGCAGTTCCTCTTCCCTGACTGTTTCAAACTTCGGGTCTTCGTTGGTGCGCTGTGAAAACTTTTCCTTTAGTTAATTTGACGGGCCTGCTCAATTACCACCGTTCATCTTGAAATTACCATCGCTGTTATGCTGATTCGTATCTTTCGTCTATTTGTCCGTAACGGAATTGTTACTATGCAAAGATGGCACCATTCGGGATATTTATCGTTACATTTTAATCAATAATTCTTACAGATATCACAGGTTTTCCAAATTGTTTTTGCGCTTTTGCTTCAACTTTTTGTAAAACGAAGGAGAGAGTCCGGTCACTTTTTTGAACTGGTTGGAGAGGTGTGCAACGCTGCTGTAATTCAGCTTATAGGAAATCTCCGTGAGATTAAGCTCGTCGTATAACAGCAGCTCTTTTACTTTTTCAATCTTGTGTATAATGATGAACTGTTGTATGGTAATGCCCTTTACTTCCGAGAACGTATTGGCAAGATAGGTATAGTCGTAACCTAATTTTTTACTGATATAATCGGAAAAATTCTCCGGTGGTAATTCATCGGAATAATGAATCATTTCCGTAATCACGTTTTTTATTTTTTCAATCAGGATGCTCTTTTTATCATCCATCAATTCCAAACCCGACTTCAACAAATTTTTCTTCAGTTGCTCTCTTTGTGTATCTGATATATCTTCCAGGATTTCAACCATACCAAGATCAACAACCACATATTTCAGCCCAAGTCTCTTCAGCTCCTCCTGCACCATCATTTTACACCGCAGGCTAACCATGTATTTTATGTATAGCTTCATTGCCTTCGTAAAATTAAGACATTAAGCAAGAAGTCAGGCATTCTCCTTTGTTATTATTCCTGTATGTTGCATAAAAACAGGCATTGGCTTTATACTGCTGACAGGGTAATATTCCGGTTTACCCGCCGGGAGATTTGCTTCGCAAGTGAACAGTTTCTCCATGCGGAAATTCTGATCAGATTACTGCGTAATCTGGAATTTTCTGGAATAGCGACAGGTCCTGGCGGCTAAAAGTGTACCGTCATTCCTTATTCTAAAATATAATAATCATGACGATGAGAAGAACGGATATCTTTAAGCGTGCCTACTTTCCCGAATGACAGGACGACAGGTTCATCACCCGTGCAGGGCTCCGCATACTGATGCAGGTGCAATAATTGCCAGGCTAGATCGTTGCCATTGTCTTTATCCCATTTCATTGCAGGAGGCGTGTTTTCACACATTAAGGTGAGATGAACTTCGCCCGGAGCATTTTTTCCGGTCTGACTGCTCCGGTAAAAGATGCCCATTCCACCTGCAAACAGCAGGCCGGCAAATGCTGCCGGTATCCAGATGCGCGACCACTGTTTCCGGATGAGGTAATATCCCAGCAGGTAATTGATAAAAGCTACGGCAAAGCTGAGCAGATGCTCTCCGCCAAGAGCAGCCTATTGAATTAAATGGATATTGCTTCCCAAAACGGAACCGTAGAAAAAATACAACCAGGGCATTCCTTTGAAAAGTGCGGACAGCAGGAAATTTCCCAAGGTCCAAATTGCAGCGGCAGCAAGTCCCTGCACCAGGGGAGCGTGCCGGCTTTTGTTGATCAATATCACCGTAGCCTTGCCAATCAACCCGAAATACAGCGCGCTTATTAAAACGGAAACCAGATAGCAAAGCCAGGCCAGGAGCACGGAGCCTCCCGAAAAATTAGCTATAACTGCCGGCATCCAGTAAAAGAGCAAAAGACAAAATGTGCCGCCGAAGATGGCGCCCGCCTTAAAGGGTTTTATTTTTCCGCGGATCCAGGATCATGAAAACAGGGCTTAAGCTGACCAGTATCAAACCGTACAGCGTGAATGTAGATGCCAGAAATGTAAGCAGTGCGGCAAGGAGAATAAGCGTATAGTCTGTCCGGAACTTTTTCATAGAAAAAAGAAAACCTGAGCATTATGTTCATAAATATTATTAAAAAAGCAGAACAACGGCAGTCTTGCGCAGATAAATGAAATGAGCCGCCGGAAGTACGGCTGCTCAACCGGAATAAAGGGTTGGCAGGCCTGGTCTGATTGAACTGTGAAATATCCTGGCATTTTTGTGTTGGTATTATGTGAATCCCGTGCCTGCTAAGATGAATTTTGCTTTTGAATTAATATAATGCGAAATGGCTTATGGCAATAAAGCCAAAAAAATGAAAAAATGAAAATAATAGTTTGTATTGTGTTTAACTATTTGATATGCAAACAAATATCTGTTATTAACATATTATTATTTATTTTTTAGGCAAAAATTATTATAAGTAAATTATTTTATTTATTTTTGTTTAGAACAAAAACAGGGGGGAAGCCGAAAACCTGACAGAGTAGGCATCATTTAAAAATATCAATTATGAAGAAGCTTTTACTGGTATCAGTACTTGTATGTTTAGTGAGCAACGTATTTGCCTCGCTGCGCCAGACGCAGTATCGATGGCGGAATGATGACGGTGACCAGGCTACAGCAACCTGGAAGGCGCCGCAAAACATGTCCATTACCATTACGGATATGTCTGTTTTACGCCTGCGGATTGAAATGGACAATGATAACACCTGGGGGGAAACCACCACTACTTTAGACGGAATCCTGTATTATTCAGATAACGGTGGCTCCACCTGGACCGCAGTCAGTAACAATATGGCCAATGCTTTTGCCTATGCGGCCAGCGCTAATGTGGCAAACGGAACGGCAACAACTAATCAAATGACAGGAACAGGAGGCACTTTTACTTCGGGCCGGGTTTTATCCCAGCCCGCCGGTTCGCTTCCACAGTTGAACGATGGACAGAAGACTGAATATGAATGGGTTATTCAGCCTACCGTCAATGTTTCCAATTTTACAACTTACCAATTTAAAATTTTAGGGTGGGATGAAGATGCCGGTGAAGAAATTCTCCCGCTAAATGTTGCGGAATTAACTACCTATATCGCCACAGATGTTTGTGATGGCACGCCGGATAACGGTACCGCAATTGCTTCCACGGATTACGCCTGCCCGGGAAATCCGTTTATGCTCTCCCTGCCCGGCATTGATGCATTTACCGGTATGAGCTACCAGTGGTACAGCAGCCCGGCGGGAGCCGGTGAATTTACACCCCTGGGCAGCGCTTCAACCTCTCCTTCTTACCCGGTAGCCAGCCAGACGGTAGCTACTGAATATTACTGCGTAAGCACTTGCGCAAATAGCGGTTTATCGGCAACATCCAGTACGGTGACAGTGAATCAGAATGCTATAACGCAGTGCTATTGCAGTGCAGGCAGCAATGCGAATGGGTGTAATACCGGTGATGAATATATCAGTAATGTAACATTTAATACCATCAATAACTCTACGGCTTGTGAGGCAGGTATGTATGCGGACTATTCGGCTACGGTAAGTACTGTTGTTGCGCCCGGGCTTACTTATACGATAAGCGTAACTAATCCTAATTGGTATGATTCTGACGTGCTTGGCGTATATATTGACTGGAATCAGAATGGCGATTTTACGGATCCCGGTGAGACTTTTACTTTTTCTATGTCAGGTACTACGGTTAGTGGCTCAATTCAAATCCCCCCTACTGCAACCCCTGGCAGTACGAGGATGCGTGTAAGAGTAAATTATACCCTTACCAATCCGCTTTCCCCCTGCGGTACTGTTGATTATGGAGAAGTGGAAGATTATGGCATATCCGTATGCGCCGTAGTGAACCCCATTGTAGCTACCTCCAATCCAACCTATTGCGGCAATAGTGATGGCAGCATTACCTTATCCGGTCTGGATGCCAATAGCAGCTATACGGTCAATTATACGAAAGACGGAGCGCCCCAGCCTGCAGTAAGCCTGACGGCAAACGGCAGCGGCAACCTGGAGATCGGTAATTTGGGGGCCGGCGCTTATACCAGTATCATAGCAACGTCCGGCGGCGGTTGCATGACCACTGCGGTATCTGCAACGCTTAATGAAGGCCCTTTACCGGTGAGCGTATCCGGCACTACCGACGTGACGGTATGCGGCGTTACGGACGGTACACTGACCATAAGCGGCCTTTCCGCAGGCGCGTCCTATGCCATAGATTACAATATCGGTGTTGTGGCTCAGCCTACTTTTTCCGGTACGGCCGATGTGAACGGCGAGATTGTGATGACCGGGCTTGGCGCAGGTACCTACTCCAATATAATCGTAGCCCAGACTGGCGGCTGCACCAGCAGCCCGCTTGTTCCGGTAACGATAGCCGCTCCGGTTAAACCGGCGATCACGGTTTCCGGCGGAAATCCGAATACGGATTGCAGTACCCCTAACGGTACCATTATCCTGTCTTCTCCGGGCTTTGTGA
>CAZUSO010000108.1:0-5598 GCA_964622775.1 uncultured Taibaiella sp. | reverse complement strand
CGCTTATACGCTTCACCCGGAATGACGATACCTTTTACATTCGGGAGATTGCTCCAATGCGAAAATTTGGGATGCACCCGTGATGCAGTTAGTCATTCCCGCATGTTCGGAATCAGGCATTCATTATCCATCTCAACTTTTCCATTCTCCATTTTCAATCCCCTCTCCCATTTATAATTTCCAAAAAAATATTTTTGGCAAATTGAACCAGTCTATATTCTCTAAATGTATTGAGAAAGAAATGGTTTTCAGAAATGCATCTTTGCCTAACACGGATTTGGTGTATTCCGTGTAATCCCTGCTCATAAACACCGGTACATAAACGGAAAGATAATTGCTCAGGTGAAGTTCCAGTCCGCTTTCAAACAATATTTTAGCGCCGCTGGGATTACGTTTGGCCGCATCGGAAAAGGTAGCCGCTCCGGCATAGATGCGCAGCGGAATTTTTCCGAAAGGCAGATCGGTTGACACATTGAATGCAAACAGCCAGTCATCGGAAAGACCGATAGGATTAGCATATTGTGCGGTGCGGTATTTGAATCCGCCTTCATGGATGCCCACCTGTTGTGATACAAAGCCCTGCTGCTCATTACGACCTAAATAGGTGCCTTCATAAAGATAATCGTTAGCGCCGGTATAAGTGGTCGTCAGCCAGTATCGGGAAGCATCATATTCGTTGGCTGCAAAATTGAAAAATTTGCCCCCAAAAACACGGAGATAAAGCGCTTTGCCTTTTGCAAAATAATCTACTTGCAAATTTCCTTCGGCACTGATCTTGGCAAACATTTTTCCGGCCTGCGCCTCAAAAGCATAGTGGAACGGATTGAAGGTGCGGTGATTTTCATGCGTATAACGTAATCGGCCATAGACCTGATCTTCCGTGCCGTCTTTTGAGGGACGATACAAGCTGTCCACCGAATCCTGCGTAAACTTCAGTTGCGCTTCGCTGATCCGGTAGGCCTTGAGCGATAAGCGGCGCTCTATCGGGCTCCTGGCATAAGGCCGGCGGATATTAAAAATAATTTCCGGCGCAATTTTGATATACCGCGAATAAAGATACCGGTCTATATTCATATTGCTTTTGCTGAAGGAAAAGGTTTTGCCTTCTAGATTCCACTGGATATCATGCAGCCAGCCATTGTTGAAGTAAGAGGTGTAGCCGATTTGTCCCGTTCCTGCGAAAGTTTTGCTGCCGAAAGCAAACATCGGTGCGAGTATATATTGGAATTTATTTTGCGGAACGGTAATATTATGCAATAAAATACCCAACATGAATCCGTCGTAATAATTATAGCCTAAGGATGGCATGATCCACATCCTGCGAATCTTATCCATATTCAGTCCGGCAAAAGGCCTTATCCTGAACTGCTTTTCAGACGTATTATTGCGCAGATCATAATCCGGGATTTCATGACCTATCCATATTTTCCTGTACGCATTGGCACCCGGGAAATTTACCGTTGTCATATCGGTAAATGGCAATGACCATGCCGATAAAGTGTCGTTATTCTCTTTTAATAAATAAACAGGAACGGCAGCATTCAGGCCGGTTTTATTTTTCAGATCAACGCTGATACCATTTTGCCTGCTGATATTTTTGATGGCAAAATTTACCGGCTTGCCGCTGTTTAAAGCATCGGTAAAAAACCAGGCTAAACTTTTATCGCTATGCTGTTGAAATATTTTTTGAAAATCTTCGGGGTACGGATGCTTGAAACGCCATTGCCTGAAATAATCCTTCATAGCCGCATCAAAGCTTTCTGCGCCCATATAAGCACGCAGCCAGCGCATCAGGTAAGGGGTTTTCTCATAAACATCGCCGCCATAATTAACGGAACGAAAGGTGTCGGATCTTGCACCGGCGGGCATGTCTTCCCACACGCTCATCGGGTAAGTGAAGGCCAGGCTTTCGATATCCCTGCCTGAAATCGTGATCCCGTTGCTTTTTACAGAGATATTACCATCTGTTACGAATGTGGTGTCATTGTCCCTCATCATGCCCGTTATGATTTTTTCATAATAGCTGTTGATACCTTCATCCATCCAGGGGTGATCGCGTTCATTGCTGCCTAATATTCCGTAAAACCAATTGTGCCCGGCTTCGTGAACAATAACCTCGTGATTCATAGCCTCCGGGTAGCCTGGCGCTATTACCGTAATGGTCGGGTATTCCATGCCTCCGCCTGCGGAAAGGCTCCCTTCAACGGCCTTAATGGTTTTATAAGGATAAGGACCGACCCTTTTACTCAATTCCTTTACGGTAGTGATTAAAGATTGCGTTCCATTGAGCCAGTTCTTTTGGTCTTTTGGAAAAAAAGCGGTGTAAGCAGTCACCCTTACCGGATAGGAATTGCTCACGGTATCGCTGAAACCGCCGGGCTGGGATTGCAATATGTTTGAATTTGTCACGATAGTATAAGTGATGGTATCATTTGTAGTGACCGTGTCCTTGCGCACCACCCAGGTTTTATCTGCAAACCAGGCAAAATCGTGAATGTTGTTTTCTATATAATGCAGGGTTTTTGTTTGTGGAGAAGAGGCCGGGGTATAACTCTTATATAAGGTATCCGGCGGCAAAGGCGCTTTAGACAACGAATCCAACCATTGCAACTCATCCTCGTCTTCCAGGTTTCCCGTCGCCATAACGATATAATTTTTCGGGACGGTAATCTCCACGTCATAGCTGCCGTACTCGCTGTAAAACTCGCCCTGGTCTAAATAGGGAATAGGATGCCAGCCTTTCCGGTCATAAACGGCCGGCTTGGGAAACCATTGCGAAATCTGGTAGGACTGACCTACCTGTCCCATCCTGGAAAAAGTGTAGGGAATTTTTACGCGAAACGGTGTGGCAATATTGATTTGCTCACCCGGCGGCAAAGGCTGCGGCAGCAAGAGCTTCACGATGTCAATATGATCGGTAGCGGCAATGCCGGCCTGTGTTCCGTTCACTTCAAAGCGGAGACCGTCGATATAACCCCGGTCTTTTTCTTTGGAGAAATAGAATTTGGTATCGCCATTTTCCACGGCTTGCTTCACATACGCGGTCCGGTCGTTCTTATAGGCATTAGGCCACAGGTGAAAGTAAATATAGCGCAGCGTATCCGGGGAATTATTGTAATAATCCAGTTCCTCGTATCCGTGCAAAAAATGATTCGTATCATCTAAGCGCACCTGCAGGCGGGTGTCCACACGTTGCTGGAAATAGTTATCCTGTGCATGGATAGGTAAAAGAGGAAATAATAAAGTAGCCGTAAAAAGAAAAAGTAGCGTTTTCACAAAAATGGTTTTTATCCAAAGCGAAAGTAGAAAATTATTAGGCGCAATACGAAAATGAAATGGTGCATTTCAAATCTTCGCACCATATCTCCTTTTTGTCATTCCGTAGGAATCTAAAGAACGTTGTATAGATGCTTTCAGCATGACAGCGGGATTGTAAGGATGTGCTATTAGCTAATAGCCAGCAACTAACAGCCTGTTTCGTACTCATATACTCCTTCCTGTCATTCCGTAGGAATCTAAAGGAGGTGTATAGATGCTTTCAGCATAACAGCGGGGATTTTGTAAGGATGTGCTATTAGCTAATAGCCAACAACTAACAGCCAATTTCGTCCCCATATACTCCTTCCTGTCATTCCGTAGGAGTCTAAAGAACGTTGTATAGATGCTTTCAGCATGACAGGGGGGATTTGACTGTATTCCATTAGGACAATTTGAAATGCACCCAAATGAAATGGATTTGCTTACCAAATGACCGGAACCGGGTATTCGGCAAAATATTCACCGCGCGACAGGATGATCCAGTTATTATTTATCGCCTAAGTAATGGATAATGAATTTCTATCCGGATTATCTGCGGTCATAGACCGTTTACCACTGAAACGTTTCAGGGGAAACGCCGCTCCTCTTCTTTGAACACTACGGCGAATGGGAGATCGTAATCCGGTAACGTACCTGTCCATAACGATGCGCTTCGAGCATTTATAATAGAGAATAAAGAATGAAACCATTCATTCCGACGATGGTTATCCTGTAAGTATCTGAAAAGCACTGCTCTCAGGTCAAAAAAATATCATCATGGCGACACAAAACTTCCGGAAGAAAAACACCTCCTGAACCGAATTCAAAAACTTTCTACAGCAAGCTTATCCTGGGAGTATCCTATCCCCCTTGTAATTTTTTATTCAAAAAACGGTCTCAACGCTTCAAGCATCATTGGAGGAAGATTCATTTTCCTGCGGGCTTGCATATCGTAAAATACCAGCTTCACGAACGCGTCATTAAGCAGCTTATTGTTTTCATTATACAGCTCCGAATGAAAGACAATTTCCGGACTGTCGGGATTTAGTGCTTTGATGATCGTTCTTACAGTAATCAGATCGTCATACAAAGCAGGGCGATGGTATCGGGCATGCATCTCCACTACCGGCATCATAATACCCTGAGCCTCCAGTTCTTTATACGTCAATCCCAGCGACCGTATAGCTTCCGTACGCCCCTGCTCATAATACAATGCATAAAAGCCGTAATACAGGTACCCCATCTGGTCTGTTTCGCCGTAGCGCACCCGTATTTCTGTAGTGGATGTGTACATAAATTTTTCTTCGGAAATGAACCCGTACCGAATCATCCCGATGCCAAATCGGGATACGGCCGGTCGGTATTTATTTACTGATTTTTCTATAAAAATCAGGCCATATTATGAAACACGCGCTGGACATCATCGTCCTGTTCCACGCGTTCAATCAGCTTGAATACCTCTTCGGCCTGCTCCTCATTCACTTCCACGGTAGTCATGGGAATCCATTCCAATTCGGAAGATATTACGGTAATCTGTTTTTCCTCCAGCGCTTTCTGCATATTACCGAAGTTATTGAAGTCGCAGCGTATAATCAGGTGTCCCTCGCTGTCTTCTCCCATCTCTTCCAGGCCGGCATCAATCAGCTCCAGCTCCAGCTCATCCTGGTCAACACCTTCGGCATTCAGCTTAAAGGCTCCGAGATGCTTAAATAAAAATGCCACCGAACCGCTGTTGCCCAGGTTTCCCCCGCCTTTGTTGAAATGAGAACGGACATTGGCTACAGTACGGGTCGTATTGTCCGTTGCTGTTTCTACCAAAACAGCTACGCCATGCGGAGCATAACCTTCGTATAATACCTCGTCATAGCTGCTGGTATCTTTGCCCATTGCGTTTTTAATAGCCGCTTCCACACGGTCCTTGGGCATATTGATGCTTTTGGCATTTTGCATGCAGCGGCGTAAGGCCGGGTTATTTTCCGGTTCGGGGCCTCCCTTCTTTACGGCAATGGCAATTTCTTTTCCGATACGGGTAAAACCTTTTGCCATGCGGTCGTACCGGGCAAACATCTTGGACTTGCGAACTTCAAATATACGTCCCATAATTATTAATCTCCGTTAGTTTTTAGGTGGGCAAAATTAGTAAAAATAGATTTTTGCAATGGATAATTATTACATGCAACCGGCTAGGGTGTATCCCAAATGTTGCATGTGGTGTAAGGGTTTTGCCGTCATTCCGAAAAAACGTGCCGTCATTCCGAAAAGAAAATCCCGGATTACGCTTAATCCGGTTAGGATTTTCGC
>CAZUSO010000107.1:0-5601 GCA_964622775.1 uncultured Taibaiella sp. | reverse complement strand
GCGGAGGAATCTCCCGGGCGTTTGCCCATCCTCCCGATTGGGAGATTCCTCCATGTGAAAATCCGGATCGGATTAAGCATAATCCGGATTTTCTTTTCGGAATGACGGTACGTTTTTTCGGAATGACAAAGAACCTTATACCACATGCAACATTTGGGATGCACCACTTGGTTTTTAGTTGCCGTTCCCCCTAAAAAACTTTTCGTATATTTGCACACGCAAAAACAAAAGCGCTCATGTAGAATAGCATTTCTTTCCGGCAAATAAATCTGGTAAATCTCCTGTGATTTGCCAGTTTCGTTAATCCACAAAGAAAGAAATCATGCTTATTTTACAAAACATTTCTTACCGGCATCCTGACAAGGATTTACTGTTTGACCAAATAAGTCTTACGGTAAACAAACACAACAAAATCGCTTTAATCGGCAATAACGGCACGGGAAAGTCCACTTTGCTGAAAATTATTGCAAAAGAATTATTGCCTTCCGGCGGACAACTTTACGTTGATGCCGAACCGTATTACATACCGCAAATCTTTGGGCAATATAACCAGCTGTCTATTGCACAGGCACTGCGCATAGAAAAAAAACTGGCCGCTTTGAGCGCAATTCTGAATGGCAATACCACTGAAGAAAATTTCAATTTACTGTATGATGACTGGACCATCGAAGATCGCTGTGAAGAGGCTTTAAACTACTGGCAACTGAAGGGACTGGACTTAGCGCAAAAGATGGAAACCCTAAGCGGCGGAGAAAAAATAAAAGTTTTTCTTGCGGGTCTTTTCATTCATCAACCGGAATTGATCTTATTAGATGAGCCAGGCAATCATTTGGACATTTCGGGCAGGCAGCTTTTGTATGACTTCATTGCTGCTACAAAAAGCACATTAGTTATTGTGAGTCACGACAGGAAATTACTGAATATTCCGGATACTGTTTGTGAAATGAGCAAACACGGAATTAAAGTTTATGGCGGCAATTATGCATTTTACACAGTACAAAAACAAATAGAAAATAATGCATTGAATCAGGACATTCAAAGCAGGGAAAAAGCCCTGCGCAAGGCCAGGGAAAAAGAACGGGAAACGATGGAAAGACAGCAAAAATCGGACAGTCGAGGAAAGGGTAAACAGGACAAGGCGGGTATTGCAAAAATAATGATGAACACATTGCGGGATAATGCCGAAAACAGTACTTCAAAAATGAAAAGTGTTCACGCGGAGAAAATTGATGGCATTTCGCAGGAATTGCAGGAGTTGCGCACTGCATTGCCTGATATCGGTAAGATGAAATTCGGCTTTGAGCATTCCGCCCTACATCAGGGGAAAATATTGCTTCAGGCAAGCAATATTAATTATTGCTATGGCACGCATCCGATATGGAAAAACAACCTGAATTTTGAAATCGTGAGTGGAGCACGAATTGCCTTACAAGGGAAAAACGGTTCGGGTAAGACAACATTGATTAAAATTATTTTAGGGCAATCAGCGCCACAAACGGGAACAATTTACCGGGCCGAAAGCAAATCGGTTTATATTGACCAGGATTATTCCTTACTGGATAATAAGCTGAGCATTTACGAACAGGCCCAACAGTTCAACATTTCCGGATTGCAGGAACATGAAATCAAAATCAGGCTCAGCCGGTTTTTATTTACTAAGGAAGAATGGGACAAGCCCTGCGGAGCGCTGAGCGGCGGAGAAAGAATGCGCCTGATGCTTTGTTGTCTGACCATAAATAATCAATCGCCCGATCTCATAATTTTAGACGAACCAACAAATAACCTGGATATTCAAAATGTAAAAATTCTAACCGCTGCTATCAATGAATACCGGGGAACATTGATTGTGGTATCTCACGATGAAACCTTTTTAGAGCAGATAAATTTGGAGCGAAACATACTGTTGTAGAAAAGGAGCACCTCCCAAATTGTCGCATTATGATGGGTCAAGCCCGGAATGTGTATGAAGTCAACCTGTGTGCAGTGATGTCAATACACTACACAGCGGAGGCGGACACCAAATGCATGCCGTCATGGCGAGTCTTTAAAGGGTTTCTTCTTTATTCAAGGGAATTGACATGGAGTAAATGTTCTGTCATCCAAACCGAAATCTTCCAGATAGTGTGTATGGCGACGATGTAAGATACAGCGTCATTGCAAACGCAGCCGGAGATCGCTCCACGCAGAAATTCTAATCGAATCGCTTTGCGATTTGGAATTTCTTTAGTCGAAATGGCAGACTGATTATCAATGTGTTAATAAACTTGTAAGTGGCAGGCTCAACTTGCTCCACTCAAAATGATATTGCGAAACTTTATCAATATCTAAAAAAATAAAAATACAGTACAACCTATCTTAATTTTCATTCAGAATGAGTTTGGCCGATTGGAGGATTCGCCCTGATTTGTCTCGGGCAATTACCATATACATTCCTTTGGGCATATCCCCCAGGTTGGTGAACACGACTTCGGTAGTATTTCTGTCAATGATGGACTGCTCCGTTACTTTCCTGCCCACAATATTTACGATTTCCACCTTGTCCACACTATTACGCAAGCCGGGCGCAATGCGGATATAGGCCACGGAATTGGCCGGCATCGGATAGATCGTTAATGATTTATCCGGATGAATAAAAAAGTCTTTATGCTCATTTGAGGATGTATCCTGTGCAATGGAACGACCTCCCGAAGCCATGAACAGGCTCAGGAGGAGCAGAGGAAGCAATAGCGAACGGTGTAATAATTTCTTCATTGCTAATATGTTTGAAATTCATTCAATCGGTAATTATAAGCAATTCTATTCCCAATTTCTATATTCGAACAAATAGAATTTCAGGTAAAATTAATTAATCCATTCCATTTATAAAAGGATTTTTTTGTTATTGTTCCTAATTTAATAAGCAATTTTATTTTTTTCAAATATTCAATAACTTTATGCCGCCATTTTATAGCCATAAATCTCATACATTTTTCATATTGCCTAAAATACAACCCATGACTTATCATCATAAAATATCACCATACCATGAAAACAACTATTTTATTCCTGCCCTTGCCGCCTTGTTCAGCCGGTTTAGGAGTATTTATCCGGACACAGAACGATACCGTTGATTTAACCCATAGCAGGCACCTCTTTTCAGCATTGCTCCGACAGGAGCGCAATCATCTTTCCGACGGGCATTCCGGCGGATGGCAATGGCTATGCGCATCAGTCCGCCGGAAAATTATTTTGGACTAACACCCCACCCAACTACAAGATTTAAAAAGCATCGGCTAAAGAAATTTGCCGGTGGTTTCCTATAGCAATTTTATCTACCCCAAAAATATCCCTCTATTAATTCTTTCAAATTTTTTCATCATGAAACAACTTATCCGTTTTACAAGGCCGGTTTTTTTTACCTTACTCAGCAGCCTGATACTGCCGGCTTCATTTGCCCAGTATAGTACCAACATAACTAACCAAAACGGCTCCTGGAGCGGACATCCGGTTCAGGCTCCCTCGCAGACCAGTAGCTCCTTCCCGGTGTTACCCAATGCATGCGGAATTACCGTCAGTCAATGGAGTACCGACACGACAAACGCTTTTAATCTCACGGCTGCTGCCAATCGTTTTTATATGCTGGGGTTTACCGGAACTTCTTATTCCGAAGCCGTGAATGATAATGATTTTGCAAGCTGTGTGATTACTATGGATGCCATGACTACGCTGACTATTGACAGCTTTATCGTACAGCTCTACCGCAGCAGTTCCGGGAGCGCGAATCATTTCCAGTTGGAATACAGTACCGGCGGCCCGTTTATCAGTATCGGCACTTTTACTGCAACCGGCGGGCAGGGAAATATTGTTCAGCCCTTTGGTGATTTGGGCATAACTATTAGTCCATCCTCAACCATTACCTTCCGCTTAGTCATCTGGGGTGCGCAACTATATGGCAATATACTTGCGCTAAGGGACGGCATTGGCCTCAGAGGGCAGGTACAGCGTAACTGTAATCTGCACGCAGACATTACAGAAAGCGGGCCGGTCTGCATGAGCACTAACGACTGGACCGTCCACATTAACGGCACACCTAACGCTACGGTTTTTTACCGGATGAGCATTGCAGGCGAACCTAATCCTCCGTTTCCAGGCACACTTACGCTGGATACTTCAGGCGTATCAATGCTGACAAATCCGCCCGATATCACCGTTAATACTACCCCCGTTATTATTCGGTTAGACAGCATCAGCCAGTTCTGTTGCGGTTCATCTTTACTGAATGACAGCGTAATTATCGGACGATATGCTGAGCCTTCCGTCAGTATTGTTTCGGTACTGCCGAATGCACCTCAATGCGAAAATACTACAGTCACTTTTACGGCAAATTCATGGAATAGCGGGCTTTCCCCCGTTTACCAATGGTATGTAAACGATACTTTGATTACGGGAGCTAATGAATCTGTTTATGTAACAGACAGTCTGAAACCCGGCAATAATACCATCGGGGTAATCATGGCCAATAACTACGTCTGTTCCACCGGGGGTATTACTGATTCCGCCACCATCAGCTATGCTGTCAGTCCACAAGCCAATGCTGGGATTATAAGCGGAACTGACAGCCTGTGTGTCGGGGGAAGTGTTAATCTTATTTCCGATGGAGACATCGGAGGCGAATGGAGCAGCAGTAATGATAATATTGCCACCGTTAGTATTAACGGTACGGTCAATGGAATTGCTGCGGGTACTGCCATAATTAGATACAAAATTGCCGGGGTCTGTAATACGGATTCATCCTTATTCCATATTACCATTAATGCACCGACAACTCCCATATTTACCCAAATTCCGTCCATCTGTCCCGGAGCAGCATTAAGTCCGCTCCCATTGATTTCCAATAATAATATTTCGGGAATCTGGTTGCCGGAATTGGATAATACCGCTACCGCTAACTATACGTTCATCGCTGATACCGGGCAATGCGCGGCAAACGGATCAATGGAAATTATTGTGAATCCCATAATGTATGGAATGGAAACGGTTACAATTTGTCAGGGGCAATCTTATACTTTCAATGAAATTGTTTACACGGAAAATAATAATACGGCAACAGATACTTTGCAGACCTCCGCAGGTTGCGATTCGATAGTCACGCTGAACTTAACTGTGAGTCCGTATTTGACGGGAACAGATTTACAAACTATCTGCCAGGGGCAGTCTTACACTTTCAATGGAATTGTTTATACCACAAATAATAATACAGCAACAGACACACTACAAACTTCCGCAGGTTGTGACTCGATAGTCACGCTGAACCTAACGGTCAATCCTTATCTCACTGGAACAGATGTGCAAACTATCTGCCAGGGACAAACTTACACGTTCAATGAAATTGTTTACACGGAAAATAATAATACGGCAAAAGATACGCTGCAAAATTCTGCAGGTTGTGACTCAATAGTTACCTTAGATTTAACCGTACTTCCGGCCATCGTCAATACCATCAATCCGGAAATTTGTAGTGGTCAGGTTTTTGAGTTTGATGGCATGACTTATACTTCCAGTATTTTCGGGGTAACAGCAATGTTCCAAACTGCGGAAGGCTGCGACAGTATCGTTACCATG
>CAZUSO010000106.1:0-6143 GCA_964622775.1 uncultured Taibaiella sp. | reverse complement strand
CTCCGGTCGGAATGACGACCGCTTATACGCTTCACCCGGAATGACGATACCTTTTCTTTTACATTCGGGAGATTGCTCCGGAGCGACAATTTGTGCTGCCCCCGGCGGGGCAGCCGGAGCATCAATATTTCATCAAAATTTAATATGCCGCCCGTTTAAATCGAATACTTTTGCAGACAGCTATGAGACGTAAAAAACCGGCTCTTATCATTCGCGACCTGAGTTGGCTTTCCTTCAACGAACGGGTGATGCAGGAGGCCAAAGATGAAAGTAATCACCTATATGACCGTCTTCGTTTTTTGGGCATTTTTTCCAATAACCAGGATGAATTTTTTCGTGTCAGGGTAGCTACCCTGACACGTATGGCGCAATTGCATAAGTCGTCAAAGATGCACCTGGAGCAGAATCCGGAAAAAATTCTGGCGCGTATTCAAACGGCGGTGCTGGAGCAGCAGCGCGATTTTGACCGCTCTTTTGCTACTATCTTGGAGGAGATGGCCCGTGAGCATATTTTTCTTAAAAATGAAAAACAACTGAATGCTTCCCAGGAAGCATTCGTCAGGAAATATTTTGAGGAAAAGGTTCGTACGGAGATTGTACCGCTTATGGTGGAAAGCATTCCGCAAATGCCGCTGCTGCACGATAAGTCCATTTACTTAGCCTGCGTACTGGGCAGCAGCGCCAATAATATGCTGCTGCGCTATGCCCTCATTGAAGTACCCACTGACAATATGGATCGCTTCATTTTATTGCCTTCTGCACGCGGTAGCCAGGATATTATCCTGCTGGAGGATATCATCCGGTTCAACCTGCCTAATATCTTCGGGGCTTTCGGATTCGATCGTTTTTTGAGCTATATCATTAAGTTTACCCGTGATGCGGAGATTGACATTGACAATGACGTCAGCACCGATATGATTGCGGAGCTGGTGAAAGGCATTAAGAACCGGAAGAAAGGGAAGGCTACCCGTTTTGTTTATGAAAAAAATATAGACCCGACCCTGCTGGATTATCTGACACACCGCCTGAACCTGACGAAAAAGGATAACCTGATTCCCGGAGGCCGGATTCATAATTTCAAAGATTTTATGGATTTCCCTGTGTCGGTCTTTAAGCAGATCGGCGACCGTAAGGCACAGCGGAAATCTTTTACTCATCCGGATTTGCAGCAGCCCTGCCGGATTATGAGTGTTCTGGAAAAGAAAGATGTGCTCCTGCATTTTCCTTATCATTCCTTTGATTCGCTGATAGATTTGCTGCGCGAAGCGGCTATTGATCCGAATGTGCTGCGTATAAAAATAACCTGCTATCGCCTGGCTAAAAACTCCAGGGTGATCAATGCGCTGATTAATGCGGTGCGCAATGGCAAGCAGGTTACGGCCGTGCTGGAAGTACGGGCGCGCTTTGATGAGGAAGCCAACCTGAAATGGAAAACGATGCTGGAAGAGGAAGGCGTAAAGGTGGTGATGGGTTTCCCGGATATGAAAATTCATGCCAAACTGTGCCTGATTACAAAGAAGGAATTTAACCACATCGGGCAATATGGCTTTATCAGCACCGGCAACTTTAACGAAACTACGGCCCGGCTTTACTGTGATCAGTGCCTGCTTACTTCTGATAAGAGATTGCTGAGCGAAGTAGAAAAAGTTTTTACGGTGATGGAGGGATCGGAATCGAAACTGTCCACGCTTTCCAGGTTGAAGCATCTGGCGGTTTCGCCCGTATCAACCCGCAATCTTTTTATAAAGCTGATCGACCGGGAAATAAAGGCTGCGCAAAGTAGAAAGCCGGCTGTTATGGTGATCAAGCTGAACAGCCTGGTGGATGAGATCTTAGTGAACAAGATATACGAGGCGGCAGAGGCGGGGGTATCCGTGAAACTTATTATTCGCGGAATTTGTTGTGTGCTGACGGCACAATCCGGGTTCAAAGAGCCGATTCAGGCCATCAGTATCGTGGATGAATACCTGGAGCATGCCCGTATTTTTGCCTTCAATAATGATGGGAAACCAAGAGTGTATATTTCCTCCGCCGACTGGATGGTGCGCAACCTGGATCACCGTATTGAAGTGACCTGCCCTGTTAATGATCCGCATTTAGTTCAGGAACTAACAGATATTCTACAGATACAATTGTCAGAAAATGTAAAAGGGCGCATCCTGGATAATGAACAAAAGAATCATTACGTCCGCCCTGCGGAAGGGGAACCTCCGGTTCGCTCTCAGGAAAATATTTATAAATATTTACAGCGTAAGATTGTCAGATAATAATTTTTTGTACATTGGGCAAAATTTGTTTTCTATTCATTCCTTTAAATAGTCTTTCCTTTGGTTTTAGCTGCCATTGATATCGGGTCTAACGCTGCACGATTATTGATCATGCAGGTGACTCAATACAAGGATGGCAGTGAGGATTTTACCAAGCTGAATTTATTGCGTATTCCGCTACGGCTCGGTTTCGATGTTTTTGGCACAGGAAGCATATCGCCCTCCAAGGTCGAGCAATTAGTGCATACCATGCGGGCTTATCAGTTGCTGATGAAGATTTATAAGGTGGATGCCTACAAGGCCTGCGCTACTTCTGCTATGCGCGATGCCGTAAATGGTGCGGAGGTTGCCGCAACAATCAAAGCGGTTACAGGAATTGAAATTCAGATTCTTTCCGGCGCCCAGGAAGCCAATATGATTTATGAAACGCATATTACCGAAAAGATCAATACCGGTAGTACCTGCCTGTATATAGATGTTGGCGGCGGCAGCTCAGAGCTTACGCTGTTTTCAAAAAATCAGATTATCTTTAAAGAGTCCTTCAATATCGGTACGATCCGAATACTGCAGAACAAGGTAAACGAAGCACAATGGGACCATCTGAAGATCTTTGTAAAGGATCATATCCGGCCTTACAAAAATATCCATGCCATTGGCACCGGAGGTAATATCAATAAAATATTTTCGCTTTCAAAACGAAAGGAGGGCAGCGCCCTGCCTATTCAGTCCCTTAGAAATTATCTGAAAGAATTCAGCCAAAGCACGGTGGAAGAGCGTATTCATATTTATGGCTTTCGTGAAGACCGTGCTGATGTGATTGTTCCTGCCTTACAAATCTACACCTCTATAATGCGCTGGTCGGGTTGTGATCATATCTATGTGCCTAAGATCGGACTGGCTGACGGCCTTATCAGGCTACTCCATAAAGAGCTACAGACTTCTCAGGATTAATGAATTGTAAATCTTCATAATGACGTAATATCAAACTAACAATTTGATAATACAGCAATGTCACCTTTGCGCTGAACATAAATAACCAGCTATGCGCAAAGTAATTTGTACTTTATTAATCACATTATGTACGGCGGCAGTTTGGGCGCAGGGTACGCTTTCGGGTACCATAACAGACGGAAGCTCCGGAGCGCCGCTCATGACAGCCGTACTTACCCTCAAAGCCCCCGGATCAGAGGAGGCGGTAGCCAGCACCATGAGTGAAATTGACGGAACATTCAGCATTAATGCGCCACAGGGAGTTTATGAACTCCGGATTGAAGCCTTCGGATTTCAAACCAAGATCATCACAGATATAGCACTCAAAAACAAGCAAACGAACTCGGTAAAACTGACACTGACGGAACCTGCAAAAAATGAGATTGAGGAGGTGGTTGTTCGCGCTTCAGTCAGGAAAGAAAATATCAACGCACTTTATAACCTACAGAAGAACAGCGCTGCCGTCAGCGACGGAATTTCGGCGGATGTAATCAAAAAATCACCGGATCGCAGCATGGGAGAGGTACTTAAACGGGTAAGCGGCACCACCATTCAGGATAATAAATTTGTGGTAGTCCGGGGCATGAGCGACCGCTATAATATTGCCCTGATTGACAATGCTATATTGCCCAGCACAGAGCCTAACCGCCGGGCATTTTCCTTTGATATTATTCCCTCCGGCATGGTGGATAACATTGTCATTTCCAAGTCGGGTACGCCGGATTTACCGGGTGATTTTGCAGGTGGCATAATTAATATTCTGACCAAAGAAGTTCCGGACGAAAACTTTACTACGCTGTCTTTAGGGGCAGGCTATAATACGGTCTCCGCCTTTAAACCTTTTCGTTCCGGATTCCGGGGCGCTACGGATTTTTTAGGTTTTGACAATGGGGCACGTCAGTTACCGTCTTCCTTCCCGGTATCTTCGGAACTGAGCGCTAAAAATTTAAGTCCAAAGCAATCGGAGCCTTATCTGCAATCGCTTCATAATGATTTTTCCATAAAGGAACACGGCGCACTGCCGGCAATCAGCTTTCAGGCGGCATCAGGACGCATTTACCGGCTGAACAACGATCGCCGTTTCGGATTTTCCGCAGCCCTGACCTATAACCACAGTGAAGCGATCAAACAGGATATGGAGCGAAAATACGACAGCTATAATTACACCGACAATCAATATACCTACTCATCCAGCTTAGGAGCCTTGTTGAATTTGGGTTATTATTTCGGGAACAGTAAGATCACGCTGAAGACTCTGTATAACAAAATATTTGACGATAACTTTTTGTATCGTACCGGATCTAATGAAAGCTCCGGAAGTGAGGTGCGCTATTATGCATTTGATCTCATTCAAAAAGGGTTATTTAAAACCACCCTGAGCGGAGACCACCAGTTAGGAACGGGTCAGAGCAAGCTGAACTGGATTGTTTCTTACAATAAGATAACCAATAATCAGCCCGATCAGAAAAAGGTGCTATATGCCCGGAATATAAATTCGGATGATCCCTTTACCGCCAGCATTACCACCCTGGGAAAAGCGAATAACCGCCTGTTCAGTGACCTGGATGAAAGTATTACCAATGGCGGACTTAACTTTATCTTACCGGTGAGCTGGTGGAATAAATCCAGCTTTAAAGCGGGCTTGTTTGGACAGTATCGCCATCGCGACTTCAACAACCGTTACTTAGGCGCCGTGCTGGAGCCTGCTTTTGAGGACATACGCACCCGTCCGATAGAAACATTGTTTGGAGAAGATGCCATTGCGCAGGGCGCTTATACCCTGGTGGATCAGACCGGCGCTGCAGATCATTACTATGCCAATGCCACTACCCTGGCCGGTTATGCGATGATGGACAATAAGCTCACGGATAAATTTCGGGCAGTCTGGGGTCTTCGTGCAGAGCAATTCAACCTTTCGCTTGTGTCGGAAGAAACCGTAACCCGTAGCTGGACAGACCTGCTCCCCTCTGTTAACCTGACTTACGCGCTCAACGGCGCTTCTAACCTGCGCTTAGCTTACTTCCGCAGTGTGGCCAGACCGGAAATGCGTGAAATCAGCAATGTGGGCTATTATGATTATGAACTGTCGGCCACCATGCTGGGCAATACCGCTTTGCAACGCGCTCAGATTGATAATATTGATTTCCGTTATGAATGGTATCCCGAGCCGGGAGAAGTAGTCTCTGCATCTTTGTTTTACAAAAGATTCAATAATACTCTGGAGCACTATGTGAACGCTGCAAACAGCTCTTACGACATCACTACGCGTAACTATGAAAGCGCAAGCAATCTCGGAGTGGAATTTGAATTGCGCAAAAAGCTGGCTTTCATTTCCCGCACGTCCTTCTTTAAAAACCTGACCGCTTATGTGAACCTTGCTTATGTACATTCTGAAGTAGATATGAGCGGGCAGGAAATATTCGTAAATGGCATTGCCATTAAGCATCGTCCGCTTACCGGACAATCGCCCTTTGTGATTAATTCCAGCCTGGCTTATGTGTCTAATAACGGGAAATGGAGCGCCACTGTGCTTTACAACCGTATTGCCCAAAGGTTGTATTTAGTAGGCGGCGACCGTTTGGGTTTTGTATATGAACGCCCGCGTAACCTGCTTGATGTGCAGTTGAGCTATGCATTGTCGTTGAAAAGTGAATTGCGTTTTAATGTAAAAGACATCCTGAACAATCCCGTGATTTTCTATTTCGATCAGGATGCCAACCAGCGACTCGGAAGCATCGGTTTTGCAGATGGCCGGATAGATCCTGCCCAGGACTGGATACTGCAACGCTATCAACCCGGAACCACCTATTCACTAAACTACAGCCTGAAATTCTGAGGAAGAATTATAATGGATAAATAATAAATGACAATGGGCAAATGTTTATT
>CAZUSO010000105.1:0-6236 GCA_964622775.1 uncultured Taibaiella sp. | reverse complement strand
AGTAAAATCAAGCATTGCAGCCCATAAAAACAAAAAAACGTGTCAAACTTGAGCGCAGCTCGGCTGTTTTTAGTTTTATGCCTTGGTCCAACTCAATCACAACAGAATCATTGATAAAGTTGTGCAATACTTCTTCATCTTTTTCCGTTGCCGTTTTCCAACAAAGCAATTCTATTTCAGTAATCGCTGAAATGGCAGGAATATCCGATTGTAAAATAGCGTCCATTAATTTTTCGGCATTGGGCGGAAACAGCTGCTGTAAATAATAGATAGCAATGTTCGTATCCCAAAGATAATTTAACGCCATTCGCTGCGCAGTTCTTTCAGTTGGTTATCAATATCCGAAACGGACTGTTTGCTCATTGAGCCTTTGTATTTTGCAGCAAATTTTTCAACAGTTTGTGGCGTTTTTTGCCTGCGAACCCTGATAAGTTGCAACAACTCTAAGTCCTGCAATAATTTCAGGGCTTTATTGTTGATGATGTCTATGGTTATCGTTTGCATAAGATTACCGTTTATGTACCAAAGGTAATATAAAAAGCGAACATGGTTTACAAGGCTCCCCGCTCTTCGGGATGTTAGCGCAGCGCATCCCTAAGAGCGGGTATCTTTTCCTTTTTGAATGACGGCAGAAGCAAGATGTCATTCCGTAGGAATCTAAACGTATAGTGGATAACAGGAGAAGAACGGATGCTTACAGCATGACACGCTTTATGCCCTTAGTTCGCATCCTGCCGTCACTTTATACCCTGCTGTAAGCATCTTTTTTAATGACGAATTACGAATGAACAATTACGAATGAACAATTACGAATTACGAATTACGAATTACGAAAATAGATTACCTGCGGTGAGAAAAGTTCCTGCATATAGCAAAGTGGTGTTTGACAGAGACATGCTCCATAATCCAAAATTCAATCCCGAATGTTCGGGACAAAATTCAAAATTCAAAATCCACTGTCATGCTATCAGCCAATAGCTATCAGCCAATAGCTAACTTCATACTCATATACTCCTTCTTGTCATTCCGTAGGAATCTCAAGGAGGTGTTATAGATGCTTACAGCATGACAATGGGGATTGTAAGGATGTTCTAACAGCCACCAGCCATCTCATTATCCCTGCAAAAATTCACCTTTTAGGGGGACAAATTTTTTTTATTACAAAATATATTTTTGGCCTGGATTTTAAACAAGCTAAAAAATGAAAACGATACAACCCAAACAGCTATTGCTGCTCATCGCATGCGCTTTGATTAGTACTCATGGCTTCGCTCAGTTCTCAGGTTATTATGATCCGGCTAACTGGACGACAACTATCTCTCCGTCAAATTCCGGAGGAAGTGTTAATACGGCTTCAGCTCCGGCGTCTGTTTCCATTGTTTCGGGCAACAGTGGAATGCAGGGCGATATAGATTTCTCAATCCTAATGCCGGCAGCCGGAAATGTAAGCTTCGACTGGAGTTATAGTACTGCGGACGGAGCAGAATGGGATTATCCGGAGTATGCAATTAACGGAGCTGTATTCCCCATGCCCGGATACGATATGGGAGGCGGTAGTACCCAAAATGGAACTGCCAATATACCGGTTTCAGCGGGTGATGTATTGGCATTGCGTATGCACACGGTTGACGGGACAGGCGGGGCTGCAACAACTGTTTTTTCAAACTTGACGGTCCCGCTCCTCCCTGCTTGTTCCGGAATACCGGCAGCCGGCACTGCCTCCGCTCCCTCACTTGTATGCCAGAATGCGAATTTCAACCTCACTGCTGCCGGATTTACGGTAGGTTCGGGTATTAGCTTTCAATGGCAGTCTTCACCTGCAGCTGCGGGAATATGGACGGATATTTTGGATGCTGATACATCGTTTTATACTGTGACCGGCGGTATCGCTGCTGCAACGGACTTTCGTCTGGTAGTTACCTGCACCAACAGCAGCCAAACGGACACCTCCAATGTCGTGAACGTGGTTGCGGATATTGCAAATCCCTGCACGATAATAACCACCCGGCTTGTGGACAGCTCGGCTACCGGAGCCAATAACGGCACAAGCTGGGCAGATGCCTATACTTCCCTTGCCGATGCGGTGCAGGAGGCGCATAGCAACCCCGCCATTACTACTATACTCATAGCCAAAGGCACCTATTTCCCGGAGATTCTTGCCGGCACCGGCGCCACCGACCGGGACAAGGCATTTACCTTTACCCGCAGCGGGCTGGCGGTGCTGGGCGGCTTTCCCTCCGGCGGCGGCGCTGTGCGGGACTGGACAGCCAACCCCGTTATCCTCAGCGGCGATATCGGTGTACCCGGTGATAACAGCGACAATGTCTATCATGTTGTCATCACTGCGGGTGCCTCTGTGGACAATACCCTGGTTATTGACGGGCTGACTATTACCAAAGGCAATGCCAACGGCTTCCTCGGAGGTACCGTGGTAAACGGGATTGGTTTCGGCAGGGGATATGGTGGCGGGATTGCTAATATAAGTTCTGCTCCCATGTTTAATCATATAATCATTGAAAGTAATACCGCTACTCAAGGTGGTGGGATTTCTAATATAAGTTCTGCTCCCGTGTTTAATCATATAATCATTGAAAGCAATACCACTACTAATCTTGGCGGTGGCATGTTCAATGAGGATGCTTATCCTGTGTTGACTCATGCATTGATCAGCGATAATTCCGGTGCAGCAATATTTTTTTTCGGTACAATCATACCTGTTTCTTCTCCCATACTGACTGATGTAATCATCAGCGGCAATATTGGTGACGGAATAGGCTGCTTTGCCCCATCTGCTCTTACCTCCTCCACGCCCATACTGACTAATGTGCTTATCAGCGGCAATACGGGGAAGGGGATTGATAATGATGAAGCCGTTTCCACACTGACCAATGTAACTATCAGCGGTAATTTAAATGGCGGTATTCAGATTTTTGGCGGTAGTACTAACATACTCATCCGTAACAGTATTATTTTTGGCAATGGTGGTTTCGGTATTTTTAGCGGCTCCCCCACTATTCACAACAGCCTGATACAGGGAATACCCGGCGGCATCAACGGCAATTTAGACGGCACTGCTTTAAATCCCTTCTTTGTAGATCCGGTTGCTTTTACCGGCGCACCTACTACGGCGGGAGACTATCGCCTGCAAAGCGGCAGCCCCTGCATTGACGCAGGCGATAACGGCTTTATAAGCTCCGGTATCAGCACAGACCTGGACGGCAACCTTCGTATCGCAAACAGCACGGTGGATATGGGGACTTATGAGTTTGGAAGCACTCCGCTTCCGTTGTCCCTGCTGAGCTTCCGGGCACAGGAAAATAACTGCCTTGTTACCTTAGACTGGCAGGTGGCGGATATAAGCGAAGCCGCGCGCTTTGATGTGCAGCAAAGCAGGGATGGCGTATCGTTTGGCACGATAGGGAAGGTATTGCCCCTGGCAGGCGCTGACCGCTATTCTTTTAAAACGCCGCAGCCGGCACAAAAGGCTTACTACCGCCTGAAAACGGAAGCCTATAACGGAAACATAGCATACAGTAAGGTGCTGGCGGTAACCGCTTCCTGCGGTAAGGAGGATATCGCTGCTTTTCCCAACCCGGTGCGGGAGGAGATGACCGTTAACGGGCTGCAGCAGGGGCAACGCCTGCACATCACAGATGTGGCGGGCAGGATTATCTACCGTGCCGTTGCTGCCGGCGGAACGGCGCATATCAGCATGGCTGCGTTTGCACCGGGCATATATTATCTGAAGATAATGACAAATGAAGGCGCCCCGGTGAAAGCCCTAAAGATGGTGAAGGAATAAGCAGGAGGGAAACAGGGTATTCGCGCTTCGGAGATTAGCGCTGCGCATCCCGAAGAGCGTGTATCTTTTCCTTTTTGAATGACGGCAGAAGCAAGATGTCATTCCGTAGGAATCTATTTTCGTAATTGATCATTCGTACTTAAAATAGATGCTTTCAGCATGACAGCGGGGATTGTAAGGATGCTCTATTAGCTAACAGTCAATAGCCAACAACTAACAGCCAATTTCGTACTCATATACTCCTTCTTGTCATTCCGTAGGAATCTATTTTCGTAATTGGTCATTCGTAATTAAAATAGAAGCTTTCAGCATGACAATGGAGGGTTGATAATAGCAGTACACGCTTTTTACCGTTGGCGGGAGCCCATTTTGCAGCCAGCCCCGTTTCTTATTTTTTACGAACTAATACCTTTTCGGCAGCCATTAAAATATGCTCCGTGCTGAGACCGTATTTTTTTAATAGATCATTAGGCTTTCCACTTTCCCCGAAGGTGTCCTGTACGGCAACATACTCCTGCGGAACCGGGCAATGCTGTGCAGCTACATGAGCTACGCTGTCGCCCAAACCGCCGTTGATCTGATGCTCTTCCGCCGTTACCACACAGCCCGTCTTTTTCAGCGAACTGATGATAGCCGCTTCGTCCAGAGGCTTGATCGTATGCATATTGATCAAATCCACAGATATGCCCTTTGCTTCCAGCTCCCGTGCGGCTTCCAGTGCAAACCATACCATGTGCCCGCAGGCAATGATGCTGATGTCGCTGCCCTCCTGCATAATTTGCGCTTTCCCGATCGTAAAGTCGCTGCCATCTTCCGGGGTAAAATTGGGCCATTTCGGACGTCCGAAACGCAGATAAACAGGGCCTTCGTAATGCGCAATGGCCTTGGTAGCCGCTTTAGTCTGATTGAAATCGCAGGGTACGATAACGCACATGCCGGGCAGCATTTTCATCATCCCGATATCTTCCAGCACCTGGTGCGTAGCGCCGTCTTCACCTAAAGTAAGCCCGGCGTGGGAAGCGCATATCTTCACGTTTTTATTACTGTATGCAATAGACTGGCGAACCTGGTCATATACCCGCGAGGTGGAAAAATTGGCAAAGGTGGTCGTGTATGGAATCTTGCCACCAATGGTCAGACCGGCAGCAATGCCCATCATATTAGCTTCAGCAATGCCGCATTGTATAAAACGATCCGGAAAATCTTTCATAAAAGCATTCAGCTTAAGCGATCCTGCAAGGTCTGCGGTAAGGGCTATGATGTTTTCATTTTCTTTAGCGGCCTCATAAATGCCTTCGCCGAAACCGGCGCGGGTTTCTTTTTCGTTTTGTACCGTGAAATCTTTGAGCATGACTGATTTTTAGAAAGGGCAAAAGTAAAAATTATTTGTGGCAATTATTTGCCGCCGTTTACATTCTTTTTTGCAAATTTGCTTTTGAAAATAAGAATTGGTTTTTTGTGAAAAAAATATTGGCAGGGCTTTTCAATAAATATATCATTACCGCGCTGGCTTTTGTGGCGCTGATGCTGTTTATCGATCAGAATGACTGGTTCACCCAGCGCGAACGTCAGCGGGATTTAGACAAGGCTAATGAAAATGTGGAATTTTTACGCTCCGAAATTGCCACGATGAATGACGAACTGCATAAGTTGAAAAGTGACTCGGCTACGCTGGAGCGGTATGCCCGCGAGCGCTATTATGAAAAACGTGATCAGGAGGATGTGTATGTGATTGTCCCTGATACGGGCGCCTCGCCATCGGTTGAAAAAAATAAATAGCCGGGGCTGATAATAAAAAGGAAATCTCTGCGTTTTGCAATTAAATTTGTTTCAATGGATAAAAATATACAATCTTCTCATTTTTCCGGCACAACTTCATCCGAATCCGCTTCGCTGTCCGATGACGCTGCGGCTGTCTTATTGGAACAGGCGTTCGAACGGGAAATCAGTTTGCTGCGCCAGGCTTCGGTTCAGCCCGATCCCAAGGTGCTTGCGGATTTATTAGACATGATTTTCACTGCTGCGCCGGAAGCACAATTATAACGATTCATCCGGGTGGATTGCCATGAGGTGAAGAATAGCTATAATCTTTAGCTTCGCCGCTGTGCCCCCCGTTAATTAAAAGCGGCCGTGGAGGGTACCCCTCCTTCTGTGGTGTACGTGTCCCGTGTCTATCCCTTTTGCCGGTTGGTATTTTCACCAATAACAAACTCGCCGGGGTGCTGCCGTAGTGGGTATCACCCACCACAAAGGTATTCCCACCACAAATTGGAATCCTATACTGCTGTTTCCATCCGGTTTAGAAGAGTATTATTTTGGTTTGGTAGCCTTCCCTACCGTGAAAACCGCTGCTGACACGGGATTTCTTTTACAAACCGGCTACAATTTAATGACAGAAAAATGACATTCACATATTCAAAATGACAATTAATAT
>CAZUSO010000104.1:0-6279 GCA_964622775.1 uncultured Taibaiella sp. | reverse complement strand
GTAAAATCAAGCATTGCAGCCCATAAAAACAAAAAAACGTGTCAAACTTGAGCGGGTCGCTCGCGCTCCACCTCGCTAACCACGGTATATAATATCTTGCCCCATGATAATACAGGCCACTCTCATCATCCCTTTCCTTACTCGTATATCTGTACCGCTTCGCTACCGCATTAATACTTGCATTCATCGCCTGATAAGAAGTTGTACCATACGGGTGGTATTCTTCGTAAGAGATAATAGCAGCACTATCATCCAGCTCTAAGGAAGCACTCTGCAAATGATTACTATATATGTATCTCGTCAGCACTTCTGCGGTATCATTATCATCTTCTGCATCACCAACCGTACGTGTCTCCAGCATAGCTATTCTCCCCGTATCATCACTCACATGTACGGTTGTGCGCTCTATAATAAGCGTATCGGTGTTGTCGTACTTCCGGTACACCTCATAATTCCCCAAATAAATCCGTTCCTCTTTTTCACTCCCTTTATCCGTATATTTTCTTATTCGTTGGCCGCTGCTGTATTGATAATTTGTCGCATTAGTTCCCCGCTCTATATGGCGCAGCTCATTCTGAACATTCCAGAGCATAACATCTAAATGAGGTATCTCAACTATATTACCTCTTACGTCATAGTCATAGTTGTAAGTGTTGGCGCCTACCGTAGTGCTTAACAGCCTGTTGCTATCTTGGTCAATATCGTAGGTTCTCGTATAGCTTGCCGTGCCGGCAATATGCTGCAGCTCCAGTATGTTACCAACCTCATCATAAGTGTATTGCTGGGTATAGTTCTGCACTGCATTGCCATTGCCTTTGTGCGTGGTTTTCCAATGGCGGTCATTCCAGTTATCATCGCTGCCAAAGTTTGCCGTGCCTATCAATTCGCGCCCATGTGCTTCTGTTAAACGATATAAAGCATCGTAGGTAAAAGTCTGCGTTGGGCTTACCACGCTGTTCTTAAAAAACAGCGTTTGCTGCGCATCGTCTTTTATCGTAGTAATATTCCCTACCAGGTCGTAGTAATAGTTTAAGTCCTGTAGTATAGCATTATTATCTAAGTTTACCGTCAGTAATCTTCTTAATCTAAATGTTTCCGGGTCGTACGTATAGCCAGTCTTTGTGCCGTTGCCATACCAAATAGCCTCTCTTTGTCCTTTCGCATCGTAATGTATATCGCTTACGTACTCGTCGCTGTTAAGCGTTACCTTTTTCAGCAAGCCGCTTTTGTCATAAGTAAGTTCCTGTACATTCCCACCGGGGTCTGTGGTAGTAACAGGCCGGTTGAGGGCATCATAAGTAACGGCGCTGTTAAATAATTCCGTATTGATAACCGGTGCGGGAAAGCCCGCATAATCGCCATCGGTCAGGGTCGGGTCTTCTAAAAGTTGCTGTAGGGTTGCTAAAGCGTTGCCTTTAAAATCATATTCCCTGATTTGTTGCAGCCCGCCGCCATCGTAATGCCGGTAGGGCCGCCCCCGTAAATTATGTTCTTTATCATCTGGCTGCCCTTCACCATATTGACCGGTTGAAAAAATAAAAACAGCCGGGCACATTGTTCCGTAGCAACCATGCTGCCTGCCCGAACTTATTTTTATTTTTTTAGCGAATGTCATATTGGAAATAAAAAATCAAGATATTATAATGGCTGAAATGCTGCCTGCACATCTGCTACATTGGCATTATTCAATAGATATAAAGCTATCATCAGTTTCATTTACATACTCATCTGATTGATAATAATTATAAAGATTAGTTCCACAATAAGGGCAATAACTAATCATTCGACTTGGTACATTTTTTTGACCTTTTTCATAACCAACAGTAATAAAGAACCTGTACGGACTCTCTGATTTAATATTGAACTTGGGGTCTATTTTGATAATTCTAATATTTGTACCGCAAACGTGATTGACTTCACAATCCCATTGAAATTTATCACAACAATATACCATAATATTTAAATTTTTCTTATTTGTTTGGTTTGGTAATTCTCATTAGAGCTTCTCTTAGCTCGTTTCCTGTAAATTTGTAAGAAGTATGTCTAACTCCTTTATGTAAATCCTCCATAATCTGTAAGTTGCCTTCTAATCGAAGTTTTTTCAAAGCAAATTCAGAAACCCTTGTTTCAACAACTTCCCCACCATTTTTTACATACGTTGCAGCAGCAGCAGAGTTATCAGTAAAGAATATTTGCGCACCTACTTTTTCAGAGCCACTTGTGCCTCTGTATAATATTTTGGTAGCGTCATATTCCCCAAACTCTGTAAGAAGTTTAACATACTTGTCTGTTTGTGATAGTGTTTCCTCTTTTACAATGTTAGAAAATAATTTTCCCGCCATTTCTCTTGCCGTAGCTTTAGCAATACCGCTTGCCAAGCCCATAGCTAACAGCTTACCGCCTTCGTAAACAAAGTTGTGCCTGCCTCCAAAAGAAGCACTTCGTTTAATTTGAGCTAAGCTCCCTTGTGCATCTTTATCATTAAAGAGTACTGATAATATAGTCTTATCCTTTATTCCGCTGTCTGTTTACGGTATTCCTTTGTGTCAGGCATAGAACCTACCAAAAGTTTTAGGTTCATAAATGCTTTAACCTTACCCTCTACTGCAAAATATTTTTCATCTAAATATCTATCATCTTTTATTGTTCTTTCACCCGGATTTAAAACCCTATCAATAGCAAAACGATATAAATCCAATTCAGACATACCTTTGGAAACAGCAGTACCACTTGGAGTTACTTTTTTCTCATCTCTGGTTACTCCTCCAAATCCATTATCAACATAACCTCCTTTGTCAATATAAACTTGTTTTTCACCGTATTTATTTTTTGATGTTTCTGGTAAATCAGGACTTTCTCCACTCGGGTCATTGAACATGACGGGGTTATTAAAAGAGTAGCACTACGGGCTCATTCCTGCATACTTACTTTCCAACGGGTCGCTCGCACTCCATCTCGCTAACCAGGGTATATAATACCTTGTCCCATGATAGTATAATCCTGATTCCTCATCCCTTTCCTTACCGGTATATCTATATCTTTTTGCTACTGCATTTATAGAAGCATTCATCGCCTGGTAAGAAGTTGTACCGTAAGGGTGATATTCCTCATAAGAGATAATCTCTCCATCCTCATCAAGCTCTAAACTTGCACTCTGCAAGTGATTACTATAAATATACCTCGTTAGTTCCGCAGGGCCTGGGTCTGTGCCTTCGGTTCTCACCTCAAGCATCGCTATCCTACCCGTATCGTCACTCACATGCACTGTGCTCCGTTCCACATCTATCGCTCCGGTGTTGTCATATTTTCGGTATAGCTCATAGCTGCCTAAGTATATTCTTTCCTCTTTAACACTACCCTTGTCCGTATATTTTCTTATCCGCTGCCCTCCGCTGTACTGGTAGTAAGTGTATGTGGCGCCGGCTCTTACCTGGCGTAGCTCATTATTGGCATTCCAGCTCATGGTGTTAAGGTGCGGCATGCTCAGCATATTGCCACGCGCATCGTAGGTGTAACCGTAGGTATTGGCGCCTACTGTTGTACTCAGGAGGCAGTTTGTGTCCGTATCCACATTATAGCTTCTCGTATAGCTGCCGGTTCCGGCTACATGCTGCAATGCCAGTATGTTGCCTGCCTCATCATAAGTATAGCTTTGCGTATAGCGTTGTGCTGCATCGCTGCCCAGCGGCACCATCCAGTTTGTATCACGATAATTATCCCTTGCTCCGAAGTTTCCCGTCCCAATCTGCTCCCGGCCTTTTGCTTCAATCAACCGGTACAGCGCATCATAAGTAAATTCCTGTGTGGGGTCTATTATGGCATTGGCATAATACAGGGTTTGCTGCTCATCATCCCTAATCGTAGTAATATTCCCTACCGGGTCGTAGTAGTAATACAGGTTCTGGTAATCGGTAGTACTTTTTCTCGTCGCTAAGTTCCTTAAACGGAATGTAAGCGGGTCATAGGTATAGCTGGTCTTGGTGCCGTTGCCGTACCAAATAGCTTCCCGCTGTCCTTTCGCATCGTAATGTATGTCATTCACATATTCATCACTATTGAGCGTTACCGTTTTTAATAACCCGCTTTTATCATAAGTAAACTCCTGTACATTCCCGCCGGGGTCGGTGGTAGTAACAGGCCTGTTCAGCGCATCAAAAACTGTACTGCTCATAAATATTTCCGTACTCAAATCAGGGTCATCGTCCCAATCTACATCAGTCAGCGTAGCATCTTCCAATAGCTGTTGCTGCATTACAATGGGGTTGCCTTTAAAATCATATTCCCTGATTTGTTGCAGACCGCCGCCATCATAATGCTGGTAAAGTTGTCCACGTAAATTATGTTCCTTGTCATCTGGCTGCCCTTCACCATATTGACCGGTTGAAAAAATAAAAACAGCCGGGCATATTGCTCCGTAGCAACCATGCTGCCTGCCCGAATTTGTTTTTATTTTTTTAGTGAATGTCATGATGGGAATAAAAAATAAATATATTGTGGTGATGAAAAGAGGCAACCCTCATATCTGGTACATTACCCATCACCCAATCAATTGAAAAAACAATAACAAATACATTTGATGATTAGAATAGTCTAATTTCTATTATATTTAAATCCTTCCAATTGCTGTATCTCTCCCGATTCATTATCAGAATTGTAATTTTTCAATAATGCCTTTCTATTCTTTTTATTAATATTATTACCTTCTATATCAAGTACTTTCTTCCTGTGATAATATTTGCCAATTCTGCTAATTTGAATTTTAATCCTACCACAGTCAATCGGACAGTAAAAAATAATGTCCGGATAAATCGTTGAGGTCATTTTTATACAATCTAAATAACCTGTAAACACATTTAACGGTTCAACGACATTATTATTAATTTCAAAAATAGTAAAATCATCTCCCTCTTTTCCTCCCGTTATCGGCATTTTGGCTTTAACTAAGATCAATTCTGATGAATCTTTTTTGGACAGTAAATAAATATCGTAGCCTGAAGTATCACAATAAGGATTGTATTCCATGGAATCCCCTGTATCGTTATTACCGCAATAAAACATATTTATTATATCTATATAATTAACTAAAGGCGCTTTTATGGTGTTACACGAATCTTGTACTCTTGTAAAACCTATACAATTCAAACTTGTTAGACCAACTAATAACAATATGATACCTTTTATCATATTAATGTTTTATAGGGTTTTTTAATCTATTATAATCAGTCGAGAATACTTTTTTGTAGTATGCTTTGTTTTGATAGTAAGAAGGCGGTAAGTATGTACTTTCACTAAACATTTTGGATTCAGCTTCACGCCTTGTTTTTTTCTTGCCGTAATCACGAATAAAATCGGCCGCCTTTTCCCATTCTCCTTCATTGACAATATTAATTAGTTGGTCAAAACTACTTGTTCCTTTTTTCTTGGAATAACTATAGCTACCCTGCTGATAACCAAAACTTATTATTGCATCAAATTGGTTTTGCGTTACCTCTACCTTCAGCTTTTTATTCGCATTTTTCGTGACTACATCAATGCCTCCCGAACCTTTTTCCATTAACTCCCATCCTTCTTGTTCTGTAATTCCATCTTTGAACTTCCCACTTTTAAGTTCATCCTGAGTTACTTTGTGCCCATACCCAATTGTCCAATCTCTGGTTAAATCTGCAACTCTTTCTGTAGTAGGCTTCCCGTCCTTATTCAAAATGGGGTTTCCCTGCTTATCCAAAACCGCCCGTTCTATGGTTGGTAATCCTTCTTCATTAAAAACCACTTCCTTTTTAGGGTTTGCTGTGTCATACATTTTTTCATGAAATCCCCCTTCACCACTTTTTATAAAGTCTATTCCTTCCTGACTTAATTCTAAATCTTTTATTTTAGGCTTTGTATTGGAAGTAGATGGTGTAAATTTTATTGTAGTACCTGGTATTGTTACTTCGGGTAAAGCTAATGGTGGATGCCATTTGTTTGCGTGTTGTGGGTCATCTGGCCCCATTCCCGTACTATCCATCCATTTTACAGGGTTATCAAAACTATAATTATAACTACTCCATCCCGCATACTTACTCTCTAACGGGTCACTTGCTGCCCATCTCGCCAACCACGGCACATAATACCTCGCTCCGTGATAATACAACCCTGTTTCTTCATCCCGCTCCTTGCCGGTGTACCGGTATCGTTTTAACGACACCTCTGCGCCACTTCTGCCACATTGAAATGAAGTACTTCCATAAGGATAATATTCCTCATAGCTAATGATTGCCGCGGCATCATCCAACTCCA
>CAZUSO010000103.1:0-6496 GCA_964622775.1 uncultured Taibaiella sp. | reverse complement strand
AGATGCGTTCCATTGGATGAAAACCCCGATTTTAAGGCTTTGTCGGACAATAGTGGTAAAGAAACAAAAATTCCCGGAAACACGAAGCCTGATTTTGATTGGAATTCATTTACATCCTCAATATAACTGCTACAAACCTTATTTAAATTGTATTTCTTCTATAGCCCCTTTTTCACACAGAGCGTACAGCGTAATTGAGGAACAGCGCAAACAGTATGAAGCAGACAATGTCGGTTCCCCTGCAAGGAATCAACACCCGGGCAGCTTTACGGATGAACAGGAGCAGATTCCGAAAATCTAGGACGAAATTCCGGCATCGGAATGGGGCAGATAAGTAGAAAATGGATATAAATCCATTCAAAATTTAGTGATTGCCAGCCCACGGTTTAAACCGTGGGCTACGAGAAATAATATTCATATTATTGGACTATTATCAATTTATAAAGACTTTGTTGCAGCAGCAAATGACTTAAAATCAAACAATTGATAATGTTGATAAAAATAACGCCCTTATCTCAAACTCGCATCGACACTTATTATTATGTAAATTTATAATATTTAATACTGGAATTGCTATATTGAAAATCAACCATATACTTGTTGCAACAAAGTCATTTATAAATCATATTATTCAGTAAAATCCCCATAAACTGACCGCGAATATTTCGCGCCAAAACGCACACAGCGCCCGGCGAAAGCCGGACGCTGTCCATATCATTCCCTTTCCGGCAATGCATTATCTCACCACCAGCTTCTGCACCGTTTGTCCCTGCGCATTTACGAATTTCAGGAAGTAAACACCTGGCTGCAAATGACTGATATCATATATATGCTTCGCATTACCGTGCAGTAACCCAAGGCTTTTACCGGCCATATCAAATACACCGATTGCGTCGTAGTTTTCCGCACCAGCTAAAGTGATACTGCCCTTCGCAGGGTTGGGGATAATACGTACCTGGTGTTGCTGACTGAAGTTCACGGTAGCAATAGCACTATAGACAAACTTATCATCCTGGTCAATTTGCTTCAGCCGATAGTAAACGGCAGGTACGTTCAGGTGCGCCGCCTTGTGATCCCATTGCCGGTATTGCTGTGCACCGCCGTTTTTAGCTGCTGCTATGGTCATGATGGTTTCAAAATGTCGTGCATCGGTGCTGCGCTCTACTTCAAAACCTTGTACATTTTCTTCACGGATTGTCTGCCATTCAATGCTCACCGTGTCTTGCTTCTTGGTAGCCGTAAAAGAAAGCAGGCCAAGCGGCAGCGGGACGTTATCGGCATAGATCCAGAACTCACTGAAACTGCTCACTTCAAACTCCAGGTAGTGCTGCCCGAATGCAGTGCCGGTAGTAATCTGGGCCGGAGCAATAAAAATGAGCGAGCCTTCTGTGGAACTAAATATACCATCTTCATCCGCACCGTCATACTGGATAACCGATAGTTGTGCGGCATCAGTAAGACCATCGTACCTGCTTTGCAGATCGGCGAAGTCGGTATCGGAATAATACAGGCGTACGCGTTTTGCGCCGGGAGGATTCAAAGTGGGGCTGATGGTATAGTGTCTGCGCATGGTCATATAAGCGCCTTCCTGTAATGTGGCCGTGGCATCCACATATACGCTGTCTGTTCTTGCTCCCAGGTCCATACAGTTATCTTTCACTGAAGCGATGATCTCACCCGGCGCTGAGGTATTGTAGCTATGTTTCCAGGTGGCATCATCGAGAATGGCATTACCTCCGGTTGCAGATGTGGCGGGCAGGGAAGAGAACTGCATTACTCCGCCACCGCTGAAATATTTTTGATCTAAGTAACTATACACCGCCGCAGCCTCCACAGTATTGAGCTTTCTGCTGTAGGCAATTATTTCGGAAATGTTGCCCGTCATGCCGTAGGTATTTACCCCCGTGCTCCCGATGTACAAATTATGGTTGGCTATTCCGTTAGAAGGGCTGCCTACATTATAGCCGGTATTATCAGTCAGCAAGCTGTTATTCAGTTTTATCTTAATGGCGTCAGTGCCGGCCTGGCTCATATCAAATGTTACCTGGTAAATTTTGGTACAGGGAATAAAACCATCTGTGTTTTTGAATATCCTGAGATTGCCGCTGTTATCCTTCAGGGCGGCAGATACGCCGTTTGCAGCAGCCGTGTAATTATCCACCACGTAAAATGAGCCGTTATTGACATTCGCATCCTGGCTACTCTCCATCAGCATGGCATCGGGCGACACATTTTTACAAACAATGAAAATGTCATGCTGTGTTGTATTTTGCCAGTTTATCGCTTCCAGCGTACTCATCACCTGTGCACCGTTAAATCCGAGTGCGGCTACACCGTTGGTGGCATTAGTAAGAAACTCCGGCTGCTGCGCTGCATTATCCTGGTGCATGTGATTGCCGCTGCCGCTTTGGTCGTTCCATCGTGCCACGCCTTCGCCATTTATAGCAGGAGTAATGCCGGCATCACTATACACACCTTCATCTGCTTTGAGCCACAACATCATATTACAGTTAATAACAGCACAGGAGTTTTCAGGAAAGCAGGTGTTGCCCATGGTGATACCATTGTAGCTTCCTGCGGTGGCAGCAGATTTATTCAGCACTGTTTCTCCATCACCATTGGCAGTAATGCCTTCAAAATCGTAATAGGCCGTTAATGCGGGGTCGCTGGTATTAATATTTCCGGCAATCAGCCCGTTTATTTCTGAGGGACTTAATTGTTTTGACCAAAAACTTACATCGTCAATATTGCCGTTCCATTTTCTGACTTGATCATAGCCATCACCAATTCTTACATTATTAAAATTAGTGGGCCAGGTAGTACATGTAATATTAAAAGCTAAAGCGCCATCGTAATAGCCCACCATTGTATTGGCATTACTGTTCCAGGTAACCACAATTTGATGCCAGGTATCTACTGAAAAACTATTTGTAATGGTAGCATAGGTAATATCCGAAAGTCCAACTGCTCCATCAGTTCCAGATAAAAACGTCAATCTGCCGTCAGCATAAAGTTCAAACCTGATGCACCTGTTTCCCGAAGCATCGCCATCATAATTACCTCCGGTGCTTAACACATTGGGATAGCTTGCCAAAGCCGGTGCTTTCACGTAAAAAGCAATGCTGCCTTCTGTGGGCCTTGCACCCATACTGCCAATGCCAATATAGCTGTATGTGCCGTCAAAAGTTTCATAGCAGGAAGTAGGTTGTGCCAGTGCAGCGTTGTAACCCAATGAAATGATAAGAAAGAGCAGACTGGTAAAAGCGGGAAATTTTTTCATTAATACGTTTATTTTATAGATGCGCAAAGGTATCCTCCCGCTTTGCCACCACAAATACCATCAGGAGGGTATTTTAGCACAATACGCAACGTTGCAGTCATTATTCTCTTCAAGTTGATTACCTTCATGTAGAAAACAGGGTATTGTATCAGGTGTTGCATTATTGTTCCAGTTGTTTAATTACGCGTACTATGTCATGCTGTAGGTCGGTCTGCTGTTCAATAGGATGACTGCTGCTCATTGCAGGGAAAATATGCAGGAGATCACAATATGGCTGCCAGGATAATTGCTCTGTTTAACTTATTCGCTGATTACACAGATTTGCACCGATGTATCGGTGTTACGCGGAGTAATTTTGTGTTTAACAGTTCCATTTAATAGTAAAAAATCATTGGAAAATAGAAAATCTACACCATCATGTACGCGATGTAAGCCTTTTAGAAGATGCGCATAGAATCAGAAAAGCGCCATTTAACTTCTCTGTCCTGAGAAGCTTCGTCCTCAACATTTTAAGGAAAAATAATCTGCAAAATATAAAAGACCAACTATATGGATTTTCGCAGAAATGGAGCAGGCTATATAGTTATCCACACATAATTTAGAATTGAACAGCCCTGGGTTTATAACAAGCATAATGTTTAGAAGCTAGAAGTTTACTATTTTAGTGGATTCTTAAGGATTAAAAACCCCTAATTAAATAACGCTTACTTCAATGTCAGAAGAACAAAAGAAAATATTAGAGCAACAGCTCTGGAACATAGCCAATACGTTACGAGGCAAAATGAATGCTGATGAATTCCGGGATTATATTTTGGGATTTATTTTTTATAAATACCTGGCCGAAAAAATGGAAATTTATGCCAATTCCATTTTGCAACAAGACAATATTCAATTCAGAGACATAAAAGAAGACACTCCTGAAGGTTTAGAATACATTGAAGCTATTAGAGAAGAAGCTCTGGAAACTTTGGGGTATTTTCTAAAGCCTTCTGAATTATTTAGTGAAATAGCTAAACGAGGTAATAGCGACACCAACACATTCATATTAGAAGATTTACAAAAAATCCTGACTAATATCCAGTTGAGTACAATGGGAACGCAAAGTGAAGAAGACTTTGATAACCTGTTTGAAGATATGGATCTCAACAGTACTAAATTGGGTAAATCTGCGGAAGCAAGAAATGCTATTATCGTAAAAGTATTGGTGCATTTGGATGAAATTGACTTCAAATTAGAGCATACCGAACTTGATGTATTGGGCGATGCGTATGAATATCTGATTGGTCAGTTTGCCAGCGGTGCAGGAAAAAAGGCAGGTGAGTTTTATACACCTCAGGAGGTCTCAAAAATTCTTGCAAAAATTGTTACTACGGGTAAGAACAGATTGAAATCGGTATATGACCCAACTTGTGGTTCCGGATCATTACTATTGCGTGTGGCAAGAGAAGTAAAAGACGTCAATAATTTCTACGGTCAGGAAATGAACCGTACGACATACAATCTTGCCCGGATGAATATGATATTGCACGGAGTGCATTACCGGCAGTTCGATATTAAGCAGGAAGATACCCTGGAACATCCACAGCATTTGAACGATATGCCGTTTGATGCGATTATAGCAAACCCTCCTTTTTCAGCTAAATGGAGTGCCAATCCTTTATTTTTGAATGATGATCGTTTTAGCCAGTACGGAAAATTAGCTCCGTCAAGCAAAGCTGACTTTGCATTTGTTCAACATATGCTCTATCATTTGGCAGAAAATGGAACAATGGCTATTGTCCTGCCTCACGGTGTTTTGTTCCGTGGAGCAGCAGAACTACACATCCGTAAATATCTGATTGAGCAGAAAAATTATTTGGATGCTGTCATCGGATTACCTGCCAATATTTTTTATGGAACGAGTATTCCGACCTGTATTCTGGTATTTAAAAAATGTAAAGAAGATTCTGAACATATCTTATTTATAGATGCCAGCAAGGAATTTGAAAAGGTAAAGAACCAAAATATGTTGCGGGAAGCACATATCGATAAGATTGTGGAAACCTATCGAAACAGAACAGTAATTGAGAAATACAGTCATTTGGCTACCTTACAAGAAGTTGCCGAGAATGATTATAACCTGAATATTCCCAGATATGTTGACACGTTTGAAGCCGAAGAAGAAATTGATATCCAAGCCGTAATGCAGGAAATTAAATCTTTGGAAGCCAAGCGAGCTGAATTGGACAGAGAGATTGATGTTTATTTCAAGGAATTGGGGCTTGTTTTTTAGTTGTGAATTTAAAATTCATAGATTATGAAATCGGAAGAAATAAAGGAATTATTTGAAAAGTTTGAAAATGCCGCAGCTGAATTGGAAGGTGTAGAATGCTGGAGTGCACGGGATTTGCAATCCTTGTTAGGATACAGCAAGTGGGAAAATTTTGAAAAAGTAATCCAAAAAGCAAAAGATGCCTGCAAAAATGCAAGTGAGGAAATTGCTTATCATTTTCCTGACGTCAGGAAAACGATACCGATGCCAAAAGGTGCGGAAAAAGAGATAGATGACATTTTACTTACTCGTTATGCCTGTTATTTAATTGCACAAAATGGTGATAGCCGAAAACAGGAAATTGCGTTTGCTCAAAACTATTTTGCGGTACAAACCCGTAGAGCGGAGTTGATTGAGCAACGGCTTTTGGAATATGAACGGGTAAAAGCCAGAGAAAAACTAAGCCAAACCGAAAAACAACTTTCCGGTATTCTATACGAACGAGGCGTGGACAGTCAGGGATTTGCGATTATCAGAAGCAAGGGCGACCAGGCTTTGTTTAGGCTGAATACGCAAACGCTGAAAAAGAAAATGGGTGTTCCTGCAAGCAGACCGGTAGCAGATTTTCTCCCGACCATCAGTATAAAAGCCAAAGACTTAGCCGCTGAAATGACCGGCTTGAATGTGCAAACTAAAGATTTGAAAGGTCAGAATAAAATTGAGAAGGAACATATAGATAATAATCAGGCAGTTCGGGATATGCTTACCAAACGAGGAATAGTTCCGGAAAACCTGCCACCTGCCGAAGATGTCAAAAAACTGCAACGTAAATTAGATGGTGACGAGAAAAAACTTTTAAAAGGAAATAAAAAAGGGAAATAGGCAAATCCTGAATGTTGATAGCTAAGATAATTTTATGACCGAGATAAAAAAAGAAGATAATAGTGTAGGTAAGGTTCCAAATT
>CAZUSO010000102.1:0-6573 GCA_964622775.1 uncultured Taibaiella sp. | reverse complement strand
TGATGGATGTATCGGGCAGGGTATTAGGCCGTGCAGGGATTGAAAGCAATGGCATTGCCAAATTCCCTATGGAGCATTTGTCCCAGGGCATGTACATTCTGAAGTACCAGGATGATGTGACAACACAGACTATTAAGGTGAACAGGAAGTAGTGTGAGGAAACGATAAGGATGTTTCATAAAGCAAAGCCGCCCCGGATTAATTTTCGGGGCGGTTTTGTTTATAATGGCAATTGACAATGGAACATGAATGAAGGGAGAAAGGACGAGTCAGAGTTAATCGAAATGAACACGGGGGCAGTCCATAGGAGCTTGCCGAAATGAACGAAGTGATGCTCCCATTATGCAATCAGAGATGTCTGCCGCTGCGACGTCGTCTGGAGAAACGTTGAAGGAGCACAATACTTTGACACACGAATGGATTCGTGCGCCGGCAGGAGCCGTACGGAGAAACACTGAATGGGAGAGGGTGAAGACACACGCGGCTAAAGGAAACACACAACAACGTTCGTGGCAAGAGCTTTTTAAATGCTTCGCAGACGTGGTAATACGGTATGCGCAAAAGCGATAAATTAAACTTCCATTGATTCTTTGCGGGAGGAAATCAGGGGCAGTAAAAGCTCTACTATGGTGCCGGTATTTTTTGTAGTGCCGGCGCTTGGGGTTGTCAGAATATGCTCAATTTTTTTGACTTTTACGCTAAAATCACGGCCTGATATTTCTTTCAGTAGAGCCAGCCGTTCGGCAATTAATTTCATTCCCAGGGATTTGTTTTTATTATTTTGTTTCAGGGCATCAAAATCAATCCCCGCCCCGTTGTCCCGAATGGTTATTTTCAGGTTGGCCTCGCCGGACTTTTCCATATTAATGATAATTTCTCCCGGCCCTTCTTTGGGCATAATGCCGTGCCAGATGGCATTTTCAATATAGGGTTGCAAAATCATATTAGGGATCTTTATGCCTTTGTTTTGCAATGTGTCCGAAACAAAAAGCTGCCATTTCAGGTTATCGTCAAACCTTAATTGCTCCAGGGACAGGTATAGTTTTATCCGTTCGGTTTCCGTGCCCAGATCAATAAATGAATCCATAGAATGCTCCAGTGTCATACGTATGAGCCGGGCAAAGCGGGACAGATATTCGTTGGCCAGGTCATTGTCGTTTTCATTGATGTAATATTGAATCGAATTCATGCAATTGAAGATGAAGTGAGGATTGATCAATGCATTTAATGCTTGTTGTTTTAGCTGGTTGATCTTATTTTGCAGCATCAGATGACGTCTTTTCTTTTTTTCTCTTCTGTTGATGGTGTTTCTTAATAAGGCATAAAGAATAACCACAGTCCCGACAAACAGAAGCGCGATAAACCACCATTGTCTCCAAATGGGCGTATTAACCTGTATCTCTAAAACCTGCGTGCTACCCCATCTTTCACCTCTTATCCGGCTTTCCAGCTCAAAATTATAGCTTCCGTAAGGCATACTGGATAGTTCGATGGAATTATTGGTGGTCATATGCCAGATTTCATCCAGGTTCCTGATACGGTAACGGTATTCAGTATATCCCGGATTGGTAAAATTCAATCCGATAAAATTTATGATCAGTTTGTTATGATTATACGGCAATCTGATCCTCCCTGGCATCGCTATAGTTTTGTCCTGGGTGGTTACGGAAGTAATATAAGTTGGAAGGGCTGGCCCTTCCAGGGAAAGCGTTTGGTCTATTTCCATTTGAAATAACCCGGCTATGGTACCCACGAAGAGCCTATTGTTTTGAATATGCAGCTTCAGTATTTCATCATTAAACGGAAATGCATTGCAGTCCTTTATTACGCTTGTGCCATTCGCTATATATTTTAATCCCTTGCTTGTGCCTAACCAGAGCGTATGACTTGAATCCTTGATCATGCTCCTGATTTTTAACCCATTTTCAATTGTGCACAATATGGCGCCTTTATTCAATTTTGTGATACCATTGGTAGTGCCGATCCAGAGCGTCTTGTTGTCGGGATAAATGGATATTACAGGAGGGGCTGTGTCTGACCCGGATATCTTTACTTCGGAAAATGTATTGCCGTCAAATTTTATCAACCCCTTATTTGTACCAAACCAGATATTATTTTCGTTGTCTTCATGAATCACATTTATCCTTAAAATTTTATTGATATTAGTGTTGACTTTTATAATATTTTCGCCGCTTACCTGATACAACTGGTTGAATCCCCCGGCCCATATTCTGCCTTCACTGTCTTTATAAATAGAAATTATGCCTGTGGCCGCATGATTATTTTGTAGTATTAATTTCTCCCGAAAAGGATATTTCAGGTCTTTCCTGATTAAACCGTGCGGTGTCCCAACATAGAGTTGCTCATTAATGATTTCAACAAAATAGATGTAATTAACAGCTTCTAAATAGTGTAATGGAAAGGGCAATAGTTTATTATTTTTCAGGATGCTCAATGTCCCCAGCGAACCAACGAAAATACTTGCACCAAATGGCGTAACAGCGGTACTATAAACATTCAGCAGCTTGTTTTTCAGGGGGAAAAGATTGATATATTTGAAATCTAATTTATACACGCCATCACCATGTGTGGCAATCCAGACCGACCCGTCGCGGTCTTCAAACAGATCGTTGATCATGTGAGTGTTTATACCCAATGTCTTGTTCATGTTGATCAGGTCATTGTTTTGCACTTTGCAAACGCCCTCGCCGATTATAGACACCCAAACGCCCTCTTTTTTATCGGTAAGAATATCACTGATAGCAGTTTTAGGCTTTATTTTGATATCCTTTCGTATCTGGCCATTGTGGATACATATCAGGCGGTGCGTTTGCCCGACCCAGATCTTCCCTTTCCTGTCTATTTCCATGGCCGTTACGCTTCCCTTTATCAGGTCAGGCATAAAGGGTTTTACTTCCTGTGTTTTATCGATAAAAAAAATGCCGTGGTTGGTAGCTAAAAAAAGCGTATTGTCATGTTCATAACCCTTTTGTATGATAATTCTTTCACCCTGTTTGTCTTTTCCTTCCCACTTTTTTAAGTGGTTATTCCGGATGTGAAATAAACTTGTAATATCATCCTCTCCTATAAACCAAATATTGTTGGGACTAATAAATGAGGAGAAGATTTTTAAAGGCATTTTGCTGTCTTCGATGGTTAATTTTTTTATAACGCTGTCATTTTTTATGGAAATACCATTTCGATAAGTGGAAATATATAATTGGCCGGCAGGCGATTCGGTAACAGACATGATACAATCGTCCGATAGGCCATCCGCGGTATAATAATTAGTAAACGATTTGCTGTCGAAACAGCTCAGACCTTCATCGGTGCTGAACCAGATGAAACCTCTTGTATCCTGAAAAATCCTGAACACATTAGAATGGGACAGGCCTTCTGAGGTAGAGTAATGCTTTACAGCGTAGGATTGCGCATTTGCCTGGCCTGCGTTCAGGCAATAGATACAACTGCCTAATACAAAAAATAATTGTCGGAAATATTTTGTGGACATATTACGGGGTTATGATGTCCTTGTTGTTTTTCATGATTTCGAGAAAAGTCTTTAAACGACGCCGGGAGACCGGGATTTCAGCTCCATTTGTGGTGATGACCATATTGTTTTCAGTGGGTGAATACGCACGCACAGCCCTGATATTGATGATATAGGATTTGTGAATCCGGAAAAACCAGCGAGGGTCAAGATTGTTTTCAAAGCGATTGATGGCTTTTGACACGATGGTTTTGGCTCCGGAAATATGATGGATCAGGGTGTAGGTATTGAGCGCTTTTAAATATTCGATCTCACTAATGGGTATAAATTTTATGCCGTTTTCATGATATACGGCTATCTTTTGCTTTGCATAAGCTTCTTCGGATAAATCGGTTGCCGTTGCTTTTTTGATGTGGGTTTTCTTTTCTTCATGGATCCGGATCACTCGTTGAAGCATGTTTCTAAATTCTCTTTTGTTGATAGGCTTGAGTATATAGTCAACGGCATCCTGCTTTATGGCGTCAATGGCATATTTTTCATAAGCGGTAATATATACCAGCTCAAAACCTTTTTTGTCGAACGATTTCATTAATTCTATTCCGTTCATTTTAGGCATATTGATATCAAGAAACAGGATGCCCACAATGTTTTCCAGGAGTATCTCCTTCGCCCTGGCCGCACTGTCTGCTTCGTATATGGAAGCTCCCGGCAGGAATTCCGATATTAAGTTCCTGATATATAACCGGCTTATTTTTTCGTCATCCGCAATCAGGATATTTAAAGACATTTCTCAGATTTTAATTTTAATAAAAGACAGATTAAAGGCGTAGGGCAAAACTAAATTTAAAAATATAATCAGGTTATTTATGCACATTCGGGAGACCTGGATTTCCCCCGGATTTTTGCTCGTTTTTCTACAATTATTCCATACACAAACTCATGGCATCCGTTTACAAATTGTACTGCTTTTTCACGCAAACCTATCCTCTTTCAGGCGTGTCTTTCGGGTGTAGATTCAAATCATATTTTCCAAACAATTAAATTTTCAAAAATGAAATCGATTACTATTCATTGCATGTGCATCATACTGTTGACACTGTTAAGCCGTACAGAGGTTGGTGCCCAGGTCAGTTTCCCTTATTATACCGGGTTTGACAATGCAACCGAAAAGGCCGACTGGACGCTTTACCGTACCGGGTTCGGGGGCAATTATATCTGGCAATATGCTTCCGATATGTCTTATTCGGCACCGGAATGTCTCATGCATCTTTACCCGGTTAATGGCAATATGGTAACGGACGACTGGTTTGTTTCTCCCTTGTTTGATTTTTCCTCCGGCGGCAATATAGATTCCGTGCGTCATTATTTTTCCGGCTTCAGCACACCGTTTCCCGATGATACGGTGGGGATATATTTATTGGTCGGCTCTCCGGACCCGCAACTGGCAATGGCAAGAATATTGCTGAAGGATTTCCGGGGAGCTGATTATGTAAACGATGGAATATGGAACCTTACTCAGAATATTTCCATTCCATCCACATCCGGAGATTGTTATATCGCTTTCCGGTACAGGACCATCGTAAGCTGGCTGGATGTACGGTTTGATAATTTAATGGTCAACGGGACAAATCCTCCCCCTACCGGTATTGAGGAAGCTCAGGCCGAAAGCGGTAAGATCCGGCTTTTCCCAAATCCTGCCCAGGAATTATTGAATATCAGCTCCGCTGTTCCATATTCCACAATTACGGTAAGGGACATTACCGGCAAGGAAGTGATACACCAGCTTTTTAGCCAGGCCATAAATGTCAGCCGGTTAAATGCGGGTATTTATTTCATGCAATGTTTTTCGGAGCAAAGGGGAAGCGAAAGCGTGATGTTTATCAAGAAATAATTTTTGATAGTTTTCTAAATCAGGAGATAAGTCCGCTACGATAAAATAATGCTGCTACGCTCCCCATTAATTCCCCTTCGGTCGGTATAACAGAGCACTAACAGATTCATTCGTCATACCGACCGAAGTAAATTTGAGAGGGACGACAATTTTATGAAGCGGAGAAATCTCCCTGTTTATAACACTATCTTGTTTTTCATTACTCAAAAATTGAAGATTATGGTAAGAGCTTTCTTCCTTTTGCTTTTGGTATGCTTTACCTTTGACGCTGATGCACAATCACCCGATTGTACCCAGCTCAAAGTAGAGAGCATCAGCCTTACGGATTCCGGTTATCTGGCCGTAAAAATAAGTAACTATTGTACGGATTGCCAGTCAGGCATTTCAGGTTGCCTTTATGGCGAAATGAAAGTGATCAGCAGGTCAAACCCGGGGGATACCCTTGCGGCGGCTAATTGTTATTGTTTAATGACACCGCCCAACTCAGACACACAGGTATATTTGCTCCCTACAATGATTAGCGTATTGCCCGCCCTTGCAGATCTAAGAGTTTATTTTTATTGTGCATCTGAATGTGAGGATTTGCCCTTGTCGGAAAATCCTTCAGGCATTATGATTCCCGGTTTAAACGGCGATATCTATTATTTCCCCAATCCTGCCTCCGAAGTGATCTATCTTGAATATGATCAGGCTACAGACATACAGCAAATAGAGCTTATCGATAATACAGGCAGGGTAATTAAGGACTTTCACCAGGGCTTTCGTGAGCTGGATCTGTCAGGTGTACCGCGCGGATTGTATTTCCTGAAAGTACAGACAAAGCAAGGCGGGTTCATGAAAAAGATTATTTTGAAATAATTGCCGAATGGATTGGTAAATAATAGAATAAAATACGTAATTATATAGAGTGGTTGAGTAGTTCGAGAAATGAGTGAAGTCCGTATTCCGTATTCCTGTGCATCCTGGGGCTGATTTACTCCAACCTTTGCTTGCTTTTCCCTGTTTCTTCCGTACTCAAACGCATAGCTGCTGTTTGCAAATTGGATAACACCTTTGAGGTGTAAATAAAATATTTTTATTGATTAATGGGGAAGCCGAAAACCTGACTGACAGAGTAGGCATCATTTAAAAATATCGATTATGAAGAAGCTTTTACTGGTATCAGTACTTGTATGTTTAGTGAGCAACGTAT
>CAZUSO010000101.1:0-6864 GCA_964622775.1 uncultured Taibaiella sp. | reverse complement strand
TTACCCTTTCGGTGCTTTTGCATTTTGGACAGTAGTCAACCATAATTATTTTTTTGCTAAAAAAATAAATTAAATCATTATTTAGTTACTAATGCCATAAATCGTTTCAAAAAATTATCCCCGAAATCAGGAGAAACAGAAATATTCGGATTTTTCAAAGAATTCTGTTATTCATTATCAAATTACCTGTCAGGGTCTGCTATAAATATACCGCCAGGGTGGTATTGTGCAGCGTAATGGTGTGGCTTATTTTCGCCGCTGACAAAATAAGATAACAATGAAAAAGATCCTTGTATTCCTGCTTGCATTAGCAATAACACCGGTTATTCATGCTCAAAAAATCCAATGGGAAACCGGCAGTATTAATGTTTTATCCGGTCAGGCTTCCGTAGCGACCGAGATTCTTTATGAGGACAATCTGATGGTTTCAGGTGTGCCGGAAAAAACTTTCTTAGAAGAAAGAAGAAAGACCGACAATGCGGAAAAAGCCGGTGCCGGGGATGCTTTTTGCGAGAACTGGGAAAATGCAAAAAAGGAAAAATATATGTTGCGTTTCAGCGAACATTTCACTAAAGCCAGCAAAGAAAAAATAACGGCAAGCGCTGAAAACACATCTGCTCAATATGTCATTATTCTTACGCCTCATAATATTGATCTCGGAAAGGGGCGCTATTTCGGCACAAAACCTGCTCTGGTAGATTTCGATATTGTGATAGCCGAAAATGCCAATCGCAGCAATATCGTAGCCAAAGGGTCCGTCAAAGGAGTTAAAGGAGAATCGAAAGCACCTAAGGGTTCAAAATGGATTCCGGGTGGTGTCGGTACCGCTATGGATGTGGCCAACCGGGTTCAGAATTTTGATGCGACCAATCGTATAGGGGAAAGTTTCGAGTTGCTGGCTGTTACGATGGGAAAGAGCCTGCGTAAATAGACGTTATTGCAGCTTTGCATGCGGATTCGCATCCAGCTGTAGCGCTAAGGCCAAACGCCTGCTGTCATTGTGAAGCACGAAGCAATCTCAAAAACAGCAATCGTATTCATATTCCTTGGTGATGCCAAATGGTCAGGAGATTGTTTCAGGCATTGCCAATGACAACTGTGATTAATACGCTGATGATCATGACATCATACGACCAAAGAAATTTGAGTAGAATTCCTCTACTTCATTAAAATTATTCCGCTATGCTACATGATTTTAATTTCGATCGAAATGACGTCACGGTTTTTTCGTCATTTCACGCGCACAAACAGCTTTACAGATGCTACTTTCCCGCCGTTGGGATGTTTTCACTAACAATAACGTAATTAGGTACAGCAGGCCAGACATGAGAATTTGGGATAAACAACATACTTTAATATCAGGTGGCTTTGATATTTTAATGCTGAAATCCATAAATCCGGAATAAGTAACTATTATTTTTTCACTAATTATTGTCGCATAGCGACAATAATTAGTGTGCCGGAACATGCCTGAAACCTGCTCCCTTTAAGGCATTTAGTAATTTGTTGAAACTCCGTTTTCCAAAACTTGTTAATTTAAGTGTTTCCAAAAAGCATCTGATTTTGTATATTTACTCCGAACTGGAAAATACATTATAGCCTATGGGTCACTTACCAAAACTGATTGTAGACTTAGCCTTGATCCTTATGGTCGGGGCCATTGTCACGATTATCTTCAAAAAAATCAAACAACCCTTAGTCCTGGGTTATATTATTGCCGGATTCCTGGTAGGTCCCCATTTTTCTTTTATACCAACTGTAGTTGATAACGAAAATATTGATACGCTGGCAGAGATAGGCGTTATTTTTCTGCTGTTCAGCCTGGGTCTTGAATTTAGCTTTAAAAAGCTGATGCGTGTAGGAGGCTCCGCATCTATCACGGCATTTGTTGAAATTATATTCATCACGCTGGCAGGCTATTTTACCGGGAAGTTGTTTTTAGGTTGGTCCACTATGGACAGTATGTTTTTAGGAGGGATGCTGGCCAGTTCTTCCACCACCATCATTATCCGTGCTTTCGAAGAACTGAATGTCAAGACCAAACAGTTTGCCCGGATTGTATTTGGCGTTTTAGTGGTAGAAGATATTGTGGTCATCTTATTGATGGTATTGCTTTCCACCATTGCGGTTACCCAACAGTTTCAGGGTTCGGAAATTTTATTTACCGTCTTCAAGCTATTATTTTTCCTTGCGCTTTGGTTTATTATGGGCATCTTCCTGCTGCCGACTTTCCTGAAAAAAGCCAAACGTCTGTTAGATGATGAAACCTTGCTGATTCTGTCCATAGGCTTATGTCTGGGCATGGTTGTGCTGGCCACTCAGGTCGGCTTTTCCGCCGAATTAGGCGCATTTGTGATGGGCTCCATCATTGCGGAAACCACCATCTCGGAAAAGGTGGAACATGTTATCAAGCCGGTCAAGGACTTATTCGGAACCGTATTTTTTGTTTCCGTAGGTATGATGATCGATCCTGCGGCTATGGTTCAATATGGTTTCCCGATTATTATTATCACGCTCCTGACCCTGGGTGGAAAACTGTTCAGCACTACACTGGGCGCCTTAGTTTCGGGGCAACCGCTGAAACAATCGGTGCAGGTGGGTATGAGTATGGCGCAGATTGGCGAATTTGCTTTTATCGTGGCCACTCTGGGATTATCGCTTGGCGTGATTTCCGACTTTTTATTCCCGGTTGCCGTGGGAGCCTCGGCAGTCACCACTTTCACAACACCTTACCTCATCAAATATTCAGAGCCCCTGTATAATTTTCTGGCTCGTATATTGCCGGACAAATGGGTTAAAAGGCTCAACCGTTACTCTTCCAGCGCTCAAACTCTGCAGGCCGATGCAGACTGGAAAATTCTGATGGCTAATTATATCAGAATGGTGCTGACAAACAGTATCGTATTAGTGGCGCTCATTTTATTAATTACTAATTTCATTGTACCGTTTTTGGAAAAGCAGATTCCGAATGAGGTATTGCGCACAACGGTGATTTTAGTGTTAGGCCTTGCCGCGGCCGTACCGTTTTTATGGGCGATAATGGCTAAAAAGCCGGTCAATATTTCCGCCTATAAAGAGCTTTGGGCTAATAAAAAATACAGTTCAGGACCATTGCTTATTATTGAGATATTCCGTATTCTCATCGGCTTATTGCTTACGGGATTGTTCATTGACCAGATAGCCTCTACCAAGGTGGCTTTCCTTACGGCTATTCCGATAACGGTTGCCGTATTGTTTGTCTTTTCAAAGAATATCCAGAAATTTTACCAGCGCCTTGAACGTCGTTTTATCTCCAATCTGAATGCCCGGGAAACGGCGCTGGCTGCACAACAGCAGGATCCGCTCGCCGAAAGCCTTCAGCATATTGCAGACGGTTTGCAGTCTGACTTAGAGGCCTGGGATGCGCATATTGTGGAAATGGAAGTCAATCCTTTAGCTGATTATACCGGACAGCAGCTTATGAAGCTCGCGTGGAGGGAAAAATATGGTGTCAATATTGTATATATTAAGCGGGGTGATAAGGTCATTCACACTCCGGGGCGTCATAACCGGTTGTTGCCTTTTGACCGTGTAGGTATCCTGGCTACGGACGACCAGATACAGGTGTTCAAACCGGTATTCGATACTGCGGAGGTCATTACGTTCAATGAAACAGCTATCGAAGACATCATGCTGGATAAAATTATTGTGGATGAATATACTAAATTAAAAGGGCAGACCATACGTCATTCAGGGCTGAGAGAGCAAACCCACGGCCTGGTGGTAGGCATTGAGAAAAATAACGAGCGTATTCTGAATCCGGATTCGGCAACGGTTTTTGAATGGAATGATGTGGTTTGGATTGTAGGCGACCGTAAAAAGATAACCGAGTTCAAAAAGAAAAATATGGAACAGGCGAAAGTTGGCGGCTGACAAAAGCTGCTTTGCTCCACCTATTGTGCATTCACATAAAAGCAAAACACCTCCCTGGGGCCATGAATACCAGTCACCAGGGTTTTCTCAATATCCGCCGTGCGGCTGGGTCCGGTGTTGAGATTAATCATCGAGGGTATCCTGCCCCGGTATTTATGCTGAATCATTTTCAAAGCATTGTCAATATCCGGTAAGATCTGGTTAGGGCTCAGCACCACGATGTGTACCGGGAAATAAACAGATGCCGTCCGGCCGTAATGCTGCCGGCTGCTGAACAAAAAGCTCCCGGTACGGGCAATGGCCGCTTCGCAGTCGGTAATGCAGGCATCCGCCTGATCATGCGTTACATTATATTCATGAAGAAAAGGCATTTTGTATTCCATCAATGCGGAAAGCAGCGGAACACAGGGACAAAATACTTCGGTCCAGTTCCGGCTCACAGCAAGCGTTTGAATGTTGTCTGCTACTTCATCATAGTTATTGCAAAAAATAAAATTACCGCCGGTCTCTGTAAAGGCCTGTACGAAAGCCTCGTCCAGATTTGCCGCCGGCGGATGGAATATTTGTTCGGATGTTTTATCCGCTTCGGGGAATGGCATCGGCAGTTGTATTTCATTCAGCGCCTGCCTGATATTTCTGAGTATATTCTCTTTCGCTTTCGATGTTCTGTATGTTGCCATAATTCGGGAGAGACGGAAAACTACAGGGATTCAAAATGGCTTTCAACCTGCCGGCAGATTTCAGACCGCTAATTTAATAAAAAAATGGTTTCAAATGTTTTTTATGAAGTACATCCAGGGGAAAGCACTTTTAGAATTTCTGCCTTGTTTTGTCATGGTTTTTGTGTTGCTTCCCAACAAAAGCTCACGCCAAAACAAAGGGAACTCGTACTTTAGTACCTCGGGCTTCAGCCAGGGATTGTTAATACTAAGCACTTTCGGGACCATCATTCTTAAAAGCGTTTTCCCCGGAGTACATCGGGGCATTGTAAATTTTCGCACTGCATATCTCATTTTGCCATCCCGTAGGAGCTCAGTGAGGTTGATGCGATGCCATTAGATGCTTACAGCATGCCACCAGGAGTTTGTGACTATGCTTCAGCTATTACAAATTTAAAAGTTGTCATATCCTCCCCGTTTTGGTGTTTTCACCAACAATAAAGCAGTAAAAGATAATGCTATTTTTCGCAAATGTCACTATTCACTCCCGCACGTGCGGGTGCCACTAATTACTATTCATTACTAATTCAATACCTCAGGTTTTCCAGTAATATAATGGTAGTGAGTAGTACGTTGGAATTTTTAAGATAGTCTGTTTGCAGCCGCTTACGCATTTTTTCTATATCATCCGGGGTGAGGTTTTTAATATAATCGGTAAGCACTTCGCTCACGTTGCGTTCTTTACAAAAAGCTTTGAGAAAAAATTCCGGCAGCGACATCTTGAATTCATTTGCAATAACCTCTATCTGGTGTAATGTAAACTCACTATATCCCTTTTCCCGCTTGGAATAGCTGCTTTGATTAATGTCGAGCAGGGTAGCCATATATTCCTGCGAGATGTTCAGCTCCATCCGGGTAATGGTTATAAATTCGCGAATAGTATTTTTTAAAATGTTCGAAGCGGGGTGATCCTGGGTCATGGCACCGTGATTTAACGAATGAAGTATAGCCTGTAGATATACCACTACATTTTTCCAATACAAATGAAACGCATATAATATTAATATGCAACAATTGTAGTTAATTTTTTAAATTATAATGTATAATATTTTAAGTAAAGTAGCTAAAGCTAATCATAATGATTTTAAATATAAATATCCTTTGAAAATATTATGATCGGCTTTAACTTTTAAACAAAGGAAGGTTGTGATATGGTTATGTAACAATATGATTGGAGGAGGTAGAGCGGCGCCGATTATTGGTTGGCATGTATAGTAATAACCCTGGTTTCGCCACCTTGTATAAAGTTTATATAAAGTAATTGGGCATTGCATTTCCTGCTTACACTACGCATTGTTAATATTGTTAATGAAATTGTTATTTTTTTATGATAAAAAAAATGCATTTTGTTATTGAATTCATCACGAAATAAATTAATATTGTAGGGCGTTTTTACCCGCTACCTTATCATGTGGGTGAAAGGCTTTCTGTTTTTAAATATAGCGTATTAATCAAATTTACAACTGCGACTGAATGATGAAAAAACTTTACTTTTCACTGTCTTACATTGCGTCTTTATTTTTCCTGATGGGCATAGGCCTGAACCGGGTTCATGCGCAATGTACCATTCCGCAACCGAATGTTACGGCATCTGCCGATACCATCTGTATCGGGGAAAGTGTGAACCTGAATATTGTGTATTCTGCCTTGGATACGATTTTTGCAGAGAATTTTGAAAGTAGTACCACTACCCTTGGCCTGATGACTAATGTGGTGGTAGGTACAACGACTACTCCTAATTCTTACTGGATAAGAAGGCCATATCCATATACTTATTTTACAAATACTGTGAATTCCCCAGGAGGTACCGGATTTGCACTGACTAACTCCGATGCAGCAGGAGTGGGTGGAGTTGTTCATGTAGCGCTGACTTCTCCTGTTCTTAATCTGTCCGGCTATTCATCTGTAACACTTAGCTTCAGGCATCACTATGATTGGTTTTTATGGGCAGGTGTAGATTCTGCAATTGTAGAGTATTCCACAAATGGAGGCACATCATGGGCTGCATTTACAGGAGGAGTATATGCTTCGGATCAGGGTGCTGCGAATAATTTTGCTTCCGTCAATTTGAATATTCCGAGTACGGCATTACAGCCAAATTTTATGTTTCGGTTTCGATACCATTCGGGATGGAATATTGGTTGGGCGATTGATGATATCCGTTTAGTTGGCGTAGCACCTTCGGGTAATTATTCCTGGACGGCGGTACCAGCGGGTCCGGCGGGTTTGCCTC
>CAZUSO010000100.1:0-6990 GCA_964622775.1 uncultured Taibaiella sp. | reverse complement strand
AGTTATAACTTATTAGAAAAATAGAACACTGTGCAAACATAGGATGACGACCGCTGATACGCTTCACCCGCAATGACGATACCTTTTACATTCGGGAGATTGCTCCGGTGCGACAATTTGGGATCCTCCCCGAAAAGATACACAGCCCCCCATAACAAATTTTCATCACGTCGTTTGAGCAAAGAATGAAAACTTATTGAATGAAATCTCGGGTAGCCTCGTTTTTATTTTGACCTTCCCGAAAGTTTTATTGTGATTGAAACGACAGCATGAAGCTGCTTTCTTTATGAGGGTGTTGTTGAAATGCTTTTCTGTGCTTTTTACTTTTGTCATCACGCCCTTCCTTTGCCCTTAAACTTTAGCATAAAAGCTCAGATTGGCTTTCCGGCAAATGTATCTCCGATGGATCATGCTTGCCAAGCATGCTTAGCGTTACTATCGTTTCGATCCTGAAATGTGTGGGCGCTTTCCCAACAGCGTTTTATCCCTGCTTCGGCACGGGTTACTTTAATTAAAATCGTAAATTTGAACGTGTAAATAAAAGGCAGTATGACAACAAATAAAACAGCGAAGCCATTTTTGAAATGGGCAGGTGGAAAAACCCAGCTTATTTCAGACATTGAGCAGGCTTTGCCGACAGATATGATGCGGACAGGTTTTACCTATATTGAACCATTTGCAGGTAGCGGTGCGGTACTTTTTTGGATGATAAATAACTTTCCAAACCTGAAAAGGGCTGTAATTAACGACATTAATGAAGACTTAATAAACACTTACAAAACAATATCTTCAAAGCCTGACGAATTGATTGCAACTCTTGAAATTTTACAAAAGGAATTCCACGATTTAGAAGGCAGCGAAGACAACAAGAAATATTACTACTACCAAAAAAGAGCATTGTATAATTCAAGAAAAGAGGAAAAAAATGTACAATCCGCTTTATTTATTTTTTTGAATCGTGCTTGCTTTAACGGCTTGTACAGGGTGAATAAAAAAAATGAATATAATGTTCCAATGGGCAGTTATAAAAAGCCGACAATTTGTGACAAAGCCAATATTCTGGCGGTAAGCGAGGCATTACAAAAAGTAGAGATTTTATGCGGAGATTTTGAGCAAACGCTTGATTTTGCAGATGAAAACACACTTTTCTATTTCGACCCACCTTATAAACCATTAAGTGAAACATCCAGCTTTAATTCTTATGCCAAAGACGAATTTAACGATAAGGAACAAATCAGGTTACGAGATTTTTGCAACAAACTTGACGCATTAAATCACACCTGGATTTTAAGTAACTCGGATGTAAATGGGGGAAAGGAAAACGATAGTTTCTTTGACGATTTATATGCTGACTTTTCAATCTCAAGAGTAAATGCTAAAAGAAGTATTAATGCTAATGCTGAAAAAAGGGGAATATTGACGGAGCTGCTTATTACTAATCAGGCGGGCAATCCGGATTATGTCAGCGCAATTTAAAATCTTCTTACCCCAGCTTTCAGCAATCAATGCCAGCTCGATTATTTTACGGGGTTCAGGAAAATAAAAACAAGGTAAACAATATTTTTATCCAATTCAGTCAACAAAACTATTTGATTGGTAAAGAACATTTGAAAGAAGCTGTAAAGAACTTTGTGATGAAAACCTGAAAGTTTTTGAAGGAATGAAACTTCTCATTGCCATATACAAAAATGAAGATGCCAGAGCATTCAGATACAAGGATGAAATTGTTTTGCCGGATACCCGTTCCCCTTCATCCGAACTGGTTTTGGAATACATTGAGGAAACAGGCTGGGCAGAAGTTTTCAGCAATAAACCGTGAAGATTTTATTCGGGAAATTCAATCAGAAGAAATAATTGAATTGTAATAAACATGGCAAAACTTGTAAAGAAACTGAAAGGCGACAGGGCGGTTATCTTTGACACAGGAAAGTTTGATGATTGGTGTGTCTATGTTGTCGAAAGTAACGGAGCAAAAAATGCGCCTTTAGATGAAACCTGCTTTAGTGATTTATATAACATATCCCTTAAGTATTCCGGGAACAAAGTTTATAACGATTTTGTTTCCATTTATAATCGAACCACAAAGGAAATAAATTCTTCCATATTAGTTTTGATTGATGATATTGTCAGCACCTATAAAGAGCGTGATAAGATAATTATTGAACAATGGCTCACTGTAATTTATGCCGGTATGATTGCAGAAGAAAATAAGGCGTTTGCCATTTTGAAGAAAAGGGTAAAAAGATTAGGTATGCATCAGGTTCTTATTTTAAAAATGCCAGCCAGGGATGCTGCAAAATTTAGTTATGGAAAAAAATGGAGCACGTTGGATGCAATAATGAAACCTTTAGGCTTTTGATATGCCTTATGGGTAATGCCGAATACTACGATATCGGCAAACTTCACCAATATCGTGGAGATTAACGGAACCCCGATGGGGGGTAGAACAAACTTGTCAGGGTGCATCCCCAATTATCGGCCTGCGAGGTTGTATGTATGACAAAAAATATGGCATCACGACCGAAATTGAAATCATGTGGCACAGCGAAATGATTTTAATGACGCGGAGAAATTCTAATCAGATTACTGCATAACTTGGAATTTCTTTTGTTGAAATAAGCGTATGATTATTAATACATTATAAAGATTGTCATTGGCAACGAAGTGAAGTAATCTCATTGTATATACTTATTTTCAGATTGCTTCAAATTGAATGTCTTTAAGGTTTAAAAATAATTTTACAGATGAAGCCCGGAGGGATTGCATATATAATTTTAATGCGACAATTTGGGAGGTATCCTGCCTTAAACGCATTTAATTCTAACGAATATTTGCACTAATTTTGCATCCCGGAACTTTGTGTTAATTGCTGTAGTATGATGATGCATTACACCAGGCCTATACCGTTCAATAAGCAATCACATACGCAGAAAAAATAAATAATGTTCAGACACAGGGGTAAGACGAGGACTTTAAGCCATAATCTCAGGATTGCTTCGCTACTCTCCTTTGTAGCAGGGATGGTCAATGTTGTCGGGTTTTTTGCCGTGCAACGATTAACCACCAATGTTACCGGACACTTTGCTTTTTTTGTGGATGAAATTTTCAAACTTAATCTTTGGCAAGGCTTCGTTTATTTTCTGTATATCTTTTTCTTTTTCTTAGGCTCTTTTGTTTCCAGCTTTGTTATCGAATCTATATCACAAAAAAACGACCATTATATTTATGTATTTCCGGCATTAATGGAATGCTTAATGCTGATAATTATCGGTATCTGGGGAAAAGCTTTGATGGTGAATAATCCCAATACTATTGCATGTAGTCTGCTGTTTGCTATGGGGCTGCAAAATTCCCTGGTTACCAGCATTTCCCGTGCCACCGTGCGCACCACCCACCTCACCGGGCTATTCACAGATTTAGGAATAGAGCTGTCACAATTGTTTTTTTACAAAGCCAAAGCTCAGCGGTATAAATTACAATCCTCCATAAAATTGCGTTTCGCCATTATATGCTCCTTTTTTATAGGCGGAATTATCGGGGGCATTTTATATTCCGGGTTCCAACTACGCGCCTTGTTTTTTGCCGCTGTTACCTTGATACTTGGCTTAATTTACGATAATGTAAAACTGAGAATTATACTACTGAGCCGAAAACTCAAAAACGGGCGTGAAGCGACATTTTAAGGTTATCCGATTGCTCAATGCGTATGCGGATCCATCATTTGCGCCATTGTGTCGTTGCCTCAATATCTCTGACGATACTAAAATTCCATAAGCGCTGATAGTATCTTAACTATTGCACCCGTTATGCACTATGAGTGGAAAATGGAAAGGTACTAATTGACAATGCCGCCATAGGACGGTAAAGCAGTATTTGGCGGATCATATTGTTTTGTAAAGCAGGGAAATACATTGGAACTGTTCGTTGTAAATTGATACTCATTTGTCTTTCCAATAAAATTTGAAGCTGTTAATGTGCTATCGATTTGTAGAAAATAACGGGTATCGTTGACTGAGATATTTATATTATTAAAGGATAACTGAATCTATGTTTTTAATCCCTTTTTATATGCATTTGCAACTTTCACGGGAAGGTATGGTATAACGTATCAGTCATTCAGGCCCTTTCCGGCAAGAATTTTTGGTATGGATTTATCAACCCGAGCAGTCCGGGTTACGGATTGCACGGGTTGTGTGAAATAAAGCAGGTAAGCCCTTTGCCGCCCCGGCGTTAAGGCATAAAAGGCCGTTTTTAGCGCCGGATTGCATGCTAACCGATCTGCAAATTCTTCCGGGATCGTATAATCCGATGTTTGCTTATGCTTTACTTTCAGACCGGCTTTTTCCACCTCAACAGCTTCAAAGATACAGGCTTTTAAAAGGGGCTCGCTGGATACAATTTCGGCAATGCCGGAGAACCGGATCTGCCGCGCCGACTGCACCTGCGCAGTTTGCTGTATTAAAATTCCTTCGGGATCCTTCAGCAGGGCGCCTTTGTGAAACAACAGTGCGCAGTATGTCTTAAAAGTATGTATCAATACGATATTGCTTCCCTGAAAGGTATAACAGGGAACACCCCATTTCAGCGTTTCGGTTAGCCCGCAGTCGAGCGCCAGCATTCTTAACTGCCCTGGTTCCTGCTGCCATTTTTTGGCTTTATGGAAATAAAAATCAACTTCAGGATTCATGCTTTGTGGTTTAATTTACGGAAATAATTCTTCTTCCGGCAGGCCTGGAATACCAGGATATCACCGTCAAAACAGTCAATAGCAGGGAAGGAAATATTTCCTTCAACGCATCGCCCGACGCAATATGGGAATACAAAGCCCCGGTCATCACAAAGAAAAATCCGGCGTAAGCCCATTCCTTGAGCAAAGCAAATTTAGGGATAAGCACCGCTGCCACACCCAGGATTTTCCAGATGCCCAGCAGGGGGAGCACATAAACCGGATAACCCAGATGGAGCATGCTCGTGACGCCCCCGGTTCCCGCTTCTTCTTTGAACAGCTGCATGGCTCCCGTAGAGAGCATGCCTAAGGCGAGCCATACCGTGGAAACCCAATAAATGATTTTTTGCTGCTTTTTCATCTAAAAAATTGTGTTGTTTTACATGACAGACCTTATATATAGCCATAATGGTGGAATATGCAGATTTTGCGTGATTATCTGCCAACATTCCGGGTTCATTATGTTTTATTCAGCTTGCTTACAATCTCCTGCAAGCGGTTATGTGCCCAGTTGATTCCCTGAGCAAAAGGAAGCTTCAGCATATTGTCGCGATCGGCAACCGACTTATAGATGATATGCATCGTGAGCCTGCTGGTATCTGCGGTAAGCTGTTCAAATTCCAGGAATTCCAGTTGTACCGGAAAGGCCGTTTGCTCCATCTCAAACGTCCGGGTGATTTTTTGGTTGGGGCTGAACTCGTGGATGGTTCCATGGAAACGGTGCCTGTTCCCTTTCGGATCGGTAGTCTCAAACTGATAACTGCCATGAGTTTTATTGTCCAGCTTCAGCACTTTGGTACCCATCCATTGTTCCACGATTTCAGGCGCTGTATAGGCTTTAAAAAGTAAGCCTGCCGGCAGGTCAAATTCCCGCGTGATCCTTAATTCCTGTTTGCCGTCTTCAGCATATACCTGTGTCTTCAGTTCCATATTCTATTGTTTTTTTGATTTATATTGCTTCATTACCGCTTCTAATTTATCAAACCGGTCTTCCCATAATTTTCGGAAAGGCTCAATAAAGTCAGCTATTGCCTTCATTTGTTTTACGTTGAGGTGGTAATAGATTTCCCTGCCGTTCTGCTCCTGTTCGAGTAACTGGCATTCGGTGAGGATCTGCAGATGTTTGGAAACCGTCGGCCTGGCGGTGTTAAAGTTTGCGGCTATGGCCCCTGCCGTCATAGATTGCGTAGCCACCAGCATCAGGATAGCCCTTCTGGTCGGATCGGCAATGGCCTGGAATACGTCGCGTCTTAAATTCATCATGTAGCTATTTGGGTACAAATATATGTGTAGCTATATAACTACGCAAATATTTTATCAAAAAAGTTCGATAATTGCTAAATTTCTTACAATGAATAGCTTATAAGGCGTTGGATTGCCGGAGGTAACGATTTAGTAATGGTGCTTGTTGCATTCATTCTCTTTTATTTTCCTTGTAACTACGTAGCAAAAATACAAAAAACAGTCGAGGCGTTCCTGTATTCTCATACTATTTTTGTCCTGTTCATTCAATTTTACGGATGTTGTCGGTTCAAAAAATCTTCCCCCCAACTTGGGTGGAACTTGTCATTTATAATAATAAAGTTTGTGATTTAATTGGGGGGAAATTGACTTTGAAGTTTGGCTTTTCCCCCTGCAAAATCATCGGCTATGAAAAATCTCTACAAAACATTATCTTAGAGATACACAACAAGGAGGACAAGATTTCATCGCAAAGCAGGGGTTTGATTGATGAATCGATGAAATGACCCTGTATCCCCAAGACCCGTTATTTTCAGTTAAGAAGCTTATTGTTGAAGACGGTTTTAAAAACGATTCGGAAGAAATACATTTCTTTCGTACCATAAAGCCCCAAATCCTGGGTAAATTAATCTACTATAATAAGATTTATCGTATTGAAACCACTTGTCCCGTCAGTAACGGTAAAATGTATTACAGTTATTTTCCGGCCAATTGGCAAATCTGAAACGGGAATATATCGAGCATATCTGCAATTCTGATTTTTGCAGGTATTACCGATCCGGACGAACCGATCCGGTGCTGACCTTATTGAGAAAGAGGAATGCTAATATAACTGCAACTATCTATACTAAAAGCATCAGCAATCAGTTACGGCTGGATATACAACGGTACAACAGCCAGTATACTCATTGAAATTGAGATTTTTTCCGATGCTCACGACCGATTTTTGATTATTGACGATACGGAACTCTCAAGTTTGACACTATTTTAATATAAGGTATTGATATTCAGCGATAGCGTCT
>CAZUSO010000099.1:0-7420 GCA_964622775.1 uncultured Taibaiella sp. | reverse complement strand
TGGTCAAAATTGCTTCCATAAAACTTTTACTGAATAAATTTTAAACAGGCTCTAAGTATTAAATATATTTGACAGCTTCACACATGCGGAGTTGTCAAATCTGAAAAGAAATAAAAATATATGCTATGGGAGTACATTGCAGCATTCCATACTGATGACTGGGGAGCTTATGCTAAGTTCATACCCAAAATCAGCACAGAATTGGTAAAGACAACACATGGAAAATAGAAAGAAAAAACCTGAACTTTAGCACACATATAAAGCGACCGAACCAAAAAACTATTTGTTTTTCAAAGAACGAAACAATTCATGATAATGTCATTGGCATACCAAGCATCCTATTACAAAACAGGAACTTATGGAAATAACCAATACAACTAATTTATGACACTACCACCAGGTTTTATATTATCGTGCTTATTCTACTCTTATAAAGCAAAGTATTCACTCTTTGCTCCAATAACGCATCCTTTTGTCACACTATTAATAAAAAAGTCTTACAAACCAATATTTTGTAAGACTTTGCGTTTTTTATTCGTAGCGAGATCGGGAATTGAACCCGAGACCTCAGGGTTATGAATCCTGCGCTCTAACCGCCTGAGCTACCTCGCCAAAAGGACGGCAAAGGTAATAAATTTTAGAAAATGACAACAGCATTTTTTCCGGGCCAAAAATTTATTGACTCCTCAATACAATAACACGCTATTATTGAAATATTTTGAGAAGCCGGACGCATATAATAGTAAATATTGTACTTTTGACACGATAAAAAATACACATCAGAATGAAAAAGAATTTACTGATTACTTCATTATTAAGCATTTTTACATGCAGCATGAACTTTGCTCAAACACCCGAATTCAACAACCCGGGTATGGAAACCTGGGAAAGCGAAACTTACCCTGGTATTCCCAGCCTCACCGTAACCAACCCGACAGGATGGTTCGGTTCCGATCGTATTATGGGTGAAAATCTTCCTATTATGTTTGTGATCGGAGCAGAGGCTTCCCCCCAGATTGCGCAATCTGACGATGCACATTCCGGCAATTCCGCAGCAGCCATTACCTCTGTAAACTTAGGCGACTCTTTCGGCGTGATACCGGGCATACTGACTAATGCAAAATATTCATTAAGTCTCGATCCTAATATCACTGATCCATCATCTTTGTTATCCAATGTTTCCATCACCGGCGGAACTCCGGTAAACGGCAAGAAAGTAGATACCGTATATGCCTGGGTAAAGTTAGACACCAGCAATACCGACAATGCATCAATCACACTATCCGCATTGACCAAAATGCCGGGTGCTGATACCAATACCATGATAGGATCAGGTGGAATAATTATTGCTCCGAGCGATGAGGGTTATGTACGCGTGGCCGTTCCTATGGAGTATGAAGATGAAAATATGACCGCTACAGACACCCTGGTGGTTACCTTCACCAGCTCTGCTACCCAAAACGGAACTGTAGGCAATACACTTTTAGTGGATGATGTATCCATGGTGGTAAGTGATGGCCAGAGTAACGGCATTGAGTTGCCCCTGCTTTCCGAAAAAGCCATGTATGTATATCCGAATCCTTCCGCGCAGGGTTATGTTTATTTTAACCTGAACGCCTCATTAAAGCCGGCAGAATTTTCCTTAATCATTACGGATATTTCCGGTAAAACGATGTACCACCAAACTTTGAGCGATAATATCAATAAGCTCGATTGCAGCGCTTACGCTAACGGAACGTATTTTTACACTTTAGTGCATACCCCCAGCCAGCAAAAAGAAGGCGGTAAGTTTATTCTCAATAAGAACTAATCCCACCGTTTTTGTCCTTCTAATATATTAAAAAGCTGCCTCCTGTGTTTGTATCACCAAACGCAGGAGGCAGTCCATTTTACACCATTTACCTGACCCTCGACTCATTGGCAGGAATTGGGTAAATTCATTACAAGTTATTCAGGCTTTCTTCGAGTGTCTTTATCTTAGCTAAGGCATCCTGCTGCTTTTTCCGTTCATAATCGACAACTTCCGGCCTGGCATTTTGCACAAAACGTTCGTTGGACAATTTCTTTTCCACACTCATCAGAAAGCCTTTCAGATATTTCAATTCTTCCGACATTGTAATCCTCTGCGATTCGACATTCACGGCAACATTGGCCTTTAAATATACCTTTTCATTACCCACTACCAGGGCGATATTACCTGCATTCGTCGGCTCGGTAATTGTTAAAGATACGGCATTTACCTGCTTCCGGAGTATGTCTCCACACGCTTCATAAAATATCGTATTTTTTGTGTTAATAAACAGTTCTATGGTATCTTTAGGTTTGAGTTGGTTCTTGTTGCGTGCATCGCGAATACCCGAAATGAGTTGTTGCAACAGCGCACCATGCTCCAATATCATGTCGTCCATATCAGCAGGCAAACCTGGCAACTGGCGATTCATCAAATCTTCCGTTCTTTCCCGCAACTGATGAAAAACTTCTTCCGTCAAAAATGGCATGAAGGGATGCAATAACTGCAACAGATCTTCAAACAAATCAAGGGTGCGCTCGTAAGTAGCCCGGCTGACGTTCTGGTCGGCAGCCGGTTTTATCCATTCCAGGTACCAGGAGCAGAAATCGTCCCAGATAAGCGAATAAACGGTTTTCAATGCTTCGCTGAGCTTGAAATCCTGAAACAGCGCATTGATATGCCGGGCGCTCTGGTGAATTCTTTCCTGAAGCCAGTTTACGGCAAATGTATCATTTGCATCCGGCTCTTCATTTCCAATTCGGGTTTCCCACATTTTAGTCAGCTTCAGGGCATTCCATATTTTATTACAAAAATTACGTCCTTGTTCCAGGAAGGCTTCGTCAAATAAAATATCATTACCGGCCGGTGAGCTAATCATAACGCCAAAGCGCACTGCATCCGAGCCAAAATCCTCAATCAGCTTCAGCAGGTCGGGAGAATTTCCCAAGGATTTACTCATTTTGCGGCCTTGTTTGTCCCGCACGATTCCCGTAAAATATACCTGCTGAAAGGGCTTTTGGTTTTTAAATTCATAGCCCGCCATAATCATCCTTGCCACCCAAAAGAAAATGATTTCCGGTGCGGTTACCAATGTAGTGGTCGGGAAATAATACTGCAAATCCTTGTCTCCCGGATCTTCATTCCAGCCAAATACCTGGAGCGGCCAAAGCCAGCTGGAGAACCAGGTATCTAATACATCATCATCCTGGCGCAATTTTTTGTCGGTGGCGTCCGGGCGTTTGGCATGGAATTGCTCATAAGCTTTCGCTTCGGTTTCAGCCACATAAATATTGCCATCTGCATCGTACCAGGCGGGAATACGCTGCCCCCACCATAGTTGACGGCTGATGTTCCAGTCCTTAATATTTTCCATCCAGTGCCGGTAAAGGTTTTTGAATTTTCCCGGATAAAAGGCAATTTCCTCTTTCATTACAGCCTCCAGAGCCGGCTGCGCCATTGGAGACATCCTGCACCACCATTGCATAGACAGCCGCGGTTCGATAACGGCATCAGTCCGTTCCGAACGGCCTACCTGATTCGTATAATCTTCCTGCTTCACAAAATTACCCGACTCTTTGAGATCCTCCACGATTTTTCTGCGCACGACAAAACGATCTTCTCCTACATAATGTTGAGCAGCCTCGCTTATTGTTCCGTCGGGATTGAGCGTATCAATAACCGGAAGGCCATGCTTCAATCCCAGATTATAATCGTTGATATCATGTGCCGGTGTCACTTTCAGCGCACCAGTCCCAAATTCCATATCAATATAATCATCAAAGATTATGGGAACCCGGCGGTTGACCAGAGGAATGATGCAATATTTTCCCTTTAAGTGCTTGTAGCGTTCATCGGCAGGGTGTACACAGACGGCAGTATCACCCAAAATGGTTTCCGGGCGAACCGTAGCAATGGTAATATACTCGTCGCTACCGTCATCAATTTTATACTTTATATAGGTTAAGCGGGATTGCGATTCTTTATAAATGACCTCCTCATCGCTCAATGAGGTCAGCGCTTTCGGATCCCAGTTAATCATCTTTACATCCCTATAGATATTTCCCTTGTTATACAGCTCAACAAACACCCTGATGACCGCCTTATAATAATTGTCATCCATGGTAAAGTTCACCCGATCCCAATCAAGAGCACACCCCAATTTCTTGAGTTGCTGCAGGATAATATCACCATATTTTGTCTTCCATTGCCAGGCATATTCTAAAAACTCTTCACGGGACAATTTATTTTTATCAATACCCTGGTCGCGCAACATCGCTACCACCCTGGCTTCCGTGGCAATACTGGCATGATCGGTACCCGGCACCCAACAGGTATTGAAGCCCTGCATTCTGGCGCGACGGAGTAAGATGTCCTGTACTGTATTATTCAAGGCATGACCCATGTGCAGGATGCCTGTAACATTTGGAGGAGGCATTACTATAGTATAGGCCGGCCTTTCATCCGGCTCACTATGAAAATAGCCTTTATGTTGCCAGTGCCCGTACCATTTTTCTTCTACGGACTGAGGTTCAAAATTTTTTGTCAATGACATTTATTCCAGACTAATTTATATCGATAAAAAAATAAAAAACAAGCACATCCACTCCCGAACCAGCCTTAGCGCCGCCATTTTATAAAAAACAGGAAGCAAAAGTAAGCAAAGCAAGAAGAAAAAAAAGTATAAATATGCATTAATTAAGGTAAAAAATTGTACCTTTGGGGCAAAGGTAGAAATTATGAGCAAAGCCTATAAAACCGAAACAAGTTATCTGATTGTTGAAGAACCCACAGTATATTACACACCACAAAAGAGTTTTCTCATTTGTGATTTGACACCACTTCAAAAGATGAAGATTATCAAAGACGGTATCAGTAAGATATATCTTGAAGGGTTAAAAAAAGAAGCAGCCTTAGATTATAATGTTCTTGCCGAAGCGCTTTCCGTTACTCGAGCCACTTTAATCAACAAAAAAGGCAATGCAAAATTCAACGAATCGTTGAGCGAGCGTATCCTCAGCCTTGCCGATCTCTATGCCTTGGGCTACGAGGTTTTTGAAGACAAAGACAGGTTCAACAAATGGATGTTTGCCTCCAATCAGGCTATTGGCGGATATGCTCCCTTTGACCTTGTCGATAATCAATACGGCCGGGAAGAAGTTCGTAATCTCATTGGCCGCATTGCATACGGTGTGATCTCCTGATAGAAGAATATGCAGGTTTTCAGAATTACCAAAACAAAATACGCCAAAGATATTGAGGGGATTGGATCAAAGCTATTCGGGGGACGATGGAATCATCCCGGAACACCCTGTCTTTACACATCAGACAGCAGGGCGCTTGCCATTCTTGAATATTCGGTAAATGTCAATATTGATTTCATCCCCAGAGCACTTAGCATAGTGACTTATACGATTGATGAATTCTGCATTAAAACCATAGACCAACACAATTTTCCCGGTGACTGGCAGGAAAGTCCGGCGCCGGTATCAGCCAAAGATTTCGGAACTCAATTGCTTACGGCGCCCGATATCATTCTAAAAATCCCATCCAGCATCCTTCCGCAGGAATACAATTTTATCCTTTCCCCGGCATTATTTTCAGCCGGTCTGGTCAGGCTGACCGATATCAGCGATTGTGTTTATGACATTCGCATCAGGCTCAAATAGAAAGGAGAAAAGTTTTGAGGGGGTGCATCCCAAATTGTCGTATTACAATGACATCACTTCTTTCCTCATTCCGACCAGGGAAATTCCTATCCCAAAATCTCCGCGTGGAGGAACTGCTTCCTGCCAAGCAATATCCCCAATTGCGTTTGCGATGGCGCCAACTTACTTCACCTCGCGCCTGGGATATTGCTCCACTTCATTAAGCGCTGCATGATTTTATTTCGGTCGAAATGACTCAATTTTTTCCCCCACCAACAACTATAGGTGCAGCAATTCGGGATAAACACGTTTTGAAGTTACCGGGCAATACGGCCGGGATTGGCTTTAAGAAAATCATCCCAGGCACTGGACTTTTTATTACCGGCAGCCATAACCGGTGATTTCATGGCATAATGATGGCAGAGCGCAACGGCAACAGCATCCGTGGCATCTAAGTAATGCGGATTATCTTCAAACTTGAGCAATTGCTGTAACATGCGCCAAACCTGCTCTTTGGAAGCATTTCCATTACCGGTAACCGATTGCTTGATTTTTCGCGGAGCATATTCCACAGTATGGCTTCCGTGCGCCATAGCCGCAGCGATTGCCACACCCTGTGCACGACCTAACTTAAGCATACTCTGCACATTTTTTCCAAAGAAGGGCGCCTCAAGGGCAACTGCGTCCGGTTGATATATTTGCACCAGTGCGCTTACTTTTTCGAAAATGAAATGCAACCTTTGCCCGTGATCCTTATGCTTCGATAATTGCAAAACTCCCATTTCGACGAGAGAAAGATTACTTTTGTCTGCTGAAATGATTCCATAACCCATTACAAGGGTGCCGGGGTCGATACCTAAAATTAGCGCCAATATCCTGTATAAATTTTACTAAAGCCTATTGATGAACAAAGCTACCAAAAAAAGCGTTCTGAATTATGTGATAGCGCCTCTATTATTAATTTTGCTGCTTTGGCTGATCTATCGTCAAATAGCATCAAAAGGCTCTTTCGACGAGCAATGGCATGAGCTGGCATCGCGCTGGCACGAAGGCGGATGGCTACTGATTGCCTTTGCACTTATCCTGACCCCGGTTAACTGGATGCTGGAGGCGAAAAAATGGCATTTACTGCTCAAAAAAATAGAGCCGCTACCCTTTCGTTTAGCCTTGTCATCTACAATGACAGGGATGGCTTTTGCATTAGTTACACCAAACAAGATTGGTGATTTTGCCGGGCGTATTTTGTATCTGAAGGATGAAAACAAATTACGGGCCATCATCGCTACCTTAATTGACAATATTTCGCAAACGGTCATTACTTATCTGGCCGGCATTGTGGGATTAATTTTTTTAAATATCGTATATCCGGGACAATGGCAATTTGTGGCATTAGTGGTGGCAATTTGCAGCGCTGTATTGCTCCTCTATTTTTATTTCCGGATTGATTTGCTGGCCAACTGGGCTGAAAACCGGAAGTGGTTGCAAAAAATAAGTGTAGCCATCCGGGTGGTAAAGCGCTACAGCAAGAAAAATTTAGCCATTATGCTGCTGCTTTCGCTTATCCGGTTTGGCAGCTATTCCATACAGTTTGTCGTTTTTTTAAAGGTATTTGATGTGCCGATTGGCTGGGGTCCCGCCTGGTTATTGAGCTGTGTAATGTTTTGGTTAATTGCTGTTGTTCCCTCCATTTTTGCCATTGATCTTGGAGTCAGAGCTTATGTAGCTAATTTAATTTTTGTTGATGCCGGACTGGTGGAAAACAGCA
>CAZUSO010000098.1:0-7597 GCA_964622775.1 uncultured Taibaiella sp. | reverse complement strand
TTACCTTTGCGCCCTAATGTCTGACGCAATACGCCACGAATGTGGACTCGCCTACATCCGCCTGTTGAAGCCGTTATCGTACTACCACCGCAAATACGGAACTGCTTTCTACGGCCTGAACAAGCTATATCTTTTAATGGAAAAGCAGCACAACCGCGGGCAGGACGGCGCGGGCATTGCTACGCTAAAGCTCAATGTGGAAGCCGGTTACCAGTTCATGCACCGCCTCCGTATTTCCGGTCCGGGCGCCATTAAAGAAATCTTCAATTCCGTGCATGAAGAGATGACGGAACTGGAACGGATGTATCCGGGGCTTCGCAATTATCCGGGACTGATGAAGGGGTATCTCCGCTTTATGGGCGAGGCTATGCTGGGGCATCTGCGGTATGGCACCCAGGGAAAAAACAGTGTCAAATTCTGTCACCCTTTTGTGAAATCTGATATTAATCCCGCCCGCAATATTGCCATGGCCGGGAATTTTAATATTGTCAATACGGAAGAATTATTCCGCTACCTGAAATCCGACCCGACCGACACCATTCGTGAAAGCGACCTGGGCGCCATGATCGAGACCGTTTACCATTTTCTCTGCCAGGAAGATGCCGGCTCCCCGCAGTCTGCGGATTTGGCGAAAGTGCTGAAATCAGCCGCCGAAAAGTTTGACGGCGGATATGTTTGCGGAGGCCTGATCGGAAACGGCGATAGCTTTGTATTACGTGACAAGCATGGCATACGCCCGGCTTATTACTATAAAGATGATGAAGTGGTCGTGGTAGCCTCCGAACGGCCGGCTATCATTACCGGCTTTAATGTGCCTCAGGATTCGGTTAAAGAGCTGCAACCCGGACATGCGATCATTGTAAAAGGCGATGGCAGCTTTTCGGAAACCCAAATACTGGAACCAGGTGAAAAGAAAGCCTGTAGCTTTGAACGGATTTATTTCAGCCGGGGAAGCGATGCCGATATTTATCGGGAACGGATGAGATTAGGCGCCAACCTGGCTCCTAAAGTATTGGAGGCCATCGATAACGATCTTAAAAATACTATTGTTTCCTTTATCCCCAACACTGCGGAAACCGCATTTTACGGGCTGATCAAAGGGCTGGAAAGCTACCTGAACGAGATCAAGGTGCAACGCATCGTCAAGAATAAAAACTCCATGACGGATGCGGAAATGCTGGAGCTCATCAACCGCCGGGTGCGTATTGAAAAGGTGGCTATCAAAGACGTAAAGCTCCGCACCTTCATCACGGAAGATGCTTCGCGGGATGAAATGGTGCAGCACGTTTATGATATTACCTATGGAACGGTTCAGGCTGACCGGGATACTTTAGTAGTGATTGACGACAGCGTGGTGCGCGGCACTACCCTCCGGCAAAGCATTATCAGGATGCTGGACCGTCTGCGTCCCAAACGCATCATTATCGTATCTTCTGCACCGCAGATCCGTTACCCGGACTGCTATGGCATTGATATGAGCCGGATGGGCGATTTCATTGCCTTCCAGGCTGCCGTAGAGCTGTTGAAAGACCGGGACATGACCAATATCCTTACAGAAACTTATATGGACTGTAACGCTGCCCGCGAGCATGGCACCTTGCAGGAACAGAATTTTGTAAAATCCATATACAAGACCTTTACGCCTGATGAAATCAGCCAAAAGATAGCGGAAATGCTGCGACCCGATGATGTGCATGCCGAAGTGGACATTATCTATCAATCTATAGAAGGATTACATGCCGCCTGCCCGGAAAATAAGGGAGACTGGTATTTCACAGGCGACTACCCTACTCCGGGCGGAAATAAAGTGGCCAATATCGCCTTTCTGAATTATATGGAAAAGAAGGGTGGACGAGGTTACTGATTGCAGGATAAGTAAAAAGTCAAAATGTAAAATTATTGGTATTCATTTTCATGTTTTTTTAGCATACAAACAAGGCAGGCCTGGATTAACCGTAGCATGAAAATCCGGTTTGGATTGTTTTTTAACAGGCTAATGTACCAGGAAATTTCGGCTGAAAGGTTAGAGAATGTCATACAAAAATAAATTCGGGATTATGCTTAATCAGTTCAGTATTTCAGTACAGCGCAATCTCTCATTTTACCTGCTGCACTTTTGAGCGAAAGCAAATGCTTAAAATGTACGGTAGAAAATATAATAATAGCCCCCAAATATTGCTGACTATAGCTAAAAAGAACAAAAACCTGCGTCAATCCCCCGTAATCTGCGGGGAACATTTTTTGCTCCTTTACCCAAAAATAAATTCCTAAAATGTCCTGTGAGTAGTATAGTTTTATTGGTAAAAATATCAAACGGAGCACACATCTATCAGGGGTGGCTAACATCCTGAATAACACATCGTTCATCTCAAAATAAGTCACAATTCAGAACACTGCCTGGAATACAACCTTTGTTTTCTGCTCCAAAGAAATCGTACATTTGAGGCGTATTGATCAAACTCTATAATACTGACTATAATCAATGAACGGCCTAGACAGCTTTTTTGCAGCAAAACATTTTGCAACGCTTGGGGAAAACGACCAGCTCTCGCCTTTACAAATCGGGAAAAGCATAGAAGTACTTTCTGATTCCAGCCCGGACTGGGGAGCGTCTGATATTGTTATTGTAGGTTGTGGAGAGCAACGGGGCCATCGTAATACCGGCACCATCAGTCATGCTCCTGATGCCGTTCGGGAAGCCTTATACCGTATGTATAACTGGCATACCGACATCAGTGTGGCCGATGCAGGCAACCTGCTTCAGGGGCTCAGTCCCGAAGATTCAAAAGCAGCGCTCAGCGCCGTGCTGAATGATCTGCAGAAAGCGGGAAAAGCAGTCATTGTTTTAGGTGGTTCGCAGGATCTTACCCTACAGCAATATCAGGCTTTCCGGAAGCTGGAGCAAACTATAGACATTGCCGTTATTGACATGCTGATCGACCTGAATGAAGGAGAAAATACCGATGACACCAATTACCTGATGGAGCTGCTGACCGGCCCTTCTAATTACATCCGAAACTATTCCCATATCGCCTTTCAGAGCTATTATGTAAATCCCATTTTATTGGAAACGCTGGACAAATTGCGTTTCGACTGCTATCGCCTGGGGCGTGTAAGAGAAGATCTGGAAGATATAGAACCGGTATTGCGCCGGTGCAGCATGCTTAGCGTGGACATGAATGCGCTGCGTCGCAGCGAGGCGCCATTTCTCAAAAACGCTTCTCCTAACGGCTTGTTCGGCGATGAGATGTGCCAGCTGATACGCTATGCGGGAATGAGCCCCAACTTAAATTCGCTGGGCATTTATGGCTATTACCCCGAAAATGATGCCGATCATACCGGCGCTGAGCTGATTGCCCAGATGATATGGTATTTCCTGGATGGTTACCGGATTCGGAAACTGGAATCCACCTTAACGCAAACACAAGATTTTCGCAGCTTCGACCTGGCTTTCACCGGAAACAAAGCACGCTTCCTGCAAAGCAAACGTACCGGCCGCTGGTGGATGCAACTTATGGACGACACCTATATACCCTGCTCTTATAAGGATTATCTCAGCGCCTCCAACGACGAGATTCCGGAACGCTGGCTGCGCGAGCACGAGCGAATCGTTTGATGATATTGTTACAATGCCGGTATTTCAAGGTTTTGCTGTTAATATTTTTACGGTATTTTGTCTTGTATCGAAGACATTCACAATTACAATGCCATTTGTTTTGTATTTGATATAGTATATTATTTTGCAATTCCTTGCTTTTTGGTAATGTGGTTGGTGACGGAATACCAACAGGTAGAAAGTTAATCATCTTTTCGATTAAACACAGATTAGCAAAAGGCCCCGTCAACACACAAGGACTCCCACTTCAGGACTTTCCTCTGTTGTGCTGAATATTTTTAACTACAGTATTTTTTCTTAGTATGGAATTGTTATTATGTCTCCCTGGTTTTTTAATATCAGAAGATTACCTGGAATTTCTCCATCAGTTTTTTGGTTCGGATACAAGTGATACATTCCGAAGTTTCTCGCATCAATTTTAATTTTTTCACTTTCCGCATTCATATATAACCACGGATTCACAAAAGCCCAATCAATATCTTTTAGCTTACCCACAACCTCCAGGTCCCCGGTATCTCCGGAAAAATAAATTGTCTTATCATGCCAGGTTATTACATAGGAATAATGCTTAAAAGTGAATTTATGAGATGTTTTAAATTGTTGTATTGAAAAATCAGTGGTCGCATTGTTCAATTCTTCAAGTTTGTCCGTATTCCAATTTCCGTACACATTTCCACCAAATTTCTTTTTAATTTTTTTGACAAGCTTTTTAGAATAATGGTCAGCGTGTCGGTGAGTAAATAGAAATACAGCATTTTCTTTTATGTTTTTCAATTCGGAGTCGTCATACTCCATATATTTATATGCACCAGATTTATAAGGGAAATCAACATAAAGATTTAGATTTCCATCAGTCAGATATAACCCACAATTTCCGATAAATTTGATTTTAATTTCGTTTGATTGACTAAATCCAAAATTGGAGATACAAACGATTGTAATAATCAGCAGAGTTTTTACATAAATTTTTCTCATATGCTTTAAATTTTTCAAACATTGCAGTAAACGGCCTGGTACTTTGTGAAGTGTCGGCCTATATCCGGAAACTTTCAACCGAAGCAGTGATCTCAAATATAGCGCAAAAGCTTCAATATAAGCCGTTACCCTTTTTAATAAGGAAAAATAATCCCTGTTTGCATTTGTTTACCAAAACCTTACTTTTGCAGCATTAAAAACCACAGTTATTCTATGAATTTCGAACTTAGTGAAGAACAATCAGCCGTTCAGAAAGCCGCACGTGATTTTGCACAAACGGAATTATTGCCAGGTGTAATTGAGCGGGACGACAAACAAGTTTTTCCCGCCGGGGAAATCAAAAAATTAGGTGATCTGGGCTTTCTGGGCATGATGGTTGATCCAAAATACGGAGGGTCGGGGATGGATACTATATCCTACGTGCTGGCTATGGAAGAAATTTCCAAAGTGGATGCTTCCACTTCCGTCGTGATGAGTGTGAACAATTCATTGGTATGCTGGGGTCTGGAGATGTATGCTTCTGAAGAACAAAAACAAAAATATTTGGTGCCTTTAGCCACCGGACAGAAGATCGGCGCTTTTCTGCTGAGCGAACCCGAAGCGGGATCAGATGCCACATCCCAGCGTACCACAGCAGAGGACAAAGGCGATCATTATGTAATAAACGGTATCAAAAACTGGATTACCAACGGGAACAGCGCCTCAACTTATTTAGTGATTGCACATACTCACCCGGAGAAGAAACATAAAGGCATCAATGTCTTTATCGTGGACAAGGATACGCCCGGCATTACGATAGGCGCCAAAGAAAATAAAATGGGTATCCGCGGTAGCGACACCCACAGCATTTCCTTCCAGGATGTGATTGTACCCAAAGAAAACCGCATCGGCGATGATGGATTTGGCTTCACATTTGCCATGAAAACCTTAGCCGGCGGACGTATCGGCATCGCCTCACAGGCACTGGGCATTGCCAGTGGTGCCATGGAACTGGCCATCAAATATTCCAAAGAACGCCAGGCTTTCGGTACAGAAATCATGAACCATCAGGCTATTGCCTTTAAGCTGGCCGACATGGCCACACAAGTGGAAGCCGCACGTCTGCTTTGCCTGAAGGCCGCATGGCTGAAAGATCAGCATCTTGACTATACCGTAGCCGGTTCTATTGCGAAGTTGTATGCATCGGAGATTGCCCAAAAGGTAACCAATGAGGCCGTACAGGTACACGGCGGATACGGTTATGTGAAAGAATTTCACGTTGAGCGGCTGATGCGTGATGCCAAGATCACCCAGATCTATGAAGGCACCAGCGAAGTGCAAAAAATCGTAATCAGCAGAAATTTACTCAAGTAAACGGAGCTTTTTCTGCACGCATCACATTTCTTATCGCACCTATGGTTGTAGGTGCGACAAAGAGCGTAGCAACGCGGGTATGCGTATTCTATTCTATGATTCGCGTGCCAACCGGGGACGCTATTCTAAACGCAGCCGGAGATTGCTCGATGCGGAAACTCTAATAAAATTGCTTTGCAATATGTAATTTTTTCTTTTTAAGTCCAAAGGAAATGCTACTGCCTAAGGGGAACCGTGCCTCCCTGTCTCAGATTACAGATAATGCTCCAATCATTCCGCAACCACCTGCGCTAAATGCACACATACTTCTACGGCTTTTTGCATGTCCTGAACGCTACAATACTCCTGTTTGGAATGGATACCCATTTCCCCCGTAAAGATATTTGGACAAGGCAGCCCCATAAAGGAAAGCCGCGAACCGTCGGTTCCACCACGAACCGGCCTGGACATTGGGTCCAGGCCCGCACGCCGGAATGCAGTGGCCGCAAATGCCAATACATGCGGGTTTTGATCCAGCACTTCTTTCATATTACGGTATTGTTCCCGAACTTCAAAATCGAAGCGGGCGCCGGGAAAGCGTGCAACCGTATCGGCTGCAATTTGCTTCAGACGATCTTCGTATGGCGTGAGTCGTGAGGTATCAAAATCACGGATGATAAATTGTATCATGGTTTTTTCCGCACCGCCTTCAATATGTACCGGATGCACAAACCCCTCCACGCCATCAGTAGTTTCCGGGTTCCAGGTATCTTTAGGCAATGCATCCAAAAAAGCGCCGGCTATCTTGATGGCATTCACCAGTTTGCCTTTAGCATAACCGGGATGTGCGCTTACGCCGTGAAATATTACCGTTACGCCATCTGCAGAAAATGTTTCACCTTCTAAATGTGCTCTTTCACCGCCGTCCAACGTATAGCCGAAATCGGCTGCTAATTTTTTCATATCCACCGCATTGACGCCACGCCCTATTTCTTCATCCGGGGTGAACAAAATGCGAATAGCGCCATGAGGCACTTCCGGATGCTGCATCAGGTATTGTGCGGCATCCATGATGACAGCAACTCCGGCTTTATCGTCCGCTCCCAAAAGTGTGGTTCCGGAAGCCGTGATAAGATCATCACCAATACGCTCTTTGAGATAAGGATGGTTTTCGCCGGAGATAATGATGGTTTGATCATCAGGCAATACAATATCTCCACCGTTCCAGGCACGGTGGAGTATCGGTTTCACACCGGTACCGCTACAATCGGGAGCCGTATCAACATGGGCACAAAAACAAATCACCGGGACCTTATGACTTACCGTTGCGGGAATAGTAGCATATACATAACCGTGCTGATCCAGTTCCGCATCCTGAATGCCGATAGTCTTCAGCTCCTCCACCAGCAGGCGGCTTAAATCCTTTTGCTTTTCCGTAGAGGGTTGTGTAGAAGATGAAGGATCGCTTTGGGTGTCAATTTGTACATAGCGCATCAGGCGTTCCGCCACAGTATGTTCGTAATTATTCATTGGGTAAAATTAATTGTCGTTTTATTATGTGGCACAAAAGTACAATTTTTGCCCTACGGGTTTGGAAAGAAGTTCATCAGAATGCATCGCAAATTGTCGCACCGGAGCAATCTCCCGAATGTAAAAGGTATCGTCATTCCGGGT
>CAZUSO010000097.1:0-7866 GCA_964622775.1 uncultured Taibaiella sp. | reverse complement strand
TACAAAGGTAACTCAAATTTTTTATATTACATACTAATTTATGCTCTTATTAATAATTGAAGTCGCACCTCCAAAAAGCTCTTCTTCTACCAGCTGACAAATGATATGGCCCACCGTGATATGGCTTTCCTGAATGCGGGGCGTATCCGTGCTGGGGATATCGATTAGAATGTCGCTCAGTTCCTTCATGTTGCCGCCGCCTGCTCCCGTAAACCCGACCGTGGTGATATTCATTATTCTTGCCTGCTCAAATGCCGCGAGGATATTTTTGGAATTGCCGGAAGTGCTGAGCCCAACAATAATGTCGCCGGATTTTCCAATCCCTTTGAGCATCCTGCTATATACCACGTCATAGCCGTAGTCGTTAGCTACTGCAGTCAGAAATGAAGTATTGCAATGCAGCGCTTCGGAAGGCAGTGGGTTTCTGTCGGTATAAAAACGACCGGAAAATTCCGCAGCCAAATGTTGCGCATCTGCGGCACTGCCACCATTCCCGCAAAACAATACCTTGTTCCCGTCCCTGAAGGCATGCGCCATTTTATCCTTTATCAAAATAAGGTTTGCAATCATCCGGCTGTCCTGAATAATTTGCTGCTTCACGGCAATCGAGGCCTCCAGTATTGATCGAATCTTTTGTTCCATGAGCTGTTATTGAATTTTAAAAACAGGTTATCCTGCAATTTCGCTAAAAAAGCGATTCAATCCTTTATGTTTATCCTCATCAAGGAAAAAATGAATATTGTGCCGGAAATATTCGTTCAGGTCATACGCCGGGTAAGGATTTTGCTCAATGACCTTATCTAAATGCTGCAGGCCAAGCCCGTTGGCTTCATTAAAATTACGGATAAATTCTTCCGGCAGATCTTTGTTAGCAACCCATGCCGCAAAGATGAAAGGCAGGCCGCTGAACTTTTTCCAATGCTCTGATAAATCGTAAACATATTCGAAACGATCTAATGCCGCTAAAGCACGATCGCCTATAATGACTCCGGCTGTACTGCCCTGGATCCGGTCGATATAATCTTCAGGTGCCGGAAGAAAATTCATGGTGCGCTTCCAATACCGGTCTAACAATACCTGTGCCAGCCGGATAGAAGTGCGGGACTGATAGTCCAGAAACACCGATTTAATTGTCGTAATCGGCTGATGACTAAAGATACAAACCGAGGCCACCTTGCCATCTGCGGCAATGCCATAATCGGAAATAATACGGGCATTGGGAATTCGAGGAATAACCGCAACCGGAACTAAGCCGACATCTACCCGATCCGCAATCAGATCTTTAGCGATCAGCGCAGGATAAGCTATCCTGAGATCAATCTGTTCCCGGACATGGTGATGGGCGATACCATACAGCAGCGGTTTGGTGTTGAGATAGCTGACCGCTGAAACTTTTATCTTACCTGTCAAATTTATGCTTTTTAAACCGGGTGCGAAGTTAGGAAACAATTATCCTGCGTGTTACATAAAATTATGCAAGGGTGGATTCCAGGTGGTCACACCCTTGAAACTGTCTGTGCCACAAAAAATGTGATGCCATTGCGAAGGCCTGAAGCAATCTCCTGATCATTTGAGCATCGCGAAGGAATCTCAATACAATTGTTGTTTTTTGAGATTCCTTCATGCCTGTCAATGAAATGTTTTCTAATATATTGATAATCATTGTACCATACGACTAAGAAAATTCCGGATTATGCAGTAATCTAATCAGAATTTACGCATAGAGCGATCTCCTACTGATTTGGAATAGCCCCCTTTCATATCGCCACCTTACGACCTGCCGGGAGATTGGGCTTTGCCGATTTTCAATGTTCCACTCCATTAAAATCATTTCGCTGCGCTGCATAGTTTTAATTTCGGTCGTGATGTCATGTTGTTTGTCGTATTAACAACTATAGGGATGATAATTTGGATACACCACCACAATTTGCGTTTCTTTTAAAAAATAAAACCGTTTATATTACCGCGAGGACACTCGCCTTTACTTCGCTTATAGGGATACGCTCCTGCAACATAGTGTCACGGTAACGAACTGTGACGGTGCGGTCTTCTTTCGTCTGGTGATCGATGGTAATGCAAAATGGTGTGCCCAATGCATCCATCCGGCGGTATCGTTTACCAATGGTGTCTTTTTCTTCGTAAAAGCACTTGAAATGCGGCATACATTCCTGCATCAGTTCCCGCGCAATATCCGGCAGCCCGTCTTTTTTGGTCAGTGGGAGCACCGCTAATTTAACCGGCGCCAGCTTTGGCGTAAATTTCAGTACCACCCTGCTGTCCTTTTTTTCATCCGTACTGAGATCCTGCTCTTCGTAGGCCTCACTTAAGATCATCATTACGGTCCGGTCCAGTCCGATAGAGGTTTCAATTACATAAGGAATATAATGCTGATTGATTTCCGTATCGAAATAGGTCAGCTTCTTTTTACTGAATTCCTGGTGACGGGAAAGATCAAAATCCGTACGGGAGTGAATGCCTTCTACTTCCTTAAATCCCATCGGGAAATCATATTCTATATCGCAGGCTGCATCCGCATAATGCGCCAGCTTCACATGATCATGAAAACGGTAATGATTCGGCGCAATACCTAATGATAAATGCCATTTCCTCCTTTCTTCCTTCCAGTATTCATACCATTCCTTTTGGGTGCCGGGCTTGATGAAAAACTGCATTTCCATTTGTTCAAATTCGCGCATGCGGAAGATAAAGCCGCGTGCCACAATCTCGTTGCGAAAGGCTTTCCCCACCTGGGCAATACCAAAGGGGATTTTCATTCTTCCGGTTTTTTGCACATTCAGAAAGTTTACAAATATGCCCTGGGCTGTCTCTGGTCGCAGATATATCTTACTGGTATCATCGGCTACCGAACCGACTTCCGTAGAAAACATCAGGTTGAACTGGCGAATATCGCTCCAGTTACCGGTGCCACTGACCGGGCATTTTATCTTACGGTTTTCGATCAGTTTTTTCAAACCTGCAAAACCATCTTCCGCAAGCAGTTGTTCCATCTCCGATATTAAAGCAGCTCCTTCTTCTTCCGGCAGGGATTCCGCATAGCCTTCAATCAAATGATCTACCCGGTAGCGTTTTTTGCTGTCTTTGTTATCAATCATGGGATCGCTGAAGTTATCCACGTGGCCACTGGCCTTCCAAACAGTAGGATGCATAAAGATGGCTGCATCAATGCCCACGATATTTTCGCGCATCTGCGTCATACTGCGCCACCAGTAATCCCGGATATTGCGTTTAAGCTCTGCACCCCATTGTCCGTAGTCATAAACGGCACTTAAGCCGTCATAAATTTCGCTGGAAGGAAAAATGAATCCGTATTCTTTTGCATGAGCGATGATCGCTTGCAATTTATTGTCTTGTGCCATAATGAAAGTTGCAAAGATAACGGCTGAAAATTGAATTTGAGTACAGGAAACATCTGTTTGTGTATTTCAGTATAAGGGATGAAAATGAGACTATTTGAGCCTATATTTCAAATTTCACCTGCAACCAGACGTAACATTTCAGCATAACCCCTTAAAAGAGCAGTGTATAATTGTCGCATTGTGATGAGCGGCGATGTATAACAGGTGATGACATTGGTAAAAAAAACAGCGATTTACGCGTGCATTCCCAGTAGTTTCAGTATCCAAAAGAAAGCCATGGCAATTAATGCGCTGACCGGAATAGTAATGATCCAGGCCCACAACAGGTTTATGGTGACACCCCAACGGACGGCGGACAAACGCTTGGTAGCGCCCACCCCAATGATGGAGCCTGTTATGGTATGCGTGGTGCTTACCGGGATTTTCAGCATCTCGGTAATGAACAGAGTAAGTGCACCGGCAGTTTCCGCAGCAACCCCTTCGAAAGGGGTTACTTTTGTGATCCGTGAACCCATAGTTTTTATAATCTTCCAGCCGCCGCTCATTGTACCCAGGGCGATCGCCGTATAACAGGCTAAGGGTACCCAGTTGGGCATATCTTCAAATGTGGCGATATTGCCGTTTGCGATTAAAGCAACCGTGATGATACCCATGACTTTCTGCGCATCATTACCACCATGACCAATGCTGAATGCCGCCGATGATACCAATTGCATCCGCTTAAACCACCGTTCCGACTGGGCATAGTTGAGTTGATTCAAAAAAAGTGAAAACAGCGACATACTGCAAAGAATGAAAGCAATGAGTATCCACTTGAAGTTTTCACCGAATATAATGACATTAAAAAACTGATTGGCAAAGCGCGGCTTATAAACGGACTGAATATCCTGCTTCGTACCGTTGCGTAAAACCTTAAAGCTAATAGGATCTTCATACTCATGAATCTGCAGAATCTTATTGATATGATCCCGGTCTGTAATGGCAATATTGTCGATGCTTAAAAGTATATCATTGCTTTTGAGTCCCATCATATTCGCGGGAGCCTTATTGGTCACTTCTTTCAGCAATAAGCCTTCTCCGGTATCCGCCACAGTCTCCACTTCACGAATCCCCAGCAATTTGTCATTGCTGGTAACCATAAACCGGTTCGCCATACTTATAGCGCTGACGATAACTGCAATGGAAACAAGTTTTGGCACGATTCCCTTCCGGAACGAATTTAGAAACCACATGGAAATGACCAGGGCAATAACCATCCCGACCAATGGGGCTAAGAAGATAAAACTCCCAATCTTCAGGATAGTATTGGTTTCTATGGAACTGAATGTTCCCGCATGAGCAATGGCTGCTCCGGCAAACCCTCCGATAAGCGTATGGGAGGAGCTGGACGGGATACCAAACCACCAGGTCAGTAAATTCCAGGCGATGGCGGCCAAAAGGCCGGAAATGATCACGGTGAGCGTAATATATTCCTGGTGAACGGTTTTCGCAATGGTATTGGCTACGCCATGATCTTTAAAAATAAAAAATGCCACAAAATTAAAAAACGCAGCCCACAGCACTGCCTGGAAAGGTGTCAGCACCTTAGTGGACACCACTGTTGCAATAGAGTTGGCCGCATCATGAAAGCCGTTGATATAATCAAATATCAGGGCTAATGCTATAATAATGATTAAAAAAGTCATTCCGGAGCTTTAAATGCAGTACCGGCCGAAATAACCCGGCCGAAGTAACGCAGCATATTTTAAGCGTATTTAATAATGATAGTTTCAATGACGTTGGATGCATCTTCGCATTTATCGGTTATTACTTCCATATCCTGGTAAATATCTTTAAGCTTTACCACCTCTATCGCCTCATAACTACCCGAAAATAAATTCTTGATCCCCTCTTCCAGCAAATCATCCGCTTCGTTTTCATAGCTGTTGATTTGCACACAGGCTTCGGTGATAGCACGTAACTTTTTCATATTGCGCAACTCCTTGATCGCTTTGCTCAGCGTTCGTACCGAGTTGTCGATAACAATCACCATATCTTTCATAAATTCATCTATCTCATCAATATTATAATTCATGATTTTCTTGGATGATGCATAAATGAAATCTGCAACATCATCCAGCGCAATCGCAAGAGAGTGAATATCCTCACGGTCAAAAGGTGTGATAAAATTCTGACCCAGCTCCACGAATACCTGGTGAGTCAGTTCATCATTGGCATGTTCCCCGTCCTCCAGTTTCAGGAATAATTTTCTCCGTTCTTCAAAGCTGTCTGTTTCCAATGCTTTTTTAAAATCAGACGACATGGAGGTAAGATTGTCAGCAACCTGTTCAAACAGTCCGTAGAACACCCTATCTTGTGGCAGAAAGGCTTTGATAATGCTATTAAATCCCATAAACGAATTTTCAGAATGCGAAAGTAGAAAGAGAACTATCAGAAACGGCACCTTTCTTCAAAACTTAATGATTAATTAATATTGAAAAAATTAGGAGAGGGCACCGCAGATTCAGGGGAAACGCTTTTAAGTATCAATATACCCAGGCTTCTGTGGTATATTTCAAAAGCATGCGGCAACCGAACACTATCTCCCCTGCTTCAACCTTTTTTATTTTAATAAATACTTTATAATCAGAGGCCATTTGCCGCTATGGTATAGCCCGGAGGAACGCCGAACATTTTTTGAAATGCCATTTGATTTCTTGATTATATTTGTCGTTCATTATTTTAAAATCGGATGCCTGCAACACATGATCTATCGGCACTAAAGCTCCTTGCCTTTTGGGGCGGGCTTGTAATGATTGCAATGACTTTTTTGACCGTTATTTTCCAGGAAGATCGCATGTTTTTTTTGGACCCTGACTGGATGCTGTATATAATGACAGTTAAAGAGTCTGTTGTAGTGCAAGAAATGCGTTATGGTTCTTTTATTACACACTTGTTCCCCGTCCTGGGCATGAAGTCAGGCGCCAGCTTATCTCAAATCCAGTTTCTGTATAATATTAGCTTTTTTACTTTTTTTACATCCGTATATGCATTTTTATACATAAAGTTTAAACAGTATGATTTATGTGTGTTGTTATTAGCTTACTTTACACTATTTGTAGGCGATGTGTTTTTTTGGCCCAATAATGAAGTGCATCAAGGCGTGGCCTGGTCATTTATGGCCTTAGGGTATTATTATTTTAGCATATCTCGTAAAAGGTTTTCTATTTGGGCTATTACGGGTATTCCGATAATGCTGTTTTTAGGTATTTCATCGCATCTTTTAGTAGCTATTCCGGTATTATATATCTGGTTGTTTAAATCTTTAGTAGTACACAAAGGCAATTTGTCAGCCTTTAGGAAAAAGGACTGGATAGGAACCGGCTGCATACTGTTAATGGTAGGTGTTAAGTATATACTGAGTAACTTAGGCGGATATGATAATTTAAAACTGGCGCCGGTACGGCATATAAAAATAAAAACTGCTCTCAATTCGTTTATATCTCCCCATGCTAATGATTTTTATGCACTGCTCTTAAATTGGCATTTTTATGTATTGCTTACGGTAATTACCGGCATGTTGCTGTTGCTTAGACAAAAGTCGAAATGGTACCTGTCATTATACATCACCACAATACTTGGATCCTGGATATTATTGAACCTGATTTATCCCTATCCTATGCCAAGAAATTTATGGTTTTATATGGAAAGTGAGTATCAGGTGTTAGGGATAGTATTGCTATCGCCATTAGTTTATCTTTATAGAGGGTTGCAATCAGGCCCTCAATTATTGAAATACTATGCATTAGGATTATTATTGGTTGTGGGTGTCAAAATTGGCATTGCATATCAATATTTCCATAATCGTTTAAATAATCTCAAGGCTATCGTGTCATATTGCGAAGGAAATCATGTTTCTAAGGGCGTTTTGGTGATGCCCGAACAAGACAGAAAAGACTACTTTATTATGGACTGGGGGATACCTGTAGAAACGCTTACTTTATCACTTCTAAAAGGAACGACACCGGTTTCTGTGAAGATTATTAGTAAAAATGACATGTGGATGTTGCAATCGGTTAATGGCAATACATCCAAATTTTTATCCTGCTTTTCCATCGATTCTATTCAGGGAATGAACGCTAAATATTTCCAATTGGATACTACAACAACATATAAACAGTTACCTTCTAAAGCGATACTTCCATTGTTGAAGAAGTTAAACTAACATTAAGGAAAAAGTCAAAATGCAGAACAGAAAAAGTTGTGATAATCAATTTTATAGAATTTGATAATGCAGACAATATATGTTTAACCTGACATTAATTGCATATTTGATGAATTTGTTGGCAGCGCAAATTAATTGATGTTCATTTCCAAAATATTGATCATCTGTTTGCATTAGAATCTCATTTCAGCTAATTCATGACACCGTCGTATGTTTATTGTTGGTGAACACACCATAGCCGTCAGGCTAATAATTATCTTTGCAGGCAAAAACGATATCCCAATG
>CAZUSO010000096.1:0-8210 GCA_964622775.1 uncultured Taibaiella sp. | reverse complement strand
TTACCAGCCTCAAAAAGTATCGGTTAACTAAGCAATGAAAATTGCACAAACCGGTTGGCAATAAATACGCCGGCCAATATAACAGGAACAGCGCTTCGTTTTTGAAATCCGGAAACGGAGTGCTGTTTCTTCTTAGACCAATAATCGTAGCGATGTAAAAAGCGTTGAATCCGTATTTCGGGTTCAACGCTTTTTCTTTTGATTCTATAGCTGGAATTAAACTTTACGGTTTAGGTTTATGGAATAGCCTTTTCAGCAAAAACGACAATTATCAATTGTGTTCAAAATTAGAAATGGAATAGAAAACAAAACTATGCCTGGGAGATACAACGGGATATAAATTCATTTATCATCATGACTAAATTTGAGCTAAACAGAATTGATTAATATCTCAAACCCGGAACCTCATTCCAAAATGCGCTCTTGAAAGAAAATGATAGTTAAGATGCTTTTTCTGAAAAGAATTTTATTAGTCTAATCATTCAAAACAAAAAATGAATGATTTTTGTACTAAAATTTGATTCTCTTTGAATGATGATTTTAATTTAGCTAAGCAGCAACTATTCTTAATCAAATCATTCCTGAACGATTAATCTATTTGAATGCTTATAGCTATTATGGTAAAAATAAAATGAAAAGTCATCGTTATTGTCAGAATAGTTCAATAGGTAAAATGAAAGACTTCATAGTTGTCATTTTTGATTTGCTGCACATCCACTTTATACCTCTGACTATAATTTTAGAAAAAGATGAATATTGAATCAGTATAAATCCGCTGCAATTTGACAACTTTTAAAAAGTGGTCAAATTTATGAGAGATGGATTTTCAGAAACATGCGCACATTGTCATTTCTATTTTCTCCCCCACCCTTTTCTCAAAATTTCAACAGTATGGGTTTACAGTATTGAATCGGTATGAATCATGGTGTATTTTGACAATTTTTTTATTGGTCAATTTTCGAATGATTGTACTTTAAGGGATATTCTTTATTGACTCTTCCAGCATATGAATGCACTAAAATGAGCATTGTACGCTATATCAACTTCAAGATTATTGCTTGTCGTTTGACTTTGTAATCCTGGAGAATCATCAATTTCCAAATTATCTCAAAAATGCTATCTGAATATTGCTTGTTGAATGCTGCTCTTTTAATGATTTAATATTGTCAGAATCATTCAACATCATGGTAGTCTTTTTTGCAGGTATAGTGTAATTGAATATTTCCCGGAATTGGATTGTTCAGTAAAAATTCAGGTATTTATTTATCACCTACTTCATTGCGGGTGACAACAAGATACCGAATTATGATGCTGAGCCGGACTGACATAAGGTATGTCGAGATTCATTCCGCGTAGTACAAAAATCAAACCCATGAGCCCTATTATATATGGTGTAGCAAGACGTATCTTTTGACGGAACTTTAAACTTATGAGATTGCCTGCATAATTCATGGTCGCCATTGCAGGCATCGTACCTAATCCAAATGCTGCCATAAATGCTGCACCGGTCCAGGCATGACCGGTAACTGTAGCGCCGGCTGCGGCCATATAAACCATTCCGCAGGGCAATAAGCCGTTCAGCATTCCAATTAACAAAAGCGTGCCTGAATCTTTCCTGTGAAATAATTTAGCCAGCCCTGCTATAATGAATTGATTCCAGTATTTTGTAATGCTGGAATTTTTGAAAATCCTTTTTTGGAATATGGCCGGTATAAAAGCAATTAAAAATATACAGCCAATCACAATGGAGAAAGTCTGCTGCCATCCGAAAAATGAAAAACCGCTGCCCAGCCAACCCAGCATAAAACCAAAGACGGAATAAGTCAGGGCTCGTCCGGAATTGTAAAGTACAATGCCTGCTCCTTTGCTCCAACCCTTCAGGTGTTGTATCGGAAGCGATAAAGCAATCGGTCCGCACATGCCCACGCAGTGAAAACTTCCGAGAAGCCCCAATATCCATGCGGAAACGAGAAGCGTAATTGTGATCATGACTTATATATTAAGGTATGTAAACTGATTCTTCATAATAAAAGTCTTCCTGCTCTACAGTCCAGTTAATCTGAAGCCGGTAAGTTCCGGATTTGAATTGCGCTTTGCTGATGACCATCCAACCCTGGTCATTGAGATGAATGGGAATCCGGATATCCAGATTGATATCCGAAGGACGATAGAATTTTATATTTCCGTTCAGATTTTTGCCAATCAGCTCCTGCGGAAACCGAACATTTATTTCGTCAGCGAACATTTTCACCTCCGGCGGTGCAGATAACCGATACACGTTATTGATGGCTTTTGTTTTATCATTTTGCTTCAGCTCCGCACTGTAATAATCTTCTTCCACCAAATCGAACCGTACCATCATACTTTTATAAACCAGGAATGACATGGCCAACGCAGCGGCAATAATAACTAAAGCTATTCCGGTTCCCCAGTTCCAGAAACCATAAGTTTTCTTTTGTTTTGGATGTGTATGCTGCATATTATTTTTCATTTTAAAATTATTCACGACTTACTGAAAGCCCGGAATCGGACCGGAGAAAGTAGCCTGAAGGGTATTAATTTTCTTTCCGGATTTAAACACCCCTACTTTCAGATTTTTTTTCGTGTCCTGCATGGCGCTGCGCGGCAATATGATGAAGAACGGCATATTGGTCACATTGTCCGGCTTCACATCAATCCGGCTAATCCCCACTAATTCAATATGCCCTTCCGAATTAAGCAGTTTCAGGGAAACCGACTGATGCTTATTCGTTTTATTCGTCAGCTTGATGTTATACATATTCAACAGGCTGTCTGCGCCACGCTCCTGATATAATGAACCTTTTGCCCGGAGAATTACGCCGTTCATATCCTTTCTCGTTGTAATCAGCAATCCGATCATTAAAACCAATCCCCCCAATAAAGTCGTATATACCTTAAGCCTGAAATTGAACACATCCTTTTTACCTGCCGCAATATTTTCCTCTGATGCGTATCTGATAAGACCTTTCGGGCGTTTTACAGCCTCCATGATATTGTCGCAGGCATCTATGCAGGCCGTGCAGTTCACACATTCCAATTGTGTACCGTTGCGAATGTCTATACCCGTGGGGCAAACCTGTACGCATTGAAAACAATCAATGCAATCGCCTAAGCCGGAATCTTCTTTCTTCGTAAATTTTCCGCGCGGCTCACCACGCCCGTAATCATAAGCAACGACAATACTTTTTTGATTTAATAATACACTTTGCAGGCGTCCGTAAGGACAGATATTGGTACAAACCTGCTCCCGGATAAAAGCAAAAACACCGAAAAAAACGAAAGTAAACATCAGCAGAGAAATTAAGGCTCCCCAATGCTGACTGACCGGCTCGGTGATCATTTGCATTAAAGCATCCGTACTTATAATATAGGCTAAAAATGTATTGGAGATCAGAAAGGAGATTACAAAATACAAGCCATACCGGATACTGTATTTGCTGATTTTTTCTCTATCCCATTTTTTATTCCGCAGCAATTTTTGGCGGGGCGCATCCCCTAAAACCCAATAGTCAATCCGGCGGAAAAGCATCTCCATAAAAAAGGTCTGCGGGCACATCCATCCGCAAAACACTCTTCCATAAGCGAGGGTGAACAAATAAATAAATATCAGGCCGGCCAGGGTAACTAAGCCGAGGATAAAAAAATCCTGCGGACCGAAGATATAGCCGAACAGGATAAATTTACTGCTGGTAACATCAAACAGCATTAAGGGGCGCCCGTTAACCTTAATAAAAGGTGTGGCAAAAAAAAGGAGATAATAAAAATAGCTGACCCATTTACGGATATTGTAAATCTTCCCTTTCGGCATTTTTGGGATGATCCATTTTTGACTACCATCGCTTTCGATGGTAGTCAGGTGATCCCTGAAATCGTCGGGATTAGCATGAAATGGTGTTATCGACATTGTTTAATACAGTACAGGCTAATTAATTTATCAGACTATTTATCGTTTTGCAACGCGACATCCGGAACTGGAGACCCTGTGGAATCCGCATCAGGCGGCGCTTCTTTAGCACCTCCATCGGAGCAAAGCTCACCCTGCCGGTCTTTTGGAGATGCCGGCTTCGCACCTTTCAAACCATGAATATAACTGGCCACCATGGCAATCTGTTTGGGAGAAAGCTGGTCTTTCCAGGAAATCATTCCCTTTTCCGGAACACCGTATTTAATCGTCTTAAAAATATCATGAATACTGCAACCATGAAGCCAGTAATCATCCGTAAGGTTCGGGCCGATGATACCACCGCCATCGGGTGCATGGCAGGAGGCGCACTTCTCGCTAAAGATGACCTGTCCTGCTGAAATATCGGCAGCATTAGTCAGCAATACCACCGTGTTTTCATCCACATTGTCTGATGAAGCTGCGAGGTAGGCTTTAACCTTTTTATCCGCTTCTTCGGTAGCAATGGCCAATTCCTCAAGTTGCAATGGCGCAGATTTTACAATGTGAAAACGGTATATATACACCACCGCAAAAACCATACTGAGATAAAAGCCCCATTTCCACCACGGCGGAACCGGGTTGTCCAGTTCTTTAATGCCGTCATAATCGTGCCCCGTGCTGACATCTTCTTCACGGACTCCGGCTACGCTTTTTGTTTTGTTGAAGCGTTCCAGCCAGTGTTTCCCTTTGGCCCTTTTCCGGAATTCCTTTGTGGGCTTTTCCAAACGCATGGTGATGCGAAACAGGCGAAGCATGATAAGAATGGTAAGGACTTCTATAAGGATAATGGAAAAAAGCAGGTAAAAGGAGGATTCCGAAATTCCGCCAATGGTTTGCGATACCGTGCGCTGCACTCCTTCCGCTGCCTCCTGTGCGCATAAAGTATGCGGCAGCAATATTGTCAGCAACAGTATGGCAGACAGGCTTGTTTTCCCGGCACGTTCTTTTCGCATTTTTTGCAAATATTGTGCGGAAGATAATTGCAGGATTTTACCCATGATCAAAATGACAAAAAACAGCAGGATGATTATGGAAACCATCACCAGTGAGATTGGTTGCATGAGTGCCGAATTCCAAAAGGAATCCTGATGAGCAGCAGGCGCTGCTGCCGGAACAGCTTCCTGCGCGTATGATAGCCCGTAACCAAACAGGCCGGCAAGGGTAAGCATCAGATGGGGAAGAATGTTTCTCATCGTGAATTAATCGTTTAACGGAATGTTTTTAATCTCATTAATTGTTTCGTCGCTCTTAGAAAAAACCATTACTAAGGCCAGTATGAAGATGAAGAAAAAAAGCAGCAGGGTTATCAGCGGGTAGATGTCCACGCCCTCGATACTTTTCAAATAATTGATGAATTTCATCTGTAAATATTTATTGTGTTAATGGACGAATGGAACTTACCACAATAAAATTTTCATTCCTCCGTGTAATAAAAATGAAAATTTTATTGTGGACGTTTCATAATAATATTTTTATGCGGTTATTTCTGAGAAATATGTGATCTTTCACCGGTATGTGTACTGTTTTTGGCATCTGCTCCCAGTCTTTGTAAATAGGCGATCAAGGCAATAATCTCCATATTTTCATTAATATGCAGCTTGTCGTCAGCTAAGCTTTTTTGAATCTTTTTTGCCTGCTCATTCAAATCATCATTAGCCGCATCTTCATACCCCCGTTTATATGGTACGCCCAATTTTCGCATGACCCTTATCATATCAGGCGTTTTCATTTTGTCAATCCTGTCCGTGAACAACCAGGGATAACGCGGCATTATGGAACCGTCCGTCACACGAGCCGGATCATACATGTGGTTGAAATGCCAGCTATCGCTATATTTTCCTCCGATACGCGCCAGGTCGGGTCCGGTACGTTTACTGCCCCATTGGAAAGGATGATCGTAAACAAACTCGCCCGCCTTTGAATAATCGCCATAGCGCGCCACCTCGTCCCGGAAAGGGCGGATCATCTGGGAGTGACAGGTGTAACAGCCTTCCCTGATGTAGATATTCCGGCCATGCAGCTCAAGCGGCGTATATGGCTTCACATAAGAGAGCGTAGGCACATTGGATTTGACTAAGAAGGTGGGCACCATTTCTATAATGCCTCCGATGGCTACGGCTATTAAAGCAAATACAAACATCTGAACGGGACGGCGCTCGATCCGGTTATGCCAGTGTGATTTTCCTTTGATCACATATTTTTTGGGTAGCGGAGCAGCCTCTGATTTTTCATTAGCCAGGAATGATCCGGATTTTACGGTTTTGTACAGGTTCACAATCATCAGTACAACACCGGAGATGTAAAGCAGCCCTCCCACCCCTCTCAGGAAATACATGGATTTGATCACAGACACCGTTTCCATAAATTGAAACTTGAGCATACCTTCAGGAGTAAACTGCTTCCACATCAGGCTTTGGGTAAATGCAGCCCAATACAGCGGAATGGCATAAAATAGAATTCCGAGCGTACCGATCCAGAAATGGGTGTTCGCCATTTTATTGGAATACAGTTTAGTCTGAAAAATCCGGGGGAGCAACCAGTACAGCATACCAAAAGCCAGGAACCCGTTCCATCCCAATGCCCCGATATGCACGTGCGCGATAGTCCAGTCCGTATAATGGCTGATGGCATTTACATTTTTCAAAGACAACATCGGCCCTTCGAAAGTGGCCATGCCATAGCAGGTAAGCGCTACAACAAAGAATTTCAATATAGCGCTGTCCCGAACCTTGTCCCATGCTCCGCGAAGGGTGAGCAAGCCGTTCAGCATTCCGCCCCAGGATGGAGCAATCAGCATAATGGAAAATACGGTGCCTAAGCTTTGCGCCCATTCCGGCAAAGCGGTATAAAGCAGGTGGTGCGGTCCTGCCCATATATAAATAAAGATCAGCGCCCAAAAGTGGATGATAGACCATCGATAAGAATAAACAGGACGTTCTGCCGCTTTGGGAACAAAATAGTACATCAGACCCAGGAAGGGTGTTGTAAGGAAGAAGGCCACCGCATTATGCCCGTACCACCATTGCACTAAAGCATCCTGCACGCCGGCATACCAGGAATAGCTTTTCATGAACGACTGCGGCAAGGCAATAGAATTGACAATATGCAGCATGGCAACAGCCACCCAGGTGCCAATATAAAACCAGATGGCCACGTACAAATGACGCTCTCTTCTTTTCAGAATAGTGCCCAGCATATTGGCGCCGAACACCAGCCAAATCAGCGTGATGGCAATATCTAACGGCCATTCCAGCTCGGCATATTCCTTGCCGCTGGTGAAGCCCATCCACAGCGTTACGGCGCCGGAAAGAATGATCAGTTGCCAGCCCCAGAAATGAATTTTGCTGAGCAAATCGGAAAACATGCGTGTTTTACAAAGCCGCTGTAAAGAGTAATACACACCACAGTAAATGGCGTTGCCCACAAAAGCAAAGATTACCGCATTAGTATGCACCGGGCGCATCCGCCCAAAGGTGGTGGGACCCCAGTTAAAGTTCAGCACAGGGAAATACAATTGAAATGCGATCATTATTCCTGCAAGCATACCTGTCAGTCCCCAGAATACGGTAGCGTAGGCAAACCATTTTACCGATTTATTATCGTAATAAAAGGTTTCTAATTGCATAGTGGAACCAGTGAGAGATGTACTCATTGCTTTTGTGATGTTTTATTTTTTTAATTATGGATTGTAGTATCATCGTTTACCGGAGACGTATCTGTAGTATTTTCAAAAAGAATTTTATGAGCCGGGGAAAAATCATCATCAAACTGTCCGGTTTTTACCGACCATATAAAAGCCGCTAAAAATATCAGCCCTACCGTCAGGCTGGCTCCAAGCAAAATGACCATCACACTCATACCCGATTGTTTAAAGAATTTTCACAAAAATATTCTGAGCGGCATTGCAATCTTATGACAAACGTCATGAGGCGATATGATATCCGTCAGGAAGATCATTTTTTTGACATCTATAGTAAAAGGGGGGTATTCCAAATGTTGCATGTGGTGTAAGGTTTTTTGTCATTCCGAAAAGAAAATCCCGGATTGCGCAGCAATACGATCAGGATTTTCGCATGAAGGAATCTCCCATGCAGAAGCACGGGCAAACGCCAGGGAGATTCCTCCGCTCCATAAAATTTACTGCAAGCGTTCCGTAAATTTTACTCCGGTCGGAATGACGACCGCTTATATGCAAAAACGTGCTGTCATTCCGAAAAGAAAATCCCGGATTACGCAGCAATACGAT
>CAZUSO010000095.1:0-8406 GCA_964622775.1 uncultured Taibaiella sp. | reverse complement strand
TAATTTGGAAATTACCACAGTTCATTCCGACCGGAGTAAAATTTACGGAACGCAGCGCAGTAAATTTTATGAAGCGGAGGAATCTCCCAGGCGCATGCCCGCGCCCCCGTCCGGGAGATTCCTCGTTCGGCGTTTCTCTGACTACGTCGCAGCGGACTTCATGCTCCGAATGAAAGGGAACCCTAACGCCATAGTCCTATTTTAATTTTAGCCCCTCTCCCTGTTAATTCATAGACCATCTTTCTTCATCCGGCTGTCGCGTTATGCTATGCGGTCAGAGACCGCTGAGGCGTAGTCAGAGAAACGCCGAACGCATCCACTTGAACACTACAGCTAACGGGAATTTTCTTTTCGGGATGACGGCACGTTTTTTCGGGATGACAAAAAACCTTACGCCACATGAAAAAAACCACATATAACAGAGTCGCTGAACACCGGCCGGGAAAAAGCCCTGAAACCTTCGGCTCAGGGTCTCCGCTTCGTCAGACCTTTTTGCTATCCGGCATAATGGTTTAGCAGTAGTTTTTATTTCTTCTTATAATTAAATCGCAATAATGTCGGCTTTTTATCTTGTCCTTCGTTTGTAATAATCATGTCTCCATTGTCTAAAAAAGTAATGCCTTCGGCTTTGTTGAAAATGTCTGGATTCAGAAGTTCTAAATGCTCGATGTCTCCATTCATATTGAAAATAAAAAACAAATAGTCAGAGGCAGAAAGCAGGTATAATTTTTTAGTAATGGGATGAATGGCAATTGCCGAAGTCATGAGCTTAATAAATGACTCGGTTATTTGTCCATTTTTTTTGGTCTTCGTTGGAAGATTAATTTTATTATCAATAGCGTATTGCTTAATAATTTGAAGGTCGAGGTCGAATATCGAATGCTGTGTCAATTTTTTTGTCTTTAGGTCGAAACCATAAATTACCCTTTTGTCTTTGTATTCAGTACCCTTCGCTATTTTTCCTTTACATGCAATTAATAACCTGTTGTTGTCAGGGTCATAACATAGTCCTTCGTTGTTATTTGCCGGAATACCTGTTGCAAAAGTGGCCAGCTTGAAATTTGAAGACTGGTAATTTGAAATTTCAAATAAAGTTCCGTCACTCCTTAAGATATACATTGAGCTGTCAACTCGTGTTATCCCTTCATAATCACCGTCAATATTGAAGATGTATTGCTTTTGTATTTCATTTTCCAGGAGGTTGTAAATGAAAAGAATTCCGTTCTCATCCTGAACACAGGCAAAGGTTGCGCTGTCAATTTCGGTCAAACCGGAAATTTCTCTCAATGTGTCAGGAAGAACCAGGGCAACATCCGGCTTGCTTAAATCATAGCCGGATGTTTTTTTATTATTTTCATTGTTTTTATAAGTCGCTGCGCAACTAGGCAGTGTCAAAACCAAGAGCATTATAATCTTTGAAATCACATTTTTCATTATTCCTGCCTGTCTTTTTAAAATTACAATTATACAATGCTCTTTGGGGGTAGTAATAGTGTTTTTTGTTTCCTTCAATGCCTTCTAAATCGTGGAATTCCCTTTGTAAAATTTCAAGAATTGAAATCAACTCGTCAGGTTTTAAAGATATTGTTTTGTAAGTGTTTATTAAGTCTTCATTGATGTCATTAATGACCGCTTTTTTAAATTGTTTATCATCTAAAAAAGTACCGCACGCTACCTGCAAATGGTTCAGTACAGGTGAAATCTGTCCGCATTATGTCTGTAGGCAAAGCCTGCTTAATGTCTGAAATAAGCCGGGTTTCCCACCTGCCCATTTCAAAAATGGCTTTACTATTTTATATGCTGCCATGCTGCTCTTTATTTACACGTTCAAATTTACGATTTTAAATTAAAGAACATGTACCGAAGCAGGGATAAAAACACTGTTGGGAAAGTGTCCACACATTGTAAGATCGAAACGGTAGTAACGCTAAGCATGTTTGGCAAGCATGACCCATCAGCGATACATTTTCCTGAAATCAAATCTGAGACTTTAGCATAAAGTCTCAGGACAATGGAAGGAAAATGCTGACAAAAGTAAAAAGGCCTTGAAACTTCAGATTCAGACCTTTCGCTCCTTCAGGGCTATTTGCTATCCGGAATAACAAATTTTGCAACCGGCTTCTTAACTTTACCCAGCCTTGATTCTACAACTTTTAAGGCATTGGATTTTGGTTTAAGCATACAAAGGTCTGATGCCTTTGTTCTTTCTATCCGTCATCTTTTTTCCATAAGTGGGGATAGCTGCCCTTTTACTGCACAAAAAATTACCGGCCTATTGATAAATGCAAATCCATTCTCCAGTACATCCCTCCTTAATCCATCCTCACTTCCTTATCAGCCATTCAAAATACAAACAGGCAGTATAGCAAACAACCAATCTCCAATCAGCCTAAAGATGCGTTCAATACCTGATTTTCCGCTCAAAAAAAGCCTCAGCTCATTTTCTTTTCTATTTCTTTGTAATTTGCCCCTCTTATGCAACAAAAAGAAATCGTGGTCAGCGGTATCCGCTCCACCGGAAATCTTCATCTGGGAAATTATTTCGGCGCCATTCATAATTATGTGAAGATGCAGGACAACTATCACTGCTTTTTCTTCGTAGCCGATTATCATTCCCTCACTACGCATCCCGATCCGAAGGATCTGAAGGCTAATGTATTCCGGGTGGTTGCGGAAAATATTGCTGCCGGTATTGATCCCGAAAAAGTAGCGTTGTATGCGCAAAGCGACCTGCCGGAAACAGCTGAGCTTTACCTCATGCTCAATATGCTGGCCTACAAAGGCGAGCTGGAGAAAGTGCCTACCTTTAAAGACAAAGTGCGGTTGAATCCCGACAATGTGAATGCAGGCCTGCTGACCTACCCGGTGCTGATGGCCGCCGATATCCTGATCCACCGGGGTGTGAAAGTGCCCGTGGGAAAAGACCAGGAGCAACATCTGGAAATGGCGCGCAATTTCGCACAGCGGTTTAACTCCCGCTACCAGGCGGAGCTGTTTCCCGAACCACATGTTTTCCGGTTTAATGAAAATACCGTGAAGATCATGAGTCTCGATGGTAATGGGAAAATGAGTAAAAGCGAAAACATCAATGCTACGGTTTACTTAGCCGATGATGATGATACCATCCGGAAAAAAATCATGAAAGCCCGTACTGATGCCGGCCCTACGGAACATAATATGCCTAAGCCTGATTATATTCAAAACCTGTTCCAACTGCTGCAACTGACCGCATCGCCCGAAACGTATCAGTCTTTTGAACAGCATTATAATGACTGTACTATCCGGTACGGTGATCTGAAAAAACAACTGGCGGAAGATATGATCGCATTTATCAGGCCGATCCGGGAATCCGCAGCCGCCCTGCAGCAGGACGAAGCGCTCATCAGCAAGATATTAAGAACCGGTGCGGAAAAGGCGCATTCCAGCGCCGCAGCAACCCTTGAAGCGGCAAGAAAAGCCATCGGAATTAATTATCATAGCGCCGGCTTCTAATAAATCCATAAATTTGAAGGTTCAGTAAACAGCGTCCATTGTAATGAAAGCATTAAAACACATTGCCGTTGCCGGAAATATCGGGGCAGGGAAAACCACGCTTACCACGATGCTGGCAAAGCATTACAAGTGGACTCCGCAGTTTGAGATGGTGGATCATAATCCCTACCTGAGCGATTTTTACGAGGACATGAACCGATGGTCGTTTCATGTGCAAATCTATTTCCTCAATAACCGGCTGCGTCAGTTGCTGGAAGTGCAAAACAGCAATCAAACCGTAATTCAGGACCGTACCATTTATGAGGATGCTTATATCTTCGCTCCTAATCTACACGAAATGGGACTGATGACCGGTCGCGATTTTGAGAATTATGAAGCATTTTTTCAAACCATAAAAAAAATGATCCGTCCGCCGGATCTGCTGATCTACCTGAAGGCTTCCATTCCCCAGTTAGTGGATCAGATACAAAAACGCGGAAGGGAATACGAAGAAAATATCCGGCTGGATTATTTAAAAAGACTGAATGAGCATTACAACAACTGGGTCGGCAGATATAAAGAAGGCGCTCTGCTGGTCATAGATGTGGATCATACGGATTTCGCGGGAACCCCCGAAGACTTCGCAACGGTAATCAGCCGGGTGGACGCACAGATTAACGGATTATTTTAAAACAACATTAAAAAACGCCTGATACGATAAGCTTGTTTTGCAGTATCAGGTTTTAGGGTTTATTTTGAATCATGATAGATTATTCATCAGACGTGGAGGCGGTAAAAGCGCTCCAGCAAAAATACAGTACACTCCATTCGGCCATAAAAACAGTGATCATCGGGCAAACAGACGTGGTGGAAAAATTGGTAATTTCCATCTTGTGTAACGGACACAGCCTGTTAGTAGGTGTTCCGGGGCTGGCTAAAACCCTGTTGGTGCGCACCCTGGCGAATGCGCTGGATCTGAGTTTTAAGCGGATTCAGTTTACGCCGGACCTGATGCCCGGCGATATAACCGGAGCGGAAATCCTGGATGAAAACCGTCGCTTTAAATTCATAAAAGGTCCCGTATTTGCCAATATCGTTCTGGCAGATGAAATTAACCGTACCCCTCCTAAAACGCAGGCCTCCCTGCTGGAGGCCATGCAGGAGCGGAACGTAACAGCCGGAGGGGAAGAACATAAGCTGCCCTCGCCCTTCTTTGTACTCGCCACACAAAACCCGATTGAGCAGGAAGGTACCTATCCATTGCCGGAGGCGCAGCTAGACCGGTTCATGTTTCATATCCTGGTACAATACCCCTCTTTTCAGGAAGAAGTGGATATCGTACGCAGCACCACCGGTACCACAACAGTCACTTTGCCCAAGACGATGAACGCGGAAGAAATCTTATACTTTCAACAATTGGTACGACGTGTGCCGGTGCCGGACAATGTGCTGGAATATGCCGTTCGCTTAGTGCAAAGCACCCGCCCCGATCAGGAGCAGAACGCACTGGCAAAGCAATACCTTTCCTGGGGCGCCGGACCGAGAGCCTCGCAAAATTTAGTGTTGGCGGCTAAATGCTATGCCCTGCTGCACGGCAAATTTTCACCGGATATAGAAGACATAAAAGCAATTGCCCTGCCCGTGCTGCGCCACCGGATCATCAGGAACTATAAGGCAGAAGCGGAAGGTATTTCTTTAGATGAGCTTATCGGCAGAATGCTGTAATCAATCATTCGTAATTTACACCCGCTTTGTCATTCCGTAGGAACCTGATTGCGTAATTAATCACTCGTAATTCGTAATTGAAAAGATGCTTACCGCATGACAGCAGGGAATGAAAAGTGAATAGTGAATAGTGAAAGATGGAGAATGATTGTTATACACCGCTTTGTCATTCCGTAGGAACCTGATTGCGTAATTAATCACTCGTAATTCGTAATTGAAAAGATGCTTACCGCATGACAGCAGGGAATGAAAAGTGAATAGTGAATAGTGAAAGATGGAGAATGATTGTTATGCACCGCTTTGTCATTCCGTAGGAATCTGATTGCGTAATTGATCATTCGTAATTCGTAATTGAAAAAGATGCTTACAGCATGACAGCAGGGAATGAATAGTGAATAGTGAAAGATGGAGAATGATTGTTATGCACCACTTTGTCATTCCGTAGGAATCTGATTGTGTAATTGATCATTCGTAATTCGTAATTGAAAAGATGCTTACAGCATGACAGCAGGGAATGAATAGTGAAAGATGGAGAATGATTGTTATGCACCGCTTTGTCATTCCGTAGGAATCTGATTACGTAATTGATCACTCGTAATTCGTAATTGAAAAAGATGCTTACAGCATGACAGCAGAGGGAATGAATAGTGAATAGTGAAAGATGGAGAATGATTGTTATACACCACTTTGTCATTCCGTAGGAATCTATTTTCGTAATTGATCATTCGTAATTGCAGGAACAACACAAATCAGAAACATAATCATGAGAGACATGGATCAGAACAGGGCTACCAGATGGAATCAGTTGGAAGCCGTGCTGGCCGAGCGCTTTGGAAAAACGCCGGATATGGAAGCTATTTTATTTCTCATCGGTATTAACGAATACCGGGGCCGGATCCCCAGCATCAAATTCTCCAAGGAACAAAAGCAGGATCTGATGCATATAGCCGTTTGCAGTCTCTTAAGCCAAAGCGGCTTTTATGAATTGCAGGGCTATGATGAAGAGGGCTGGCCGCATTATAAAGAATTAGATACGGTCAAGACCACCTCGATGGCTGAGCAGGAAGATTTACTGAAAGAACATATTCTGAACTATTTTGAGATATCCTGAGCAGATATATCCATCTTATTCCAAAACCGGCAGGCACCAACCAGGCAGGCCAAAAAGCTGATGTATGAATCGCAATATACCGGATACCGGAGTGACTATTTTTTCTGTCATGAGCGCCTTAGCCTCGCAGCATAATGCCGTAAACCTTTCCCAGGGTTTCCCCGATTTTCCTATCGATCCCGCCCTCCCGCCGCTGTTGCAAAAGGCCGCCGGCGAAGGCTTCAATCAATATGCGCCGATGCCGGGTTTACGCTCGCTCCGGGAAGCTATCGTCAAAAAAATCCATCATTTTCAGCATGTGAGCATTGACCCCGAATCGGAGATTACCATTACGCCCGGCGCTACTTATGCTATTTATACGGCATTAGCCACATTACTGAACCCGGGAGATGAAGTGATCGTTCTGGAACCGGCCTACGACAGTTATCATCCTAATATCCAAATGCTCGGCGCCAAAGCAGTGCCGGTTCCCCTGATGGCAGAAACCTTTACAGTGGACTGGGAACGGGTGGCTGCCGCCATTACGCCTGCCACCAGGGCTGTCATTTTCAATAATCCTCATAATCCCTGTGGCCGGATATGGCAGCAGGAGGATTTTGAGCAGTTAATCGGGTTGGTTACCCGGCACGATCTTTATGTTATCGCCGATGAAGTTTATGAACATTTGGTATATGACGGCAACCGGCATCGCTCCGTGCTACAGTTCCCGGAATTACGCCGGCGTGCTTTTGCCGTATATTCATTCGGGAAGGTTTTTCACAATACCGGCTGGAAGATGGGTTATTGCGTGGCTCCACCGGCGCTTATGCACAATTTTCGCATGGTTCATCAATTCCTGGCATTCAGTGTCAATACGCCTGCCCAGCAGGCATTAGCCTGGTATTTAGCCGATCTGAGCGCTATGGAAAAAACAACGCATTTGCTCGAAACAAAACGCAATCTTTTACTCCAACTGATGCAGGACACCGCTTTCAAATGCCCCTTTCCCACACAAGGCAGCTATTTTCAATTGTTTGATTATTCCGCAATCTCCGACCTGCCGGACCGGGAATTTGCGCAATGGCTCACCATCGAACATGGAGTAGCGACCATTCCCTTAAGCCCCTTTTACAGCGGGGAATATTCGGGGAAGCTGCTTCGCTTTTGCTTTGCCAAGCGCGGGGAAACATTACAACAGGCGGTAAATAATCTGAAGAAGATTTGAATACTCATTACCGGATAATTACCGATTTTTATATTTTTACCGGAATTTTTAAATAAATCATTCCACATTTTATGAAAAAAAACCTCATTGCATCCCTGATGCTCTTATTCTGCTCCTGCGCAATATGGCCTGTTTTCGCCCAGGAAACCCTGCTGAATAATGATGCGGCAGCAGCGGCCCAGGTAAGCAATTATTTCAAGATGAATCCTTATCCGAAATACGGCGTATTGCTGACGGGTGGATTTACGATGCCCTATACGGATATTAAGCGTCCGATCGGTACAGGTTATATTATTGGTGTGGAGGGACAATACAAAACGCTTTATTACCTGGATCTCGCATTAGACCTGCAAATTGGTAAATTGTCGGCCGGCGAAGCCGATGCCAGCCCGGCTAACGGGAAGCTTCGGTTCAGTAACCAGATTTTTAATGCGGTTGTGGTGGCACGGTTTTCGCCGCTGAAGCTCCTGAAAGACATTAAGTTTAATTCCGCATTATACTATTTCGGCAATCTCTATGTCGGCGCCGGTATCGGTATGGTCAGCAGTAAGGTGGATGCCAATATTTTTACAAACGCCAGTTTTGAGTACATTGATAATTATTCCGGGATGGATGCTGTTATCCCGGTAGAAGCCGGCATTACCCTGCCTGTAGCGCAATTCCGGAATCAGCAAAAGCTGAAGCTGAACTTAAATTACCGGGTGAACTTTGCGATGGGCGATAAGTTAGATGGCTATATCACGCCCAATACGGTTAATTTCAAAAATGATGTGTATAATACGCTTACCGTAGGTATCGGCTATTTCTTTTAACCTGTAACTCCCTCGCTACGTAATATGGTTTTTGAAAAAAGTTACACAGTTATTAGGTTGTGTGATTTTTTTTGTTTTCCTTT
>CAZUSO010000094.1:0-8574 GCA_964622775.1 uncultured Taibaiella sp. | reverse complement strand
GCCGTTAAACCGGTCATTACAATTTCACCGTTTACATCTGCCGAACCCGAAAAAGTGGGCTGGGCTACAACACCGATATTATAGTCAATCGTATAGGAGGCGCCTGAAGAAAGGCCGCTTATGGTCATTGTACCGTCCGTAACACCGCAGGTGGTTAAGCCGGTAGTAGAGGACACATTCACCGGAAGAGGGCCTTCATCAAGTGTAGCAGAAACTGCAGTTGCGATACAGCCGCCGCTTGCGGTAGCAATGATATTGGTATAAGCGCCGGCGCCCAAACCGTTCATCACTAAATTTCCGCTACCGTCAGATGTCAGGCTCATCGCAGTTTGCGCTGCGCCGTCCTTACTGTAATTTACCGTATAGCCTGCACTCGCATCTAAACCGCTTAGGGTAATGCTGCCGTCATTATTACCACAATAAGCAGGTGATGTTACTGATGCTACTGTCGGGGTCACCGGAAGGCAAACAAGAATATTATAATCTTCTACTTCGCCATATAACTGGTCTGAACTACAGGAGTTAACCGGGGTGACATTATACGAAGCGCGTACTCTTAATTTGTGTGTTCCGGGATTAGCTTCTGCAGGAATAGTAATGGTTGTCGTTTGGGGATTTGTAATCACCGCATTTCCTGAAATAAAGATGGTTTCACCAGCATCATCAAAACTGCCGTTATCATTATAATCAATATAAACAGTGTAATAGGTTCCCGTAGCTGGTGTACCCTCAGCGCTTAAAGATAGTGTGTATGTGGAGCCCGGATTGACTAATGCTGACTGGTTGTAGTATTGATAAAACGGAGCTGTACCGTTACATCCTGTGGTATTATTAATGCCGGCAAAAGTTATATTATTAAGATAAACACCAAAGTCGCAACCCGCCCCTGAAGTATATACAGGATTGGTACAATAACAAGGAATAGAATAATAGACCATTACCGGATTTGAAAAGGCGCTGTTGCCATCGCAGGTTACCATGCAGCGATAATAATTATCTGTTGTTTGAGTAACTATTGCCGTGGACAAAGTCTCGTCCTGTATATCGGAATAATCTGTTCCGTCCGGTGATACCTGCCATTGATAGGTAACGCCTGATCCCGGTGTTTGATTTTGCAGATTCAAAGTAATATTTGTAGTGGCACAGGCCAATGATGTGGATGCAATTGTATTGCCGGGGGCTGGTGTGCCGGTACATGCGGGAGGAGGAGTTACATTCACCATGTAATCTTCAACTTCTCCTATTACACCATCATCAGAACAAGAATTTACGATACCGGCATCTGCAGCCCGGACCCGCATCCTGTGCATCCCAAGAGGGGCATTCAGAGGCACGGTATATGTTGCTGAATATGGAGGCGCTCCACCGGCAATATTTCCGGTGGCCACTATTTGTTCTCCGGCATCGTCAAAGCTTCCATTGTCATTATAATCAATAAATATATTGAATGAAGTAAGATAGCTGGGCTGCCCGCCTGTAAACGACAAGGTGTAGGTAGCGCTTTGCTGTACTGTGGCTATCTCAGAGGGGTAAAAGGTTATATAGGGAGCCGTTCCGTTACAAGACGTAGTGTTATTAATACCTGCAAAAGTAAAATTCGTTATTCCTGCGTTGTATGCACATGGAGGATACGAAGTATTAAGACTATAGTTGGGAGTCATGCAATAGCAGACAGTTTGCGGTACATATACCGGTGTGGATGTCTCTGCCCCGCCACCGGAGCAGGTAACTACGCATTGATAATAGGAAGCTGCTGTTTGTATAGTGGTATAGGCAGATCCGGTAGCTCCTGTGGAGGTATAACTGATGCCGTCAGATGATTGCTGCCAGTCGTATGACAGGCCGGAGGCAAGATTCAGGTCAGATTGATTCTGTAAGAATAAAACCAGGTTCTCAGAGCTACAGGCGGCGGGAACACTGGAAACCGTATTGCCCGGATCCGGTGTGCCCGTGCAAGGCGAAGGCACTATATAGGTTATCTGAATATTGGCCCGCTGATTGCTTCTCGCGGAAGCTGTTGCCTGGCTACAGGAGCCGGGGTTAGTGTCGGAATAATAATATTGCTCTGCATTGGTAGTTGAAGTATATTGAACACCGGCATTGTTTGTATAAGTAGAATTGGTATTTACCCAAAAACAGGTATTTACTACAAGTGCGCCGCCTGTATAAGTAAAGGGCGCAGTCAGCGTATGCGTATTCCAGCCTGTTACAGGCGTATAATCAGCATTGTCCAGGACAGATGTTTGCCCTGTGAGGAAAGTAGTATTATTGAATATCGTTCCTGTGGTATTCAGCATTGAGATACCGAAATTCTGAACAGTGCCGACACCGTTCAATGCAGTTGGGATATTAAATGCGACCGCGGTAATAAGCGCGCCGCTGGGAATGCCTGCATCGGCAAGCTCCGTTGCTGTGTAAATGAATGACGATTTCCCATCGGTGTAGTATTTGCCGTACGGACCGCCATGCGAGCTACTCGTGGCAAAGGTTGATGTGCCTATGCCAATTTGCACTGTTGTCTGTGCACTAACCGCTACTGTTTGCAGGGTCAGAGGGATGCTCAGGATTAAGCTCCAAACTAACGAAAGATAACATTTTCTCATACATTAGATTTTTTGCCTACTCTGAATCGGTTTTCGGCATACCCGTTATGAATTCTAACCCAAATTATGTAAATTGTAAACGATTATAAAATATTAATATAAAATTTAACTATCCTTTATATTAATTAATGGTAAGTTTTTTGACTGTCGTGAATCTTCCCTCATTCGGCATTGCTCCAAATTACGCAGGAGCAGGAAGCAATCTTTGATTACAAGGGTATATTTCAAATTTTCGTTAACAAAATCCTGCTTGTCATGGCTTTTTACGCCGTTATTGGTGTTTTTGCCAACAACAATCGTGGAACGTATCACGTAAAAGTCATGATGTAGTGGGTGGGACATCCAACCCGGCGCCCCTCTCGACTTCGCCCCAGTGGCAGGCAATCTCTGATTGCAAGGTGTGCACACCACTTTGTTCATTTCGATAAGCTTATATGAACAGGGCTGTCTCAAAAAACCGGTAAGGCCGGCATTGCTGTCATTGAGGAAAATGATGCGCTCCGATGGATGCTACCCTGATTTTTCCACGCAATGCATTAGTGAGAAAAACGGCATCGGCCGATAACAATTCATCAGGCGTAACGGCTTGCTCAATCACCCGGTGATGTTCCATAAAAAACTGCCGGAATACGCCATTCACGCAACCCTCCGTTAAGGGCGGCGTATATATCGTATCGTTTTTTAGGTAAAAAAGATTCGCGATACTGCTTTCTGCTACACGACCGTATTCATTCAGCAAAAACCCGTCATCCCATTGCTTTTGATATGCTTCCTGCAAGGCCATATCATAAACTGTACGGGGAAACATCTTTATCCCCGAATGCGCAGATGTCGAAGCAGTAACCTGCTGTGTAAATCCCGTTTTGAACGAATGAGTTTCCGGCCGGAAGGGAAATGTTTCTATATTAAAATGCAAAGCGCCCGAATCTGGAAAAATCCGCATACGGATTCGTGCTTCCGGAACATGATCATTTCGATATACGGTTTCCCTGATGGCATGCAGCAACAGGGCATCCGATAACCGTTCCGTACTATATTTCAGTCTTTCGCAAGCGTGGCGCCAGCGCCTGGCATGATAAGGCCAGAGTGCAATACGACCATTTTCCCATAACATCGTTTCCAAAATTCCCACAGCGTTTTCGGGGAGGGAAAAATGCGCCGCCTGAATCAGTTCGCCATTATGGTTTAGGAAAGTGTTCATCGTTTTCAATTCAACTACTGTATGATTAAGAGGAACTTCGCGGCTGCGAAGCCTTACACAGACGTTTTATTTCAATTCAACTACTGTGCGATTAAGAGTGTAATAGCTTTAATCCTTGAAAATATCAAGGTTAAATTCCATTCAAAGATAATGAGATACCGTATTTTTAGCCTTTAAAAATTGATGGCCGGTATTTATATCCATATTCCTTTTTGCAAGCAGGCTTGCAACTATTGCAATTTTCATTTTTCCACCTCATTAAGCCAAAAAGAGAAATTGCTTGATGCGATGCAGAAGGAAATTGCCCTGAATCGCAGCTACCTCGGTGATGCAGTTGTGGAGACTATTTATTTAGGTGGTGGCACGCCTTCCCTGCTTAGTGCGGAAGAATTGAAACGACTGTTTGGTGCATTAGAAACGACATTTCCCAATCAGCATTTAAAGGAAGCTACCCTGGAAGCCAATCCCGATGATATTGACCGAAAGTATTTGCAAGCGCTGAAATCCACGCCGGTAAACCGTTTCAGCATTGGCATACAATCGTTCCGGGACGATGACTTGCAATTTATGCATCGCGCTCACAATGCAGGGGAAGCGGACTATGCCATCAAAGCCGCTCAGGATGCAGGCTTTGACAATATCAGCATTGATCTGATTTATGGAACGCCCGGATTGTCTGATGCCGGTTGGGAAAAAAATATTGCTTATGCGCAGATGCTCCATATCCCTCATATTTCAGCCTATGCCTTAACTTTAGAATCGGGAACGGCATTGGCTTATTCGGTTAAAGCCGGCAAAGCCCGAAGCCCCGACCAGCAGCAGGCTGCGGATCAGTTTGAAATATTGATGGAAGAAATGGAAGCGGGCGGATACGAACATTATGAGATTTCCAACTTTGCAAAAGGAGGGAAATACGCGGTTCATAATACCAATTACTGGCGCGGGAACAGCTATCTGGGCATTGGTCCGTCGGCACATTCCTTCAACGGAGTTAGTCGGCAATGGAATGTAGCTAATAATGCTTTGTATATAAAAAGTCTGCTGGCGGAGCACAAGCTTGCTTTTGAAAAAGAATCGCTTTCCCCAATCAATCAGTTGAATGAATATATCATGACATCATTGCGAACGATGTGGGGCTTAAATTTGCAACACACCGGCGCAAGGTTCGGAGTAGAATTTCAAAAGGCCTTATCTGCGAAGGCGGAGGTATTTATCAGCCAGGGTCAGATGCTGGAAAAGGACGATACCCTCATCCTCAGCCGACAGGGAAAACTATTTGCAGATGCTATTGCATCGGAAATGTTTTTTGATGAGCGCTGAGTAATAAATGGAATATTATTTTTGAAAAATCATCAGAATAAAAAGAAGATTATGCGAATAATGATTTTGATTTTATCATGTTTGATATTAAGTTTTTATGCTGCTCCGGCGCAGCGTCATACGCAAAACAACAGCTATCAACCGGACACGGAGATACAACCCGGAGCATATCATTTCGACCGGTACCTTCCGGCATTACAGGGGAAAAGAGTAGCGCTTATGGTCAACCAGACAGCCGAAGTAAATAACGTTTTACTGCCGGACACGCTTTTGCGTTTAGGGGTGAATGTGGTAAAGATTTTTTCACCGGAGCATGGCTTCCGGGGAACGGCGAATGCGGGCGCTTTGGTAAAAAACGGAAATGATCCTGAAACCGGATTGCCGGTGATCTCTTTATACGGTAATCGTAAAAAGCCCACGGCAGATCAACTGAAGGATGTGGATCTAGTGATTTATGATTTGCAGGATGTAGGTGCCCGGTTTTATACCTATATTTCTTCTTTGGAATACCTGATGGAAGCCTGTGGGGCGTATAATATTCCATTAATGATATTAGACCGCCCGGATCCATTAGGCTTTATTGTGGACGGGCCGGTACTGGACCGGAAATTCCGCTCGTTTGTGGGAATGCAGCCCGTTCCCGTAATCTACGGAATGACTCCGGGAGAGTATGCGAAGATGCTGATTGGGGAAAAATGGATAACCCCTTCAGCGCTCGATCTTACCGTTGTAACCTGTTCCTATTACAGTCACCGCAGCAGCTATGAGCTGCCGGTGCCGCCATCTCCAAACCTGAAAAATATGACTGCGATTTACCTTTACCCTTCGCTCTGCTTTTTTGAAGGTACGCCGATAAGCGTAGGCCGTGGAACGGAGCAACCCTTTCAACAATTCGGACATCCCCTGCTGAAAAAATATTCCTACACGTTTACCCCGAAAGGCATGCCCGGAGCATCTTCCCCACTACTGGAAGGGCAGGTTTGCAAAGGCATGTTGATCGCAGATAACCCTGAAGAAGCGTTGAAACTCATTGACGGGAAATTACAGTTGAGCTGGCTGATAGATGTGTATAAAAATTACCCGGAGCAGGATAAATTCTTTACCGCATTTTTTGAAAAATTAGCAGGAACGGATGTGCTGCGCAAACAAATTACCGAGGGTCTTTCGGAAGCGGAGATTCGCGAAAGCTGGGAGCCCAGCTTGCAGCAATTCCGGAAAATCCGCTCGAAATATTTGTTGTATGCGGAATAGGGCTCACTGTAGATTACCATAGATGAGCATTAATTACTGCATCTGTGGCTGTAAAAAAAGAAATCGTATTTTCCTCCTAAAAATAATCATATTCTTTCCGGGAAATATTCCATCGCAGCGCTCCGTAAAGTATGGTGGAAGAGGCCATCCGGGCACCCGTTTCATATTTTCCGCGCAAATGGGTTCCGCCTGCTTCGAGAAAGATATTCGGACGTATTTCGTAGGCGACATTCAGGTTCATATAAACACTGTTCAGGCGGGTACCGCTGATTAATCCGTAATGATCGGCTGTAGTGCGGCTGTCAAAATTCCGGGCAATATCTCCTCCGAAATTTACTGTAGAAGAACTGTCTGTTCCGCGGGAGGCGATAATGCCTTTCGTGGTAACGCACAGTTTTTTTAATGGCTGGTACCGGGCAATAACGATCCATTCCGCAAAGGAAGCCTCCATAGGGTGTGCCAGCGCCTGGTTATAATGCGTATAGTTGGAAACGCTGTCCTGAGTCGCATAAGTAAATGGGCGTACAATATTCATTTCCCCACGAATATCAAGATTAGATAAGGTAAAAGCGTCAAAATACTGCAACCCCAGCTGGATTCCGTACTGGTTGCTCCAGTCTCCCTTTCCCAATCCGCTAATGTTTATACTGTTGAAATATCCCTGCCCGTACAACTGTAATTTTTTCAACGCAATAGCTTTAAAATTCAAGCCAAGTGCGGTTTTGTCGGTGCCGCCTGCCGCCTGTGCCAGCGTACGGTAAAAGATTACGGGGATGAGATAGCCCGCATTAAATTTATTTTCCTGCGCAAAAACAGTACTTTCAAAAATACCGAGATTCAGCCAGCGGGTAATATTCCCGTTCAACTGGTGCATTGTAGCATATTTTTTAGGTAAGATTCTGTCGTAGCCCCTGATATAATCACTAGTCAGCTCCATAAATAAGTTCTGATAATGCAGCTTCCAAAATTTGCTCCGTAACCGTAAAAATGTAGCAGCCGCGCCAACGTCCGACAGGAAAAGGCTTCGCATACCATCACCAATAAAGTTTTTATCATAGCCGAAGGTCACATTCAGGCGGTCGTTAACGGCATTAAAATCGAAATACCCCCGACCCGTAAAGATGTCGTTTACGCCCGATCGTATTGCATAATAATCATTCCCCGGTGCAGCCTGATTGCGGCTTTGCCAGGATTCCATATAGGAGGAAAGTTTTTCCTGGTTGTCCCCCAGCATCGTGTAAAACCCAATGCGGTTTCCGATTCTGCCCCGAAATTCCGCACCGCGCAGATTGATATAAGCCAGGCCGTCCCGGTTACGTTCGTAGGAAGCCTGAAGATATAAAACCGGATTAACCACTAAGAAAAAATTATCCATATGGACATGCAAAAGATCCGGCTGCTTCTGATAAAAATATTTCAGGATCGGATTTTTCGAATCCAGTGCGCCATCGTCTCCGTCTGCCGTTTCGATCCATTCTCCACTGATCGATAAAGCACGCGAAAGTTGGTATTGATCAATCGCACTCAGGCTTTTTTGTCCGAATGTAGCCGATTTATTTTGAAGGCTTAAAAAGGCAACGGCCTCCTTCCTGGAAACCGGTTTCAGAGTAGAAACAAAATCAGGGTTCAGTTCGCCCGAAAAGGTTTCCAGCCGATCCAGCAATTCGTATTCATCAGCGCTAAGCGGCAGGTAAGTGGTTTGGGCAAATACGCTGGCCGATGCTATCAGCGCAAGCAATAAACAGAAATAGATTTTTTTCACAAAAGCCGTTATTGAGCCTCAAATGTAATAAAAATGATCGGTTACTGCATACCGGTCAGGTCCAGCTATAATTGTCACATTACAACGAAGTCGCAATTTTCTACCGTTGGTATTTTCACTATTATGTGGTGGGTGAGGACGCCCGCCACTCCGTCGGCGTTTCTGGCTCAATGAACGTCCTTTCCCCCTTCATTCATTCTCCATTTTCCATAAAAGAAAACCGCCCCGAAAATTAATCCGGGACGGCTTTGCTTTATGAAACAACCTTATCGTTTCCTCACACTACTTCCTGTTCACCTTGATAGTCTGTGTTGTCACATCATCCTGGTACTTCAGAATGTACATGCCCTGGGACAAATGCTCCATCGGGAATTTGGCAATCCCGTTGCTTTCAATCCCCGCACGGCCTAATACCCTGCCCGATACATCCATCAGCA
>CAZUSO010000093.1:0-8589 GCA_964622775.1 uncultured Taibaiella sp. | reverse complement strand
AAGACAGGATAATGGTACCGTTAGGGGTACTGCAATCCGTGTTCGGGTTTCCGCCAGAAACCGTGATCGCCGGTTTAACCGGAGTAGCTACCATTACCGGGCCCAATGGAGTACCGGAACAGCCATCTACAGAAACAACGATATTGCTATATGCCCCCGGCAACAGGTTATCCATAATTAAATGACCTGATGCATCGGTGGTCACTGTAGCAGACTGGGCGACAAGATCTTTAACGTACGTTACATCATAAGCAACATCCGGAATTAATCCTTCCAATGTAATAGCACCATCATTCGCACCACAGGTTGTCACATCGGTAACACTCACATTGGATACAACAACGGGGTGAATAAACCGGTAGGTACCCAGCAGCTTATGACAATTCTCCGCATCCGCTCCCGAGGCAATCCATACATCAAAGGAATCCGGAGCCGTGGAGATTTCAAAAGTATCTGATGTTTGCCAGACAACCGGAGCCAGGCCGGAACCTCCGGCACTTATTCCGTAAACAAAAGTTCGGTTGATATAAGCAATATTCAGATCATCAATTGCATGACGCAGGGCATCTCCGCCGGTGAAGGCCGTAAACAGATGTTTCCATTGAGACTTATCTGCTGCAGCGTATCCTGCAGGCAATTGGATTGCATCAAAAATAATATTGCCGTCATAAGTCATGGTCAGTTTACTGTCTTCATCAATTACTACGCTGACCAGTTTATCCGTTTGAATTTTCCAGGATACATTTGGACTATAGGCTAACACTCCGGCGGAGCCAGGCCCCATTTGTGTATTGGCGGAATAACCATAAGTAAGGTATATGCCCGTAGCATTTCCATTTTCCGAACCGTTATTAGCTGCATCGAATACCAGCCTCAGTTTGGAGCCTGCCCCATTAGTTAGTGCAGTAGAATAATTAGCATCATCACCAAAGCTCCAGGCAAGTCCGTCCCCTCCCCCGGTTCCATAGTTATTAATAGGCTGATCGGCAGTTAAAGTAAAGCTAAGCTCTAACCTCTGGGGATTGATCGTTGCTATATTTTCAATACCCAAAGCACCCCTAACCGAAGTTGCAGAAGGCGTTATAACCGCCCTGCCACCGGTAAGCGCAGCACTGCCGTATAGCGTTGCGCCGGCAGGAAGCGTTGTACCGTTAAAGTCATTTTGCCAAGTGGATGGCGCCACGCCGGCCGCACCCTGCGGATTACTGACAACAATGGCGCTGTTAGCCCCGGAGCAATCGTCTTCCACAGTCAGCACATCAGCAGAAAAGCCATAAAACAGGTTTACAAACCCGGTATCTGAAGCGCCGGTGCAACCTGCTGTCCTAACAAAGACATAATAAGAAAGGTCACCTTCCGAATCCGGTGTGAATACAAATGAAGGCGCGCTTTGCCAGGGAGCAATTACAGCTCCGGAATGATCTCTGAGTTCATATTCAAACAAGGTGCCGGCACCGTCAGATACCGGGGTAACCGCTATGGTTACCGGATCTCCGGCTGCACAGGCTATTGAAGGAGTTGCTGTTGCAACCGGTGTGAATATGGATATGGGAGACACCATTACCGTAGCCGTATTTTCGCAACCGAAAGCGTCTGTGCCAGTTACGGTATAGGTAGTCACTCCGGCCGGAGATGCCGCTACGGAAGAACCTATGCTTACGTCCAGGCCCAAAAGAGGTGTCCATGTATAATCCTGCGCACCCAAAGCGGTAAGCGTAGCACTGCCGCCATCGCAATAAACTACACTTTCCGGGCTAACCGTAACAGTGGGCAGGGGATGTATCCCTACACTTACCGGATCAGAATAGCCATCACTACCGCTACAAGTAACCTTTGCACGATACCAGGTAGTTTCCGTAAGTAAAGGCGTTATATATGTAGCACCCATAGCGCTGGCAATATCCTGCCAGCCGGTAATGCCGTTTTCAGAAGATTGCCACTGATAAGTAATATTTGAAAATCCACTATAGTCATTTTCCAGGCTAAGCGCCGCAATACCATTTACACAAAAATCAGCATTAGAAGTAATCGTGGCACCCGGATCCGGTGTGCCTGCACAAGGCGCCTGCAACGTGGTAAATGTAACGGGGCCGGCCCAAAAGCTGGTATCACCGGGACTGGAGCCGCAAATGGACCGTACATATACGTTATATGCCGTAAGCGGATCTAAACCGGAAACCCCGGAGGAAGTTGTACTGATGCCGTTAATGAAAGTACCAGACTCCGGATCGGTCAGCAACTCACCATAGCTCAACTGATAATTAGCCGCCATACCTTCCCAGGAAACGTCTGCCGTATATGCAGACACATTGCTGAAGGCAAGATTAAACGGCAGGTCACAGGCTGTAGCGGAGGGGTTAATACTTACTGCAAATACATTGAGATAACCGGAGCCGGTAGCATTGGTTTTGGTAACCTTAATAGCGGCAATGGTTTTAGCGGTATCTGCATCGGCTAGATTGAGTACCGTTTCATACATGTTAGGTCCGTTTCCACCTTGCTCCGGGTTGCTGGTTCCATATCGGCTTACCCGCATGGTCTGGAGAATGGCTCCTGAGCCGTACCAGTCATTAATAGTAACCGGAAAATCGGCAAAAGATCCATCATCATATAAAATCTTGAATGTGGCATTGCTTGAGCCACTGCCGCTCACTGCCAGGATATAAACATTTTTAGCGCTTCTCGGCGTAAAAAATTTCAGCGTATCCGTCTCGTTTTGAGTACCGAGTTTAAGCGTATTATTCTGAGAATAATCCGCAAGCTTCCAGTACTTGGTTCCTACGGAAATAATTCCGTCATTAGGAAGACCGGCCGGATAAGTGGTAACTCCATTGTCTCTGCTGAAATCTCTGGAGATATAAGCAAAGTTCGCCCCTGACGCTACTACATCAACAGCATTAGTCGTAGAAAGAGCAGCCTGATTAGCCGGCCCGGCACCATTCGCTATTACATCATAATTCATACTGGTAATCGTTATCGGCTCATACAATGGTGTGGTAAACATTGCACTTTTCCAGTAAGATTCGGAACTGCCGCAATCTGTCTGTACATATAATGTATAAGCGGTACCCGGAGTCAGGCCATTCAATGCCAGAGAAGTACCGGCCTGGCTGCCGGAAGCGGCCAATCCGGTAGCACCGGAACCTGCAGCGCCGGAGGTACGCAATTCGTAATTATACCCGGACACGGGATCGCCGCCGGTAGGAGCCCCCCAGTTTGTATTTATGCTGGTTCTGGTCAGATTGCTTGTAACTAAGGCTAAAGGCATCTGACATGGCGAGGCATCTAAGAAATCAAACTGGATCTGGGGAATATTATCGGTTCTGGTGGTACCCGATGGCGGGCTGGCCGGGTTAGGATTAATGGGATCCGAGTAAAAATATATCCCGCTGTTTGCTGACGAAGTATAGCTTTGCCAGGAGCCTCCACTACTGCCATAATTAGGGGCATTTTCATCTACCGCTACAACCAAGTTGTCCCCGGTGTATTCAAAGGGCGTACTTAATATGAGTTCTACCCACTGCCCTACTGCCGGGAATGTGACGGAAGGGTTATTATACACCATAGTTAAATTGGCAAAAGGTTCCCAATCTGTATTGCTGGTAAAAGCAGTTTTAGTCGTATTGCCCAGATACACTGTCCAGTTATTACTGTTAGCACCCGGAGCGCCGCTCACCTTATACCGGATCTTAGTGATCATACCATTAGTAATAGCGCCGGCTGCTGATAATTCGGCAGCATTATATATAGCCTGTGAATAGGTATATTCATAATATGAATATATGGGTATATAAGCATTCGTTCCGCCACCGCTGCCTACCTGCACTGTCACCTCCTGTGCCTGCAGATTAACAGCCATTGTCCCCGATAAGAGCAGGAAACAAAAAGCCCTGAAAAAATTCATTGTTTTAAAATTCCTCATCGTAGTGTTTTAATTTAAGAATGATTGAAAAAACTTATTTTGCAAAGTGTAAAAAATGACAATCCTTAATATTCAGACATCATTTATAATCCAACGGTTTGGTTGGCGCTATATTCATCATAATATATTTTAAGGAATCAAAGATAGCATTTGCCCGACTATTTCCCCTCACCAATATGCTATTATACATGAACATGGTGGCTGCATAAAAATGTAGCAGAGACAAGTTAGCCGTCCGCCACGGAGGCATCCCAAACGAAGCCGCTTCCCGGAGTTCCGGGAAGCGGCTTGAATAATAAAGATTCGCACAGGAGGAATTATCTATTCCGCCACAACGCCTTCTAATAAAACTGTTGTCTTATTATTAAGGGTTTCCACAAAACCGCCGGTTATCTGAAAATTATCAAAATGACTTTGGTCTTTCAATACTTTCATCTTTCCTTTTCCCAATGCAGCCACCATAGGCGCATGGTTTTTCAGAATTTCGAAGGAACCCTGGACACCCGGCAACTGAACACCATACACATCGCCGCTGAAGAGTTTCTTTTCGGGGGTTAAAATATCTAATTGCATAGTTTTTATTCCTATACCGGAATGCAAATCGCAACCGGCTTATTCAATAATTCAGGCTCTGGCCTGTTCCAATAATTTTTTACCCTTTTCCATCGCATCATCAATGGTACCCACTAAGTTGAATGCAGCTTCGGGATATTCATCCACTTCACCATCCATAATCATATTAAAGCCGCGAATGGTTTCCTCAATCGGAACCAGCACACCCTGAAGACCGGTGAACTGTTCCGCCACATGGAAAGGCTGGGACAGGAAGCGCTGTACCCGGCGGGCACGGGATACCGTCAGCTTATCATCTTCACTCAATTCATCCATTCCAAGAATAGCGATGATATCCTGTAGTTCTTTATATCGCTGCAAAATCAGCTTAACGCGGTTAGCACAGTTATAATGCTCTTCACCTACAATAATCGGCGTAAGAATACGGGAGGTGGAATCCAACGGATCCACCGCAGGATAAATACCCAAATCCGCAATCTTACGGCTTAATACCGTAGTGGCATCTAAGTGTGCAAAGGTAGTGGCCGGCGCCGGATCCGTAAGGTCATCTGCCGGTACGTACACCGCCTGTACGGAAGTGATAGAACCGTTTTTGGTTGAAGTAATCCGCTCCTGCATCAGCCCCATTTCGGTGGCCAGCGTAGGCTGGTAACCCACCGCAGAAGGCATACGGCCTAAAAGTGCGGACACCTCGGAACCTGCCTGGGTAAAGCGGAAGATATTGTCCACGAAGAAAAGGATATCGCGGCCTTTACCGGTACCATCGCCATCGCGGAAATATTCCGCCATAGTCAGTCCGCTCAGCGCTACACGCGCACGGGCGCCGGGCGGCTCATTCATCTGCCCGAACACGAAAGTTGCTTTGGATTCTTTCAGCTGTTCCATATCTACAGTAGAAAGATCCCAGCCGCCCTGTTCCATGCTGTGGATAAACTTATCGCCGTATTTTACGATGCCCGCTTCAATCATTTCACGCATCAGGTCGTTTCCTTCCCGCGTGCGCTCGCCCACTCCGGCAAACACGGACAGACCGCCATGGCCTTTGGCAATATTATTAATCAGCTCCTGAATCAGTACGGTTTTACCTACTCCGGCACCACCAAACAAACCGATCTTTCCGCCTTTTGCATAAGGTTCAATCAGGTCAATGACCTTGATACCGGTAAAAAGAATTTCCGATGCAGTGCTCAACTCTTCAAACTTAGGCGGCATGGCGTGAATCGGGCGGCTGTTATGCGCTTTGCTGGTAGCTGGCAAACCGTCAATAGCATCACCCGTTACGTTAAACAGACGACCATTAATCTGGTCGCCGGTCGGCATGGCGATAGCCTTACCGGTATCCACAACATCCATGCCGCGCACTAAGCCTTCGGTACCGTCCATAGCCACGCAGCGCACACTGTCCTCTCCCAGGTGCTGCTGCACTTCCATCACTAACTTATCGCCGTTTTCGCGGGTCAGTTCCAGGGCATTGTAAATTTCGGGCAGCTTATTGCCGGAAGCGAAGTAAACGTCCACAACCGGACCGATGATTTGCTTGATTTTACCGATGTTGGGCATATCAATAATTTAGAAAATTTTTAAACAGATGGAAATTTCGGCGGCAAAGGTAAGATGATAATGCTGAATTATGAAACGTCTATTATAAAATTTTCATTTTTATCGCATGGGGGGAATGAAAATTTTATAATAGTAAGTTCCATCCGGCCAATAACACAATTAAATGTTTACGGATGAAATAGGACATTTAATATATTTTACATCCGGGTGGAGCCATAAAAAACCTGCATATTTTTTTAGATATACCACCTTGTTTTATTAAGAAATAGTTAACTTAGCGGCACTGAATAGTGTGTTCAGGTGCAAAAAAGATGTTATGATGAAAAATATCTTTATGCCACAGGGATTATTACATTGGTTCCTGGTATTGGCCGCCGGGCTGACCATGTCCGGCTACGGTGCATCTGCGCAATTTGATCCTCCTGTTTTGGATGAGGGCAGCTTCTCCACCCAGTTGCAGGTAGGCGATATCTGCCATAACTATGCTTATGAATTTAAGTTCCCGGAAACCTGGGATGAAGAATATGTCGGCTCCAGGCTGATTGCGTCCAGCGTTACCCGCATAGGGACACAAAGCCGCATAGGCCTTCGCTGGTTAGACAATTCCGACAATGTTATTTACGAAAATCAAATCAATATCGGCTCCTCAGAAGGTGATGTACGCGATGTGGAAGCGGCATTTCTTTCCGGCTCCGGAGGAGATATCTATGTATTTGTAACGTACTACGACATGGGTGGGAAGTTCCTATATGACCTGTTTAAATGGGATTGGGTTACCAATGCGGTAGGCGGCACTAACGGGCCCTTTATTATTCAGAATGCACCTGACTACGGACGTATCAGCCTTTCTATGTTGGGCATGAAGCAGTTTGCCGTTTGCTGGGAAAATGCCGGTGAGCTATGGGCCATGGTAGGCACCTGCTGCGGCATGAGCGGACAGCCGGATATCATCGGACCTAAACAAATTACTTATGAAGAAATATTGGGAACTCCTATTAAGTTGCCGGATATCACTTTTGCGGCAAACAACGATCCGGAGAATGGCACAATTAATTTAGTAATCAGCTTTATCAGCAGCACGGGTGCAGGCTCCGGGAATATCGGCGATGTATATGTCATTAAGAATACAGTGGGGTATTTTGTTTCGGCACTCTCACCTGTGTTTGTCTCAGCAATCAACGGCGGCCCCGACCCGGTGCCCGCTCATTTTACCTGGCCGGTAAGCAATACCGACTATTATGCTTCCAGCAAGATAAATATTGCCGGCAACTTATACCAAGGCGATGAGGAGCGCTGGGCAGTAGTATATAATGATGATGATGCGGATCAAAAAGACCTGATGGCCATGTACAACACCGGCACTGCTACGACCAGCGGCATCAACCTGACGGATCTGTCCGGTGTTACCACGCCCCCCCTGCAGCCTATTAACGACAATCCTAACTATTTCCCCGCCGTATCCTTTGACAATGCAGATTATTTTACCGCCGCCTGGTATGCTAAAAGCGTAGTCAGTTATGTCGGCTATAATTACTATGTAAATCCTACCTTCCCGCTGTTGCCCAATTACTCCCTTGTTTCCTACGAAGACCCTCTTTCTAATTCACCCATACCTGCCCTCAGCTCGCTTACGCTTCATAGCCAAAGTACCATGTGCAGCTACCCCGTGGATAACGGCACGAACGAGGTAATGAATTATAAGTTCGTACCTTTTACCACACTAGGCTTCCGGCCGGGTCATGATCCGGAAGAGCCGGAGAACAGCGCCATTATACAGGTTTCCCCCAATCCCTTCCGGAACAGCATCAGCCTGTCCGTACCCGGCGATATGCAACAGGATACCTGGCTGATTAGCCTCCGGGATGTTACCGGCAGGATATGCCATAGCGTTACCGGCGATGCCGCTGTGCTGAACCGCGAGCTAAACAGTTTGGAAGTATTGCCGGCAGGACTTTATTTCCTGCAGGCGCTAAACCAGACAAAAACGCAGCAATATTTTTTCAAGCTTATAAAAGAATAAAACCATGAACAAGACAGCATATATCAGCGGTATATTATTCTTCCTGCTCTGCCCCTTCTTCCTGAAAGCGCAGAGCATTGTGGACAGCCCAAGCGCCGAAGCAATGGTACAGGTGCTTATGGGTACGCAGGCTATAACCTGGAATGAAACCTTAGACTGCAGCCCTCAGGCTACCGGCATCTATACCGGCGACCTCGGCATCGGATTAGACCCCGCAGGCGGTATTACACTCGGAAAAGGCATCACAGATAGTATCATTGGCACACAGGTGATGCAGCAAATTAATCTCACCACTGGCGCCAGTATCGCCAATACCGTTACGGATACCGATTACAATAATCTCATGCTGTCGCAGAATTACGGCGGGCAATTACAATGGCTGAAAACCTGCAAACTGTCCTTTGATATGGTGCCTTTAGCAGACTCCGTATCCTTCCCCTTCGTATATGCTTCGGAACACGCTAAGTGTGACCCTTGCCTTGGTTCTTTTACAGCCGATGTCGTAGGTGTTTTT
>CAZUSO010000092.1:0-8599 GCA_964622775.1 uncultured Taibaiella sp. | reverse complement strand
ATAACTTATTAGAAAAATAGAACACTGTGCAAACATAGGATGACGATACCTTTTATATTCGGGAGATTGCTCCGGCGCGACAATTTGGGATGCACCCGATTAAAATATAAAGAACCTGAAAAAATTTATTGGCTTACCTTCGCCCCGTTTTTTTGTTCCCTTTCTGCTATTTCCTGACAGGGTATTCCAAACTGATAATTGTTATGATTTATGTGGTATCGTATCGCTGACCGGATTATTCGTTTTCGCATTCCCCTGTTGATTTTATTGCTTGCCTTTACCGGTTTTATGGGATATCAGGCTACCCGGGTGCAATTGAGCTTTGATTATACCAATGCCATTCCTACAGACAACCCTAAGTATAAGGATTATCTGTTGTTTAAGAATACCTTCGGGGACGATGCTAATAACATGATGATCGGGGTTCGGGAAAATGACCTGTTTAACCTTACGTTTTTTAATGATTACCTGAAGTTGTCCCGCGACCTTGCTAAAGCTCCGTATGTGGAAAATGTGCTGGGCATCCCTACTGCCGTTGCTGTGGTTAGGGACAGTTTGGGCAAAATGGGCGTACAAAGGATCTTCCCGGATACGGTGACGGAGCAAAATAGCGACAGCCTCCGGGATCGCTTTTTGGATATGCCGTTTTATCAGGGATTACTGTATAACCCGGAAACCAAAGCTTACCTGATGGCGGTAAGGATCAATAAAGATGTGTTGAATTCAATTGAGCGCGTAGCCGTGATAGATTATATCACTGCTATTGCCGATTCTTTTGGAGCAGCGCATCAGGTGGAGATGCATTATTCCGGCCTTCCGCTGATCCGCACCCAGATGGCTAATAAGGTCAACCATGAACTGAAGCTGTTTTTAATCCTGTCTTTTGCTTTTACTGCCGTAATATTATTAGTATTCTTCCGCTCTCTGTCTGCTGTGTTAATCTCCATGGTAGTGGTGGCTATTGGCGTACTGTGGTCTTTCGGTACGATGACACTGCTGGGCTACAAGCTGACCCTGCTCACGGGAGTTATTCCGCCACTGATCGTTGTCATAGGCATACCGAATTGTATTTATTTTTTGAATAAATACCACGCATCATTTGCCGAGCGGGCGCAACAAATCCCGGCTGTGCGGGAAATGGTGGGTAAGATGGCTATTGTCACCCTGTTTACCAACCTGACCGCAGCTATTGGCTTTGGTGTATTTTTCTTTACTAAAAGTATTATCCTGAGTGAATTTGGCCTGGTAGCCGGCCTGAACATCATGGGGCTTTTTATCATTTCGCTAATATTGATCCCGGCGATTCTTAGCTTTTTGAAGCCTCCTAAGGCACGGCATACCAATTATCTGGAAAGCAAATGGATGAATAAATTACTGGATTCATTTACGACCCTGGTTTTTCATAACAGAAAATGGATTTATACCGGAACGCTTGCCGTATGTATTATGGCGGTAGCGGGCATGCTGCGTCTGCGGGCAGTGGGACATATTGTAGATGATTTGCCCCGAACCGATAAGATATATACTGACCTGAAATTTTTTGAGCAGCATTTTAAAGGTGTGATGCCTTTGGAAATCATGATCAGTACGAAGAAAAAATACGGAGCGCTCACTTCACTCAATACCTGGGAAAAGGTAGATTCTTTCAGCAATGTATTGCAATCGTATAATGAGATTGGCGGCGGCTTATCCCTGATTAAAGGTGTGAAATTCGTAAGACAGGGCATCGTAGGCGGCGGAAAGGAAAGCTATACGCTTCCATCTTCATTTGAATTTAATGCGTTGCGACCTCAACTGATCAGTGCATTCAAAAAGGGAAAAGAATCGGATAAAGATTCAGAACTCAACCAGTTATTGTATTCATTTTTAGATACTACGGGCGCTATTATCCGGTTAAGCGTGAATATGGCGGATATCGGCTCAAAGCGGTTGCCGATTCTTCTAGATCGTATTCAGGAGCAGGCAAAGCAGATTTTCGGTACGGGCGATTATGAAATTACGTTTACCGGAACCACCATCACCTTCCTGGAAGGCAGCCGGTTTATCATCAACAGCCTCAGGGATAGTTTGCTGCTGGCCTTTGCCATGATCTTAGTTTGCATGGTTATCCTGTTCCGCTCCTGGCGGATTGTAACCATTGCAATCGTGACCAATATCGTGCCGATACTCATTACTGCCGGATTGATGGGATGGCTGGGCGTGGCCCTGAAACCCTCAACGGTTCTGGTATTCAGTGTGGCCTTGGGTATCACGGTAGATGTTACGATCCGGTTCTTAGTCAATTTCAAACAGGAGTTATCCACTCATGATGAAGATATTGAGATGACCGTACGTCGTACGATTCGCGATACCGGCCTGAGCATTATTTTCACTTCTATGATCTTAGTGGCGGGTTTTGGCGTATTTGCCGTTTCCGACTTTGTAGGCACCAAATCACTCGGTTATTTAACGGCACTTACCTTATTGCTGGCCATGCTGTTTAACCTCACGTTGCAACCGGCGCTACTGGTATGGATGGCTAAGGCAAAACATAAAAAAGCCATCAGGAAGAACGGAGCTGGTCGATAAGCTGTTAGGGCCTGGAAGACACAATGGTATATTCTGTACTCCATAGTTTGTAGTCGGCGAGGATACCCACGCTACCGTTAGTGCTTTCCTTATGGTTGTTAACATTTTCGACAACAGCAATATTGAAATCAACCTGAAAAATTTGAGGATTTGTTCCATTCAGCAAGGAAACGATTAGCTCCCTTTCTAAAGAATCTCCCTCACCAACTCCACTGACAAATTATCCTTACATTCCTGAAGCAACGTTGTAATACTTTTTTTTAATCCCGGATGTATAAAATCAGGAGCTACTTCTGCTAAGGGAATCAGCACGAATCTCCTGTCCTGCAATCTTGGATGAGGAATCTGCAACATGTCCTGACGCAGGATATCCTGATTGAAAAATAAAATATCAATATCAATAGTGCGAAGCCCCCACCGTTCCTGCCGGGTTCGGCCCAACCGGCTTTCGATGAGGTGAATCTTGTGCAACAAAGTAAGGGCATCCAGAGGAGTAGCTAACACCAAAACCTGGTTCAGATGCGGCGGCATATCTTCCCTGCCCCAGGCTGCGGTTTCATATACTCCGGAATACCGAAGCAGCTCCCCTGCTTCCTGTTCCAGCAATTGCCGGGCCTGCCTCAGCTGTGCCTGCCGATCGCCTTCATTACTGCCCGAAATGAGCATGGCTGTATTCATGGTTGCAATAATATTTCCTGCAAAAGTATTCCGAATCACTGTCATCCGGGAAAATGATTGAAAAGAAATCCCGCACGTTAAACAAGTCAAAAAGAACAGCGACCTGATATTAAAAAGCAGGAACTTTGCAGTCGTACAATTCAATCAATTTTGGTTATGGAATCAAGAATAAACCTGTTTCAGGAATCCCCTGAAGCTTTTCTGGCTATGCTGGGCTTAGAAAACTATATCGCTAAAAGCGGCTTAGACAAAAATCTGTATGAGCTTATTAAGCTCAGGGCTTCCCAAATAAACGGCTGCGCCTATTGCATCAATATGCATTCCCGTGATGCGCTTAAGCTGGGTGCTACCCCTCAAAAGCTGTTCCTGCTGGATGCCTGGCGGGAGACCGATTTATATACGGAAAAAGAACAGGCCGTGCTGGCGCTCACTGAAGCGGTGACGAAGGTTGGGGAAGGCCATGTCCCGGATGAGGTCTATCAGGCGGCTGCCCGAATATTGAATACGCAGGAGTTTGCCGCAGTGATTATGGCAATCGTTACCATCAACGCATGGAACCGGATTGCCATCACTTCCCGGACACCTTTGGATTAAGTCCGGAATAATTTGGAGTACGCAGTAAATTTTTGGAGTGCTACAATCTTCAGAATCGCGTATTCCTTCCCGGAAGATTTTTTGCTTTGATGTTTTGACATGTAACATCCCGTGCAGCTTTAAACCTTGCCGGGAAGTGATTATTTTTTGCCCTGGAAAAGCAATAATGTAAGCTTTTTCGAATTGGAAAGCCATCCCAATATCCTATTGCACTATAAGCAATAAATGGGGGTTAAACTATATTAAAATACAGAGAAGTCAACCACTATTCCCGACCTTTGCGCTACGGTTTTTGCAGCGGGCTGTAGCCGCTGCGGAACGATTTTTTAACTTTTTAAATTAACGGCTCATGAAAAAGGAAGTAGTTATCATCGGCGGCGGCTTTGCGGGGATCAACCTGGCAAAGGCACTTTGCAGGGACGCGGCATTTCATATCACCTTAGTGGACAAAAACAACTATAATTTTTTTCCACCCCTGCTATACCAGGTTGCTACCGGCTTCCTTGAAGTATCCAATATCAGTTATCCTTTCCGCAAATTCCTGCATGGCCGGAAAAACATCAATTTTCAATTAGGCGAACTGCAACAGGTCGTTCCTGGAGAGCATAAGATAATCCTGACAAGCGGCGCATTGCACTACGACTACTTAGTGCTGGCTACCGGCACCGAAAGCAATTATTTTGGGCTGAAGAATGTTTTGAAAAATGCATTGCCGATGAAGACCATTGACGATGCTATTGAGTTACGCAACACGCTTTTGCAAAATGCGGAAGATGCCGCTATCAGTGCCAAGAATGGGATTGTAAAAGGCATGGACAGCATCGTGGTGGCCGGGGGAGGCCCGACCGGCGTAGAGGTAGCCGGAATGCTGGCGGAAATGAGTGAAAATATCTTAGGAAAAGACTATCCTGAATTTAGAGATCAGAAAGTAAAAATATACTTAGTGGACGGTGCGGCCAGCCTTTTAGGGCCTATGACTAAAAAATCGCAGTCATACACTTATGATGCATTAGTGAAAATGGGCGTGGAGGTTAAGCTCAATAAGCAGGTGAAAGATTATGTTGATGGCGCCGTGGTCTTTGCCGACGGAGAAAAGATCCGCACCAGATTGCTGATATGGACTGCCGGGGTTATTTCAAAAAGATATGAGGGTATCCCGGCCGGGTCTTACGGGCGTGGCCAGCGTCTGACCGTTGATGAATTCAATAAAGTAAAGGACACTACTGATATTTATGCTATTGGCGACACCTGTATTCAAACTACGGATGCAGCCTTCCCAAACGGGCATCCGCAGTTAGCACAGGTGGCCATTCAGCAGGGTAAAAACCTGGCTAAGAATTTTTCCGCATTGCATACCGGGCAACAGCTTAGTCCTTTTCGGTATCACGATAAAGGTTCGATGGCTATTATCGGGCGTAGTAAGGCCGTGGCCAATCTTCCCAGGCCAAAATTAGATATTACCGGCTGGCTGGCCTGGATGATGTGGCTTTTCGTGCATTTGTTCTCCCTGATCAATTACCGGAACCGGATCAAGACCATGTACAACTGGACCACCGCCTACTTCACCAAAGACCAGGCGCTGCGCATGATCATCCGTCCCGGGGAGCATGAAAAATCCCGCCCGGAATTGATGACCCCATCCTGATGAATCATACTTTATTGAGCCCGGGCAATTTGAACGCGATAATTTCGGTTTTTCTTTATCCATCTACGCTCTCCGGGAAACCCGCATGGAGCATAAAACCGGGATTCCTTTTGCTTTGGCCTTACTTACCCACTACTTTTTTTTCAAAACGTCAACACTTTCGATAAATTTTCCGGCAGCGCTGAAAATTTTGTAAGTTTATAACATGTTAAAAGACAAAAAATCATGGCGCGCACAACAGTAAAAGAAAATATAGACAGTCAGATAACGCATTACGTCAGCGGCTTATCCAACAAGAATAAGCAGGCGGTTTTGACCGTAGTAAAAACTATTGCCGAGGCGGAAGCAGATGCGGAATTTGAAAGAAAATGGGCGGAAGTGATTCCATTGTAAGAAGCATTTCAGGAAGTGCACAATTATATAAAAGCGCTAAATGGAAAAAGTAATTGCTGTTTCGCCAAATGTAACGGAGTTCTTAAAAAAGAGTTGGTATGGATATTATACAGCGAAGCATATTTCAGTTTTAAAGAAAGTGCACACGAATATGTTGAAAAATTACGCCAGGCTATTTACAACGATTTACCCCACCTCATTCATCACGAAACCCCGGATGAATTAAAGCGTTACGGCACCTACTACGCGAAGATAAAGGGCAGCAAGCGTACAACCTGGTATGTGTTTTTTGATAACCGCGGTAACCGATACCTTATTGAATTTATTACTAATAACCATACGTCGCAAAGCACCTTTCTCAACCGGTTATAAGCCCTTGGCCGCTTTGTATTTTCACAACAAAACTTTTCATCCGCTGCGCGAACATTCAGTTTCGTGCAGCTACGATATTGTTTTCGGCAATTTTATTTTTTGAAATAAGAATCACCGCGACATACTTTTCGCCAATGCCGGCTTTGCGAGTACGAAGCCCTGCGGGACTTCGTACATTAACTAAGCTTTCGTTGCGTCCGAAGGATGAACCATGAAATCTTTCTGAACGAAATTTCTCACCGAAGGTAAACCGGTTGCCATCCGAACCTTCCGCCGTTGTTTGTGTTATCACAAATACCCCTGATTGATTGTATTTTTTGTTGAGAAGCAAAGGCTGAATGAGTAATTGCGATTTCACCGCATTTTCGCCGGCTTCGGTATAGGTTTTTACATTCAGATTTTACCTGGGCAAGCTGCGTTTTTTAAATATCTACAAAGATAAAGTAAATATATTTTTGAGATTCAGCCGGTTAAAGCATTTGAAAACCTGGAGAGGTTCGTATATTTGGGGTTAGCGGCAAGCTGACGAAACCTGATACCAACAAGAATATCTAACTGACAAATGCAATGACAAGAAATTTAACTATTGCAAGCCGACTTCGAGAAGTGTTACTAAATGGACATTGGATTGCTAACACAAATTATCAGGAACAAATATTAAACGTAAATTGGCAGCAGGCAACTCAAAAAGTTGACAATTTAAATACTATTGCGGCTTTGACCTATCATATAAACTATTATTTAGAAGGACTATTGAACGCTTTTGAAACAGGGAAACTTGTAATTAGCGACAAATTCAGCTTTGACTTTCCGCCAATTAATTCTGAATCAGACTGGAATAAATTAGTAACCGACTTTTTAGATAACTCTGAAAAGTTTGCTGCCAAAGTTGAACAAATGGAAGACTATATTTTTGACAAGCCATTTATTGATGAAAAATATGGAACATTTTTACGGAACATTGAAGGAGTTATAGAACACAGTTATTACCATTTAGGACAAATTTCCTTGATAAGAAAAATGATAACACAAAATAAATCGTAAGAACTTTTGGACAATTAAAACGGACAGAAATGTAATAGAAATGTAGGGTGTCAATTTTGCTTGCATACAATGTTTTGCAGCATGTCGAGGGTGGTACTTTTAGCATAAATGTTGAATAGAATTACAAACTTTCAATTTTGCAGGAACGTTTAATCGAAGACGCAAACTGCCACTCTTGCCAAACTGCGGTTATGGGCTGGTTTTCTATCAGTCATTTGATTTTTTGTTTTCAATTCGTCTTACATCTTTGTCAAAGTCACTTTCGGCAAATGCTTTGGCAATGGCTTGTGTTACCTTGCCTGCATCTTTCAAAATGTCTTTTTGGTTGAACTGTAAAAATGCGTTTAGTCTTTTTGCCCAATCGTCCATTGTCATTGGGATATTTTGCTCGGCTTGCGTTTCAGCATAGTCCAAATACATTGTAACAAAACGGTCAAGCTGTTTGAGTTCTGTTTCTGTCAGATAAGTTTTCGCAATAGAAAGATCTGTTTTCAATATTTTTCCTTTCGGGGTATTTTTCCAACTGGATAAACCCATATTATTCTTTTTGCTGTTAGCCCTTTTCGTAACCACTTCGGCCGGCGCCACTATTTTTTTCTTCAAGTTCCAATAAATATTTCTTTCTCCAAAGTCCGCCACCATACCCAGTCAGTTGTCCGTCAGAACCGATAACTCTGTGGCAAGGAATTAAAATAGATATTCTGTTCATTCCATTGGCATTGGCAACTGCTCTAACACTTTCGGGGCTTCCAATTATAGCTGCTTGTGCCTTGTAAGATTTTGTTTGTCCATAAGGAATTTTTTGTAATGCCCTCCAAACTTTATTTTGAAAATCTGTCCCCGGTGTGTGTAACGGTACTGAAAATAGTTTTCTTTGTCCATTAAAATATTCTTGCAATTGAGTTTCCAATATGTCAAAGTACTTATTGTGCCCCTGAATTATGGTAGCATTCAAAAGTTTAGCAATTGATTTTAATTCTGTTTCCAACATTTTTCTGTCTGTAAATTCCAATAAGCAAATACCTTGACTTGTGGCACAAGCAAGCATAGTTCCTAAAGGCGTCTCAACTCGTTTTAAGTCAATTATATTTTGTTGCTTACCTTGTTTTGGCGAAATGCCAAAAATATTTTTGAACGAGGTACCAAAACCACTTAATGATTCAAAACCTGTATCAAATGCAGTATGAGTTACACTTTCACCATTTTGCATTTTTTTAAATGCAGAATTTATTCTAAACATTCTTTGGTATGCCTGAAAAGTAATTCCGTGATTTTTTAAAAACCATCTTCTTATTTGATTGGGTT
>CAZUSO010000091.1:4258-8802 GCA_964622775.1 uncultured Taibaiella sp. | reverse complement strand
TCCGGCCGGATAATAAGGGGGCTGTAGGGCGTACCGCTATGCACCATAGCCTGCTGATATACCGCACTATCCGGCACATTGGTAAAATAAGGGATATTCTTATAGCTACAGGAGCTGAAGCTGAACAGTATAATACCGAGCGCCAGGCCAATAAGGCTGCTGCGGTATCGTATGGGTTTTATCATAAAGGTAATTATGAATTATTAATTATGAATTATAAATGCTTTGGTCTCATGCTCAGGCATCCATTTTCATGGCTCCACACTTCATTGTTCATTGTCAATTGTTCACTATTAAAAATCCGGCGCGAAGATAAGTATTTCATCTTTAGAGATGCGTGATTCATAAAAAATAAGCGTTAATTTTTCGGAATGTCGGAATGACGGCAAAAGTTATACCTCCATCATTCCGTCCGTCCCATATTTACCATCATTCCGAAAAGAAAATCCCGGATTGCGCAGCAATACGATCAGGATTTTCGCATGAAGGAACTTTCCTCTTGCGGAGTAAAATCTCTTAACCCTTTGTCTCCCGGTCGGGAGATTCCTCCGCTCCATAAAACTTACTGCATGCGTTTCGTAAATTTTATTCCGGTCGGAATGAAGGCAGGCCTTGGGGGCAGGCGCTCATTCCCTGCAATCAATACGCCTTACTGTCGCCGGTAAAGGCTTTCCATACCGTTAAAAAAATGATCTTCAGGTCTAAGATAAAAGACCAGTTCTCCATATACCAGATATCGGCGGCCACCCGGTTCCGGATATCCGATTCCGTATGGATCTCTCCGCGGTAACCGGTAACCTGGGCCCAGCCGGTAACGCCGGGCTTGATAAAATGGCGCACCATATAATTATCAATGATCTTTGAGAAATCTTCGGTTTGGGACAGCATGTGCGGGCGTGGCCCTACCACGGACATCTCCCCTTTCAGCACATTAATAAACTGCGGCAGCTCATCAATGCTGGTCTTTCTTAAAAAAGCGCCCACACGGGTAATGCGGCGGTCCCCTTTGGTAGCCTGCCTGCTGTTCGCCTCGTCATTGACCCGCATGGTCCGGAACTTAATACAGTTAAATACGAAGTTCCCATGGCCGGAGCGTTTCTGGATAAAAAATACCGGGCCGCGAGACTCTAAACGAATCAGGATGGCTATGATCGGAATCAGCCAAATCAAGACCCCGAAGAAAACCACCAAGGCAAAGGCAATATCGAAGATATTCTTAATGATGGCATTCCACTCGATGCCTAAGGGTTCCTCCCGGAGGGTCAGTACCGGGAACCTGCCTATCTGCTTCATGACTACCGGGCGGCTGATCTCGTAATAGGCAGGCAGGTAATTTACCCGCAGCATCAGGTTTTCCGCCCGGCTGACAAAGTCCTTCACCCTGTCGTCTTCCTGCATGGCCGTAAGGCAGACTAAGATCTCATGTGCAATATAACGTCCATCGTCCTGCAAATCCTCCAGGGCATTATAATCGCCGAGATACGGAATACTGGGTGCGGTATAAGGCTCGGGGGCATAATAACCGGCAGCACGATATTCTTTTATTCTTCCCCTCGTCATATCCTCCATCACATGCGCCAGCGAGTCCGAGCAACCGATAAAGATAATCCTGGAAGTCAGATCGCGGACACCACGTTGTGTACGGCGGTAAGCCAGCAGCAAGAGCCGGCTGACATACAGATACAAGGCAAAGGAACCGAGATATACAGATACCTGAAAAATGCTTTCGTCCCTGGCCGCTTCTATACGGATATTGAAAACCGCAAAAAACAGGATATAAGACAATAAGGAAAAGTAAACAATAGCTTTTGAAGTATGCAGGTAGATCTGTACCGATTCCCTGCTGTAAAAGCTTCGGTAATAATTCATATACACGGTAATAACCACCCAGGATATAGTCTGTAAAGCCATAATGGCAAAAAGCACAGGAGAATCCGTAAGGAGTTTTTGCACAAACCAGACAGACAGCAGGTTAAGGCTTAGTAAGTCTAATGCTATCAGCGATTTATTAATCCGGTGCGAAAGCATATATGACCTGTGTGGCATCGGCTTCTTATCGGTAAAGGTTTGTTGCGACAGGTAAGGCATTTTATGATAAGCTTCCATAATTCGGATGACAAAGGTAGGTGTTTTTTAGATATGGTTTTCATTTTACTTTGTAGTTTTATTTTTTTATGTAATGGCGATGAGACGGATTCCGCCGTTGTGGCAACACCTCAGGCTATACCCGGGGTCATTGATATTACGTCGATAGAAGAAATTGAAAATCCATTAACCAGGAAAGGGCTATACCCGGGGTTATTGATATTACGTCCCTTCGGGACTAACACATTTACTGGCGTTATTTCCTGTGGTGGTGGGTGAGAGGACACTTGTAAGGGAATGAGAAAAGGAAAAGATTCACGCGCCGGCAGGTCTTATCCCCCCACCCCCTTCCTTCGGAGAGGGAGAGGCTCTTTTTATCTGTCTTCACCAAACAAGTATCTACAGCACAATTATTCACCCGTTTCAGCATGCCTGTACCACTCACAGGCTTTCCAGGATGCCCACATAGCTTTCATAGCGCACCTCGCTGATCTCATGGCTGTCCAGCGCGGCTTTTATGGCGCATCCCGGCTCATTAATATGGATACAGTTATTGAACTTGCAATATTGGATCCGGGAACGCATCTCCGGGAAATAATGGGATAATTCCTGTGTGCTCATGTCCACAATTCCAAACTCTTTTACACCGGGCGTATCAATAATGCGCCCGCCGAAAGGCAGATCCATCATCTCCGCAAAGGTGGTGGTATGCTGTCCCTTCCCGCTCCATTCCGATACCTGCTGAACGCGGAGATCCTGCCCTGGAATACAGCGGTTAATCAATGTGCTTTTCCCCACCCCGGAATGCCCGCTGAAGAGCGTAGTCTTATCCTGCAACACCTCGAAAAGCTTATCCATGCCTGTATCCTGCATGGCGGAAAGGGTCAGGGTATGGTATCCGGCAGATTCGTAGATATGCTTTTTCTCCTCCCAGGCTTCGTAAGGTTTACCGCTGAGCAGATCTGATTTATTGAAAAGGATAATGGCCGGGATATGGTATGCCTCTGCGCTGATTAGAAACCGATCAATAAACCCATAAGAAGTGCGGGGATTTTTTATGGTAGCCACCAAAATTGCCTGATTGATATTGGCCGCCACAATATGTTTTTGATGCTTGTTATGCGGCGAGATGCGCACCATATAATTTTCTCTTGCTGCAATTTCCGTGATAACGCCGTAGTCCTCATACTCTTCATCTACAGAAAATTTTACCCGGTCGCCGACTGCCACAGGATTGGTAGAAGAAATGTCCGTATCCATTTTAAATTTTCCCCGGATCCGGCAATTCCATCTCCTCTCTTCTTCATCCCGAACAAGATAAAAACTGCCTGTAGATTTATACACGATTCCGCTTCTGACTTCCATGACTATGCTATGCTTTTCTCCGCCGGAGCGCAAAATGGGTTAATGCAATAAACAGCACCGATAAAGACAGGAAATACACAATATCACGGGTATCCAATACGCCCCGGCTGATGCTGTTGTAATGATAATCCATACCGAATAAGCCTAAGTAATAATCGGCTCCTCCGCGAAATGAAGGGATACGGCTGAACGCTTCAAATCCACTGTAGAGCAGCAGGCATACCAGCAGCGCAATCAAAAAACTGACAATCTGGTTGTCGGTAAGCGAGGAACAAAATATCCCGATTGCCGTAAATGCGGCAGCTAAAAAAAACAACCCGATATAAGAGCCGGTGATTCCCGCAATATCCAATGCGTTGGATTCCATCGCCAGCCAGTTGATGCTGAATAAATAAATAAGCGTTGGCAATAAGGCAATCACCACGAGGGTCAAAGCGGCTAAGTATTTAGCAAGGATGATGTCAAGATGGCTTAGAGGTTTGGTAAACAGCCACTCGATAGTGCCCGCCTTAAATTCATCGGCAAAGGAACGCATAGTGAGGGCGGGAATTAAGAAAAGTAACAGCCAGGGGGCAATAGAAAAAAATTGTTCCAGGGTAGCATATCCGTAATCAAGGATATTGGTATCCGGCAGCACCCAAAGCAGCAGACCCGCTGCGGTCAGGAACACCAACAGCACCACATAGCCAATCAGGGAACTAAAAAAAGTACTAAGTTCTTTCTTGTATAAACTGAACATAAACGATACCCTTCTTTTCGGGCAAAGTAAATAAAAAAAGAGCATTTGCTTTGTAAATGCCCGGAGTATTAAGTCAAAATGCTGCTTTTCGGCAACTTCTGCATTATGTCATGCTGAGCTTGTCTAAGCACGCCGCCTTTCGGCTTAGGGAGATAGTAGAAAAGGTATAGATAATGGTCACCCCGCAATGGCGAAAGCGCAGCGAAGCTCGTCATTGCGAGAAGGTCGTCATTGGCAACGCTTGAAACTCGTCATTGCGAACGCCTGAAGGTCGTCATTGCGAACGCCTGAAGGTCGTCATTGCGAACGTAGTGAAGCAATCTCATTAATTACCCTCTTAGGATTGCTTCGTTCC
>CAZUSO010000091.1:0-4158 GCA_964622775.1 uncultured Taibaiella sp. | reverse complement strand
AAGCGCAGTGAAGCTCGTCATTGCGAGAAATTCGTCATTGCGAACGCCTGAAGGTCGTCATTGCGAACGCAGTGAAGCAATCTCATTAACTCATTGATAGCAAACAATATATTTATATATTAAAATACATTAGGCAGCGCGTCACAGAATATTGATAAAGCAGGATTTGCAATCCTTTCCGGGGCCGACTGTCCTATTCTGACTTTTTAATTTTTACTTAGCAGTAGCAGAATTACCCGATAGCTTAAAACCGGTAGCCAAACCCTAAAGAAAACTGCCCGGTAGGGATGATATCATCATTTACTTTGGGATTGGTATAATGATTCAGATAACGGATGCCGATACCCGCATCAATGCTCATCGAAAAATTACGGGTAAACTGAAAGTTCAGGTAGTTCATAATAATCAGACCTAAACGCAGGTTGTTACGTTCTATATATTTCGTATAACTATTCACGGGACCGGACAGCACCTGCCATTCTTTTTCTATGCCATACCCGAACATAAAGCTCGGACCAACGGCATAGCTCACCTTTCTTTGTCCCATAGGATAGACTTTCAATCCGGGATTAATGAAAAAGTACGGCGAATATTTCATGTCGGACGTATTGCCATAGATGTCAGGAACACCACTTTGTTTGAACATTATGGTTACGGGAATGCTAAGACCAAACATTTTATCTTTTCCGAAAAGATGCTCATATTCCAAACCTATTCCCACCGCACTCAGATCTAGAAATTTGATTGGTGTAAGCCGGACAAAATTCCGGCCATAACCAGCCATAACCAGCTTATCTGCTTCTTTTTTCTCCCGGTCCATTTTGTCCTGAAGTTCCTTTAGGGCTCTTTTTTTCGCTTCATATTCGTTTTTATATTCGTCAGTATGGTGAGGACGGCGCTCAGGGCGGCCTTGAGCTTGTGCAACATTAAACAGTAATGTGCCTGCTAAGGCGGAAATAATGATTTTTTTGTACATAAGTATTGTTTAAAATATATAAACGGGAATCGGCTAATATGCCCTGGCATTGGTAATTTAAAATAATTTTAGCCATTATTGCAACAAATTAGTATATATTCTTCATTGCTTTCCAAGTGTGTCCATACCGCGCGTGGAGTATGGTCAAATCTATCATAAATTAAAAATGCATTATATGTAATTTACTTTACGTCGAACCAAACCGTCTTTTCATCATTCCAGTCTCCATTATAATTAATGGTCAACTCCTCTCCCGGTAATATGGTACGTACGGTTTTTATGGTGATAGTATTGTTTTCATAATCCATAAAATATTCGCAATTGCTTTCATAGCTGTGATTGTATAATGAAACATAGCCCCAGGCTACAACACATTGCGTTGCTCCCCACTCAAAGATATAATGAAACAATTCGGTTTGATCCAGCAAGGCTCTTGCCTTGGTATCCATCACTAACACAGACGAAATTTCGATTATCTTTCTTGGGGGAATTTTTTCCCGGGTAAATACGCCCCGGCCTTTATGTTCCGTTTGGGCTATAAATAAGGAGGGGCTGATTGTTAAATGCATAAGTTTGTCATGTCAAAAGTCAAAACATTAAACATAAAATACCGGATAATAAATATAATACAGCTTTAAAATACAAATAAAACGCACTTACATATCGGTATGATATCGATAGATAAAAGAACAGAATTGTACAAAATAGCCGGTATCATTTCTGAACAGGGTTTTCGGAATCTGTTACGGCTCTGTCCAGGCCTCATTTTCCTTCAGCAGGCTGATAAGTTCATCTACCGCAACTTCACTATCAATATTGCGCTTCACGACTTCTTTGCCTTTATATAAGGTAATCTTTCCGACACCGCTTCCGACATAGCCGAAATCAGCATCGGCCATCTCCCCCGGCCCGTTCACGATGCAGCCCATAATGGCAATCTTAACGCCTTTCAGGTGGTTGGTTCTTGCCCGGATCTTCGCTGTGGTTTCCTGAAGGTCAAAAAGGGTACGTCCGCAACTGGGACAACTGATGTATTCCGTCTTGGAAATCCGGGTTCGGGTAGCCTGCAGGATTCCGAATGCGGTATTATTGACAAACTCCTCCACCGAATGGTTTTGCAGATAATTTCTTCCTGTAGCATTAAGCTGCCGCTGATTCTGATAGCTTTTCGCAGACATGCCCAGACAGATGCCATTGCCCATTCCGTCTAACAGCAGTGCGCCGCATTCGACAGCATAATGAATCAGGTGTTCATCCGTAGTATTCCAGTTGCTGTCCGTTACGATAATTACCGGATTCCTGATGCTCATTTCGTTTAATCGGAAAAACATATTTCGGATACAGGGCATGGCATTCTTTGCCTCGCTGCTCAGGCAAAGCGCTACCGTTTTGTCCTGTGCTAAGGTGGCTAAAACCGAATGCTCATTGCGCGGATCGCCGGCATCAAAACAATCCAGCATAACGAAATTAAGCAGGGAACTTTTTTGCTCCGCAATCAAAAAATCATCCCCGGAAAAAATGGGGAAATATTTTTCCTTGTCGGGAGCCTGCGGCCAGACAGCAGATTGCACGATTACTTTCAGGGTTCCCGGCAACGCGAAAGGAAGCAACCGGTCTCCCGTATAAATATAATCAGCCGCCATATCGCCTATGGTCCATTTGTCGGTACCGGCATCGTAAATATAGCCGATGCTTTGCAGATCTACTGGCTGAATATCAGGCAATTTGCTGAGGTCGGCCATCACCACCGGCACCTGCCGGCCACCGATATTGGTTACCGGAAACGTACTGCGCACCTGATGGTTCATGTCGGGCGCATGAAATGGCGTTGCATTTTCGGCTGCTATAGTTTCCACCCGCATCGTTTGTGCGGGATATCGTTTCACTAAATCCCGGCACACCGGAATCTCCAGTTCCGACTCTTCCGTAAGGCTGACCCGAACGGTATCGCCCAGGCCTTCTTCCAGCAAAGTGCCTATGCCCACAGCACTCTTGATACGTCCGTCCTCTCCGTCACCGGCTTCGGTAACGCCTAAGTGGAGCGGGTAGCAAACGCTAAATTCCTCCATCATGACCGCAACCAATAAGCGGTAGGCCTGCACCATCACCTGCGGATTGCTGGCCTTCATACTGAGTACTATATTATGGTAATTTTCGGCTCTGGCTATGCGCAAAAACTCCATCGCACTTTCCACCATGCCCATCGGAGTGTCGCCGTAACGGCTCATGATACGGTCGCTGAGCGAGCCGTGATTAGTGCCGATTCGCATAGCGGTACCGTATTCTTTACAGATTTCAATCAGGGGAAGAAAGCGTTTATATATACGCTCTATCTCTTCACCATAAGCCGCATCGGAATAATCAATGGTCTTAAATCTCTTCTTATCCACATAATTTCCGGGATTGATTCTTACCTTCTCCACAATGCGGGCCGCCACTTCGGCAGCATTTGGCGTGAAATGAATATCGGCAACTAAAGGCGTTTGAAAACCCTGCTGCCGCAGCATTTTCCTGATATTTAATAAATTTTCCGCCTCTTTGATGCTGGGGGCGGTAATGCGAACCAGCTCTGCTCCGGCCTCAATGCAGCGGATACATTCCGCTACGGTAGCCTCCGTATTCATCGTATCGGCGGTGGTCATGGTCTGCAGGCGAATCGGCTGAAAATCCCCGATAGATACATCGCCGGCATGAACTGGTAAAGTAGCCAAACGGCGATATGCTGTATGTGTGGCCGTGAATTGTTGCATAGGTTGAAATTGCGCCGCAAAGTTAAGGATTATGTTGGGGAGTGCCGGAAACGAATATTTCATAAACAGGGACATCGCATTTAAACTCCTTATTGTGTTTTGTCCTGGTTTTTGTTTCGCAAAAAACGCACGCCACAACAAGGGAGATATCCATTTTATAGCCCCAGGCTCCACCCCGGGTATAGATATTACGTCCCGCACTTCGGGGACTGCCGCACTTAAAGGCAATATTCCTTGTGGTGGGTAAAGATACCTGCCACAGCCACGGGGCTGATTGTATCCTTTTTCTACGGAAAAATGCAATATCTGCGGAAAATTTTTTTCAAAATGACGGCATGCGTTTGGGGGGCATCCCAAATGTTGCATGTGGTGTAAGATTTTTTGTCATTCCGAAAAAACGTGCCGTCATCCTATGTTTGCACAGTGTTCTAT
>CAZUSO010000090.1:0-9225 GCA_964622775.1 uncultured Taibaiella sp. | reverse complement strand
CCTGCTGCGGTAACCAAAGAGCGCTATACCTTTCCAGAATTTAAGCGCCGGCTCTGTCAGGGACCCGGCGCTTTTTTATTTTAATGGAGTGGAACATCGAAAACCGGCGAACCCAAATCTTACCGGACGGGCTGTAAGCCGGTGATGGAAAAAGCAACAGGTTCGGTGCATGGCCTGCACGTTAGCCGGAGGGTGTTGCTTTGTTCAAATATCTTAACGTTTTACCATACTCCTCTTATCGTATGTCCAAACTCCTTTATCGTTTTGCCAAACTCCCTTATCGTTTTGTCAGGCTCCTTTATAGTTTTGCAATCCTCTGCCATAGTCTTAACATACTTCTTTAGCGCTTTAACAAGCTCCTTTATAGTTTTGCAATCCTCTGCCATAGTCTTAACATACTTCTTTATCGCTTTAACAAACTCCCTTATAGTTTCACAATCCTCCGTCATAGTCTTAACAAACTCCTTTAGCGTTTAAGCAATATTCAACAAACTCTTCCTGATTCTTTAAATGCAATAAATGATCAACAAGCCCGGCTTTAAAAAATACTGGAACATTAAAAAAGACGAAATCACCAAATGCAAAGACTGCGAGTTCCGGCATGTTTGCACTGATTGCAGAGCCTACTTAGACAAGCCGGACGATATGTATTCCGCGCCGCTTAAATGCGGCTACAATCCCTATACCTGCGAATGGGAAGAGTGGAGTACAAACCCGCTGAAGCAAAAAGCGATTGATTATTACGGAATGAAATCAATTTTGGATTTTGGATGATGAATTATGGATTATAGATTTTGAATTTTGGATGGCTATTTTTTTGTTAGTGCATCCAATAATTTTAAGTTTTGCTCTTTGAGATATTCCATGTCTTTGTACAACTGCTGGATGTATAGTTCGTAACCGGTAGCAATCTCCTGTCCGATTAGCTTTTGATTCCCCTCGCCATGATTGGTGATTTGAAAAATAGTGGCAACATCCAATTCCATGATCTGTTGTAGCGAAACCTGATAGTGGTTGCATAACTTGATTAATAAGTCAATCTGCAAGGTCTTATAACGTCCGTTTTCTACTTTGCTGAGTATGGGATGAGTAACTCCGATAGAAGCAGCAACAGACTGTAGGGTTTCCTTCCTTGCATTGCGTATCGTGTGCAGGTTTTGACCTATATTGATTAATAGTAGTGAGATATTGAGTGGTTTCATAATTGCGGCTATGTGGTTGTAAATTTACAAATTGTAACTAATAGGCACAAAATGTATGGGAATATATTTTTATTAACCAAGATGGATTATAAAATTTGCCCTGTATTTGCAAACACTGCGGGCTTCCACTCCTTAACCAGCCCAAAGAAAAAAGAGGAAAAGGTATTGGTGGAGATTATGCCACTCCGGGATTAGACATATACAGCCGGGCTGCAAATGGTAGCAAATATGGAAACACGCTGAAACCCATGCGCGGAAAGGGGAATTTTTTTAAAACTAAATTTTATTTTATGAAATTGGAAAGTTTAAAATGGGGAAAATTTAAAAAGTTTGAAGTTCCCATAGAAAGTTTGGCAACCCTGCATGGCGGCAGCTCAATAATAAAAGGGAATACGAAGTACATTCTAGTAAATGGTTTTGAGGCTGGATTAGATGATACAAGATACCACTGTACCGGAGACAATTATGATAAAACTATTATTTATCCTGACGGGGCGAAGAAGACTTATGAAAGTGCGACTATATGGGGCGGGACTCAACCGGACTGGTATTAAAAATCGCTATGAATCTGGGTTGTTCATTACAGCAACCCAGATTTTAAGATAAAGTAACCAATATGCAAAAGATTGGATTCCTATTTATCACACTTTTTGTATTTTGCAACAGTTTCCTTGTTGCAAATGGAGTTGTTATGCCAATGACTGGGAATGATGCGAGCGATTGCGATTCTGACTATCTTTTTATCAACAGGAACGACTCGCTTTATATATTAGGTAAGTATGATGAAATTATTGATAATTGTCTCCGTAACTCTTGCCAGTCACTGAAATTTACATCTTCTCATATTCTTTTGGCTACCTATGCACAATTGAAAGATAGCATTAAAAAGGACAGCCTATTGTCAGAGGTGCTAAGGCTTAATGCTGACTTTATCGGGCAATACCTGCTGTTGTTTTTCTCACCCAGTTTTGCAGTGCTTGATTTTCTTCAGGTGCCTGCAAACAAGAAGGAAATTTTTGACCAGGTGGGCAGAGCTTATCTACAGTATGAAAGCGGTACAGAGAAATTGAAAGGTAGTGTATTGCTTTCTTTTATTATGGAGGATGAGTATATACGGGGATGCGCGAATATTATAAATGTTCCGCTCCGGTTTCGGGTTGTTGATTCCTTAAAAGCACAGGCCGATTCAGTATTCAGGCTTGCCGACAGCATTAACCGGTGGAATATTTTTAACTGCTATAAAGAAAGCAGGAAGATCTTTTCGCAGGAAGAAGTCGGGGAGTATGTGGCAGCATCTCAGTTCTTAATTATGGCTCATGAACCTGATACAAGTCGCCGAAGCTATTATCTTGAATTGATAAAAGCGGCAGTGAAAACCGGGCAGTGTGAAAAAAATCGGGTGCCGGATTTCATATTACGTACTGAAATGATTGTAAAAGGTCAAAAAGAGTTTCTACGAACGCTTAGCCAAAGAGAGGAGGAAATATCAAAGGAATACGGGATAGATGATTATCAATTTATGATATTTTAGGTTTTGTTTAAATTTCAATGTTTTTGGTATCGGCTGATAATGCTTTCCTGATGAATAAATGCCAATGCATTATTTTTTATACTATGAATTGTTTATACAGACAACATATAGCATTATTATGGTATTAATAATTTCCGATCATGAAGACTTTAGTACAAATCAGGTTATAAATTGGTTAGACCATATGAAATGCTCATGGCTGAGAATTAATGAAACTGACATAGTTGAATTTGTTAATATGGAAATCGAGAATCAAAAAATAATTCAATTCTGCATTACGATCAATGGAAAGTTGATAGATCTTACAAAAATAAAGGCATATTGGTATAGGCGGGGATGGTTAAACAATAATAGTCAAAGAGATTATGGACGTATTTCAAGAAACCAGAAAATTAACAACGAAATAAAAAAGTATATAAACCAAGAGATAGGTAATTTATTCGAATTTATTCATCATTACTTAGAGGCAAATTGCAGAATTAATATTAATAATTTTCTATTTTCCCGAAACAATAAAACTCTTTATCAATATTTGGCAATGCAAGCAGGTTTGACTGTACCAAACACATTAATTACTACATCCGATGATGACCTATCATGCTTTAGTAAAAAAGGAAAAGGTAAAATCGTCATTACTAAAAGCATAAATGAATTATTTTCTTTTTGTGATAGTGAATTTAATTATTTTACTAAAATACATATAGCTAATGCATATGATAGACAGCAAAATGTAAATACGTTTGCACCCACACTTTTTCAATATTATGTACATAAATATGTTGAAATTAGGGTATTCTATATTCATGGAGACCTATATCCCATGGCAATATTTTCTCAGCAAAATGAAAAGACGAGACTGGATTATAGAAATTATGATGACGACCGGCCAAACAGGTGTGTGCCTGCAAAATTACCAAGGCAGATTGAGAACAGAATTAAGCGCTTTATGAAGCTTGCCCGGCTAAATTGTGGGTCATTAGATTTAATCTTGACTCCGGAAGGCGAATATATATTCTTGGAAGTAAATCCTGTGGGGCAATATGGTATGGTTAGTGAACCTTGTAATTATTTTTTGAATAGGAAAATTGCAGCAGCTCTATTTCAATCAACAAATAAAAAAATGAAAAATGAAACAAAAAATATTTAAAATGTATGACCTATTTGATGACATCTCCAGGCTTCCCTGGTCTGCTCACCTTTGGTCCTGCATTCGGCAACCTTATCGAAATGATAGAAGAAGAAATTCGCACCGTCATAACACAAGTAAATATGTTAATAGACGGCTTTACAAGTTTATTTCACGGAAGTCATAAATATAGAATGAATAACGACGTGTTTAGGATATTCTCATGTTGTCATATAATCAAAGGATATAATAGAGCCTTAATTATAGACTCACAAAGATCTGCATACTATACTATTCCTTTAGGCATGTATGAAATCCTTGTTAATTATAACAATAAAACAATAAAAGATGTTGAACAACATTATAACTCCGAAGAAAAAGGAATAATAGAAGATTATTTCAAATTTCTTTTTGAGAACGAAATAATATTTTCATCCCCTAAAGATTTAAATATTGCTTTTACATCAATAAACGATGAATTTGATTATCCAGCAACAATCTCAAATGCTATATTATCTCTTAATGGATTTGAAAGCAACTTGCATAGCATCCTATCTCAACTGGTTAAACTTTCATGTTACTTTGTTGAAATTAATATCAAAAAAGCCATAAATACTTTCGAGTTGGAACAAATACTTTCTATTTGTGCTATGCTGGAAATGGAGGATATTCATTTACGTATTAAGTTGAAAGAGGAAATTAATTTCAGTTACTTTAAGTCAAAGTATGTATTTCTGAATTCAGTTGTCGTTTATCAAGATCCTGAAATGTATGAGGATTTTGATGAGGAATTTGACTTTAGGCTTACCAAGGTAACATGGGATCTCTCTGACGACAAGCATTGTGGAGTTATTAAGTCAAATTACTTTATGCCTAATTTACCCCATTACACCGAATCCCTTCACCACAATACCTGTCTTAACCGCAAGATAGCCATAGATGCCGAAGGCAATATCAAAAACTGCCCCAGCATGAAGGAAAGCTTCGGGAATATCAAAGACACTACGCTGGAAGAAGCCGTCAACAAGCCCGGCTTTAAAAAATACTGGAACATTAAAAAAGACGAAATCACCAAATGCAAAGACTGCGAGTTCCGGCATGTTTGCACTGATTGCAGAGCCTACTTAGACAAGCCGGACGATATGTATTCCGCGCCGCTTAAATGCGGCTACAATCCCTATACCTGCGAATGGGAAGAGTGGAGTACAAACCCGCTGAAGCAAAAAGCGATTGATTATTACGGAATGAAATCAATTTTGGATTTTGGATGATGAATTATGGATTATAGATTTTGAATTTTGGATGGCTATTTTTTTGTTAGTGCATCCAATAATTTTAAGTTTTGCTCTTTGAGATATAATATTTCATTATTTGCCTGTTCTAATGCAAGTTGAAAGCCATCGTTATTTAATGTGGTAGCTTGATGATTTACATTGTGCTGTGTGCTATTGGCTAAGCTTTGTGGAGAAAATTGGAATATTGTAGTATTGTCAACTGCTAAGATCTGCGCGTAATGAACAGAGAAGTAGTCAGCAAGTTGCATTACCCTGCTGATGCTAATATCCGTAACGCCGCGCTCAATGTTGCTGTATGCACTTGGAGAAATTTCCAAATCATTGCAAAGCTGCTTTACTTCAATTTGCATTTGTTGGCGTATTTTTCGGATATTTTCTCCAATACGCTTTTTTAAATAGTCAATCTGGGATTTTTCCTTACTCATTTTTTAGTAAAAGTAAAATAATTTTAGTTAGAATAAATATTTTTTAGTTAGAAATTTGTTTATAATTTTTAAGACTGTCACTTTCGTATTGTATTTGCAAACACTGCGGGCTTCCACTCCTTAACCAGCCCAAAGAAAAAAGAGGAAAGGAAACGCTTTAACCCATGTGCGTTAAGGGGATTTTTAAAAACTAAATTTTTATTTTATGAAATTGGAAAGCTTAAAAAATGGGAAATTTGATCCATTATCTAGCTCTCAAATGAGCACAATCAGAGGTGGTGGTTATACTGCAACCGGGGCAGGAGAAACTGCAACCAGAAGATTTAGAAGTGATAATGAATTTCGCAATGGAGATCATCTGCTTTTTAATGACGTTACGTATGATGACGGCAAGACCGAAAGAATATGGATAGCTGCTTCCTAATAGAATCCGACATATTGTAATGTATGATGGTATCACCCTGAGAAGAGGCAGCTAATATAGTGCCAGTTTAACAAGCCGGTATTTTTTGGGATACCGGCTATTATACTAACTCATCTCAAAATTTAAAATGACCAAACAAATTATAATCTTGTTCTTGCTCTTGTCGAGTCGCAACGTATTTTGCCAACCGGACGTAAAGGCCTACTATAGCTACGTCAATAAAGCTGAACTGGCCATTGTCGATTCTAATTACAAAGAAGCTTTGGCATATTATCAGAAGGCCTTTAATAAGGCATCTATTGAGGGCAAAGATGTGTACAATGCTTTTGTATTAACGGCCTTGTTGAATGACACTTTTTTGGCAAGTAGATACTTGGAGATTTTGGCTGTTTGCGGCTTGAAAAAGGAATTTATTAGCTATGATATGGCTCATATTGGTCGCCGGGGATTATTTGAAAACATATCCTATAGTTATGATGCAGACAGGCAATATAGATGGGATAATGACGAAAAACTGCGATACTTTTCGATGGCTCTAGACTCCATAGAAAATAGGGATCAAGCCATACGGCAATTAACAGAAAACAAAGACAGCATAAGGCAAGTAGATATCGCCAACGAAAAGGAATTAAAAAAATTAATTGACGAAAAAGGATTCCCCGACTTTAATAAAGTTGGCTATTTCCCTAATATTACCTCACCACAAAAGCCGAATGCTATATGGTATATAGTTTGGCATAGAAGGCCAATGCAGACAGCCATTGACGAGATATTAAAGAAACAGGTTTTGCTGGGAGGCTTTAGACCAGATTATTATGCAGAGCTGCTTATGGTCAGGGATGAGGATTATTATAACATGCTCTTCACGACCAGAGAAATGAGCGCAGCAAGGCTGGAAGAGATTAATAAAAGGAGGGCAGAAATTTATCTCGAAAATATGGATGATTATCTGAAAAAATTAAAATATCAATTCCGACATCCAACACCATTTTACTTCTACAATAATTTTGTAGTGACCTTGAATAATAAATTTTTATCCGAAGAAGAAACTGATTAGTATTGTTAAAAAAAAACGCAATGGTATTAATTCAATCAAATGAAGATGATGAATCAACAAATGATGTTTTGGACTGGTTTTATTACAAGAACAACAATAATGTAGAAATATTTAGACATAATGACGTAACACCCATCCAAAAAATTTCCATAAAAATAAATGAATTAGCAACTTTAAAAGTTGATTGTCTCGGTAAAGAGATAACAGTTAGCCCCACTTATAGAAAATGGTATCGAAGGGGAGTATATAAATTAAACAATATACCCATAGCTGATACTGGAGGTTTAGGGAATTTTTTTTTAAAGTTAAATACAATTGCATTAACTGAGGAACAGCTAATCCTAAGTGCGTTCGATAACCATTTCAGTAGCATTAATAAAGCATTAAATAACAAAATCGATAAAATAGAAATGCTGATTGTAGCCTCAACGAATAATTTGCAAATACCCGAAACATTAATATCAAACGATAGCACTGATATTGATGAGCTTGTTAAAAGCCATGCCAAAGTAATTACAAAAGCTATCTATAATAATGATTTTACTTTTATTTATAGAGGAAAAAAAATAAAAATTTCTTTGACTACACAGATTGTTACAAAGCCTATTATTCCTGGAAACCATCGGGAACCTGGTGTTCCTATCCTTTTCCAGCAATATATTGAAAAGAAATACGAACTCCGCATCTTTTACCTCAAAGGCAAGTTTTTTCCTATGGCTATCTTTTCGCAAGAGAATGAAAAGACAAAAATTGATTTTAGAAATTATGATGATGAACGCCCCAACCGTTGCGTGCCATACATCTTACCTAAAGAAATTGAACAAAAATTGCATTCATTTATGAAAGCTATTGACATGAATTGTGGCTCGATAGATATGATATACACACCGGAGGGTGAATATGTTTTTTTAGAAGTAAATCCTGTAGGGCAATATCAATGGTTGGAGAAAAATTGTAACTACCCTATTAGCAAATCAATAGCGGAAGAGCTTATTAATGAAAAATGAAAAACAGATAATGACCGAAGAAGAAAAAATAGAACATGAAATACATCAATGGATAGATAATAATAGAGCGCATCTGCCTTTAAACGTTGATTCGTGGAAGATAATAGTAAAAGCTAAGGAAGAAGATAAGGAGCAAGAGCCGGTTTTGTCGTTTGGGAAATACAACGCTGCCGCTCACAGAACGGATAAATTTTATAAAGCCTTTTCCAGAATAGCTGAGATAAAAAATGAGTAAAGAAAAATACATTAAATTATTTAGTTGTTGTACAATCACCTCTGGGGCAAGCCGTTCTTTAATTTGCGATTTACAACGAAAAGAAATTTGCTTTGTGCCCAATTCCCTTTTTAATTTATTTGATAATGCGTGCCATGCTTTTAATCTTTCAGATATTGAGCAGCAATTAGATGAAGGAGGTGATATTGTATTAAATGAATATATTTCTTTTTTGGAGAAAAAAGAGCTAATCTACCGTTTTGATAATAACGAAGAGTTAGAACATTTTCCGATGTTAAGCACAGATTGGCTTTTTGCTGCCCATATTTCCAATTGTATTATTGATATCAAAGACAAATTTGATTTTATCAATGAATCGTTTTTGCAACAATTGGAGATATTATGTTGCAACTATGTACAATTAAGATTTTTTGAAACGGTTGAGTTATCAGTAGTTCAGAAAATTTTAGATATCCTTAATCCTACTCAGATAAAGGCAATGGAGTTAGTCATTCCGTATATATTCGGCGAAGAAGATTTTAATGAAAAAATATCATCCTTTATCAATCATAACCGAAAGGTGAGAAACATCACGGTTTGCGGTGGAATTGAAAATGCTGTTTTAAAACAAGAAGAATATTTTACAGGTTCAGTTTTTCTCACCAAAGAAAATATAAAAAGTATTTTACACTGTGGTATTATACAGTTGGAACAATTTGCAATCAACATCCCCCATTACACCGAATCCCTTCATCACAATACCTGCCTTAACCGCAAGATAGCCATAGATACCGAAGGCAATATCAAAAACTGCCCCAGCATGAAGGAGAGCTTCGGCAATATCAAAGACACTACGCTGGAAGAAGCCGTCAACAAGCCCGGCTTTAAAAAATACTGGAACATTAAAAAAGACGAAATCACCAAATGCAAAGACTGTGAGTTCC
>CAZUSO010000089.1:0-9239 GCA_964622775.1 uncultured Taibaiella sp. | reverse complement strand
TGTTAAAAAAAGAAAGCCGACCCAAGAATGGGTCAGCCCCTATAAACCCTATCACCATGAAAACAAAATGTAAAATTAAGGCATTAATGCTTAAATCCAACCTTAATCAATAATAATAAACTGTTAAAATAATAAATAACCTTTTATTTTTTCTTCTTGGGTGTAAAGATAGCAAACATTCTCTTACCTTCCAACTTTGGCATAGATTCTAATGTGCCCCACTCTGCCAGGCGTTCCGCAAACTTAAGCAAAAGCAACTCACCCCGATCCTGGAACAGAATAGCCCGGCCTTTAAACTGGACAAAGCATTTTACCTTATTGCCGTCCTGTAAAAATTTCTCCGCATGTTTTGCTTTGAAATCGAAATCATGGTCGTCCGTATTCGGGGTAAACCGGATTTCTTTCACTTCCGATTGTTTGGCCTTAGCCTTTTGTTCTTTTTCCCGCTTCTTCTTTTCGTAAAGAAATTTATTGTAATCTACAATACGGCACACCGGCGGTGCGGCATTCGGGGAAATTTCCACCAAATCCTCTCCAATCTCCTGAGCCAGCTTCAATGCGTCAGTTAATGAATAAACACCCGGCTCTACATTATCGCCAACCAAACGAACTTCGGGCGCCTTAATAAACTGGTTGATACGGTGTTCAGCTTCTCGCTTTACGGGTAAATTTCTGCCTCTGCTATATGGTCTTTTCTGCATTCAATGATTAAAAAGTAAACAAAATTGTGCGCAAATATAAATCTTTATTTCAAATGTAATTTTCTAAAAGAGCAATTTCGAAATAATTTTCTGTTATAAAATAAAAAACAGCTTTTTCCAGACCAATAAAATTAACGCAACAAAGTAATATCTCCCTTCTGAACAATATCTTCTTTACTGCCCAGGCAATGATATTTCAGGTAGTAATAATAAACGCCAATATCAGCAGGCTGCCCGATAAAAGTGCCGTCCCAGCTCTGGCTCAAATCAATGGAGTCATAAACCATTTGCCCGTAACGGTTGAAAATACTGAATTGAAGTACAATGACACTTTCCTGGGTCTGAAGAAAAAACACATCATTTTTTCCGTCGTTATTAGGGCTAAAAGCATTGGCCACGACCATATTGCAGCAAGGCTTTACCATCACCAGCACAGAATCAAAAACAGTACATTCCAGAGAATCCGTAGCCACAATCGTATAGCGCGTAGTTTCAAAAGGCGTAACAGATGTTTCTTTGGAATCCGGATCAGGCACCCCCGCAGAAGGACTCCAGAAATACCGGTACGCGTCATTTCCGTTTACACGAAGATCAACGGTCTGACCAATACAAACCAGCGTATCCGGGTTCAGAATATCCACAGGATCGGGCGGCACATTATTGATATGAATCGTATCCGACATTTCATAAACACAAATATCAGCGCCAAAAGTATAAGTGACGGTAAGATAAATTTCGGTACTGACGGAAGGATCAACGATTACGGACTGTAGCGTTGGGTCGGAAAGTATTGCATTAGCGGGACTCCATAAAAAGGCCATATCATCGTTAAGGTTATTCACCTGTGCGGTAAGCGGAACCGTTTTACTGAGTGTACAGACATTGGTATCCTTGTCAGACAATTCGGGAATAACCGGGTCAAAGGCATACACCGTAAGATAAGCCGTATCGCGGGCATTACACAATTCATCATTTTGAATGGCCAGCATTACCTGGTACGTTCCGGCATTCTGGTATATATGTGTCGGCTCAAATTCTGTAGAAGATGTACCATCTCCAAAATCCCAGTAACAGGAAAGCGCGTTAATGCTCAGGTTGTCAAATATAACAGACCCCGGCGCGCAGACGCTATCATTACTGAGTACATCTATTTGCGGGTTCGCATGAATGGCTACCGGTTCAAAATCAAATTTGAAGCTGGCTACATCCCATCCTGATGCTAAATCGTTAGGCGCATGAGCCGTGGGTGTGGTGGGAAATGCAGGATCAATGGTGCAGACAGAGTGATAAATAATGCCATTAGGGTCAAAACGGCTGCTGCCGCCGTCAACATGGTCGCTGTTTCCGTAATAAGATGCGTATGAAAGGGTATTCCAGCCGAAATCCAGTACGCAAAACCAGAAGCCGTTTCCCGAGCTTTGGAAGGCATCCGCAGTAACCGGCATTTGTCCCCCCGAGTTAAACCCGCATAAATAAGTATTTCCACAATAATCATACAAAAAGGCTGTAGGCACAAAGCTCTGTTGTGTGTTGCCCAGGCGGGTGGAACCTAAGGAAGCACTCAAATCAGGCGTGAGTTTATCAATAAAGATATTACCGTTGGGAATGGAATAGACTCCCTGACTTACCGGATAGTCGCCATTGGTCTGACCCATCACCAATACCTCATCCGACATACTCACCTGCACCTTGAATCCATGATCGTAGCTATCCGTCCCCAGGTAGGTGGAATGTACCAGTCCGGACGACGGATTTAAGATAGTAACAAAGCCATCCGTCTGCCCCTGAAAGGTTTCATGCAACACGCCGGAAGTAGTCGGAAAATCGCTGCTTTTTGTGCCGCCGCAGACCACCACATCTCCGCTTCCGGTGGTCACCAGAGCAAAGCAGGCATCATCCATAGCACCGCCGATATAAGTGCTGTACAACAATTGGGAACAATCTGCATTCAGCTTAAATACGACACCATCCTGATATCCTGCATTAGCAGCCTGTATGGCATTTGCAGTTACGGGGAAATTAGTTGAAGATGAACTTCCGGCTACCAGAATATTTCCGTCATTATCAAAGAACAGCTCACCCCGGTTTTGATCTCCGTAATTACTGCTGGTGCCGTAGTTAGAGGCATCGCTACCGTTTCCGCCAACATAAGTAGCGCCAATGATACCCGTACCGTCGGCAGTAAAATGCACCACATGAAAATCGCTGCCGCCGCCGAAAACGCTCTGGTAGCACCCTGCACTAACCGGAAGATTAGAAGAAGTTGTAGTGCCCATAACCGCCAGTTCATTATTGCTGTTGGTAATCATATTATTGGGCAGGTCAGTACCACTACCGCCAAAATAGGTTGAATAAATCAGGGTAGTTCCATCGCTGCTGTTCTTATTAATACCACAGTCAACGCTTCCTCCAAAGGTGGTTTGAAACGCCCCTACGGTAGCGGGCCATCCGGTCGTGAAAGTTTCACCACCCGAATACAGAGCGCCGTCCGCATCATAACAAGCGCTGAATCCATAGGTATTCCCGGTACCTCCGCTATAAGTTCCGAAAACCAGGGTAGGATCAATGATCAGGGCCTGCGTTTTATCATATCCATCCGGAAATTCAAATCCGATATCCCCCTTTGCACTTACCTTATAGTTACAGGCTACCGGAATTTCATTTCCGTTCACCACCTGATAAGCATAGGGCGCATCTTCTTCAATGGTATTTACGGTGGTAGGAATCATAAGCGTACCCTTTTCAGTAATTACGGGATTTACGCCTTCAAAATTCAAACGAATCCGTGCGATATCTGCGCCGGCAGCAACAAGGAAATCATACTTCATGGCATTGCCCCGGCTGTAAACGGCCACATCAATTCCGGGATAGACATTATGCTGAATCACTTTCCCGTACAGGCCTACTTTGCCAGCCCATTTTTCCGGCTTATTACCGATGAAATAGTTATGATAGGTTTTTCGTTTGGCTGATTCGGAATAATAAATATCAGCGCCTGCACCCACGAAATTCACCCGGTAAGCATGGCCGTGAACCACGGTATTACTGATATCCTCCAGGCGGGCATTTTCATGCATTTTTTCGTGGGCGGCATTAGCATCTTCCCGGCTATAAAAACTATAGGTAAATCCCTTATCGGTCAGGAATACCGCACCCGCAGGCAGGTCAGCCCGGTATTTGACCACCGGCTCCCACTGGTTTTTATTTTCCACGAAATCCAGATTGCCGTCTTTCCCGTTTGCAGCAAGGGAAAAGAGTGTTGCAAGGGCAAAAAGTGTGTATATATTTAATCTCATAGAAAATATTTCATTAGTTGGTTTTAAATAGAATTGCTCAACAGGTGTATGTTAACGCGGAAAATAAAGTATTCACGCTGTTGAAATTTGCTGTCCGTTTGATCATCTGCTCCACGGCCGGTTCTTTTTTCATTCAGGCAAAACAAACCTGAACCGCAGGAGCAGTTTCATTTAAAAATTACATCATGCGCTATCTAAAATTCCTCTGAAAATTGTCTATAATATATCCTCTAATCCGGGCGCTATCTCATCAGGGTCACATTACCATGTTTTATAAACGGCTCACCATTATCTTTCACGGCATCAATAATATACATATACACACCTATAGGTTGCGGTTTGCCTTTGTAGGTACCATCCCATCCCTGATCAATATTCATACTTTCATAAATCTTATTACCCCAACGATTAAAAATTACAAAACTGTTGAGCTTAGCAATTCCACGCTTTACCGGCTTAAATACATTATTCAGTCCGTTACCCGGAACAAAAGCATTGGGCATGTCCAGTAAGGTTTCCCACACCAGAATATCAATGGAATCCAACACGGTGCAACCCTGTTCGGTGGTAGCCGTAACAAAATACCGGGTACGCACATCCGGTTGCGCTATCGGGTTGCTGATGTTGGCGGCATTCAGTCCGGAAGGTGGAAACCATTGGAAATACAACCCGTTCCCCTGCGGATCCATCTGATAGGATTCACCCGGATAAAGGCTTACACTGTCCGGCAGGGAAATAATCGCATTCGGATAAACGGACAAATGAACTTTTTGAGAATCCACACAACCCTCATCAGTACTGATGTAAACGGTATAATCTATATTGCCTGCAGGCGTTGCTACCGGGCTGCTGCTGGCAGAGTCCGACAGGAAGGTTCCCGGAACCCATAAATACTTATCGCCGCCGGTAACCGTGTATTGCAGGCTGTCGCCGGGGCACACGCCGCTATCCGAAGGCGTAACCGTAGGATAAATATTATAGACATTCACAAAGATGCTATCCAGACCAATACATCCGCGGTTATCCTCCACCGTAACTTTAAATACACCGGCTTCATTAACGGTAGCAAAAGTATTTTGACCATTCGGCGACCAGATAATATTATCAGGGCCGGAAGTGGAATACGTATAATTATTGGTTGTCGGGCCTTCCGTGTACAGGCTAATTTCCGAACCGAAACAAACAGCAGTGTCATTGTTCAGCATATTGACTACTAACGGAGCTAAAGATATATTGACAAAGTCAAAGCCGGAATCCACACACATACCGTTACCGACGCTGTCAATGACCGTTATCTGAAATGTCTGTGATATGGAAGGATCTACCTGCACGCTTAACTGGTTTGGATCCGAAACGATTGCCGGAAGCGGCGACCAGTGAATGGTCATATCATCGGTCAGATTGGGTATTGAAGCTGTCAGGGTAATAATGTCGCTGATGTCACACACTCCGGTGTCGCTCACCACAATCTGCGGAATGGTGGTTTTAAAAACATGAATCGGGTAATAAGCAGTATCATCCGTATTGCAGGAGTTGGGGTTGCTTACCGCCAGCATTACATTATACACGCCCTGACTGGTAAATGTATGCGTAGGAGCAAAATCGGTGGTGGTCGTACCGTCGCCGAAATCCCAGAAATAAGTAAGCGCTCCGGTGGTCAGATTATCGAATGTCACGGTAAGCGGTGCGCAGCCGCTGTCATTAGAAGTCGCATTGATCCCGATATTCGCCTGAAGGCTGTTGGCTTCAAAATTGAATTTGAAGCTGGCTACATCCCAGCCGGAGGCCTGGTCCGTGGGGGAATAAGCGGTAGGCGTTGTTGGAAAAGTCTGGTCAATAGTACAAACAGAGTGGTATATAATACCTTGGGGATCGAAGCGGCTGCTGCCTCCATCTACGTGATCGCTATTGCCATAATAAGAAGCATAAGAAAGATTGACCCAGTCGGGATCCAGCGTGCAAAACCAAAATCCTCCACTCCCTGAGCTCTGAAAAGCATCAGGCGTAGTGGGTAGCGAGTTGTCAGACTGAAAGCCGCAGAGATAGGTATTATTACAATTGTCATAGAGAAAAGCTGTCGGTACGAATCCTCCGCCGGAAGGATTCTGTGGGGTTCCGAGCCTGGTGGATGCGATGGAAGCGCTCAGGTCAGATTCCAGCTTGTCAATAAAGATATTTCCATTGCTGATAGCATATACATCGCTGCTGACTGGATAAGCTCCCTGTGTTTGCCCCATAACCAATACATCCTCATTACCGTCTAATTGAATTTTGAAGGCATGATCATAAGCTGAAGTTCCCAGGTAAGTGGAATGAACCAGGCCTGAGCCTAAATTTAAAATAAATGCAAAGCCATCGGTTTGCCCCTGAAAAGTTTCAAACATGGCTCCGGGAGTTGTAGGGAAATTGTTGCTCTTCGTACCGCCGCAAACCACGATCTCATTATTGGCGTTAGTCACCAGGGCAAAGCAGGCATCTGCGGCAGCCCCCCCGATATAAGTGCTGTATAATAATGTGGCACAATCCGGAGTCAGCTTAAATACCACCCCATCCTGGCCACCGGCATTATTAGGCTGAAAGGCATTTGCTGTTGTCGGGAAATTAGTTGAAGACGAACTGCCCGCTACGATAATATTGCCGTCCACATCAAAAAACAACTCTCCCCTGTTTTGATCGCCGTAATTGCTGCTGGTTCCGGCATTGGAAGCATCAGAACCGGAGCCTCCGACATAGGTCGCCCCGATAAGGGAACTGCCATCAGCAGAAAAATGCACAACAAAAAAATCGTTGGAACCACTCAGGCTGCTTTGATAGCATCCTGTACTTACCGGCAAATTAGAAGAAGTTGTACTACCCATAACAGCAAGCTCATTATTGCCGTTCGTGATCATATTATTGGGTTGCTCGCTTCCACTTCCGCCATAGTATGTACCAAAAATCAGGGTTGTGCCATCGCTGCTGTATTTATTCAGTCCGCAGTCAACGCCTCCGCCGAATGTAGTCTGAAAAGCGCCCGTGTTTGCCGGCCAGCCGGTAGTGAAGGATTCTCCACCCGAAAACAGGGCACCCTGTGCATCATAGCAGGCGCTGAAGCCATAGGTATTGCCTGTGCTGCCGCTGAAGGTTCCAAAAACCAAGGTCGGGTCGATGACCAGGGCCCGGCGCGAATCATAACCATTGGGAAATTCAAAGGTGATGTTTCCATTGGCCAGCTTTTTATAGCGACAGGCGACAGGCGATTGCTGGCCGTTCACCCACTGATAGGCATAAGGTTCGCCTTCTTCAATCTCGTTGACGGTAGTGACAATTTTTAATGTACCCGAGCCGGTGATCTGTGGATCAACACCGTCAAAGTTCAGAATAATCTGTGCAGGATCTGCTCCGGCTGCGACCAAAAAATCATACTTCATGGAATTGCCGGTACTATATACGGCAGCATCAATGCCGGCATAAACATTATGTTGTACTAACTTGCCGTAAGCCCCGACATGCCCGGCCCATTTGGAAGGATCATTGCCAAGGAAGTAATTATAATAGGTAATTCTTTTTTTAGCGGGCGTATAAGTAATATCTGAATTGGCATTCACAAAATTTACCCGGTAGGCATGGCCGTGAACAACGGTGTTGTTTATTTCTTCAATGTCCGCATTCTCATGCATTTTTTCGTGCGCGCTATTGGCATCGGAAATACTGTAAAAAGAATAAGCAAAGCCCTGGTCGGTGATATAGACTGCGCCGCCCGGTAATTCTGCGCGGTATTTCACAATCGGCTCCCATTGATTCTTATTTTCAATAAAATTTAAGCCATTATCCCGCGAGTAAGCACTGATTGCCGGCAGCAATAATGACAATAAAATAAGTAAGCAATATTTCTTCATAAAACACTTGTTGTTTTGATATGGGAATCTTGTTAATAGATGGCTAAGTAAACAAAAAAGTTGGGTTAATGAGCATAACTATTCCATATTTGTTTAAGAACAGCATACCAACCGGTCAACCCTGCTGATCGTTTTCATAGCAAATTTACCCGTCTTTTCCTGATTTTTTCGGCTGTTCAATAAAAAAGAAGATCTGTGCCTGCCTCATATTATGGGATTAGAGGAAGATTGACAGATCAATGAGTTATAAGTTTTGAATTTTGAGGATCATGAAGAATGAAATTTTTTAGCAATACAATGTTCTAAGGAATCGTGAAAAAATTAGCATTAATGAAAAAATTCACCTTTATAGAAAAATAATAGTCATGAAAAATGCACCTTCTTTCACATCTACCAAACTCAGAAAGTCGCACTTTACAGGATTGCTCCGGATTTTACTTATTTTGCTGCCGCTATTTGCAGCAGCTACTGGCTCCACATGAATTGGGGGTGGAACAGACAATACAACGATTATTATTACCAAACCAACTGGAATATACAGAGTGTAAACTGGAACTTTCAATACCAGAATCATTTAATATACAATACATACCCATAAGCCATGAAACCAAAATTAATCATTATCAGTATTCTGGCTATATTACTAAGCAGTTGCAGCAAAAGCTGCAAGGACGGACCGCATCCTATATTACCGCCGAACGTATTCTTTTTCCAGATAAAATCCAAGGGGGAGCGATTACCGGACAGCATCCTGTCTAAAATAAAATTATACTATTATGATAACGGGAGATTAGTTGATAATCCTAGTGATATGGATATATCGCCACACAGCGCTATATTAGACGACACAACTTTTATTTTACCTGTTTCGAGGTTTTCCTCCGGGTTGTCTAGCACCGGTGTCCAAAGTGCCGGCTATTTGGACGGCATCGTAAAATCCTATACCAACGACCTGTATTTAGCATATCCCGATGGTGATACAGATACCTTGTATATAGAAATCGGGAATCTGGAATATGAGCAGGGCATTAAAGATCGCTGCTATTGCTATTATCCTTTCACCGTGGTAAAATTCAACGGAAAAGACGCGCCGGAAGTCACCGATCTGCATACAGACGATGGCAAGCCTATATTTTTGTTTGAAAAATAAAACGATGGGTGACGGTAATTCGTAATTGACAATTTGACCAATTCCCAATCTGTTTTACACCGCAATTAAAATTCACTGGTAAAATGGAAGGTAATATCCGGGTTATTCTGGCGCTCGGTGTTCAGGAACCATTCGCTTTGTGCCAGGTAAACAAGCCTTCCGTCCTTATCATTCATGATATTACCCTGCTTAAAACGAATAAACGCTTCCAGGG
>CAZUSO010000088.1:0-9507 GCA_964622775.1 uncultured Taibaiella sp. | reverse complement strand
TGGTCAAAATTGCTTCCATAAAACTTTTACTGAATAAATTTTAAACAGGCTCTAATAATTGTGCAATTTTTTTCAAAAAACCATATTACGTAGCGAGGGAGTTACAGGTTAATAAGACAGAATCCGATTTTTGAAAAAAGTTCATCGCCTGTTGAACCGGGCAATGAACTTTTTTGAAAGAATAGTGCGGAAGAGGAGATTCGAACTCCCAAGCCCTTGCGGGCACTACCACCTCAAAGTAGCGCGTCTACCAGTTTCGCCACCTCCGCTCCTCAATGGTAAGGTGCGCAAAGGTAAATTATCAAAATGAAATTTACAAAGTCTCATTTCAGGAGGGTGTATCCCAAATGTTGCATGTGGTGTTAGGTTTTTTGTCATTCCGAAAAGAAAATCCCGATTACGCTTAATCCGGTTAGGATTTTCGCATGGAGGAATCTCCCAATCGGGAGGATGGGCAAACGCCCGGGAGATTCCTCCGCTCCATAAAATTTACTGCAAGCGTTCCGTAAATTTTACTCCGGTCGGAATGACGACCGCTTATACGCTTCACCCGGAATGACGATACCTTTTACATTCGGGAGATTGCTCCGGTGCGACAATTTGGAGTGCACCCTTTGAGTAGATTATCAACTTGTTACTTTAGACACAGATGCCAATAGCCGTTAGTCTATTTCAGGCATTGACATAAGTTGATTTATTTCATTTTCCATTAAATTTAATTCAGCCCTTTCCAAAATATCACGGAAAACAGCAGGATCAGGCCGAAGGCCAGGATGCACAGGGCGGAAATCCGGTTGAAATACATAATCTTCCGCAAAGTCAGCCAGCCTCGTATCTTATCGGCCAGCAGCACTTTTACGAAATCAATGCTCAGGACGATTCCTAAGCATACGCTGAAAAATAAGATACGGTTTACAACGCCATAAACGGATACTTTCAGGGCGGCGCCCATCCACATGAGAATCACGGCGGGATTAAGCGTATTCATCAGAAAGCCCCCTGCAAATATTTTGGCATACATGCCCCGACTGATCACAATTTCCTTTGCGGGCTTAGGCCGCTTAGGTTTATATTTTCTGAAAAAACCATACAAACCCATGCCGATAAACAGCGCCGAACCCGTGAATCCTATTATCCGCTGATGAGACTCCAGCACTTGTAGCCATGCCGTTGCAATATTGGCTAAGGTCACAAAAGTAATGTCACTACAGGAAACACCTAACACGAAGGCTATGCCGGCGCGATAGCTGTGATGCATGCTGTAATTGATAACGGCAAACAATGTGGGCCCAACGGAGATAGCGATAAACAATCCTAATAATAACCCACTGATTATGGCTTCTGAATAGTTCATCAAGCGGCAAGATACATTATAAATTGCAGAGGTCTTTCCGGTATCTGTGTCACTTCCTTTATTTTATCAGTTTCATTTCGTCCAGCAGCCAGCCGGCATTTCCATATTTTTCCAACAAAAACAACACATACCGGATGTCCACCATCACATTCCGGCAGCGTTCGGGGTCAAAGTAATTATCGCTCATCGTGCCGTCCCATACACGATCAAAGTTAATGCCAATCAGCGCTCCCCCGGCGTTCAGCACCGGGCTGCCACTATTGCCGCCGCTGGTATGATTGACGGAAATGAAATTCACGGGAATTGTTCCGTTATAGGCCCACCCACCATAGTTGCGGGCGGCATAAATGTCGCGAAGGCCCTGAGGAATGTTAAACTCTGTACTGTTCGGATCATGACGGCGCATGGCTTCGTCAATAGTAGTTTGATAAGTGTAGTCATCACTCCCCGTGGGCTGAATCCCTTTTATCGGACCATAGGTGAGGCGGAGGGTTTGGTTGGCATCCGGGAAGAAGGCGCTTTTGTTCACATTGTATTTCCGCTGCAACTTCATATACTCCCGCTCTAAGCGGCGCATACGCAGGTCGTAATCCTTTTTATAAGGCGTAATATTAGCCAGTTCCCAGTCTTTCACAATACGATAAATGAGATAAGTGGGGTCGGACTTGATTTTTGCGGTATCAGCGGCATTGGGCTGACTCAGCAAATCCGCCATCTTTCCGGCATCCGTCACGATACTGTTGTCGAATACCGCAGCCGCCCAGTAAGCATAATTGCCGGCATATTTTTTCAATCGTTCTGTAAGCGCATGAGGTATAATGTCATAAGTTTGACTAAGGTAAAGCGGCATCAGTGCTTCAAACACCTTGCGATCTGTTTCCGCATCATAATTTTTATAAAAACCGGCAGCGTTTTTCTGAAGCGTTTGCAAAGTGTCGGCGGTTTTGTCGGGCGTTAATTGTGCGCGGTAAATATCCAATACCCTTTGCAGTAACCGAGCCTGGCTCAGCGCTTCTACAGCCCAGACGGTTTCATTAATATATTCCGTTGCACGGAGTTTATCATTGTATCCGACTACAGCAGCTTCCAGTTTTGGTAAGAGCAGACTGGCGTCCTGTTGCTGCTGATCCAGCGTAGCTGCTTCCTGAAATTGCGCTTCATAAACCTGCTTCTTCGCCTGCACATTATTTAGTTGCAAGCCCGTCAGCGCACCCTGCCATTTTTTATAACCATTGCTGACAGAAGAATACTTGGCGGCATATTTCAGAAATAAATCCGAATCGGACTGCATGGCGGCATTCCAAACTGCCAGTTTTGCCCGACGTGCGTCAATGCGGATGGGATATGAGATGTCCTGAATCTGATGAAGCTGGAAGCTGGTAATGTATTCCTGTGTAACGTAAGGGAAACCGTAGATCATAGCAAAATCTCCTTCTTCATAACCGGAGGTGCTGATGGCTAAGTAACGCTTAGGCTGATAAGGCACATTACTCACCTGGTAATCGGCAGGTTGATTATCGGCATTAGCATAAACTCTGAAAACGGAAAAATCACCTTTTTGCTGTGGCCACATCCAGTTGTCCGTATCTCCTCCGAACTGACCTATTCCATTCGGAGGGAAGGCGACCAGGCGCACATCACGAAATACTTCCTTCAGGATAATATTATATTGATTGCCGTTATAGTAAGATTTTACTTCTGCCGTTAATCCCGAAATCCGGGCATAGCCGGCTTCTACAAAACGAATATTCTGCGCTATTTTTTGTTCCCGCGATGTTTCGTCCATGCTGTCGGTTACGCCGCTCAATACCTGTGTCGTCACATCTTCTATCTTTCTTACAAAAGTGACGGTCAGTCCCGGACAGGGAATTTCTTCCTTCCGGTTTTTAGCCCAAAAACCTGTGGTAAGATAATTATTCCCGGGGGTGCTGAGCGCCTGAACGGTACCATACCCGCAATGATGATTCGTGAGCAGCAGGCCATTCGGCGATATCATTTCTCCGGTACAACCACTGCCGAATATGACAACGGCATGGTTCAGGGAATTGCCCGTGTCGGAATAAATAGCGCTGACCGGTATATCCAGCCCTAACTTTTGCATATCAGCCTCCTGTCTTACAAGTTGATTAGGCTCCCACATACCGCCCTGGGCTTTTAAAGCCTGGGGCAAACAAAAAAATAACAGGGAAAATAAAAGGATGTCTTTTTGTTTAATTGATAACATGATAATTCTTTTAGTGAAAATAAAAATAATTATAGATAGTAAAGAAATTACGAGAAACTTATTACATTAGCCAAAATTTACGTGAGGCTAACTCAAACTTGATAACAATATAACAGCAATAATAAAGAATTTTACTCAATACAGTATGAGCAAAAAAATATCATTATTTACGATTCTATTGGCTTTACTGCTAACAAATACCCATCTTTTTGCACAAGAAACGCCTTTGTTTACCATTCCGGATACGGTATGTGCCGGGCATGAAATTACCCCTGCCGGTGTAGTGAGCGGAGCGCAGAATTATTCATGGACATTTTGCCCGCCACAGTTTCAATACCCGCCGCAGGGCGAGGCTTATCCCACTTCTGATGTTTTTATCAATACCGGGAATGCGATCTCGGTTGTTCAGGCTACGGACAGCAGCTATACCGGTTTCGTAACTAATGACAATGGCACACTGACACGTATTGGATTCCCGCTTGGCCTGAATGGGCCTTCTTATGGAAACGCAATGGGCGATCTGGACGGTAATATGCCGCCTTCGCCAAAGGGAGTGCAGGCAGTTTATGATGGGGCCATCTGGCATGTTTTTGTCATCGGCGGCACTAACTTAGACAATACCAGTCTGCTTCGCCTGGATTTTGGGAACGGCCTTCTTGTCGCCCCGACCAATGTGACTAATTTGGGCAATACCGACGGTTTACTGGAAGTACCGTCATTACTTTACATCGCCAAAGATGGCGATGACTGGTATGGATTTACTTTTAATAACGGTACAGATTTAATCCGGCTGAATTTCGGTGCAAGCCTTACAGCATTGCCTACGGCAACTTTCATCGGAAATCCCGGCGGAGCATTTCAGTCTGCTTCAGGTATCACGGCTATTGAGGAGGATGACAACTGGTACTTATTTGTTACCGATCGTGTTTCCAGCGGACTAATCAAATGCGAACTCGGAATCAACCTGGATAATAGCACACCCCTGGCCACGAACTTAGGTTCCTTTAATAATCGCCTGATACTGCCTTCCGGCATTGCTATCACCAAAGGCTGTGATGAATATTACGCTTATGTACTGAATAATGGCGGAAGCGGCATTGCTATGGTACACTGGTACGGCTCCATCAACAGCCTGCCCAACAGTGCTGTGCTTTTCGGAAATGTAGCCACAATGGTGCAACCGCTGGCGCTTACGCAATTTGTACCGGAAGCTGGCGGCCTGTATTTATATGCGACAAATAATGACAATTCCCTGAGTAAGATTTTTTATCAACCTTGCGACAATTCCAATATTCCTTCCTCCGATTCCATGATACCGCCTCCGTTCAAATATGATACGGCAGGAATGTACACGGTATATCTGACGATTAACCAGGGATTGCCCGATGTGCAAACAGGTTGTAAAAATATCTTTATCGAAGAGGCTCCCCCAATGACCTCTAAAAACGATACCTTGATCTGTGTGGGCGATACGGTCACATTATATGCCTTATCCATATCCGACAGCTTCAAATGGTTTCCCGATTACAATATTGACACTACCGGCGGGAAGATTGTCAAGGTATGGCCGGATTATACTACGGAATATTTAGCGACCATTTATTACAAACCATCCTGCATCATTAAGGAGCCGGTGAATGTTACGGTCAGCAAGATTGCTGCAGATGCCGGTCCGGATCGCGTGATGGGAGATGGAGCCACCACAATGCTCGGCGGCCCCGGGACCACACTGGGGGCACAATACACCTATAACTGGTGGCCGGATACATTCATTGTAAATTACGTGGACAGTCCTTATACTTTGGCCCGGCCGGAATATGATATCACCTATTATCTCGAAGTATTTAATACGGATGGCTGTTATAAGATTGACTCCGTGCTGGTATCGGTTCCCTGCGATGATATTCATCTACCCAATGCCTTTACCCCGCAAAGTCCCAATCCCAGCATTGCCACATTCGGCCTGTTGAATTTGCAGACCGTGCAAATAAATTTCTTCAGAATTTTCGATCGCTGGGGGCGTGAAGTTTTTACAACCAACGACCTCGGTGGGCGCTGGGACGGCACATACCAGGGTAAGGATGTTCCGATGGGAGTATATATGTGGGAAGTGGATGCCTACTGCAATCTTACCGGTCAGCGCTACAGGCGGTCGGGAACCGTGACACTGCTTCGGTAATTACTCTTTTAAAAGGTAAAAAATAACATGTAAATGGTCATCCCTCAAAAGATGGCCATTTGACTTTTGGAGATATAGGGCTGATTTGTGAAAAATGGGTGATGAAGTTTGTTGGAGCACATTACGAATTTTCGGACTGCATATTTCGTTTTTGTCATTCCGCAGGAAACTTTCTCAGCGAAGCTAATCTAACGCGATGCATAGACGTCTTTAGTTATGACATCCGGAGTTTGGACTCCTTCCCCCCGTTAGTATTTTTACCAAAACAACAAAGCGGTAAACGATAATGCTAATTTTTTGCCCCCTATGATCCGTTTTGTCATTCTGTAGGAAACTTCTCAGCAAAGCTAATCTAATAGCGGCTTATAGATACTTACAACATCACACCAGAAGCGCTACCTCCTGTTTTGACAACTCCGCCGTATGAAATTGCAAACTCCTTCCTCTGTTTTTAGTACCTCCACCAAAACAACAGAGCGATATTTAAACACATACCACGGCATCATCTTCATGATGCAGACTCAAATGACAATTGCATGGTAGAAACATCATCGATCATCATAAAAAAGAGGAATCGTGCTTACAGGCTGTCGTTGATGCGGATACCAATGAAGGTGCAGACCTGGCGACTGCCGGTTTGCTTGTTCAGCGTTTCCACATAAAACGTAAGCTGGGCATTATCAATAGTAGCATTGGTAACTACGCGAACGCCGTCATCTTCATAATCGGGGAAGATAATATTGGGCGTACGCGCTACGCCAACCGATTGCAGGATAGAAGTGCGGCTTAATCCCACTTTTACTTCCAGTATATCCGGTTCGTTCTTCAACGTAATATAGGCAGTGTCGTCCATAGCCGGAAATATGCCGCAGCGGGACAGGCCGGCATAAGTGCCGATAAACCGATCCGCAGACTTGATCTCACATTCTGCGCCTTCATAGCCTGCCGGGCACTGGCATAGGCCGTTGGCGCAACTGCCGCCGTTTTTACAACTCAACTCCGTACAGGGATCCGTTTCGCAGGAGCTGAAAAATACAGCGCCGGCAATGCCGAAAAAACCTAAAGCAGCTATCAAAACGTATTTAATTGACTTCATAAGACGTAAAAATAATCAATAAGAAAAGAATGAACTGACAAATTTAAAATTCGGTTCCAAAATACGAAAAAATATTTCACATTCCTGCATTTTTAGGCGCTCAATTTTTTAGCACAGGGTGTTTTTTATTTCATCTTAAGCCGATAATGGCTAATTTCGTGGCCTGATTCATTTTATTATTTCAAATAATGGCTGACAAAAAGATACAATCCGCGCTGATATCGGTTTTTTATAAAAACGGTCTGGAACCTGTAGTCCGGGAGCTGGCAGCGCAAAACATTACAATTTATTCTACCGGAGGCACTCAAAAATTCGTGGAAGAACTGGGAATCTCCTGTGTGCCTGTGGAGGAACTGACCACCTATCCATCCATTTTAGGAGGTCGGGTAAAAACTCTTCATCCTACAGTGTTTGGCGGCATTTTAGGGCGCCGGGGGCTGGCCACTGATATAGAAGATATGCGCCAGTACCACATCCCGGAGATTGATTTGGTCATTGTGGATTTATACCCATTTGAAGAAACGCTGAAGAATACGCAGGAAGAATCTTTAATCATTGAAAAAATTGATATTGGCGGGCCAAGCATGATTCGTGCCGCAGCCAAAAATTTTAACGATCTGACCGTGATCGCCGGCCAGGACGATTATCAGCTTTTATTGCAAATTTTACAACAGCAAAATGGAAGCACAACATTGGAGCAGCGCAAAGCATTTGCCGCCAAAGCGTTTCATGTGGTGATGAATTATGATATTGCTATCAATAATTATTTTAGTGAAAAGATTTTAACGCCGCTCAGACCGGAAATTCCCTTGAGGTACGGAGAAAATCCGCATCAGGCTGCACGATTTTACGGCAATTTGGAGGACGTGTTCGAACAGTTAAACGGCAAAGCGCTTTCTTACAACAACCTTGTGGATGCTGATGCAGCTCTGCAACTCATCGAAGCGTTTAAGGATGATACCGAGGCGCTGTTTGCGATAATCAAACATACGAATGTATGTGGCATTGCGAGAAGATCAACCTTGCCCGAGGCTTGGGAAGCAACTTTGGCCGGCGATCCGGAAAGTGCCTTTGGCGGCGTGCTGATCACCAACCGCTGCATAGATCTGGAAAGCGCACATACCATCAATAATTTGTTTTTTGAGATACTGATAGCCTCTGATTTTAATGAAGATGCGCTTGCTGTTTTGAAAGGAAAGAAGAATCGTATCTTACTAATCAATAAAAGTAAGGAAGGTCAAAAAGCACAGTTTAAAAATGTGCTTAACGGCACACTGATGCAAAACCGGGATGAAGGCAATTTCGAAAAATGGGAGGAAACAGGCGCACAGCCTTCAAACCCTGAGCAACGCAAAGACCTGGAATTTGCCAATATTATTTGCAAACAACTGAAATCAAATGCCATTGCTTTGGTTAAAAACGGACAGTTACTGGGTAAAGGATGCGGGCAAACCAGCAGGATTGATGCATTGAAGCAGGCTATTGCAAAAGCCGCCCAGTCCGGATTTGACTTAAAAGGAGCCGTAATGGCATCCGATGCATTTTTCCCGTTTGACGACTGTGTAAAGCTCGCCGGCGAAGCGGGAATTGATGCCGTCATTCAGCCGGGCGGTTCCATCCGGGATGCCGACAGTATTCAGTTTGCAAAGGATAATGGTATGGTGATGGTGATAACCGGAATGCGCCACTTTAAGCACTAATCCTATTCAATTTTATCTAAAAAAACATCCGCAGCAAAACCCCGTCGGATTGCTGCGGATGTTTCGGGAAAACCTTGTTCATACTCTATTTCTTCACGCTGTCGGAGCTGTCCGCAGTTTCATTCATGCCTTTCACCACATCATTGGTAATGTCGAATGCGGGATTGCCCCAAAGTATCTGGCTGCCCAGGCCCTGGGATAAGATAAAGTCATACCCCTTATCCTTATTGTATTTTCCCAGATATTCATCTAAGCGTTTTTTCAGGTCATCCTGAAAATCGCTGAGGTCTTTAGTGTATTGTGCCTCCATAGAAGCTTGCTTATCCTGGAGATTTTGCTGTAATTGTCCTAAGCGTTTTTGTTTGGCTTCGCCGTCGGCCTGAGAAAGTGTTCCGGCCTGAGCTGCCTTTTGAAAGGCTATATATTCATTTTGCAGTTGCTGCTCCATTCGCGTTAACTCAGCACGCATCGTGTTTTCTTTCTTATCAAATTCTTCTTTTTTCGCTTTGAAAAATTCCAGTTGACTTTGCAGCGTATCCAGGTTTACATAAGCAATTTTCAGGTTACCCGCTCCTGCACTTTGCGTAGCGGAAGGCTTTGTATCTGTTTTCGGTTCTGTTTTGTTATTACAGGCAGAAAAGGAACCGGCTAAAATTACCAGGCCTAATGCATAAGTCAGGTTTTTCATTACCATAAAGTAAGATTTTATAAATACACCGCAAAAGTAAGGCTTTAATTTTTTTGCCCGATATGCAAATTTGGAGGGGTGCATCCCAAATTGTCGCCCCGGAGCAATCTCCCGAATGTAAAAGGTATCGTCATTCCGGGTGAAGCGTATATGCGGTCGTCATTCCGACCGAAGTAAAACTTACGGAACGCAGCGCAGTAAATTTTATGGCGCGGAGGAATCTCCCGGGCGTTTTCCCATCCTCCCGATTGGGAGATTCCTCCATG
>CAZUSO010000087.1:0-9798 GCA_964622775.1 uncultured Taibaiella sp. | reverse complement strand
CACCCTGCTGCGGTAACCAAAGAGCGCTATGCCTTTCCAGAATTTAAGCGCCGGCTCTGTCAGGGACCCGGCGCTTTTTTATTTTAATGGAGTGGAACATCGAAAACCGGCGAACCCAAATCTTACCGGACGGGCTGTAAGCCGGTGATGGAAAAAGCAACAGGTTCGGTGCATGGCCTGCACGTTAGCCGGAGGGTGTTGCTTTGTTCAAATATCTTAACGTTTTACCATACTCCTCTTATCGTATGTCCAAACTCCTTTATCGTTTTGCCAAACTCCCTTATCGTTTTGTCAGGCTCCTTTATAGTTTTGCAATCCTCTGCCATAGTCTTAACATACTTCTTTAGCGCTTTAACAAGCTCCTTTATAGTTTTGCAATCCTCCGTCATAGTCTTAACATACTTCTTTATCGCTTTAACAAGCTCCCTTATAGTTTTGCAATCCTCAGTCATAGCCTTAACATACTCCTTTAGCGCTTTAACAAGCTCCCTTATAGTTTCACAATCCTCCGTCATAGCCTTAACAAACTCCTTTAGCGTTTAAGCAATATTTCCTTTCAGAAGTGCAGAGCGGAATGTGGCACGGGCATTAGCTAATATTACACCGGCAGCAGTGCATTTCGTTTTGCTGTTGGTGAAAATACCGGCAACGGGGAGATGTGCCCGACCGAGATTAGCATTATTCCGCTACATGATTTTAACGGATAGTAGCACGAAAAATTGACGATTCAAATCTCCCGGCCATTGTGAAGTGACGAGAAGCATGCTGATGCTATCGCATCTCTTAGGTCATTTCATTGCCCTGACCCTGCCCTGGCAATCTCGGTTCGGGCGGACAATACATTTACTCCTTGTCATTTTCCATGAATAAAGGAGAAACCTTTTAAAAACCCGCAATGACCGCACATTTTTTGTCGCATAGACAGCTTCAGAGGTCGATAATTGGGAAGGGTGTATCCCAAATGTTGCATGTGGTGTAAGTTTTTTATCGTCCTTCCGAAAAGAAAATCCCGGATTGCTGCGCAATCCGATCAGGATTTTCGCGTGGAGGAATCTCCCATGCGGGGGGATGGGCGAGCATCCGGGAGATTCCGCTGCACTACACCCGGAATGACGATACCTTTTACATTCGGGAGATTGCTCCGGTGCGACAATTTGGGATGCACCCTCGCAACATTGGGAAGCAACACCACCGCATTAATCCAAATGGCCTTATTTTTGCTATTGAAATCAATTAGCTATGCTCAACTTTGGTGCCGGCCCCGCCAGATTACCTCAGGAAGTCATTCAGCAGTTATCTCAGGATATCCTGGATTATGATCAATCGGGTCTTTCCATTGCAGAAATTCCTCACCGGGGGAACGCGTTCGGGAAAATACTTTCTGAGGCTAATATGCTGGTAAAAAAACTGATGAACCTGGGTGAAGATTATGAAGTGATATGGATGCAGGGCGGCGGCAGAATGCAGTTTGCCTTATTGCCCATGAACTTTTCAGGAGCAGACCGTACAACAGGGTATTTAGACAGCGGACATTGGGCCTCGGAAGCTATCCGGCATGCCCGTCATTATGGTAATGTGTCCGTTCCCGGCTCTTCGCGGGAGCAACACTATACTATGCTGCCGGGGACCAATACAATTATTCCTGCCGGACTGGCCTATTTGCATATTACCACGAACAATACCATTTACGGCACCCAATACCGGAATTTCCCGGAGGGCGCAGTACCCTTAGTTGCGGATATGAGCTCCGATATTTTCAGCCGCCGGCTTGATTTTTCTCAGTTTGATTTAATCTATGCCGTTGCACAGAAAAACCTGGGTATTGCAGGCGTAACGCTGGTTGTCGTAAAGAAATCTTTTCTGAAAAAGGCAAATGACCTGCCGGCTATCTTGTCCTACCGGGAAATGGCCGCTAAAAATTCTATGGTGAATACGCCGCCGGTTTTTGCTATTTACTCCTGCCTTCTTACCCTGCGTTGGATTGAAAAAACCGGATTGGATGCCATTGAACGAAACAACCGTAACAAAGCTGCGTTGCTTTATGCCTGCCTGGATGAAAGTGAACTGTTCCGGGGGTTCGTGCATCCTGAACACCGCAGCATGATGAATGTTTGCTTTCACATGAAGGATACCACACAAACCGGATACTTTCTTGCCTATGCGGCATCGGAGGGAATAACCGGCATTAAGGGACATCGCAGCACCGGCGGCTTCCGCGTTTCCCTGTATAATGCCATTACGGTTCCGGAAGTGGAACGGTTAACTGCCCTGATGCGCAGGTACGAATCAATACACGGAGCCTCGGGGCGGCCTGCATAACCTCCGCTAATGCCTTCCGGCATACATCATCTCAATGATACCGACCACTTCGCGCCCTTCTTCCGCACGGGTCATAATAGGCTGCCGGCCCTGCAGCACGTCCACAACATTCTGAATAACCTTGTCGTGATTGCTCATGGAACCCTTATACAAACCATAATCATTTTCCTTTGCCGCAATATTAATCACCGGCAATTCGGCATCCTTGATACATTGATATTCAAGCGTATTGAGATACTGCCCGCCGATTTTTACCGTGCCATGCTCTGCAAATACGGTAATGGAGCCTTCCATGTTTTTTTCATAAGCACAGGTGGTAAAATTGAAATTGATGACAGAGCCGTTTGCACCTTTCAGGACAAAAGCTCCGGTATCTTCAAATTCTGTATTGTAGCTGTGTAAAAAATTTTCCGTGAAACCTGTAGCAGAAATAACGGATCCGTTGAGATAATAGAGAATATCTACAAAATGGCTGAACTGGGTAAAAAGGCAACCTCCATCCTGTTCCTTACTGCCCCTCCAGTTGCTTTGGGCATAATATGCATCGCTGCGGTTCCAGAAGCAATTGACCTGAACCAGGAATATCCGGCCTAATGTGCCGCTGTCGATTAATTGCTTCACGGCCTGTACCGGCGGGTTATATCGGTTTTGCTTTACGGCAAAAATTATCTTTCCCGATGCGGAGGCCGCCGCTATCATCGCATCACATTCCGAAACGCTCAGCGCCATCGGCTTTTCTACAATAGCATGTCTGCCGGTTTTCAACACGTCTATAGCCTGCGTACAATGCAGGTAATTCGGCGTACAGATATTCACCACATCTGCCGTCGTTTCCGCCAGCAAATCCTGATGATGATGATAAAAAGGAATATCCGGTTCAGGCAGGTATTTTTTTACCCCCTCATCAATATCACACACTGCCACTAATTGCGCCCCAGGCGTATTGGCAATGTGTTCGGCATGCCTGCGACCGATATGGCCAAAGCCGATAATAGCAAAATGAATCATACTGCGAAGATTACGCCGGTATTGGTAATGCGACATGATCCTTCATCACTGACGCTCCGGACGAGAGCAATGATACTTTCCGCATCGCAGTCGGCGAAGTGCGAAGTTAGCGCTTGAATTGAAATTTGTCGTCGCTCTTTTATAAAAGCAAGGATTCGTTTTTTGAGATCCGTAGTAAGCGACTGCCTGCTTTTTTGCAGGCAAATATCGCAACTGCCGCAGTCAGGCGTCCCGGTTTCCCCAAAATAACGCGCCAGAAGCACATTACGGCAAAGGGACTGGTTGCTGAGGTATTGAATCATTTGAGTCGTACGCTCCCGGTATGCCTGACGCAAGGTATCCATCAAGCTAAGGTTCAGCGGCAACTGCCCGGCCTTTACCCGGTTGTCTAACCAAAAAAGCGTTCCGCCGGAAAGCGCAGGGCGATATTCAATGACCTGCATGACATCCAGCTGCCGAAGGCGGGCTGCCACTACAGCCTGGTCAATGCGGAGATGTTGCGCAATCTCATACTCATCAACGGGTGTCATGAAATGATAAATACTCCCGTACATCCGCAACAGCTGCACAGCCGTTTCATGGAGCTTCGGCGCGGTATTTTCCAGATAACGCAGCTCTGCATTATTCGTAATAAACCGAATCATGCTGCGGGTAAAAGTATCCTCATTCCATTGCCAGACTCCTTCACGCTCCAATAAACGAAGCGCATTTAAGGCAGGCAACAGCGGTAATTCAAAATTTTTGATAAACCGGACGGCATCAAAAGGAAATAAACTTTCAAAGCCGCTGCCGACCGGTAATTGCAAATAGTCGCCGGTTAAGTGGTAAATCTTCCTGAGGAATGATTCCGGTGGAAAATTCTGGTCAGCCGACTCCCGCAGCCGGTGTATATCAAGATTATTATAGCATAATACGGCAAAGGCCTTTTGCCCGTCGCGCCCCGCACGTCCTGCCTCCTGATAAAATTCTTCCAGCGATTCAGGAACATCATAATGTGCTACAATGCGCACATCCGGCTTGTCAATTCCCATACCGAAAGCCGTAGTAGCGCACATAACTTTTGTATGGCTTTGCATCCAGTTTTTCTGAATCTGCGCTCTTTGCATACTGCTTAATCCGGCATGGTACACGCCGGTATCGATATGAGTCTGGCTGAGCTGTAATGCCAGCTCATCGCTGCGCCGGCGGCTTCGCGTATAAAGGATACCGCTGCCGGGGTGTTCCCGGAGCCACCCGCTGATATACTCTGTCTTGTTTTCGCTGTATTGACTGTGGTAAAAAAGATTGGGGCGCGTTACCGTATCCCGGAAAATTTCCGGTTCCTGAAGTTGAAGTTGCGTTTCGATATCGGTTTGTACCGCCGGGGTGGCTGTGGCAGTAAGCGCGATAATATTGGCCTGCGAAAAATATTTTTTTAAAAGATTAATTTTCCGGTAAGCCGGACGGAAATCATGTCCCCATTGTGAAATGCAATGTGCTTCATCCACGGCAATTAACTGCACCTTCAAATGTGGAAGATACTCCCGGAATTTTTCCGACTGGATACGTTCGGGAGAGAGATAAAGCAATTTCAGCGTTCCGTTTTCCGCATCCTGAAGCACCCTTTCATTTTCTCTGGCATTCATGCCGCTGTATATTGCCGAAGCCGGAATGCCCCGTTGCCGCAACTGAAGCACCTGATCCTGCATCAGGGCAATCAGGGGGCTGACCACAAGGCAAAGTCCCTCCCGCGCCATAGCGGGAATCTGATAACAAATGGATTTCCCTCCGCCCGTAGGCAATATGCCTAATACATCTTTACCCGACAATACGGCCCGGATAATTTCCTCCTGCATAGGGCGAAAAGAGTCGTATTGCCAATATTTCTGAAGGATTTTTTTTATCAATGCAATGCGCTTTTCCTGAACCTACAAAAGGACATCTAAAATCGTAAACAAGGCAAATACGATACTTGCGACACCATTGGTATTTGCAAAAGCCATATTGACTTTACTCAAGTCATCGGGCTTTACCAAAAGATGCTGATAGATGAGCAGACCGGCAAAACAAATTGTTCCCATCCAGTACAGCCAGCCAAACGGCGCCATAATGCCTGCGGCAATTACAAAACCGGCTGAAAAAAAATGCAGGATATTAGAGACCCGCAGCGCATTGCGCGCACCCAATTTCACCGGGACGGAATGCAAGCGCTGGCTTTTGTCGAATGTTTCATCCTGTAGCGCATAAATGATATCAAAACCGGATGACCAGCAAAACACCGCAAAGGAAAACAGCAGGGGAATAATATTAAAATGCCCCGTTACTGCCAGATAAGCGCCTATCGGAGCCAGCGCCAGGCCGGCGCCCAGCACCAGATGACATAAGGCAGTAAAGCGCTTGGTATAACTGTAAAAAAGAATTACAAACAATGCAACCGGCGACAAATAAAAGCACAGCGGATTGATAAAGTAAGTAACGGCCATAAACAGAACGCAGTTGACCACCGTAAAAATCAGGGCATTCGCGGGACTGATTTTTCCTGCGGGAATCTCCCGGGTTGCCGTCCGGGGATTTAAGGCATCAAACCGACGATCCAGGTAGCGGTTAAAAGCCATTGCCGCACTTCGTGCAAATATCATGCACAACAGCATCAATACCAGCAGACGCCATTCAAAAGAATATCCGGCAATAGTGACCGCCAGCAGGAAGCCAATAAAGGCAAAAGGAAGGGCAAATACGGTATGGCCGAATTTTATCAGCGATAAATATCTTGATAAGACCGATTCTTTTTTTGTCTGCTGATTAATACCTGTCATTGTCATGTAATTCCGTTATTTTTTGGGCAACACTTCCGCTTCAAATTTCAGGGTAGTGGTTCCCGGTTGCGTATTGGCCGTTACAAAAATGGATTTATGCTGTTTACCTTCGCGGTTTCGGGAATTGAACTGAATGTCTATCTTACCCGATTTGCCCGGAAGTACCGGCTCTTTAGAGTAGGAAGGAACCGTACAACCGCAACTGGCGCGAACATCGGCCAAAACAAGCGGATGGCGGCCGGTATTTATAAAAGTAAAAGTATGGTGTATGGTATCGCCCTCCTGAATCGTACCCAAATTCACCTCGGGCGCTCCGAAAGCAATTGTTGTTTTGGGCATTTGCCTGTTAATTGCCAACCGTGCAGAGTCCTCGCGGTAAATATTATGCAGCGATGCGTCTGCGGCCTGAGCTGTCGTTTCCGGACGGTAGCGGTTAAACAATGCACGCTGACTGATCCCGCTGATTTCAATCAGGGCAATAGTAAATAAAGACAGGCTGGCTATCGTTAATAAAACCGTTTTTACCGCTGCATTCATGCGCTTTCAGAATGATTAAAAAAACCTTGCAAAGGTACTGTATAAATCAGTTTTTCGCCGGATTTCCCGTTTTGTTGTTGGGGAAGATGTTTTTAGGCTTCCTACCCTGTTTTGTCATGGTTTTTGTTTTGCTTCGCTACAAAAACCATGACAAAAGAAGGAGGGGCGACCATACTTAATAGCATTTCCCCTGGCTTTATTGTTGCTGAGAACGCCAACGATGACGGAAAACTTCCCCTGTTTTGCATTTTGACTTAACACTACGTTGTTCCCTTCGTATTCTTCGTCGCTTTGCGTGAAATACCCAAAAATACGGTGCACGCGAAGTATGAAAAGTAATAAAACGCAATGGCAGTTTTTCCGTTACCCCACATTGCGCATCCCCCCTTCAAATGTTACTCCACATTGCGCCCTACCCCGCCCTTTCAAATGTTAAAGTTTGGAGTATTTCAAAAATAATTTTGCGATAAATCACGTAGGTAGGTACAGACAATTTTGCCTGGTGTGATTCTGAGGCGGTTCAGACGGTGTGTAGTACGCAGGGGGTGTGTGACACCTGTGTGCGTATGCAGGTATCTTTACCTCAGATATGTATTTCAGGTACACCGGCAGAATCAATCCCGACACACATCGCAACGGGGTGTATCCCAAATGTTGCATGTGGTGTAAGTTTTTTTATCGTCCTTCCGAAAAGAAAATCCAGGATTGCTGCATAAGCTGATCAGGATTTTCGCGTGGAGGAATCTCCCATGCGGGAGGACGGGCGAGCGCCCGGGAGATTCCCCGATTCCGCTGCGCTGCACCCCGAATGACGATACTTTTTACATTCGGGAGATTGCTCAGGTGCGACAATTTGGGATGCACCTGAGCAACGAGCCTTATCTGTGTTTGGTAGAAAGCTACCGCAACGCTGAAGAAAGGGTGTGCCACCACACCATTTTGCATACACTATTAGGATAGGAGCCAGGAGTTCGTGATGCGCTGTGCTCATATGAACAGCACAATACACATAAAACCTGCTTTTACCCGCCGTCAGGACTGGCTTTCCCTTTCAAAAGTGCTGTAAAAATAAGGTGTTTTGGCTTCAAATTCCGCGCTGCAGGTGTCCACCATTTTGAATACGCGGGTGATGCCGAAGGCTTTTCGTTTTTTATACACTTCTTCAGGCGAGCAGTCTTTCACCAGGTCGGCAATCTGCTCATCACTGAAGCCCATTTGTTTTGCCTGCCACAAAAGCGCTTCCGGCAGCTTATCCAGATGCTGATATGCCCTGATTTCCCGTTCCAGCTTCACAATATCCTGAATCTGGTAGAGAAACCAGCGGTCAATCTGTGTAAGCTCACGCAGCGTCCGGATAGAAATACCAGCTTCCAGCGCTTCTTTAATACGGAACACCCTGTCCCAGGTAGGGCGCTTCAGGTAATCCATCAGCTCTTCCGGCCGCATTTGGCTGCGACTGATGGACGCCAGGCCAATGGCATTGTTTTCGAGGCTCTGACAGGCTTTCTGCAAGGCTTCGGGGAAAGTGCGGCCAATAGCCATAACTTCGCCTACGGATTTCATCTGTAACCCTAAAGTATCATCGGCGCCCTTGAATTTATCGAAATTCCAACGGGGCATTTTGACTATGACATAATCCAGCGCCGGTTCGAAATACGCTGAAGTAGTCTGAGTAATCTGGTTCTTCAGTTCATCCAAGTTATAGCCCACTGCCAGCTTGGCCGCAATCTTGGCAATCGGATAACCGGTAGCCTTGGAAGCCAGCGCCGAAGAGCGGCTCACGCGGGGATTGATTTCAATAGCAATAATTTCTTCCGTTTCGGGATTCAGGGCAAACTGCACGTTACAGCCTCCGGCGAAATTCCCCAGATCACGCATCATGCGGATGGCGGTATCGCGCATAAGCTGAAATGCAGTATCGCTCAGGGTCATAGCCGGCGCCACCGTAATGCTGTCCCCGGTATGAATGCCCATCGGGTCAAAATTTTCCACGGTGCAGATAATGACCACATTGTCGGCCATGTCGCGTAGTAATTCCAGCTCAAATTCCTTCCAGCCCAGCACCGCTTTTTCCACCAATACTTCATGGATGGGCGAAGCCTTCAGTCCTGCATCTAATGCGGCATCCAACTCATCCTTATCCTTTACAAATCCACCTCCTGTTCCACCCAGCGTATAGGAAGGGCGTATCACTAACGGAAGTCCTATTTCCTGCGCAAATTCCTTGCCCTCCAATAAGGAATTGGCTATGCGCGCCGGAGCTACCGGTATGTCCATCTCGATCATCCAGTTGCGAAACAGCTCGCGGTCTTCCGCCTTATCAATAGCCTTGAGATCCACCCCAATCAGGCGCACATTATATTTTTCCCATATTCCCAGCTCACCTGTTTCCTTAGCCAGGTTGAGCGCCGTTTGTCCGCCCATTGTCGGCAATACGGTGTCAATCTCATTTTCCTCCAGGATCTGCTCAATACTTTCCGGCGTCAGCGGCAGCAGATATACTTTGTCCGCTACGATGGGGTCAGTCATAATCGTGGCGGGATTGCTGTTGATCAATGTTACCTTAATCCCTTCTTCGCGCAGACTACGCGCTGCCTGGGAGCCTGAATAGTCGAATTCGCAGGCCTGACCGATAACAATGGGGCCGGAGCCGATGATTAAAACCGATTTTATGGAAGTGTCTAATGGCATCTTTTATAATGAATAATGAATAATGTCCATGGAATGTCGGCAAAGGTAAAAAATAATGGGTGAGAAACAGAGAAGCATTTCGGAGGGAATAAGGAAAAGTGGAATTTCCATGCTGCGGAAATTTGCCTTCGGAATAGAAAAACAAAAAATATTACTTCGTATCGACGTTAAATTTATCCGTACATCCGGGTGGAGCGTTTGAATGATTTAAGGATTTTCCGGGATATTACAGCCCGATTCCATCCCGCAAATCTGAATGCTTAACTTTCTTACTCCGTGTTATGTCAGGTATAATATACGGAAAATATTCTTCTGAACCTGTTTTCTAATCCTGTGGGTGTATCCCAAATATTGCATGTGGTGTAAGGTTTTTTGTCATTCCGAAAAAACGTGCCGTCATTCCGAAAAGAAAATCCCGGATTACGCTTAATCTGATTAGGATTTTCGC
>CAZUSO010000086.1:0-10029 GCA_964622775.1 uncultured Taibaiella sp. | reverse complement strand
CAAATACCACTTTCAATGTTGTTGATTTCACCACGAATGATGGCTACTCTTACACCGGGAACGGAACTATAAATGAAACATCGGCGTCGCTTTCCCTGACAGAGACGCATTCCGGAAATACCGTGGTATATAGTTTTCCAACAATGACTAAGTAGTTTTCTGTACAACAACCTCTTGTAAACTGCAAAAGCCGCACAAAATTTCTGTGCGGCTTTTTTTGCTTGCGTGCTTAAAAGACTTGGCTTCTATAAGTGTAAACTCACACCTTTCTTTTGAAACTTCAATAAAAGATGAAACGGTCTCAGGAGAGTGCCTTATTTTCCCTTATTCTGATCGGCATGTGACTTTAACCCTCCGCCATCTTGTTGAGCTTTATCCTGTTTTGCCTGATCCGACTTGGAGCGTAACCCGCCACCGTCTTTATTTTGATCAGCCTGACCCTTGAGGCCTCCCGGCTTTACAGGTTCCGGTACCGGCTTGAGACCACCGGTTCCTGGTCTAACCGGTTCAGGAACTGGCTTGGCGGGTGTCGGTTTTGGCTTCGGAACAACTACGGGAGCCTTGCTGCTACCGGCTTTCGCGTTTAATGCGGCCACAATGGAGTCCGCTTTTTGATAAGCTAATGCATCAATAAGCGAATCATTAGAGGCCATCATAGCCATCCGGATAGAATCTATACGGGCATTCACAATGGAATCAATGGTTGCCTGCGAGGCATTATCAACAGCAGTCTCCTGGGTGCAGGATGCCAATCCTAACACTACAGCGGCTCCTGACAACATCAATATACTTTTGTTTTTTTTCATAATCATTTTTTATTTTGATAAACAGGATACAAAGAAACGGGAATTTTCAAAAAATAATACCCGGCAGCCCCGACTTAATATTTTTTTAGGACAAAACCTTAATATTTTTGATGTTCCATATTGTCCGAATGATGAGAAATGGCAATGGTTTAGACTATGTCTGCGAAATTTCCATCTACCCTCACACTTTACGGTAAGCTTCAACTGAATCATCCATCATTCCTGAATAAGGTACGTTTTGGAAGCACACTCTTCACGATAATTTTTTGCTCCAGTAAGCCAGCATATCCGCTATTGTCTGCTCTAAAGAATAGCTTTGTTGCCAGCCGGTACAAGCCTTCAGCTTTGAAGCATCACCGTAAATAATCGGCTCATCCGATGCGCGCAGAAGCGCCAGATCCTGAGCAACCGGTATTTTTTTACCCAATATTTTTTCGATAATGGTAATGATATCTGATATCTTATATATTGAATCACCACAGATATTATACACCTCGCCGGGGGTGCCTTTTTCCGCTAACAAAATCAACGCCTGGATCAGGTCACGCACATCGGTAATGGCTCTTTGGGTATTGAGATTGCCCACGGTAAGTGATGCTTCTTTGCCCGTTTCCCACAATACCGCTCTTTTCGTGAAGTCGGAAACGACATCCTGCACTTTGCGCGGGCCGGTAGTATTAAATATCCTTGCACGGATATTCCGGATACCGTCATTGCAGAAATACTGGAAACCTAAAAGATCCTGCCCTACCTTGCTCACGCCGTAAGGATGCAACGGCAACAGGGGCGCCGATTCTTTAATGGGTACATTTTCCGGTGTAAGCGCCGCTCCATATTCCGCGCTGGAGCAGGCTATTACAATCACGGGGTCATAGCCGGGATCCTGTTTCCTCATTTTTTTTACGGTCTCAAACACATTTACCGTGCCATTCATATTAATAGCAATGGTTTCGTCAGGCTTTTCCCAGGATACGGTCGGATAGCTTTGCGCAGCAAGATGATAGATGATCTGCGGACGTAAACGAGTGATAATTTGTTCAACCAAAGTCTTATCACGTATATCACAAGGCACGTAATCAGCTTTATGTCTTACTTCATCTAAGTCAATGGTCGGATGCGTATAATAAGTGGCCGTTACCTTTTGTCCCTGTTCATAATAATGATCCACCAAATGCGAGCCGACCATGCCGCATCCGCCGGTAATCAATATAGGAATGTCTTTTAAATTATTCATAAGTTTGTGCGCTGTCAATCTGTTGTTTTGCAAGAAATGAGCGAAAAGAAAAAAATCATAGTTGTGGGGCCGGGCTATCCTTATCGCAACGGACAATCCGTTTATTTAAGTAGCTTGTGTCAAAAGCTGAGCGGCAAATTTAATGTAGAATTGATTAACTTTTCCATGCTATATCCCGCTTTCCTTTTTCCGGGGAAAACACAATATGATGAAAGCAAAGACCGGAAGATTCGTTTCCCGAACATCCGGATGCTGCACAGCCTGAATCCCCTGAACTGGTATAAAACGGCGAAATATATCAACCGGCAACAGCCCGACCTGATTGCAATTGACTGGTGGCATCCTTTTTTAGGTCCCTGCTTTAACGGGGTGGTTCGTTTTTTATCCAAAAAGAACAAACGAAAAATTCTTTTCATCACGGAAAATGTGATTTCGCACGAGGCGAATAAGACGGATAATTTCCTGACGAAACTGGCGCTCCGTCATGCGCAGGCTTTCCTTGCATTGTCGGAATCGGTGGAAAACCACCTGAAGCTGATGTTCCGCACCAAAGTATATCGTTCTGCCTTGCCGGTATATGGTTTTTATAAGGCGAAAAGCGCCGGGAATATGCAGCAAATCCGTGCACAATACGGGTTTGCGGAAAATGATACGGTATTGTTGTTTTTTGGTTTGGTCAGAAAATACAAAGGGTTGGATCTCCTGCTGGAAGCTTATAAAAATATTTATGAACGGAGCCCGGGATTAAAATTGCTGATTGTAGGGGAATTTTATGAGCCGGAAGCGCATTACCGCCAAATGGCGCAATCGCTGGGCATCAGCGATGCCGTTGTCATAGAAAACCGATATGTGCCTGACGAGGAAGTGTCGCCCTATTTTGAAATGTCCGACTGTGTGGTATTGCCTTATAAATCGGCCACCCAAAGCGGCATCCTCAGTATGGCTTATGGCTTTGGCCGGCCGGTAGTGGTGACCGATGTAGGGGAATTAGGCGCCTTAGTGGAAGACGGCAGAACCGGCGTTGTGGCGCCGGAGGCTACGGTAAAAGATTTGCAGCATGCAATCGAACATTATTTAAGGCTGAAAGAACAGAGGACGGATTTCAGCTCCAATATTGAAAATTTTTTGCAGCAACATGATGTTTTTAATCAGGCAGACCGGCTGTTTGAAGTCATCATAAATGATTTTGAATCGGGTTGTGTGAATGCTGTTCCCTGACAAAACATACCAGGGGTTTGTACTTTTGAACCGGAGCTATATGATGAAGAATGAGATGGTCAACAGGAGTTTTGACGCGCTGGCGTTAATGAAGAGGAACGGGATCCTCCGGGTATTGCTGCCGGTCGCTGTCCTGCTTTGCCTGCTTACTTCCTGCGGCACATCCCGGCGGGTAACTTCAGGAACTGATGCAGTGCGGCCTCCTGAAAAAAAAACCGCTTATATTACCCTGGAAAAGCCGGTGGATATCAACAGAAAGGAACTTGTACATTATGCCAGGCAGTTTCTCGGTACACCCTATGAATACGGCTCCTCCGATCCCGAAAAGGGTTTCGATTGTTCGGGATTTGTATATCATGTACTTGCTCATTTTCAGGTAAAACCGCCGAGGGCATCATATCAGTATAAGCATGTGGGAAGAACCATGAAGCGGAAAAAGGCAAAACCTGGCGACCTGATTTTGTTTTACAGTCCCGGACACAGTCGCAATATCAGCCACATGGGAATTATTACGGAGGCGAAGGATCACCGGATATTTTTCATTCATGCCTCCAGCCCGCGTTCGGGAGGTGTTATCATCAGTGAGCTGAGTGGCTATTATGAAAAGCATTTTGCAAAAATTATCCGCATTTTACGGTAGAAACATGTTATATCATCCCGTCAGAGTACCCTGGCGCCCGGGATTGTGTTGCTTCGGTGCAGCACGTGCTGGTATTTTCCTGCTTCACCACACTTCCCTGCCATAGCATAAAGATTTTTACCCTGTGTTTCGGCGCGTCCCGGAGTGTTTTCCGGCATTGATCATTAAGTTTTTCCATCCCGTTATGTTCCGCTTTTGTTTTGCCAGGAACAACGGGCAGGTTAAACTTTCTGTTTTAGCCCTTACCTTTGCGCCCATGGATGCCAAACGCGCAATGCTGATTATTATGGATGGATGGGGTCATGGAAAAATTCCGGCTGCCGATGCCATCGCTCAGGCGAATACCCCTTTTGTTAAAAGCCTTTATGACACTTATCCCCACAGCAAGCTGGTCACCTGCGGCGAAGCGGTGGGTTTGCCGGAAGGCCAAATGGGCAATTCCGAGGTGGGACACCTGAATCTGGGCGCAGGCCGGGTGGTCTATCAGGAATTACAGCGGATTAATAACGCTATACGCGATGGCCGGCTTAAAGCCAATCCCCGGCTCAATGAGGCTTTCGACAAAGCAAAACAAAGCGGGAAAACGCTGCACTTTATCGGATTGCTGAGCGATGGTGGCGTGCATTCACACATCGAACACCTTAAAGCTTTAAGCACTTACGCACAGGAAGCCGGCGTGAAGCATTTTGTTATTCATGTGTTTACGGATGGGCGCGATACAGACCCTAAGGGTGGCTTGGGATACATCCGGGATTTACAGGAACATTTAAAATCCACAAATGGTCATATTGCCAGTATTTGCGGACGTTATTATGCCATGGACCGGGATAAGCGCTGGGAACGGGTGAAGCTGGCTTACGATGCATTAGTGCATGGAAAAGGACGGCATACAACCGATATTCTGGAGGCTGTGCAACAGTCCTATGATACCGAAGTGACCGATGAGTTTTTAAAGCCTGTAATTGTTACCGATAATCAAGACCAGCCATTGGCGGTAATCAGGGATGAAGACGTAGTGATTTGTTTTAATTTCCGAACTGACCGCTGCCGGGAAATCACGCAGGTTTTGACGCAGATCGCAATCCCCGAACTGGATATGCACCCTTTAAAACTGCATTATACCACCATGACGGAGTATGATAAGACTTATAATGATGTGCATATTCTCTTTGACAATGACAACCTGAATCAAACACTGGGTGAAGTGCTTGCCGCTGCGGGAAAGATGCAGATCCGCATTGCGGAAACCGAAAAATATCCGCATGTAAGCTTCTTTTTTTCCGGTGGCCGGGAAGTCCCGTTCAAAGGAGAGCAGCGAATTATGATCCCTTCCCCTAAGGATGTGCCCACCTATGATTTGAAACCGCAAATGAGCGCTTATGAGGTTACGACGGCTATTATGAAAGAAATTGCCGCCCAAAGTGCGGATTTTATTTGCCTCAATTTTGCCAATGCGGATATGGTAGGCCATACCGGCGTTTGGGAAGCTGCCATCAAGGCTGTGGAAACGGTGGATGAATGTGTATCGAAGATTGTCCCGCTGGCTTTAGACAAAGGATATGCCATTTTCCTGACCGCCGACCATGGCAATTCCGACTATATGATTAATGATGACGGAAGTCCCAATACGCAGCATTCCCTCAATTGGGTTCCCCTGTTTTTAATCTCCAATGATTACAAAGGATCGTTGAAGAACGGCAAGCTGGGCGATATTGCCCCCACCATCCTGAAATATATGGGACTGCCTGTTCCTCCGGAAATGACAGGCAATGTGCTGACGGATGACATGGAAAAAATAATGCCTCACGAACAGCGTCAGGATGAAGAGCTACCGGAATCCGGCCTTTAAGTCATTATGCGGACCGCCTTACTTTCTTTTCTTGTATTTAACCACGAGATCCGCCACGGATTTGCGTTGTAGCAAATCGGGATTCAATTCCGTAATGACCTTCATACGCTGGGGCGCCTGACTGAGCGCCTTTTCTAAATAGAGCAGCGCTTCCTTCGATTTCCCTAATGCAAACAATGCTGCAGACTGGTAATAGTCAAACTCAACTTTGTCTCCGCAGTTTTCTCTTGCAATAATCATCTGATCCAGCATATCGTCAAAATACCCGTTATGATACAAGCCTTTTATCAAAGCAATCCAGGTGGATTTGTTATTGGGCTTGAGCTGAACGGCATTGAGGAAGCAAACCAGCGCCTCACTGGCTGCATCTAATTCCAGCAGGCAGTTGCCGATGGCTAAGCAGTAAGCAGCATTGGATTTGTTGAGATGTAACGCCGAGGAATAAGCCTTCATCGCTTTTTCCCATTGATACTCACGGGAATAGGTTTCCCCGATCCGGTAAAATATCACATCGTCAGCCGGATTGAGCTGAATGGCCTGCCGGTAATAATGCCTGGCACGGTCAAAGTCTTTTTGCTTTTCAAAACAATTACCCAATGCTTCAAAAATGACATCCTCCGGCTTGCCTAATTCCAGGTTTTTCTGTAGCGATTCAATGGCTTTGTCATAGCGGCGCAGGCGCATATAAGCATCTGCCATATTCCGGTAGGCCGACTCAAATTTTTCGTCAATAGCCAGGCAGTATTCATAAGCATCAATAGCTTCATCATACTGTTTCAATCCCTGGCAGGCTGCACCAAGATTGAACCAGGCCAGCGCACTGTATGGGTCTTCATCGATGATGATGAGGTGCAGCTCTTTACTTTCTTCATTCTTACCGGTAAAATCAGCCCAGAAACAAATCTTATGTAATGCTTCATCGTTTTTGAAATCAATTTCGAGGATGCGCTTCAGCGTAGTAAATACCGCTTCAAAGTCCTCATATTCATCATATACGTCCGCCAGATCATGTAAAATCTCCACCTGTTCTTCCCCGGTAAAATATTGCACCCGGCCTTCCAGATGAGCAATAGCCAGCTCCGGCTTGAATTGAGCCAGATAGATATCAGAGCGAAGCAATACGGCACTCAGTACATTCTTTTCAATCTCTTCTAATGTGTCCAAAGCCTTCAGCGCCTGTCCGTATTTTTGTCCCTGAAACAAAATTTCGGATTTATACAGCATGATCTCTGAGGCGAAGGGGTGGAATGTGAGGGCAATGTCGCAGGCCTGCAAGGCTTCCACTTCATGATTATTATGCAGGAAATGGTCAATGATCAGCTCATACTCCTCTTCGTCTAAGAAAATGCCGGATGCGCCGTTTTTGGTGAGCTCATACTGGGCTAATAATTCATGGAGCGATTTGTCCGGCAGATCATCATTCCAGAAATCATCATTATTAAACATAAGCGATACTGTTTTACACAAAAATAAAGCATTTCGGCCAGTACCTCGCAAATGAAGCTTTCCACAAATGTGATTTTATTATTAAAAGGATGTATTCCCCGCCTGCCTCCGTCTTGGACAAATGAAATTTTTTTTTAGTTTTGCAAGGTTTTATTGAAAAATAATAACGCTAATGAAAGCAACTAAATTTTTATTAACGGTATCTGTATTGCCTTTTTTATTGGGTTCCTGTACTACAGTGAAGGAAACCGTTGCCAGTCATCACATACAGCGGTCTTATAAAAAAATGGGTATTCAGGATGTTGAGAAGGTGCCATTTATTCCCGGGTTAAGTATTGAGAAGGAACCGGTTTTTGTTAATATTCACACAAGCAACTTTGAGCGATTAGACATAGAGCCGCTTTTAAGCATTTACAGTCCGCTGAATATTGCCGGCGGCGCCATAAGCGCTTTTGATGCCATCCGGCTGGGCAAGCTGCATAATTTTAACCTGTATGCCTTTATTGAAAGCTGGTACGGAACGCCCTATCGCCTCGGCGGTACATCCCGGCGTGGCATAGACTGCTCCGCTTTCGTTAAGGAATTATACAGCAATGTGTATAACACCAGCCTGCTCCGCACGGCGTATGAACAATTCACATCCACTATGCGTTTGTTTTCTAAAGCGGAGCTTAAGGAGGGGGATTTGGTATTTTTCAAAATCCGCAGCAGTAAAATATCACATGTAGGCGTTTATTTATCGGGTGGCAATTTCGTTCATGCCTCCCGCACCCGGGGTGTGACCATCAGCAACCTGGACGATGATTACTGGCAATACTACTACGCCGGCGCCGGCAGGATTTCGGAAACCAGCCCTGAAAAGATTTGAAAGCAGTTGAGCGATTCGCTGAACCGGTATTATTATCAAAAAATAATTGCTGCGACTGTTTGATTTTTGACAAACATCTTTTACCTTTGCCGTCCTTTATGGAACCGGATCGGTAGTTCAGTTGGTTAGAATGCCGCCCTGTCACGGCGGAGGTCGCGGGTTCGAGTCCCGTCCGGTCCGCACAGGCTGCTCAACAGAGCAGCTTTTTTTGTAAAAGAAATTTAGGATGCCGCCCTGTCACGGTCTCCGTCCGGCATTCAGAGACTATGCCGCAATGGTATGTAATCTCTGAATGGAAAACCAAAGTAAAATTGCAATATCAGCCTTCCGCCGCGGGTGATGACACCCACAACGACCGGGCAGGTAATCTCCGGCAAATCCGGGTATAATGCGCTGAGGATGCATTCGGCTGTTGGGGGAAGTCAACTACGGGAAAAAGCCTATACCGGTATACGCGAAGCGCATGTGCCGGTAGAGAATGCGGAGGACAATGAACAATATTTATGAACGGCTATAGGATACGCCTTTTAGAATCTTTCCGTTGCGCTGAAAAAGAAATTGCTCTCGATAGCAGCATTTTCATCACTATCTGACCCGTGCACGGCATTTTCGCCGACTGATTTCGCATAAACCTTGCGGATAGTCCCTTCATCAGCCTTCGCAGGGTCGGTAGCCCCGATTAACGTACGAAAATCAGCTACGGCATTTTCTTTTTCCAGGACTGCCGCTACAATCGGGCCGCTGCTCATAAAGGATACCAGTCCCTCGTAAAAAGGGCGTTCCTTATGAATTTCATAGAATTTACCGGCCTGATCGGCAGTTAACTGAGTATATTTCATAGCCACAATCTTAAATCCTGCATGGTTAATCATAGCTAAGATAGCGCCGGTATGTCCTGAAGCTACCGCATCAGGCTTGATCATTGTGAATGTTTGATGAGACATAGTTTGTAGCAATTGAATTTTTTGGCTGCGAAGTTAATATTCTCTGGCTGTTTTTTTTGAAGAAATTTATTATTTTTACCGGATTGATTGGATTGCATATCATAAAACCCCCGGTTTTTCAGTGACGAACCAAACCAAACAGCGTTTTTTGCACGTCTAAACGAAAAGCTGGTCGTGAACGTTACCATATGTATTGCATCCGGCGTTTAAATTTATAAATTTGAAATGAAAAAAATTCTCCTGATTCTCCTGATATGTGCTATGCTGCCGTATATAGTCCGGGCGCAAATTACCGTTACCGATAACCAAACAGCTCAGGCTTTGGTGGAGTCTTTGGTGGGTGAAGGCGTTACCGTCAACAATGCAACGATGAATTGTAATGCCGCTGCAAACGGGGTGTTTTCCGGAGTAAGCAATCTGGGCATTGAGTCGGGAATTATACTGACCAGCGGTACGGCAATGGGGGTCGTGGGGCCGAATAACGGCGGACCGGGGCCGGATCTTGCCTATAATATTCCGGGCGATCCCGACCTCAATGGGATCTTGATAGGTATTACGAGCCAGGACGCCTGTGTGCTGGAGTTTGATTTTGTTCCTTCCGGGGATACGGTGAGCTTTAATTATGTATTTGCCTCAACGGAATATCAAAGTTGGTCCTGCTCCAGTTATAATGACGTTTTTGCCTTTTTGATTTCAGGTCCGGGTTATACAACCCCCTTTAATATAGCTACCATTCCGGGAACCACCATTCCAATTTGTGTGAACAGCACTACGGGTGTAACAACCGGATCCGGTTGTACCAGCATGGGGCCTGGTTCTCCTTTTTCACAATATTATGTGGATAATATCAACGGAGCTACTATTGCTTACGGCGGTTTTACTACTCCCTTTACTGCCATTGCACAGGTAGTTCCCTGTGAGACTTACCATTTGAAATTAGCCATTGCAGACGGAACGGACTGGTCATTAGATTCCGGCGTATTCCTGGAAGCGGGAAGTTTGTCTTCCCCCTCACTTAGCAGCG
>CAZUSO010000085.1:0-10221 GCA_964622775.1 uncultured Taibaiella sp. | reverse complement strand
TTTTACTGCGTTTGACGAATATCCGTACACTTTAGGTGTGTTTTTATTGGGTTGCTGGGTCTCAGCGGTGCGGCTATGTTCATCGTATCGGCACTCAAAAATCCGGTTACTTTTCTAAAATCTTTTTAATAGAGTCTGCCTTTATAGGATTTTCCGGATGATCATGAAAATTTTCGTAACTAAACCCAATTTGCCTTTTGGTTGTCAAATTCCCATTTTTGATGATTATATATTCCATATAAGTGGAATGGGGTAATCTTGCTTCTGATTGATATAGTTTATCCCTTATTAATCTTACAACACTATCAGTTAATGGCCTTCCTTCAGCTTTAAATAAGTGCATTGTGCTTATATTTATTGTGTCATTAATTAAAATGATTTGACTGTTAATCATAAGATACCGAGCATTGTGTATATCGATAGTATCCTCTTTATAGTTGATATAGTTTAATATGTAGGAGTAGTCTTTGTCATTAAAAAACTGAAAGGGTTTTAATATGTACACGTTGTACTGAGGATCATTGGTGGTTTCATTGACAAAATCAATAAAATCTTTTGTAACTCTTCTTATATTGTTCTCTAATCCTATATCTGAGAATTGTTGAGAATGGCAAGGTGCAGATAAGAAAAGACAATTAAATATTATTATACGAATTATTTTAGCCACGGGAGTACAGTTTTAAAATCAAAAATGACATTGCCAAAAGGAGCATAAGAATTAGGAAGAATATTTATTGGTATTCTATTAAGCTGATCTAAGGGGATCATTAACTTTCTTCCATCTCCAGTATAATATTTATCTGTAAGCCACATTTTAAGATCATTGCCTAGAGTAAACACAGGAATCATTGCTGATTGACTAAATTTTGCATCATCTCTACTTGGTCCTGTTGAATGTGGGTGTGTGTGGTATTCTGTCGTTATGTTATCGGGAACTGAATACCCCTCTATAATTTTTAAAGGAAATATATCATGTCTGCTCGTATTATAATCATTCCTATTCCACGGCATAATTATATACGCTGCACCTTGTTCTTGATTATATAATACGAATCCCTCCACCTCTATTGGATTACTCATTGCCTGATTCAACATAAAAATTAGAAAATCAGAAAAATTAGAAAATCGACCACCGCCATTTACTGTAGGTGTAATATCAGATATATCCCCTTTTCCACCGCCAAGGTCTGGTAAATATCCCATATTAACAGATGCAGAGCTCCATTTAAATCCCGAACTTCCTCCTCCTGATGCCCCTCCTCCACCTGGATAATTAACTGCAAAAGAGTTTGTACCGTTGAAAAAGGTTATTGTAGCTCCTCCCACAAATGCTTCCCAGAATATCTGGGCTGCCTCACCCTCTAAATAAAACACCTGCCCCCTGCTTGCACCGCCGCTCCAGCTACCACCACCGCCACCGCCGCCACCGCCACCAAAGTCGCCAATGGGATCCATGCCCATGCGTATCAGATCGGCATTAATCTGAAGCATCATGGCATAAGTTGCACTCACACTATAATCAATCAGTCCGCCTCCAACGCCTGCTACACTGAATTTAGACGGAGGTAATGCACTGAATCCTAAGCCTATACTTAATATACCCGCAGACATTCTATCAATAGGGCTTAGATATGGATTACCGGCAATACTCAATTCTTCCCCTACAAACCGCCAGTCTGCACCAATAGCCCTTGTATTTGTGAATAATCCCGATGCCCCCTGTATCCCTAATTTGTCATATCGTCTATCACACCCTTTGAAACAAATAGCTAATAAAGTGCTTCATAAATATATATTGTATTTTTAGACAGGTCGATTACTCCAATAGAATAACTCATACCATTACTGTCTATGTTCAATTTATAATAGCCCAATGTATCATCTCTATCTACATATTGAAATATAGCCCCGTCTGTCAATGCCTGCTCATCAATAGGTAGCTTCAAAAATCCATTTTTCAAACTTTCAGTAATCAATTTGGCTGTGTCGCTATCATCAAAAGAATATTCAATAAATAATGTCCCATCACCCGTGGGGTTATAATTTGATGTTCTATTCCTTTCAATTTCCCTTATGTTGGTGGGCAATTTAAATCCTAAGATCCTATTTGTATTTTTGGAATCATTAACAGAATTACACGCAGTAATGAGAATTAGGAAACAGAATAATAAAAACAGAATCTTGTTCATTGCTATAATTTTATGAATATTAAGGATATGATATATTAAAATTTATGCCGTCTAATGCTGTGTTGTACCACCTGGTAATAATTTCTGATGAAATAGATCGGGTACCCCATGGTTTAGGGTCAAGATCCCACGTATCATGAAATCCTATAAAATCAATTTTATTCATTGGATTTTTAAAATTACCATCCAGGACTCTATATTCTAAAGTTGCCCTGCCAAATGATGCCCAATAATCAGTTTTATAGAAATTGACCGGAACAGTGTAAATGCCTGTTTCCGGATTATATTTTGCCTTTTGAAATTCAATACCCTGCTTACTCCATGCAGCATCAATTATGTTATTGAATCTCCATATTGACAAGTGATAAGTACCACCATTTTTACTTTCATAATAATCCTGAAGAACATTGGCATAATCATTTGCCCCTACTTGAATATCGTGGGTATTATCTGGTGGCATACCTTTTTCACCCCCATTGTCAATGCCGTATTTCCCGTCTCCGTCCGGGTCGCTGCCGATACCGGGCATTCCGTCAAAATCACCGTCATACCAGGCAACGGTAGAAAGAGGAATATTAAAATCTCCAACAACATAGTTATCCAGACCGAGTATGTGATTCCATATAGCCGTCAACTCTGCTTTCGACAGGTATTGCTGCCCGCCGCTTGCGCCTCTACTCCAACTACTGCTTCCACCTCCGCCGCCGCCTGACAACGCCTGGCTTATCATACTGGCTACGATATTGTTAAGATGAGCTGCAAGTTCATCTAAGGCCTGCTCCTGCTCGCCATAAGTAAATGTGGAGCGCATTTGAGCGGGCATAGCGCCACGGTGGTTACTATACTTCATTCCCTCTGGGTCTATCTTCCCTTCCGGCGCATTCCCCATAGCCGCATAAGGACTTACCATATCCGTGCTGCCGGCCAATGGATCAACGGAATTAAACCTGCCAATCTGCGGATCGTACTGCCGGAAGTTAAAATCCATCCAGTTCAGTCCGGCATCTTTGATGTACTCGTTGCTCTGGTACTTCCGCCGGTTCTCTGTCATGCCTGCCGCAGCGCTGCCCATATGCCCCATCGGCAGCCCGAAGGGATAGTAATGGTTTTCCTCCTTCAGCTGCCCCCGCTTTACCTTAACCTCTATCTGGTCGAACCAGACATCGCCCTTAGTGCCGTTCACCGTATAAATGCCTATGTAACCGTTCTCCGGCATCACTAAAGGTGTGCCGTTCGTGCCGATAACGCCCCATTGCCCGTCCCCGTTCACCTGGAAGCTGCCGCTCCCTTCCGCCACTAATTTCATGCGGTTGTCAAAGAGCACATAGTTCAGGTAGGCACGGGGGCGGCTGCTGTCCGTAATCCCCTGCACGATATTATCAAAACCGGCATAGTTGCCTACGGTAAACATCTTAGGCACTATGCCGGGATCATGGCTCTCTCCGTCCTCCAGACCGCCCGCGCCGCCGGTGAGCGTGGTCACGATGCTCTGCAGCACCGCGCCGGGACTCAACGGCGTGTCCTGCGCGCTGTCATAGCCCTCATAATAGTTGAAGGCCTGCAGGTTCACCTGGTCGCCGGCCATCACCTTCAGCAGGATGGAGGTGCCTGTGATGCGGGCGCTGTCCTCCCCGTTCAGCCGGCCCGCCTTATCGCCGGCTCCCCCGCCGGGCTTGTCCTCCCGTATCTCCGCTACCTTGTCAAAGAGCAATGTTTCCAAGTTCGCGCTCGCCAGCTCATAGCTCGCTAAGTACTGATTTGTTGAATATTCCTTCACATCCACTATACCGCGCACATTACCGAGATGATCCTTTACAAAAAGCTCTTCATTGCTGCCGTTGTTCTCCGGGCTGATAGTCGTACGCCCCTGACCCGTGAGCATATACAGCAGCGTATCGTTCCGGTAAACAAAGTTAGCGATATAATCGGTTACTTTAGCCTCCTCTTCCATGGCAATAAGCTCCTGCAGCTTATTGCCGCCGGCATCGTAGCTGTACAGTATCCTGGTACCGTTGGCAAAGACTATGCTCTGCGGCTTGTTGAACCAGGTATAGGTAACCTCCTCTATGCCTTTGTTCTTATCCATCGTGAGGTTGCCGGAGGCATCGTAGGCATAGTCATTGTTTTCCGTATTGCCGTCTATGAAGTCGCCGATGGAATAATCTTCCTCCACATCGTCCTGCACCTTCAGCAGGCGGTTGCCCGTGGGCTTGTAGGTATAGTGCAGCTTGTCTATATCCACGGGCTGCACCTGGCCGTTCACCGTGCCCATACCGCGCTGATCCATGGTAGTGATGTTGCCGTTCCTGTCGTAATTCAGGTTGCTGACGGTGAAGTCGAGCTCGGTATTGTTCCATGTGCCCTCCTGGAGGTTTGCGGCAAGGCGGTTGCGGTAGTCGGCGCTTTTAAGCCTGCCCGCCAGGTCGTAGCCGTAGCCGTAGGCATGTTCCTTTGAGCCGCTGCCGCGCCAGAGCATCCCGCTGATCTTACCGTCGTAGCGGGGCTGGCTGAAGCCGTAATCGTAGCAGAGTATCTCGCCGAAATTGCGGTTGGCATTACCGGGATTGCCCCATTGGGTGAATTTTTCGTTGATGGCCCGGAGCTGCCCGCGAATAGTATAGCTATAGTCGCGGGTCTCGCCGCCATTGCCCAGCACCTCGGTGGACAGGCGGCCCAGCTCATCGTATTGATAAGTGGCCAGTATCTTCCAGCTGCCATCGTCCACCTTATGGAGCACCTCGCTAAGCTGCCAGCTAACCGGCTTGTACACGTTTTTGGTCTGTTCGGTGTGGATACCGTTGCCGATCGCGTCATGAGCATTAACTATGATATGCCGGGTGGTCAGCATACGGTTGCCGAAGTCGTACTGGGTACCGGTGATGTTCTGATGAATCTCCTCATCCTCGAAGCTGTCCTTGCTGAGGGTGTAAATGACCCGGCCTTTGTCGTCGTACCAGGTATAGGAACTGCGCCAGTCGCCCACCTTCGAGCTGTCCGTTCCGGGAGCGGGCAATAGCCTCACTCTGGAGGCCACGGGCAGGCCCTGGGTGCGCCGGCTGAGCGCCGGGGTTTCATGGCCAAGCGGGAACAGGAGGTGAGACGGAAAATCCAGCGCCTGCGTAGCGGCGGTATAAATAGCTCCGTCCGGGTCGGCGGTAGTATAGTCATCATAATAGCTGTAGCTCATGATGGTATTGCCGGCAATGGCATTTTCCGCAGGCACAGTACCTTCGCCATCGCCTCCAGCCCAGTACCAGACCAGCTCGCCCTCCATGGGGTCAGGGTCGTCCGCCTTAGCCTGCCAGAAAGCCCGGTCATTGGAATCCTCTAAAAGCGAAGTACCAATTACCCGCCCCGGCTTATCGTAATAGCTTACTTCCCAGAGCTCCTGCGCCTTTTCTAAGGCGCTGCGGCGCATCACCACCCGTTCTTTGCGGTCATAGACGATGTCGGTAAAATCGTCCTCGCCGGGCTTGCGCTGCTGCGCTAAGCGGCCGCGATCGTCGTAGCGGTACTGGAAGCAGCCATCATAGAGCATCGTGGTCGTTACCGTCCAGCCATTCTGCGCTATGGCCTCCACAGCCTTAGGCGGCAGGGTGTAGCGCAGGCGACCCATCTCGTCATATACATAATAGGTGGTGAGCCAGGTATAATTCAGCAGCGTGGTTCCGGATTCGGCTACCTGCTTCATCACGGTACGGCCGTCTTTATCGGTATAAGTACGGGAGGTTGAATGGCCTGGTGCCCCGGTGTTATCCGCCACCATCCAATTCAAGAACAGCTCTGCGGCAGCATAAGCGCCGGGGCTTACCGGCCAGCCGTTCTCATCCACATTCCATATCCGAACCTGGTTAGCGGCATTGGTATGTTTAAGCGTGATTGTTCCCCGTCCCTGACCCACATTACTCTTGCCCGGAGCATAACTTACTGCCCCACGACTACTATTATCGGAAACGTATATGCTCTGGCTGTAGGAGGTATAACCTTCGTTGGGATATTTCCCGGCATAATAATCCTTTTGTTGCTGGAAAGCATCAGGGATGAAAGCCCCGTAGTTATTGGATGAAGGAAAAGGAAGAAAAGCGGCGCTGTTCCGCTGCGCCCGGTTATCGCTGAGGGTTGTTACGCTATTGATGTATCCGCTGACGTACGAATAGTTAGTACGAACAACCTGGAAGCTGCGGTTAAACCCGTCCCGGTAATCGGCAGTGATCTTTTTCCAGCCGTAAGACATGCTTCCAAGCTCCGATGTAGTGGAAACGGGCAGCATCGGCACTACCGTTATTACCCTGTTAAACCCTGCATTAGCAGCCGGCTCGGGCGGCTGGGGGATGGTATTGGTAATGGTTCCCGCAGGAGCGCCGGCTGTAGTGGGCACATTCTGGGAGCGGGCAGCCGGGCCGCAGAGCAACGCTATGGCGGAAAAGACGGGAAGCAAAATATATTTATGCATGATATTGCTGTTTTTATAAGTGATGAAGCTTAGTTTTCAATGACATAAGTGGTTTGAGAAAGGATGTGCCCCTCCTGGTCTTTGACCACGGTAATCCGCCCCAGCTTGTCGTATTCATAATACGTGATACGGCCACGGACATCGGAAGCAGAGGAAGCGCCGAACAAAGGCGTATAGACCCAGGTCTGCATCTGTGCGTCGGCCGGGAAAATCCGCATCTCGTCAATATAGTAAATGAAGGGAGAAGAGGGCGTGCCGGTGGTGGTCAGGCCGGCAACTCCGGTGGTAGTGGTGAATTTTCCCTGGTAATATTTCCAGCCATCCTTAATATATGCAAACGTTAAAGTAACCGGGTTTCCGTCAGACATAAATTTGGGTGTCCCACCCTTACACCAGAATGCGACCATATATTCTTTGTCGTGGGTAAGACCGACTTGGTGAATCGGGGAACTATCCGTACTGATGCATTTCAGCGCTTTCTTTCCACTGATATAAGTTCCACCGGGGATAGTGGCATTCTCTACTACATCTGCGGCATTATAATAAAAATAACCGGTACTGACAGGCGTTTCAAAATCGGCATAGCCGATCTCGTTATTGCGCGCATTGACGGCTTCGGCTATCTTATTGCCGGTGACCGGATCCCAAATCATTGCTTTATACTGATCCATGCCCATCAGCTTTGTTTCCCGGGGATTGCCTTTGGCATCGAAGAGGGTTACTTCGCTGACCTGCTTAAAGTAGTCAACCGGGCCGGAGGTATTGTATGCTGCCAGCACCTTGCCGTATGGATTATTTGAAGCACCACCGGCATAACCCGGGTAGGAAATCGGGCTGCCGGCAGCCAGGGTATAAAGACCCATGGTTAAAAGCCTCCCCATACTGCTATTGTAGCTAAAACGGGTGATGCTGGCGTCAATGAGCCTGATGGGTTCAACCGACAGCTTCCAGCGCTCTAAGGATACAACCTTTTCCAGGCCGGCTGCGGTCATGTTGTAGAGCGCTGTACCCGTCTGGTTGCCATAGGGTACGCCCGGGCCGCTGACATTGTAATTATAGACCCGTTTAAGCTTAGTCTGTTCGCCCTTGCTGTTGGTGGCGATGGTATATTCCAGGTTGTGGCGATTGTCATATTTATAAGTAACCACATCGGAAATATAATTATTATCGGCAACGTATTTGCGGGTTTCCGTCTTTTTAAGTAGCGCCCAGCCGGTATAGGGCCGGTAGCCCACAGAATCCAGGGGGTAATTATGAACGAACATGACATAATTCGGATCCAAGGGGTCGGGCAATACATGGTCGCTTCGCATAATCTTTTTATTCTCCACTTTGTTAATCGTGGATGAGAAGTCAACATCAGTAAAGTCATAAGTATTTTTGACAAACGATACGATATGCCCGTTCTGGTCATAAGTGGTGGTCTGGATAGGCAGCCCCATTTCCCAGTCCCGGATATACTGCCGGTCGGCAAAAGGCCATTGAAAATAATCCTTTTGTCCGCCAACCATAGTATAACGTTTTTGATTTCCCGAAGAAGAATCGGAAAAGTTAGTGTACCGTATTTCCGTTTTGCCCAGCAGATTGCCGGACTGGTCTTTTACTGTCGCCGTAACTTTGGAATAGCCGTGATTGGAGCCGTTAATCAGCTGAAGCGGGCTCACGGGAATGCCGGTATAGTAATACTGGCCTATGTTTCCGTTCTGGTGAGCAATTTTCGGAAAAAAATAATAGCCCCCGGTAAGGAAACGCTGCCCGCCTTCATAGGTATAAAACGTTTGCTTATTATTGCCGGGATAAAATTTATCTTTTTCCGTGATCTTGCTGACCCGAAGGCCGTCATTTGCGGATGCGCCTATAAAATTTGCATCTTCAGGCAGGTTCGAAAAATAGGTCAAAAGGGCATGTCCCTCGTAATTAAAAGCAACACTACCTCCATAGGCGTTTTTCACTTTGGTAAGCAATCCTGCGTTTATATACTCGGGATGAACTGACCGGTTTACTCCGTAGATATCGGGGCTGCCATAAAGCACATTGGTATGGTATGGGATAGTAAATTCTCCCCCTTGCTCGGTAACGGTCTGTCCGTTATAATAACCGAAATAATCCTGGCTGCCGCTGAGCCTTTGCGGCAGCTTCAACGGGTCGTATTCGAAGGAATAATAAGGCTCCTCTACAGTGCCGTCGCAACTGAGTAAACTCACGGACTTTAATATCAGCCGGTGGTAGAGCTGACTTTTATGTGTATAGGAAGGGAAAATATCAAGACAGGGACTGCCGTAGGCTATTTCACTGGTACTACTGCTTTGATTAGGAGCAATGCTGTAAGCCTGATGCAGCTTATAGCGTATGCAATTGGTGCTGCCGGCCGGCTGTATCTTTATTTCTTCAATGTTCGGCACATCCGACTTATCACAACGCGATGCCGCATTAGCGGAATAGATAAAGCTGACCCGTATATTATTAGGATAGTCTATGGAGCTGATTTCCGAAAGCTGTACCGTGTTTTGCGGCGTGATATCCACATTGGTTCCGCTGACACCATATCCGACAGTATGTGGTACCCCTCCCTGCTCTACGGTAATAAAACTTTTATACAAAGTGTTATAGGAGGGCCCCTGAGTAATATAATGATATACAATCTCCGACCCATTGGCAAAGCGCACTTTATTTAATACCCATCTTGAGATATACTGATCAGTTATCTCATCCTCCGGATTGGTTGAAGGCCGGGTGTAAATCTGCACATCTCCCTTTCCGAACCAGTACTGGTTGCCCTGCTCATCAGTAATATGAAAGCCTATATCGGGTGCAGATTCAGGATCGCTTATGGGGATGGAGGTAGCGGGAAGGTCATCAATAAGAAGCTGAATCTTTACATTACGGTGCGGGTGGGTAAATATAAAGCCGTCTTTGCCTATATTGAAGGTAAAGGACAAAGAACCGGCGGATACCACGAAATCATCATATTCCCGGTCTAACTAGCCTGTAAAACCATTGGGAGAAATATCCTGCGCAATTTTCCCCTTCACCGGAAAGGGTGGCGGGCCGTAGGGAGATTGCCAGGGTGTGTTTAGCTCATCCGGAACATCCTTTAAGCTGCGGTAAATGCTGCCGCCGGCATTAAGCGTCCAGTGCAGCCCCACCGAAGAGGCCATCTCATCGACTTTTACCCCTTTGGTGTTATAGCCGAGCGAAACGCCGTAAGAACCGTAGTCGGTATTGTATTGATAAATGGGCACATTAATATTGGCGCTGCCATCATACAGGTTCGGGCTGAAAATATTGCCTATACTCACATTTTCCCCCGTAATATTCGGAGTCAATGCGGGAGAGGTGGTATTTTGAACCGTATTATTATTTATCGGCGGCATTTCCTCCTGGCCATATACAGTAATGCAGGCCAGCATCATAAGGGCGGCCTCGAAAAAAGCAAAGGTTTTCTTTTTCATATCAGGGATGTTTTTCATTTTAATATTTATCAGATTTGGTTTTAAATTCCGTTTCATTTTTCCCAGCCCATGCTCAGCACAAAGGGCGATCTCAGGCCGCTTTGCTGCCAGAGGAAGTTGTAGCCGA
>CAZUSO010000084.1:0-10506 GCA_964622775.1 uncultured Taibaiella sp. | reverse complement strand
TGCGCTGCGTTCCGTAAATTTTACTCCGGTCGGAATGACGACCGCTTATACGCTTTACCCGGAATGACGATACCTTTTACATTCGGGAGATTGCTCCGGTGCGCAAATTTGGGATGCACCCAATTGCGAAATGATGTATAATAGACTAAATAATATTAATGGCTTTCTTATTTTTATTCCGGTTATTTTTTACAGCGTGATTGATTCCCATATATTAGAAACAATTTTTTCATTTTTATGGAATACTTTATTACTACTATTTCCAGCTCTGCTGCTTGTACCGATATCTCCTTCCTTCGGCATAGCCTCCAAAGTATGAGTTGAGCAAACTGAGCCATCTCATCGCCCGGCGCGCTGTGATTCAAAATAATCAAAACGGAGTTTATTTATATCAGTAAATGCCTGGGTAGTTTATCTGCGGTCAGAGGCCGCTTACCGCTGCGATGTTTCGGAGAAACGCCGAACGGGGGCGGTTCATTGAGTTTATCGAAATGAACAAAGTAGCACTCTGCTCCTGTCTGGTAATCAGAGATTGCCTGCCGCTGCGATGTTTTCTTAAGATAGAATGCCGAACTACCTCTTGAACACTACGGCGAGCAGGGAAATGTCTTTAATTCCCGTTCAACCCAATTGGAAAGCATTTCCGTATAAATAGCAGATTCCAATTGACCGGAAGCAATAAGAGAAACGGCATTACCAGTCTTTGTCTAACTTAACCGGAACCGCTCTTTCCTTCCCTTTCTTTTCCTGCTGGAGCTTTTTCTCTTCCTGACGTAAGGCATTTAATAATTTTTCCGCCTGTTTTTCACTGATCTTACCCGGCGAAGACTGGGGCTGCGCTTCCTGATCCTTTTCTTCCTTTTTATCGCCGGACTGTTGCTGCTGATTCTTATCCTGATTTTCTTTGTCCTGATTGTTTTGCTTATCTTTTTGTTGATCCTTAGGTTGCTGCTTTTTGTCCTGATTATCTTTTCCACCGCCTCCCCCATTATTTTTCAGCATTTTCCGGGCGTAAGCGAGGTTGTATTTGGAATCCTGGTCATCAGGATTTTGGCGAAGTGCATTTTTATAGGCCTCAATAGCTTGCTGCCATTGCTTCTGCTCCATATAGGTATTGCCAATATTGTGGTAGGCCTGCGCCTTCTCCGTCTTTTCCGAAGCGCTGCCCAGACTGGACAGGTATGCGTTCCGGGCTGAATCGGTATGTTTTAGCCGGAAACTGGCATTTCCACTGTTGTACAATCCGGGATAGGACTTAGGATTGCTTTTCAAGCCTTCCCTGTATTGATCTAAGGCTGCCTGATAATCCTCTTGCCGATAGGCCCGGTTGCCGTTGTATATTTCATCATTAGCTTTTGCTGCAGAATATTTTTTATCATTTTGCTGTGCATTTGCCCGAAGGTGTGCCACAACAATCAATATAAATATCCCAAAGAATATGCTTGTATTTTTCATTGTGCTACGAAGATAACCCATTTGGCACGTTTACCTGCTTAGACGGAGGAATCAGGTAATTACTCATTAATAAAACCAATGCGGCAATTAAAAAATATTGAAAATAGCTTTCGTATTCCGAAAACATCAGGGCTCCCATACTGCGGCTTTCCATGGAGGAAACCGCCTCATCCAGATTCCCGGCTATCGTATTGGCATTGCTGAACAACTGGTAACTGCCGCTGCCTGCACGGGCAATTTCCTGTAGTATTTCCTCATTGAGTTTCGTGATAACCACTTCGCCTTTTTCATCCGTTTTCTGTTGCCCGGTTGCCGGGTCAATTATCGCAGCTCCTGATGGCGAGCCGATACCAATTGTATGAATCACTACCCCCTCTTCTGCCGCTGCTTTTGCCGCTTTGATGGCATTTTCATCATGATCCTCACCATCGGAAATCAAAATCAGCGCTTTGTATTTTTTTTCTTTTTGGCTGAAGGCCGTTCTGCACATGTCTATAGCTTCGGCCAGGACTGTTCCCTGGGTAGGCACCTTATTGGTGCTTACCGTAGAAAGCAACATCTTGACAGCATTATAATCGGAGGTAAGCGGAGTCTGGAGGTAGGCACGGCCGGCGAAGATGACCAATCCTATCCGGTCATTTTTCATCTTATCAACCATTAGTTCTATCAGTTGCCTGGCTCGTGTAAGCCGGTCCGGCTGCACATCTTTAGCCAACATACTTTTACTGACGTCTAAGGCAAATATCACATCAACCCCCTTGCGCTCTGCCGTATCGGTTTGAGCGCCTTGCTGAAAATTGGCCAGACCGATAATGCAACAGGTTATTGCTAACACGGTCAGAAAAAACTTAGTGGTTTTTCGTCCGCTGATATTCCCATAAAGCTGATTGCTCACCAAAGCCGTATCACCGAGCTTCCCGATACCACGTCTGCGCCACCGGTAATAACCGACGTAAATCAACACGGCCACCGGCACCAAAGCCAGTAACCACAAATACTCAATGTGCTGAAACCTGTACATAAATAAATCGTTATGAAAAGAACCGGTCTTTTTATTTTATTTTTGCGGCAAATACCTTCAAAAGTAAAAAGAACAGATTAACAGGCAGCCTTATGATTTGTTATGCTGCCAATATTTAACAATCTTCAAATTTATTATTCCCCGCAGGGGCAAAAATAAATATAAAACTATTCCGATGGCCTATAAAAGAACAGAACATTATGACGAAAATATTACCGAAGAACTCAGTAAATATTATAAAGCCATCATTCAACACCTGGGTGAAAATCCCGACCGGGAAGGATTAGAAAAAACGCCCGAACGAATCGCCAAGGCCATGCAGTATATGACACAGGGCTATTTCCTGGACGGAGCGGCCATCATCAACAGCGCCAGGTTCCGGGAAGACTACAGCGAAATGGTCATCGTGAAAGACATTGAACTGTATTCGCTTTGCGAGCATCACCTGTTGCCTTTTATCGGCAAGGCGCATATCGCCTATATTCCGAATGGCTGGATAACCGGCCTGAGCAAGCTGGCACGTTTAGTAGATTGTTTTTCACGCCGTTTGCAAGTGCAGGAAAGGCTCACGGATCAAATCCTGAACTGCATCCAGGATACCCTCAACCCATTAGGCGCTGCCGTAGTAATTGAGGCCCGGCACATGTGTATGATGATGCGGGGTGTGCAAAAGCAAAACAGCGTAACCACCACCTCTGCCTTCAGCGGACAGTTTGAAAAGAAAGAAACCCGGTCGGAGTTCCTCCGGTTGATTACGCATGATTTGAGCTGACCGGTGCGTCGTGAAGTCCCGTCACGCCGCCGCTCACGGCAAACTTCATAGCTTCCGCAGCATTCATACCGGTAACAGGTTTAATATCCTTCCGATCCACTACGATTACCCATCCTGAAATGGCATAGGAATGCGGCAGATAGACCGCAGCCATATCAGGCTCTCCCATAGCGGATAATTCCTGCTGAGTCAGGAATCCGATTCGCCATACATCAGGAGCGGCGTTCGTGCGTACCCATACCGGCGTATTGAATTTTTTCTTATCCCCCATAAAGGAATTAAACACATCCTTCACGGAAGAATAGACATATTTAATTCCGGGTGTGTGTTCCAGAATATTTCCGAAGGCTTCAAATATCCAGCGGAAAATAAAAAACCGGGTGCCGATATACCCCACTAAGGTAATGAACAGCACTATGGAAACGAACCCGATTCCCGGCGCTATTTCCCGAACCCAGGGAATCAGGTTATCCACCGCACTGAACACAAAAAATATGGCGTACACCGTTACGGCTAAAGGCCCGATGATAACAACTCCCTGAAGAAAAAAACGAAGAATAATGGCTAAAAAACGACGCATAAAGCACAATTAAATTATTAAGGTAAGATCACTTTTTGCGTTTAAAATCGCCACGCTTCCAGGCCTGGAAAAATTCATTCCATTTAAAGACATTGAAGATGCCAATAGGCGCCTGCTGGCCATAATAAACAGCCTGGTTTGCCATGCGCTGCTGATAAACCGCCTGGTTCTCGCCCCCGCTGCGCGGCAGTATGCTCCTCAGAGCCGCCATCGTTTCAGGATTGGTATTCCGTTGCATAATGGCATATTCATCTTCCGGAACCGGCTTGTATTTGATAGCATACATCAGGTCTTCCCTGGACATTACAGGGCTGATGATGGTTTCGGGAATATAAAAGGTATCCTGTACCATCAACTGAATCATAGAAATGAACTTGGATCCGATATTGGCAGGAATCACATAATCAACGGTCTGGTATCCAAGCAGGCTGAAATTGAGCGTGTCCCCTTTTTCACAGACCAAGGAAAAAACACCCTGTGCATTGGAATAGGCGCCCCGCTCCTTGTTTTTAATCAGCACGGTAACGTCCGGCACCCCATGCAGGCTGTCGGCGGACATCGTAAGCCCGGTAATCTGAATGATATTATCGCTTGTCTGAGCCTGAACGTTACAACAGATCATCCCCAATAACAATAAGCTTAATGCTCCGAACTTCTTCATGATGAAACAAAAGTACAATAAAGTATGGTACAGGGCATAAACGGCTGTCGGGAGAAAAAATTTTATGGCAATTTATTTTTTTGGACAATTAAAAAAGAATACTACCTTTGCAATCCAAAAAGCGGAAACGCCGCGTTGGTCAAGGGGTTAAGACGCCTCCCTTTCACGGAGGAATCACGGGTTCGAATCCCGTACGTGGTACAAAAACAGCTACCGGATCCGGCAGCTGTTTTCTTTTAATGACCTTTCCCTGCAGATTGCACGGGTGCATTCAGGATTGTCGCATTACAATGGCATCACAGTTTTTCATCATCATTTTCAGGCAGGTCATCGACTAAGAAAATTCCAAATTACTGCGTAATTTGCCCGGAATTCCGTATGGAGTGATCTCCGGGTGTATTTGCGATGGCCTCAATATACTATACTTCACATCACATGGGGGATTTCCCCACTCCATTAAAATCACTCCGCTGCGCTACTTGATTTTAATTTCGAAAAGCCGTCATATTTTTTGCCCTGCCAACAACCACTAAGTAAGACAATTTAAGATGTACTCCTGAAAACACCAACCTTAAACGGGTCACGAAATTTGAGCCGCTCCTCATTGCGTTATGTGCAATAAATAACCGAAATTCGCCGCAACAGTCAAAATCAGGTTTTTTTATGCAGGTCGTCTTATTTGATGCTACAACCCGGCTTCAGTTGTTGCCGTTTACCCATACACGCGCCATTGCCGATATTCGTTGCGGCATATTTACCCTGCGGGAACGCTGGGAGCAACTGCTTGGTCAGCTATCCGATACCTTGACTGCCGCTTATTTACAGCCTGTCTATCCGGAACGCAAACAGGCGAAATCTTTTCTTTACATCAACAGCGCAGTATTGGGCACTATAGCGCTAACAGAGGCCGCAAAAGCGCTTCCGGCAAATGCGGTCTTGATTTCCGGAGAAACGCTCATCGCATTCCACAGTGAACGGCTCATAACAGATAACGAATTTTTCCGACAAATTCCCGATGGATCGCAACGCGTTCCGTTTAATGAGCCCATCAGGGCGTTACGGCATATCTGGGACATTTTCTTATGGAATCAGGAAGCCATCGTGTCGGATCTTTCCCTGATCAGGAATGTCCGGGAAAGCGAGCCGCTGCCCGGCTATGTTACCGCGATTGCTCCTGAACATATTTTCGTGGAAAAAGGTGCAAAGATAGCTCCCTGCATTATCAATGCGCAGTCCGGACCCGTATATATCGGGAAGGATGCCGAGATCATGGAAGGCGCCTTAGTGCGAGGCGCATTGGCCTTATGCAATCATGCTACGCTGAAAATGGGGGCGAAGATATACGGCGGAACCACTATCGGGCCGGGATGCAAAGTAGGCGGAGAAGTCGGCAACAGCGTGTTTTTTGCCAACAGCAACAAAGGTCATGATGGTTATATCGGGAATGCCGTGATTGGCGAATGGTGCAACCTGGGTGCGGACACTAATAGTTCCAACCTCAAAAATAACTACGATGAAATCAGTATATGGAGCGAATCGGACCACAAAATGGTTAAAACCGGGCTCCGGTTTTGCGGCCTGATGATGGGCGACCATTCCAAATGCGGCATCAATACCATGTTCAATACGGCTACCGTCATTGGAGTGAGCTGTAATATTTACGGAGGCGGATTTCAGCAAAAATTCATACCCTCTTTTTCCTGGGGCGATTCCCGGAAAATGGTAAGCTACAAACTGGAAAAAGCCATTGATACCGCCAACCGGATGATGGGAAGGCGGGAAAGATCGCTGTCGAATGCGGACATGGCTGTACTGAAGCATATATTTGAATGTACGGAGCAACAAAGGGCATTGCTTACTGATGCGCAGTAGTACGCCATCTTTTACCTTCTTTGAAAAATGAATGCGTAGTAAAGTAAAAATACAAAAGTCAAAATTTCGTAATCAATAATTTGTAACTCGTAATTCGTAATTGATAATTCGTAATTTAAAAGCTTGTTGCTTAACACTAAATCTTATTATTTCATAATCTAACATCTAAATTTATGTCACGAAAAAAAATTGTTGCGGGGAACTGGAAAATGAATCAAAACCTGTTTGAGGGGAAACAACTGATCCAGGATATATTGTCGTCCGGCCCGACCTTAGGAGCGCATGTACAGGTGATTATTGCTCCTCCTTTTACCCAGTTAGAACTAGCGGCCGGCCAACTGAAAGAACATCCCGGTTTTTATCTGGCAGCTCAAAACTGCCATCAGGAAAAGTCGGGCGCATATACCGGGGAGATATCAGCGATAATGCTCAGGAGCGTACAAGTCAGTCATGTCATATTAGGCCATAGCGAACGTCGTCAGTATTTTAATGAAAGCAACGAGTTGCTGGCCCGCAAAACGGATACCGTGCTTGCTGAAGATATGGATGTTATCTTTTGTGTGGGCGAGCCTATGCAAGTCCGCGATGACAACCGGCAAAATGATTATATAAAGACCCAGATTCAGGAAGGATTATTTCACCTTCCCCAGTCTTCTTTCAAAAAAATCATAATTGCCTATGAACCGATATGGGCAATAGGAACAGGGCGAACAGCCAGCACAGAACAGGCTCAGGATATGCATGCCTTTATCCGTTCGGTGGTTGCGGAGCAATATGATTTGGAAACCGCTGATCAACTCAGTATCTTATATGGCGGCAGTTGCAATCCCGCCAATGTGGAATCGCTCTTTGCCTGTCCGGATGTGGACGGCGGCCTGATTGGCGGAGCTTCACTTAAAGCAAAAGATTTTTGCAGCATCATTGCGGCACGCTAAGAACACCCGAATATTTGCGCTCATTTCAGAAGGCAGGCACCCGGAGTACCTGTCTTTTGCATTTTCGGGCATACGTACAATGTATTTTATAACTACTTTTGGCCACTATGCGGGTTCACCTGAACTGGAAAACATACTCCTTAGCCCTCGCAGTAATCATTGTCGGGCTGGCCGTTTATTATTTCAACCGGCTGGCAAAAGATATTGCAAAGGATGAAAGAAAGAAAATAGAATTGCTTGCGGAAAGCTTTCAGTCTATTGCCGCAAAACCCGTATCTTCTGCCTGCAACGATGTTACTTTCGAAACTAAGGTAGTGGAAAAAATAAATTCCGTTCCGCTTATCCTTACGGATGAGCAGGGCAATATTATCGGCAATAACAACATTGATACTGTCGCTATTGCGCGGGATACCGCTTACCTGCCGCGAAAACTGGATGAATACAAACTGCTGCACGCGCCTATTGTGCTTCAAATGCCATTTGGGAATCAATACATCTATTATGGCGAGTCGCTAACCTTGCAGCGACTGAAGATATATCCTTTAGTATTGATAGGAATTATCGTTGTATTTATCTTTATCACGATAGTATCCATTTCCAATGCGCAACGCAGCCTGCAAAACCAGGTCTGGGTGGGCATGTCCAAGGAGACGGCTCACCAGATTGGAACTCCGCTTTCCTCTATTGTAGCGTGGATGGAATTGCTCAAGGAAAACGAAGCTAACAGGGAGTGGGTCACGGAAATGGAGAAAGATGTATCCAGGCTGCAATTAATTGCCGATCGCTTTTCGAAGATTGGCAGTATGCCCGATCTGGAACCGGAAAATATTATTCCGCGGTTTATATACATGGCCGATTATATGCAGCGGCGTGCCCCCAAAAACGTTCAGATTCATTTACAGTATAATGAAGATGAGATTGAGGTGCTGCTGAATGGCCCGCTGTTTGACTGGGTTATTGAAAACCTGATACGGAATGCATTGGACGCTATGGAAGGCCGTGGCGAGATCAGTATCAATATTCACAACCAGCCAAGACTGGTAACCATTGACATTTGCGATACGGGAAAAGGTATTGCAAAGAATAATTTTAAGAAGGTATTTTCGCCGGGTTTTTCCACAAAGCAACGCGGATGGGGACTTGGTTTGTCACTGGCAAAACGGATCATCGAAAAATATCATCACGGCAATATTTTTGTAAAAAATTCAGAGCAGGGAAAGGGCACAACTTTCCGGATTATTCTGCGGCGCTAAAGGATTTGGTTATTAGCTGTTAGCTGATAATTATCTAAATTCGGGTTGCACGGTGATGGCTCTATCAATCCTTAATAAACCGCTTCACCCAAATGCCTTCATTTGTGACAATCCTGATGAAATATGCACCAGGGCTGAATGCTGAAATGTCTATTGCATTTTTGGAAAAATGAAAACGCATGTTACGCCCATACAAATCGGTTATGGTGATATCCTGCGGGTAAATACCAGCGGGATATGCAAGATGAAGCTTGTTTTGAGCCGGGTTAGGGAAAAGGCTGATTGCATGAGGAAACAATGGCAAATCATCCACCGCTGTAGCAGTATCCGTTGTGGATGAAGCATGATAACGCGCCATGCTAAACCCGTTATTACCATAGCCTCCGGCAAGTATCTTACCATCATTTTGAACGGTAACACTGTATATCATACTGCTGTCCGATACTGCAGTTACAACCGTTCCCATATCTCCGAATGCAGTATCCACAGCGCCATTATCAAGAAAACGAAGCACATAAAAATTCTCATGATAATTGGTAAAGGTATGTTGCAATATTCCTGCGGTAACTATCTTTCCGTCTTCCTGCAGCGCCAGGCTATAAGCGCGCGAATATTTGTTGTCGGGATATTGGTAAACACTTACGCCGGAATTACCAAAATCCGGGTCTGCCGTACCGTTCGGGTTGAGTCGTACCAATGCCGTAGCCATTCCTGCCGGGTTCGATGAAGCCGCCCATCCCGCAAGCAGAATTTTTCCATCCGGCTGCAGGATTGCTGAGGTGCACATCGCTCCTCCCCAGTCAAACTGAAAAAAATTGATAGCTGCGCTGAAAACGCCGTTAGTTCCGAAAGTACTGTCGGTTGTTCCGTCCGTATTAAACCGGATGCAGATAAAGGCACCTCCCTGATAGCCGCTCACCAATATTTTCTGATCATTTTGCACCTGCAGGGCATAAGCCTCTACGCCGAGGGCAGGAAAATTTGCCGCACTGATTATGCCATCCGTTCCAAAGCTGCTGTCCACATTTCCATCGGGTAAATAACGAATCACGTTCAGGCGCGTCTCTATGGTGAAAGTATCATCCCGGCAATATCCTGCAACCACAATTTTATGATCCGGCTGCACGGCCACTGCCTGGGCATAATCCGAAAAGCCCTGCCCGCAAATATCCGTCTGCACCATGCCATTTGCCCCGAAGCCGCTGTCCGCCGTTCCGTCAAGATGATATTTTACCACAACAGTTCCGGAGGCATTATAGCCGGACAGCACGATATACGGATCCTCCCCCGGCTGTAATGCGGCGGCAGTGAGCATACCGGTATTGGGCACAGCGATATAGCCATCCGTGCCAAAGGCATTATCCAAAGCGCCGCCCTCCTCATAACGCGCCAATATAAATTCATGCTGATCCGCCGAACCTCCCGCCAGTATCTTTCCGTCCGGCAGGCTAAACACCGCCTTAATACCGTCATTTCCAAACCCTGAAGTTACCATTCCGCCGGTGCCGAATGTGGTATCTAAGTCTCCGGCCTGCTGGCCAAAAAGATAAAAGGGGATAAGCAGCAGGATACCCAAAAATCCGGACAGGTGTAATGTTTTCATAACGCTATATTTTATGAGGTTTGGAAATTATTGTTTTACAAATTTCTGAGAAAAAATACCATTGTCGGTATAAACTGATATAATGTAAGCCCCGATGATAGACTTATTACATCTACCTCCTTATCATTATAAGGTAATTCGTAGATGCGACCTTGCATATCTTTTACTATAATTCTCTTAATGAAAAAATGATCTTTTAGCAGATAGCTTATTTTATTACTAGTGTCATGTCAAATATAAAATTACGGTTAAATTTATTATTTTTATAGCTAAAAAGCTATGAAGAAATATAAGATTAGCCTTACAGTAGAAGAAATAGAGGAGTTAAAGGGTATAACCCAAAAAGGCAAGCAC
>CAZUSO010000083.1:0-10555 GCA_964622775.1 uncultured Taibaiella sp. | reverse complement strand
CTCGGTCACTATATTGTCAATTCATATTGAAGAAGCGGATTTTATGCCGCATACGGCAGTACATCCCGGATTTTGACGCTATCTTTATCGCTGTTCGTACTATAAATTATATGGATAATAAACTGCTGAATCGTTTTTGTACCGTTGCCTTGCTGGAGGGCATTTCCTGTGTATTGTTATTCTGTATCACCATGCCGCTGAAATATACTTTGGGCTGGGAAAAGATATCTTACTGGACCGGCATGGCACACGGCATTTTATTTATCACTTATGGCATTTTATTGGGTATTGCCTGGCATACCTACAAGTGGAATTTCGGAAAAGCTTTCGTACTTTTCCTGGCATCATTAGTGCCTTTTGCTACCTTTTGGGTAGAGCGGAAACTGAAACGGGAACCGGCCAATAAGCCTGATTTGTTTTCGTAACCCGGGAATTCGTAAGGGCATATCAGTACCTGCTGTTTTAGATGGAATAAGATTGACGGGGGTTGAGTAAGATTGCAGCAGATTGATTGCGTGTAAACAGCTTTCAGTTTTTCAAAGTCTGTGGGTTATTGCAGCACCGGCAGGAAAAATGCTTTTAAGTGCAGCTGCGCTTATTTGGGTACGCGCTTTTGTTGCGAAGCAAGGCAAAAACCATAACAAAACACAGCAGAAAGTCCGAAAGCGATTTCCCTGGCAGTACCGGCGTAAGTGGAAATAAATTATATTTGCTTTTTTCATTCCAAAGGTCATTAACCGTATTAAATATAGCCATTCATGGGGAAAGTGGGAAGGATCGTCTGTTGCATCTTGTTTTTGTTTTCAGGAATATTTGTCATTTATGCTCAAAAATCGTCACGCGACGATCTCGAACGCAGACGAGCCGCCCTGCTCGGCGAAATAGCCTCCACACAAAAACTGCTTAATGTCACACAGGCCGACCGCACCGCTTCCATGGCACAGCTGAAAGCCCTTCAGGCGCAATTGAGAGCCCGCCAGCGACTGATTGATAATATTAATCAGGAAATGGGGCATATCAATAACAATATCCAGTCATCTTCTTATCAGGTTAATGCTTTAAGCAATGATTTAAACCGGTTGAAAATCCGCTATGCACAATCGGTACGGTATGCCTATAAGAACCAGAATGCACAGAGTATGCTGGCATTTTTGTTTTCTTCCAGCAATTTTAATGAAGCCATGCACCGGTATCAGTACATGAAAAAGAGCCGTGATTTCAGGAAAACGCAGGCCGAACACATTGAAAATACACGTCAACATTTAGAACAGCAAATTGGCATCCTGAATTCGGAAAAGAATAAAAAAGGGAAATTGCTGAATGTGGAAGAGCAGCAGAAGGCAGGCATTGAGCAGGAAACGAATACAACCAATCAAATGGTAACGGAGCTGCGGGGTAAAGAAAAAGACCTGAGCACACAAATTGCCCGAAGCCAGGCAGCCGCAAAGAAATTAGACAATGCCATCAAGGCAGAAATCGCCCATGAGGTGGAGCTGGCACGGAAAAAAGCCGCCGAAGAAGCCCGTAAAAAAGCAGAAGCTGAGGCAAAAGCCAAAGCGGAAGAAGAAGCCCGGAAAAGAGCTGCAGAAGAACTGGCACGCAAGCAGGCCGAGGAAAAAAGGAAGCAGGAAGAACTGGCTAAATGGGAGGCCGAAAACCGAAACAAAGGGCAATTTGACGCTAAATCCAAAACGGAAGAGAAACCTAACGCTCAGACGATTGCTGCGAATAACAAGCCTATAGATAAACCTATAGACAAGCCAATAGATAAGCCCGCAACTATAGCGGCGGCTGTACCACCCAAACCGGCAGACAATCCGCCAACACTCAAGCCTGCGAAAGCAGAATCACCTTCTTATAAGATGTCGCTTACGCCTGATGTGCAGGCCATCTCCAATAATTTTGCTGCTAACCGGGGCAATTTACCCTGGCCTGTAGAAGCCGGATATATTGCAGTGCCCTTCGGACGGTATCAGCATCCGTTGGAGCCTAAGGTGACTATGGAAAACAGCGGGGTCGATATTGCTGCAAACCCCGGCGCTAATGTGCGCGCCGTATTTGAAGGCACTATCAGCCGCGTGGTGAACATCGCCGGCAGCTTTACGGTCATCATTAATCATGGGGAGTATTTTACCGTGTACAGCTATATGAGCTCGGTATCGGTACGTCAGGGCGACAAGGTGAAGTTCAAGCAGTCCATCGGCAGCGTGGGCAAGAACGATGAGGGTGAAAATATTCTGCATTTTGAAATTTGCCGGGTTGGAGGTTCCAATAATATTTCCAATGAAAATCCTTCTGCCTGGATAGCGCGGTAACGGCAAAATCAATCATCATAAAAGCTTTGCTTCACAGGATTGATCACTGATGTTGAAGAAAAATGCATTAGCTTTTATTGCGGTGCGTTAACGACCGTTTTTAATACCGGCAGCATCTGGTTGACTTGTTCCAAATCAAATTATTCCTCCTTCGGCAATTTTATTTTGTAACGCTCGGGCAAATAGATTCCGGTAAATATAAGCAAGGTCATTACTCATATTGCCGGGGAACTCAAAGCTAATAAATTAGCGCATTCATTCAGAATGACGGCTACGCATACCGCAGTAAAAGCTTTGTTTATTCCGCCACTACGAAAGACGTTTTCATGTTTTATGCCCGGCACATAAAGGGATGAGATGACACTGATGTCGAATCAGACCGATTCCTTCATGGCTTCTTTGATGTCTTCCATAATTCGCCGGGCAATATTGCCGGCTGTGGTTTCCGTTCCGCTTTCCGCATAAATCCGGATAATAGGTTCGGTATTGGAAGTGCGCAGGTGTACCCAGTCGTTATCAAATTCGATCTTTAGTCCGTCTTCGGTATTGATGGGCTGCCTCTTGTATTTTTCTTTTATTTTTTCAAAAATCTGCTGCACGTCCAGGCCTTCCTGAAGGGCTATTTTATTTTTGGAAATAAAATAGTCAGGGTAGGTATTGCGCAAAGAGCGAATGCCTTTTCCGTATTTCGCCAGATGGGTCAGGAATAAGGCTATCCCCACAAGGGCATCCCGGCCGTAATGCAGCGTCGGATCAATAATGCCGCCATTACCTTCACCGCCGATCACCGCATTGTTTTCCTTCATCTTCCTGACCACATTCACTTCACCAACGGCGCTTGGGAAATACTGGCCTCCATGCTTTTCCGTAATGTCGCGCAAGGCGCGTGTGGACGACATATTGGATACCGTATTTCCTTTTTTATGATTTAACACATAATCGGCAACGGCTACTAAAGTATATTCCTCACCGAAAAAGCTGCCGTCTTCGCATACAAAGCACAGTCGATCCACATCGGGGTCAACGGCAATGCCGAGGCTTAGTTTTTTCTTTTCTACCAATGCGCACAATTCCCTTAGATTTTCCGGAAGCGGCTCGGGATTATGCGCAAAATTACCGGTAACGGCATCGTTCAATACCACAATCTCGCGCACACCTAAGGCATTCAGCAGGGCCGGTACAAAAATGGCTCCTGTGGAATTGACAGCATCTACGGCTATCTTAAAACCCGCTGCGGCTATGGCTTCCCTATCCACGAAGGGATGATCCAGTATCGCATCAAGATGCTTTTGCATAGCAGTATGATCTTCCTGAACATCTTTCAATGCATGCACTTCCGCAAACTCAACGGATTCCTGTTCCGCCATAGCCAGTATCCATTCTCCCTGTTGCGCATCAATAAATTCGCCTTCGTGATTCAATAATTTCAAGGCATTCCATTCTCTCGGATTATGGCTGGCTGTAAGGATAATGCCGCCGGCCGCCTTATCTGATTTTACGGCCATCTCTACGGTAGGCGTAGTGCTGAGGCCGAGGTCAATCACTTCAAAGCCCATGCCCTGTAGTGTAGCAGTTACCAGGCTGCGCAGCATGGGGCCGGAAATCCGTCCGTCGCGGCCAACGATTATCTTGTTCCCCCGGTTTTGTTCCCGGATCAGTGCGCCGTAGGCAGCGGTAAACTTAACTATATCTATTGGAGTGAGGCTTTTGCCCGGCGTTCCGCCAATGGTGCCCCGTATGCCGGAAATGGATTTGATCAGTGACATGAAGAAATGCAATGTATTATTTACAGGGGGGCAAAGCTACTGTAAAGCGCTTAAACCTGAAAATAAAATTGGCAGACCTGCATCCGGGCCTGCATTTGCCGGAAGCTGCGATATAGCCCGGAGTAACACAGAACGAGAAGAATTATTATTTTGGAGCATGAAAGATTCATGCGCCGGCATCCCAGTCTGTCTGTTAGAGACACGTACGCCGGCGGGGGATTAACTATCCTGCTCTTTACACTTTTTGCGCATCTCCTCCAGGGTGGACAGCAGGTTGTCCGCAATAAACTGGAGCTTTTCCTCGGTGTTAGCAAAAAAATTATTGACCGTATTGGTGTTATGTTTTCCGGCATTACCATTATAGACTTCATAATGATCTCCGTTTAGCGGAACAATTTCTTCAATGGCAACGCAACATTGAAGGCTTTCGCCAAAGCTTCAAGCCTGTTTAATGTAATTTCAACATGACCGTTTTCCATTTGACTATAAGAAGTACGGCTGATACCGAGATCGCGTGCAACCGCATCTTATGGTATAGCCTTTGTCTTTTCTCAAGTCCCGTATGCGGGATGCTGTTAAATTATTTAAGTTCATGTTCCGTTTTTTCAAAAAAATGTAAAGCAAACCGGGAATATTTTTCTTAAAAAAATTACACATTATAAGAAAATGTACAGACTTTAGCGGCAGTGAATTCACAAAATGGAGTTGCAACTCCTCAGGATAATGCAGGAGAACCTGAATAAATTCCTGCCGCCGAACTTAACCTGTCTCATGGTGTCATACAGAGACAGCTCTCTAAAACTATACCTTATGAGAAAAGTACTATTGTCTTCTGTTGCCTTCATTACCCTCATGATGTCAGTAAGCTCGCTTACATCATGCAGGAAAGCAGAAGAAGTCTATTCATGTGATCCCGCGCTCAATGAGCATGTAAAGCAAAACATACAATCTTACCAGACAATTTACCAGAGCCGAATTATCAGCGTTTGCCTATGATACGGCTGTTGCAGTTTTCAACTCCCTTACTCCTGAACATCGTATGGGTATATGGTCTGAGAAAATGGAACTGCTGATCAACGACACCTCACTGAACAGCCAGATCAGGCAGTTCATAGCGGAAGTAAAGGATAAATTTACCGCGGGCATGTTCTCCTCTCCACATTCCCTAACTTTGAAAGTAGTAACAGGTTTTATAGAAACTCAGCAGGTGGCTTTGAATATACCCGACACGACTATTGCGCTGTTCTTCGCCGTTCCGCATACCTATGCAGAACTGATGATGGTATTTCAGCCAATAGGGTATGATAAGCATGATTGCACTTGTAATACCAAAATTAACGCCTGCTTTATCAGGGATTATTACAAATGCGGCGATATGGAATGCAAGGAAGTGGAATCGGGCTGTGGCTTATTTTGGCAGGGAAAGTGCGACGGCACATGCTCATATTACTAAATTGCTAATTGCTCCGGTGAATTCTTTTTGAGAATTCACCGGAGATTTATTTTACGAAAAGACATACGATATGATAAAGAAAATCACAGACATTTTTTTATGGTTTATCCTGATCTTAATTTTTGAAGCAGCCACGGGTTGGGTGAGAATGTATAACCTGCGGGTTGATAACCTCATCATGCCGGTCAAATACTTCCTGCTTACTTTATTAGTCTGGCATAAATGGCGGAAAACATTCTTAGGCTATAGCATCGTGCTGTGGTTTTTACCTTGTTTTTTCCACTGCTATTTCTTTATCAGTTCTTAGTCATAAAAGAGTTTACAACGATAGCCTTCACCAACTCGCTGTTGGGCTTATTGGGATATTATGCTGCCGTATTATGGATAAAATTGCCCCAAAGGAAATGGATCAAAATAACGGCAACCGTTATTCCTATATTACTTGCTGCGCTTTGCTATTTTAATAGTGAAAGGATTATGTATTTCTATTTCAATCTTACGTTCAATATAGACCGGCACGAATTTATTTCCCCGGATCAATACCTCCTTACGGATAAAGACGGCGTTGCGTTTACTTTCAAAAAAGACCAGGTTTATGTGATTGATTTCTGGTATTCCGGTTGCACTATCTGCTTTCGCAAGTTTCCTGAGTTTAACCGGCGGTATCTTCAAAATAACAAGGAACGTATTTCCTATATCTCCGTAAACTACCCGGTCAAAATTGAGGCTTTTTCGTGATACTATAAGAAATGGCTCGCTATATATTGCAGGTACGCATTTCCGAACCTCAAAGCCTGCTGTCTGCGATATTAGCAGTGCATCCCGAATCTATTAATAAAGAAGGTTTGTAGCCTGCCGTAAATAACATGCTGAAATGACTATTGGTTAATAGCTTCCTTCGATGCGGCCTGATACATTTTAAAATAAACCCCTTTGAGCTCCAGCAATTGTTCATGATTGCCCTGCTCAATAATTTTTCCCTTATCCAGCACAATAATATTATCGGCCTTGCGAATGGTGGACAGGCGATGTGCAATCACGATAGCAGTCCGGCCGCTGATCATCTTGTCGATCGCTTTTTGTATCAGGATTTCCGACTCTGTGTCAATGGAGGCTGTGGCCTCGTCAAGAATCAGCAGGGAGGGGTTATAAAGCAGCGCCCGCGCAAAGGACAATAACTGCCGCTGCCCCTGCGAAAGCGTATTGCCTCGTTCGCGCACGTTGAAATGATAATCGCCGGGGAGGCGCATAATAAAATCATGAATGCCCAGCATCTTACATACCGACTGCACTTTTTCAATCCCGATTTGCTCATTCTTAAGGGTGATATTATCCAATACCGAACCCGAAAACAAAAACACATCCTGCAATACAACGCCTATATGCTTACGCAATTCATGAATATCGTATTCTTTCAGGTCGCGGCCATCAATCAGGATCTGCCCGGATTGTATCTCATACATCTTGGTCAGGATACTGATAATGGATGTTTTTCCTGCGCCGGTATGCCCCACTAAGGCAACCGTTTCTCCCGCCTTTACGTCGAAAGAAATACCGCGCAGCACAGGCGTGTCGGGCACATATTCAAAATGGACATTTTCAAAAGTTACCGCTCCTTTTATGGATGCAGGACGATAGCTGCCGTTATCTTTCATGTATTCATCATTATCCAGTACGCCCAGAACACGATCACCGGCAATAATGCCCATCTGGAGCGTGTTGAACTTATCGGCCAGCATCCGCAAAGGACGGAACAACAGATTGAGATACATGATAAATGCGATGATCACACCCTGCGTAGTGTGATAGCCCATCATCCGTACGGCGCCATACCATACTAAGAGACCCAGCGCAATGGCCAGTATGATTTCTACTATGGGAAAAAATACCGAATAGGCAAAAATGGCGCGGATATTGGCGTCACGGTGTTCGCGGTTAATGCCTGTAAATTTTTCAATTTCTCTTTTTTCCATCCCGAAAGCCTGCGTGATATACATGCCATTGATATGCTCCTGCACAAATGCATTGAGGCCGGCTACCGCATTACGCACCGCATGAAAGGATTTATTGACACTTTCTTTGAAAAAATATGTACTTACAATCAGGATGGGGAAAACTGCGAGGCTCACCAAAGTCAGCCGCCAGTCGGTATATAGCATAATGGCCATAATGGCGATAATGGTCAGCACATCCGCAATGATAGAGATCAGTCCTTCCGAAAAGATATCATTAACGGCTTCTATGTCGTTCACGGTGCGCGTTGTAAGCGTGCCGATGGGGGTATGGTCAAAGTAGGCCAGTTGCTGATTGGTGATTTTAGTAAATACGGCCTGCCGGATATCGTTCACGGTAGTTTGTCCCAGCCAGGTAGTGATATACATAAAGCAAAACCTCAGCAGGCTTTCCACCAGTAAAATGCCTAATTGAATAACGGTGATGACGATCAGTCCTTCCAGCCATTTGTTCATGATATATTTATCCACCGATAACTGGATCAGGTAGGGCCGCAAAGGAGCAAACCCGGCCAGTGCAAGCGCCAGGGATACACTCAGCCATAACCGCCACCGGTATGGTCTTGTGTAGGAAAAAATACGAAGCAATAAATTGCCTTTGGAAGGTTTGTCTTTAGCCAACGGTTTGTTGTTTGAACAATTGAGGCGGCAAAGATAAGTCTAAATTAAAATGCGATTCCGGTGTTTATACGCTTATTAGCATATTCTATTTTTATCAATTGAAAATTCCGGATTACGCTTAACCCGATTCTCACTTCCGCATGGTCCAATCCCTGATGGCATTTGGAATGGTGTCAATATGCTGTTAATGACAAGCGTTCAAATCTTACAGGCTTACAGCTTCCTGTTTTGTTGTTGGTGAAAACGCTAACAACGGCGGAAAACGATAATTCAGGGATGCTCATTGAAGCCTGTGGTTATAAAAAAAGAATCGTTCCGCTTATCTTTGTGTCTAATCTTTATTGACCGCCATTTGAAAAACTACCGACTCCGGCTTTTTATAAAGAAAAGCATGATTTATTTCAGGGGGCTGGATCTTTGGCGGAAGAAAAAAATGTCAGGGGTCAATTTCCTGATTATGGCCGCCGTCATCGTGGGAAGCCTGGCCGGAGTTGCCGGCGCCCTGTTGCGGATGCTGACACACACTATTGAAACTTACCTGCAAAGGCTGCAATGGGATTATAAATATTACCTGTTCTTCGTGTTCCCGATGATAGGCATTTTATTGACGGTGCTTTACATAAAGTATTTTATCCGGAAAAGTAAATTTGAACATGGACTATCACAACTGCTTTACAGCATCGCTAAAAAAAGAAGCAAACTGCCTTTCCATAATATCTATGCTCAGATATTCAGCAGCGCCATCACGGTAGGTTTTGGCGGATCGGTAGGGTTGGAGTCGCCGATAGCGGTTTCTGGTGCGGCAATCGGTTCCAATACGGGCAGCTTCTTCGGGCTAAACTACAGAGACAGAACCATGCTCCTTGCCTGCGGCGCCGGCGCCGGTATCGCCAGCGTGTTCAACAGCCCTGTTGCCGGAATGGTTCTGGCCATAGAATTGCTGTTGCCCGAATTTTCTATTCCGGCATTCATTCCCCTGTTGATTGCTACTGCAGTAGCCTCCGTAGTGTCGCAGGCTATATATCACCAGCCGCTGTTTGCCTTAGTAAGCGAAGGATGGATGATGAACGCCCTGCTGTTTTACATTATGCTCGGACTGCTTTCCGGCGCCTTCTCCATTTATTTTACCCGGCTGACCTTTTGGATGGGTCAGTTATTTTCCCGGATAAAAAACCGATATAATAAGATATGGGTCGGCGGCGTTACCCTGGGTCTGATGATTGCCATATTGCCCGTCCTTTACGGAGAAGGATATGTCACCATTCAAAGCTTGCTGGATGGTAATTACCGCAGCATGATCGACGGAAGTATTTTTAAAAGCAACGCTCCCACTCCTGTGGCGATTATCCTCTTTGCCCTGCTGTCGCTTTTCGGAAAATCACTGGCGAGCCTCATCACTTTAAACAGCGGCGGGAACGGTGGGAATTTCGGTCCCAGCTTAGTAATGGGCGGACTGCTGGGTTTTTGCTTTGCATTTTCGTTTAATCATTTTTTCGGTTTACACCTCCAAGTCAGGAATTTTATTGTGGTGGGTATGGCGGGTGCTATGAGCGGAATTATGCACGCTCCGCTGACCGGTATTTTTTTGATAGCCGAAATTACCGGAGGCTATAAGCTGATGATTCCCCTGATGATTGTTTCCGCTATTTCTTACTATATCAGCCGCCGTGTCAGCAAGCATTCCATTTATACGAAAATGCTGGCCGAAAAGGGTGATTTGTTATCGCTGGAAGACAGAGATCGCAGTGTGCTGCATAGTATCAGCCTGCTGAATATTACGGATTGCAACTGCCTGATCCTGTCCCCTGACGACACGCTTGAAAGCCGGCATCAGGATATAATCAACTCGCACCGTAATATTTTTCCCGTGGTCAATAGTGTACGGCAATTAGTGGGCATACTGTATAGCGAACAGCTGATGGAAAAGCTGCTGGGCAGGGGAGAAGAAGACTACCACAAGCCTTTCGGGGAACTGGCTCAGCCACCTGCTGAAACGGTTTATGAAGACACGGGAATGTATGAGGTGGTACAGAAGATGGAGCGGAAGGATTTATGGGTCATTCCCGTGCTCAATCATGAAAAACAATTCCTGGGTCTGGTGAGCAAAAACACCATTTTCAATGCGTACCGGGCATTACTGCGCAACCAGTTACAATTTGGCAGCGGGGACAACTAGCCGGTGGGTGCACCCCAAATTTTCGCACCGGAGTAATCTCCCGAATGTAAAAAGTATCGTCATTCCGGGTGAAGCGTATAAGCGGTCGTCATTCCGACCGGAGTAAAATTTACGGAACGCAGCGCAGTAAATTTTATGGAGCGGAGGAATCTCCCGGGCGTTTTCCCATCCTCCCGATTGGGAGATTCCTTCATGCGAAAATCCTAACCGGA
>CAZUSO010000082.1:0-10720 GCA_964622775.1 uncultured Taibaiella sp. | reverse complement strand
CGCTTAATCCGATTAGGATTTTCGCATGGAGGAATCTCCCAATCGGGAGGATGGGCAAACGCCCGGGAGATTCCTCCGCTCCATAAAATTTACTGCAAGCGTTCCGTAAATTTTACTCCGGTCGGAATAACGACCGCTTATACGCTTCCCCAGGAATAACGATACCTTTTACATTCTGGAGATTGCTCCGGGGAGACAATTTGGGATGCACCCTCAATGCGAATCAGGGAAATCACTTTTAGTCTTCCTGCTGTGTTTTGTCATGGTCTTTGTTTTGCTTCGCAGCAAAAGCTCACGTCAAAACAAGTGAAATGCTCATTTTACAGCCCCAGGCTGCACCCGGTGGCTGTATATATTACGCCTCTTCGGGGCTATCGTACTTAAACTTAAAAGCGTTTTCCCTGACCGGGTGCATTGCAAATTTTGCACCTGCGAAGTTGCCGGAACGACAGAAAGTACGACGTCATTGGTGATGCAAAGATTTGAAATGCACCACCTGACCCATAATTAGCCATATCACCATAAATCGCTTACTTTTGCTGCCCGAAAGTTTATCATGTTTAAAAATTATTTGAGGGTTTTTCCTTCGGGGATGCAATTGTGTATCTTCATGTGTTTCTTCCTGCTGCTGATGTCGCTGAGTACTGCGTTAATGCCGGCGCTGATCCGGTATGGAACGGGGCGTCCTATTGATTTAGCTACATTCATCGACGGGGAGTTCATACATTACCCAAAGGTTTACCAGATAATGAATGTTGTACAGCAACTGGCAATGTTTCTGCTGCCTGCGTTGGTATATGCCTATCTGGCGCATCCGGAGCCTCTGCGTTATCTTGGCTTGGTGAAGCCGGCAAAGCCCGGGCTGGCAATTTGGATCCTGGTACTAGCGGTCGGTATGCTGCCGTTTTTATTAACCATGACCACCTGGTTGCAGCAGATTGACCTTGGCAAATGGGCCCGTGATTTACAAAAGAGCCGGGAACGTTATGAATCCGTTTATTTCCAAAGCCGGGATTCCGGGTCGGTGCTGTTCAATGTGATTCTGGCGGGCATCATTCCGGCAATATGCGAGGAGGTTTTTTTTCGCGGTATTATATTGAAATTCCTGAACACCTGGTTCCGGCGCCCCTGGCTGTCCATTGTATGCAGCGCATTGTTGTTTGCCTCTGTGCATGGCAGTGTGTATAATTTTCTACCCATCACTATCACTGGTATCGTAATGGCCTGGGTATATTTCCGGACATCCAGCTTGTGGCTGAATATCTTGCTGCATTTAGTCTTTAACAGCCTTCAGGTGCTTTTGGTGTATACGCTTTTTACCGGTCAGCAGGATGCGGAGACCGGGACTTCCACCAGTTTGCAGTTGCTGCTTTTCGGGGCAGGTGCCGCATTGATGGCAACGGCCTTTTATTTCATTCAAAAGTACAGGACGCCATTACCCGACCGCTGGGGGGTAACGGAACGTCCTGAAAACAATCAAAACATTTCTAAAATCAGCTAAATGAACTGGCCGGTATTTTTTCAACGTTTGGGATCAGCGGTGGTATTTTCAGCAGTGATGATGGCCGGGTTATTATACCCGGATCCTATAGCGATCTTTTGCCTCGCATTACTGATCCAGTTCCTGTGCCTACGCGAATTTCTACAGATCTGCCATAAGATTTTTCCCGACACATGGTTCCCGCGCTGGATCAACCCGGCTACCCAGTTAGCCGGAGTAGTGGTCATGTATTGCCTGACTTTTATTGACAAGACCTTTGCTTTTGCGGGTCTTCTTATTCCGGTGCTTTTTCTGCTACCGGCAACGCTCAGTAAGAAAACCGCATTGAAAGCGGCCTTTTCCGCCTTAGCAGCGCTGATGTATATCTCCATTCCTATGGGTTTGCTGGTAGCATTGAGGGGGATGCACATCGCATTGCCGGTGGCATTGATTCTGATGATATGGATAAATGACACGATGGCTTACCTTACCGGTTCTTTCATCGGGCGGACGCCTTTTTCCGCAATTTCTCCCAGAAAGACCTGGGAAGGCACTGTTGGCGGCGTTGTGTTCACCATTGCGGCAGCGGCGGCATGGGCTTATTACAGCCCTTATAAAAGGGAGTTTTACTTTTACGACTGGATGGTGATTGCCGCTATTGTTTGCATAGCCGGAACAGCCGGAGACCTGCTGGAATCCAAGCTGAAGCGCATGGCAGATATCAAAGATTCCGGCAGACTGATGCCGGGACACGGAGGCGCATTAGACCGTTTTGATTCCTTGCTGATGTCCGTGCCTTTTGTGTTCAGCTATCTTTGGATTATGATCAGCTGAGAAGAATGGAAAGTGTTGTTGGTGTCATTTTTCGGATTGGGGGAATAGATCTATCAGGAAATTTATCCGCGAATGTAAAAAGATAACAGACGCACGCCTGATAAACAAATTGACCGGAAAGGAAATCCGAATCCGACCCAAGCCATCGCCATGGCCGAAATTTTACATAAATTTAAAAAGGACAAGTCAGGATAAAAGCCCCGGTTGTTCCGTTGTTTTTTTACTTTTGGCCTAATTTATTCTTTATGTATCTACACCGGGAAGGTTATACGCATGTATTGACGGCTACTCTGTTATGGGTCGTCATCAGCATTTTGAATTATTATTTTTTGTGGAATTGCCCCTTAGCTTACTGGCCGGTACAGGTTGTATTTTTCCTGCTCTGGTTGTGGGTATTGTGGTTTTTCCGGATTCCGAAACGTAATTATACAAAAGGGGGTCACCTCATAGTTGCGCCGGCGGATGGCAAAGTGGTCGTGATTGAAGAAACGGAGGAGCCGGAGTATTTCAAAGACCGCAGATTGCAGGTTTCTATTTTTATGTCTCCCCTGAATGTGCATGTCAACCGAAGCCCGGTCAATGGAGCTATAGACTACGTAAAATATCATCCCGGAAAATATCTGGTAGCCTGGCATCCTAAATCATCGCTCGAAAACGAAAGAACTACGGTTGTAATCCGCAACAGCCAAATTACGCTGCTGCTGCGGCAGATAGCCGGAGCTATGGCCCGGAGAATAAAATATTATGTGCAGCCGGGCGATACGATCCGCCAGAATGATGAATTCGGATTTATCCGTTTCGGCTCGCGGGTGGATATTTTTTTTCCGCCCGGAACGGCCCTTGAAGTGAAGATTGGCGATGCTGTAAAAGGCGGACAAACAATACTCGCTAAGATTTAATTCCGTATCTTTAAAAGAAAAAGAGCATGACGACACAAGACAATAAGGAAGAAGGCGTTCCTCAACAACAGGGTTTGCGGCAGGGACAGGAATTGCAGCAGGGCGCGGTTTATCATGTACACAATGAAGCACACGCAGAACCTATGCTTTCCCAAAAGGAAATGGATGCGGAATTGCTGGATATTATGCTCAAAATGCTGTATAATAATGGCAACAAATTATCGTTAAGCCTGACAAAGGATATCTTTGACAAGCTGAAAATACCCTATAATCAGGAAGGCGTGGAGCGCATCTGGGAAATCACTATCAATACCGGTTTTGTAAGTCCGGTCATAGGATTCGGAAATGAAGATAAAATGGACCTGACTACAGACGGCTATAAAATGATGACCCAATTCGGTAGCTACAAAGCTTATCTTGAAGCTGTGAACAAACAGTCGCAGCGCCCGCAGATTATCATTCAGGCAGACCCGGAGCAAGACACCACATCCGCAGAAAACAAGCCGGAGGATTCGGGCACGGACACGGAAAAACACCAGGATGGCAAAGACAAATCATAATCAGACGGCTATCCGACAATATATATTCCATAACGAATTTTTATAAAAAATGTCAACAGTGATTACAGCGCCGGTATCTTTTACCACAGGTGCATTGGCAGAAATCAACAGGTTATTGCAGGACGATTCCACCAAAAATACGCCCTTCCTGCGCGTAGGTGTTAAAGGCGGCGGCTGCTCAGGACTCAGTTATGTGCTGGGCTTTGACAGCAAAGAGGCGGACGATGAGGAATACAACATACAAGGCATTCCGGTTGTGATGAAAAAAGCACACGAGCTCTATTTAGCCGGGATGGAGATTGATTATTCCAACGGACTGAATGCGCGGGGATTTGTTTTCAGTAACCCAAACGCCAGCAGCTCCTGTGGCTGCGGCACTTCGTTTGCTGTATGATTACCCTGAATTTTTTCCAACATATAAAAGCTCTGATGCTTATGGCATGTTGCCTCTGTGTACTGCCTGCCGAAGCTCAGATCAATCATCAATCCAACAATAAAGACAATACTCCCAGAGAAGAACATCAGGACAGCCTGAATAAAACCGACGGGCAAAACCGAAAACAAGGCATGTGGTTTTATAGCCATGAGGCTTTGAGAGGAGAGCCGGCATACATGGAGTTTGGCAGTTATCAGGACGGAAGAAAAAGCGGCTTGTGGTATAAAGTGGATAAGTTCGGCCAGTTGATGGCTATCGAAAATTTCTCCAATAATGTGCGGAACGGTACCTCGCAATACTACCAAAACGGCCGCTTGGTTTGCACGGGGAATTACCGCGGACTCAACCCCGATAATAAGTTCGATTCCATCTATGTTACCAATCCCATTACCTACTTAGATACCCTGGTCATTGTCCCTTCCGAAAAAGGATCATTAAAGCATGGCACCTGGCGCTACTACAATCCTGTGACCGGCCAGTTGGAACGGGAGGAGGAATACCAGGTGGACGACCTGATCAGCTCCAAACGATTTACCATAGCCAGCACCTTAGACAGCAATTATATTAAAAAAAGAGAAGCCGAGCTGCCGCATAACAAATTCCCTAAGGGCATCAAACCGTCTCATAAGCCACCTAAATATACCTATTAATACGGGCTTTGCCTGCAACTGAATAATTCCATTGTATATTTGTGACGCAATTCCTTATCGGACTGCAATATCATAATGGAGCAATTATTTTCAACATTTAACGCCGTTACCGACGAGCAGTGGAAGGCTCGTATCACACAGGATTTAAAAGGCACTACCTTCAATGATTTGTCGTTTACCGACAGGAATGGCATTCTGGTTCGACCGTTTTACACCACATCTGATGCGGAACAACCAACACCGCCCGCCTTTACCAATCCCGACTGGGAGATAGCCGTTACCATAAAAGTAGAAGGAAATGAAACGACTGCAAATGAAGCGGCGCTTGAGGCGCTTCTCGGAGGTGTGAATGCCCTGAGGTTTGACATTTCGGGTAAGGTTGATTTGCCACGGCTGTTGAAGGATATTGACCTGGCCATCATCATGACTGTTTTTGAGACAGATGATTCGCTACAGGATTTCCTGAATCATTTTGACGACTACCTGGCTGCATCCGGTATGCTCCGCCATCATTTGAATACCTATATAATCTGTGATCCTATTAGCCGGTGTGCAGACAAAATTCCTGACGGCAGGAGCATTGCGGAAAACACAGAGCGCTTAATGCAGGGTCGAATCGGTCACAAAAACATTGCCGTTAATGCGGCAACTTATACCAATGCAGGCGCTACGCCGGTATATGAACTTGCGTGTACCCTGGCACACCTGAACGAATACCTGAATCTTGCCGGGAATAACCAAGAGACTTCTCGTATTGAAAAGATATTTATCACGGCGGCCACCGATACGAACTTTTTTGAGCAGATTGCAAAATTGCGCGCCCTGAGAAGTTTAGTCGCCTGCCTGTTGCAGGCTTACGGTCTGGATGCCGGGTTGCATTTGCAGGTCGTAACCGGAGACCTGTATCGTGCGCCTGTAGATGCTTATTCCAATTTATTACGCGATACCATTGCAGGAATGGCTGGTGTTTTAGGGGGATGCGACAGCCTTATCATTCACCGTTTCGATGCAGCTCTTCGCGAACCTACCCCTTTCAGCAGCCGACTCAGCCGTAATCAGCAGCATATTTTTAAAGAAGAAAGCTATTTGCAAAAAGTAGCCGATGCGGCTCATGGTTCATATTTTATTGAAAACATAACGCAACAGTTAGCTGAAAATGCCTGGACTGCTTTTCAGGAAATTGAAAAAGAAGGCGGCTGGCTTTCGGCCTGCGAAAAAGACATTCCGCAACGTGCCGTTCAGGGACAGGCCAATAAGTTATTAGAAGAATACAGGCAGGGAACAAGGGTGCTGGCAGGGGTAAATAAATATCAGGCTAAGGAAGAAATAAGCAAAATGTTGCATTACTCAAACTCAACGGCGGGCGGCAGGTTCCCGGCTATCAATATTGCCGGGGAGATCATGCGGGATTGGGCAGATTGAACCGGATAATTCCGGCATAGCAAATTGTATTTTATCAGTAATATTTTCAGCGTTTAGCATGAGAAAAGATTTTTCAACAATACCCTATCAGCGTACAAATATTGTCAGGCAACAGGAAGAAGTGTTGTCTGAAGAAAATGCGGAAGGTATTATCATCCCCACTGCCTTCTCGGAAGGAGATATCCAGGAAAAAAAACAATTGCATTTTGCCGCCGGCATTGTGCCTTTTTTGCGTGGGCCGTACAGCAGCATGTATGTGCAAAAACCCTGGACGATTAGGCAGTACGCTGGTTTCAGTACGGCGGAAGAAAGCAACGCATTTTACCGGAAAAATCTTGCAGCAGGACAAAAAGGTCTTTCCATCGCCTTCGATCTTGCCACCCACCGGGGCTACGACAGCGACCATGAGCGCGTGGTGGGTGATGTGGGAAAAGCCGGGGTAGCCATCGATTCCGTGGAGGATATGAAGATATTGTTCGATCAGATTCCCCTGAACGAGATGAGCGTATCCATGACGATGAACGGCGCCGTATTACCCATTATGGCCTTTTATATTGTGGCGGCAGAGGAGCAGGGCGTAGCGCCGGCTCAGCTGAGCGGCACGATCCAGAATGATATCCTCAAGGAATTTATGGTGCGTAATACCTATATCTATCCCCCGGAACATTCCATGAAAATTATTGCGGATATTTTTGAATATACCTCGCGCAATATGCCCCGCTTCAATTCTATTTCCATTAGCGGCTACCACATGCAGGAAGCCGGCGCTACCGCCGATATAGAGCTTGCCTATACCTTAGCCGACGGTCTCGAGTATATTCGAACCGGGATCAGCGCAGGATTAAAGATTGACGACTTCGCGCCCCGGCTTTCCTTTTTCTGGGCCATTGGCATGAATCATTTTATGGAGATTGCCAAGATGCGTGCGGCCAGGATGCTATGGGCTAAAATGGTAAAACAGTTTAATCCTGCTAAAGAAAAAAGCATGGCGCTGCGTACCCATTGCCAGACCAGCGGCTGGAGCCTGACGGAGCAGGACCCTTTCAACAATGTCACGCGCACCTGCATAGAGGCGCTGGCCGCAGCTATGGGACATACGCAAAGTCTGCATACCAATGCGCTGGATGAAGCAATTGCATTGCCGACGGATTTCAGCGCACGTATTGCACGGAATACCCAGATTATCTTACAGCAGGAAACCGATATCTGCCGCACCGTGGATCCCTGGGGCGGCGCTTATTATGTGGAATACCTGACCGGGCAGGTGGCGCATAAGGCCTGGGCTTTAATAGAAGAAGTGGAAGCGCTGGGCGGCATGGCAAAGGCCATTGAAACCGGTATCCCGAAAATGCGGATTGAAGAAGCGGCTGCTAAAAAGCAGGCTCGCATTGACAGTGGTAAGGATATTATTGTGGGCGTAAACCGCTATGTGTCGGAAAATGATGTGGCCTTTGACATTCTGGAAGTGGACAATACTAAAGTTCGTCAGCAGCAATTGGAACGGCTGGAACGGGTTAAAAAAGAACGAAACAGCGGGAAGGCGCAGGAAGCGATGAATGCGCTGACCGAAGCGGCTTCAACCGGAAAGGGTAACCTGCTGGAATTGGCTGTTGCCGCAGCCCGCGAACGCGCTACTCTGGGCGAAATTTCCGCTGCGCTGGAAAAAGTTTTCGGACGCTACCAGGCCGGTATCCGCGCAATTTCGGGTGTATATCAAAAAGAAATAGCCATGAACAGTGATTTTCAGGAAGCCATGAAGCTGGCAGACAAATTTGCGGAAAAAGACGGGCGTCGCCCCAGGATTATGGTCGCCAAAATGGGGCAGGACGGCCATGACCGCGGAGCAAAGATTATCGCTACCAGCTTTGCCGACCTGGGCTTTGATGTGGACATCGGCCCATTGTTTCAAACCCCGGCGGAGGCCGCCAGGCAGGCCGTGGAAAATGATGTGCATATCCTGGGTGTATCCAGTCTTGCTGCGGGGCACAAAACACTGGTGCCCCAGGTGATTGATGAGTTGAAAAAATACGGCCGCGATGATATTATGGTAGTAGCCGGCGGCGTGATTCCCCGTCAGGATTATGCATTTCTGTACGAAGCCGGGGTGGCCTTTATATTTGGTCCCGGAACGGTGATTGCCAAAAGCGCTATCGAGATCCTGAAAAAATTATTGGATGATTAAATAGTGTTAAGTAAAAATGCAAAAGTCAAAATTAAAAACAGGAAAACCTGATAGTCAATTTTACAGGATTTAACAATGCAGACAAAATATACTTAAGATGACACTGTTTTGATATTTGACTTAAAAGATTTTCAATGAATTTTTACACCCGAAAGCTGATTAAGCCTGAAGATCTGAATGCCGGCAATACCTTGTTCGGCGGCAGCCTTTTGCGATGGTTAGACGAAGAAGCAGCCATCTATGCCATTATCCAGTTAGGCACCAAACGATGCGTGACCAGGTTTATCTCTGAAATTAATTTTGTCAGCTCGGTGCGCCAGGGCGACATCATTGAGATGGGTATTAAGGCCACGCATTTCGGTACGACATCGCTTACGCTGACCTGCCAGGTGCGCAATAAGCTCAGCCAGGAGCAGATCCTGACCATTGATAAAATGGTGTTTGTGACTGTAGATGAGCAGGGTCGCCCAACCCCGCATGGAAAAACGGCCATTACTTATACCGATGATCGCCTGAGAGAAGAGGAATAAAAGGAGGTCAATAATTAATAGCTACTTTTATCTTTAATACGGAACAGGATTTGCGGAATACGGAAAACATAACGGAACTTTTTACCCGGCTACGCGAGGGTAATATCGTTGCGCTCAGCCGGGCGATCACCCTGATTGAATCGCGTAACCCGGAACATCAGCCTGCCGCAACGGCGCTGATGGACGCCGTATTGCCGCATTCGGGGAAAAGCATCCGGATTGGCATTACCGGTGTTCCTGGTGTCGGAAAAAGCACCTTTATCGAATCCTTTGGCATGCATTGGATCGCTCAGGGTAAAAAAGTGGCCGTATTAGCCATCGATCCTTCCAGCAGCAAAAGCAAAGGCAGTATCCTGGGTGATAAAACCCGTATGGAAAAGCTCTCTGCGCATCCTGATGCCTTCATTCGCCCTACCGCTTCGGGCGGCAGCCTGGGTGGCATTACTTACCGGACCCGTGAAGCGATATTGTTGTGCGAAGCTGCGGGCTTTGACAGGGTCATTATTGAAACGGTGGGTGTCGGGCAAAGCGAAACCGAAGTCAGCCGTATCACGGATTTTTTTCTCCTGCTGATGCTCACCGGAGCCGGCGACGAGCTGCAGGGCATCAAGCGGGGCATTATGGAAATGGCGGACGGTGTGGTGATTACCAAAGCAGACGGACAAAACCTGAATAAAGCCAAAGCCGCCCGGAGCGAATACGCCCGCGCCATGCATTTTCTGCCGCCGGCCGCTTCCGGCTGGACACCGCCGGTTAAGATCGCTTCGGCATACAACAATACAGGCATTACGGAAATAGCGGAAATGGTGGAAAGCTATGTGCTTAAAGCCACGCTCAGCGGTTTTTTTCAGCAAAAGAGAAAGGAGCAAAACCTGCTTGCGTTTGACCGTTTGCTGCATGAAGGTATCTTCAGGCTTTTGTTTAACCAGGAAGATTTCCAGGTACAGATTGCAGACATCCGTCAACAGGTGGAAACGGGAAACCTGCATCCTTATTCTGCTGTAGTAAGCCTCGTTAAGCGCATCAGCGCCCGGATGAAATAAGCGCCGGTACTTGCTCACCGTGATTGAAGAATAATCAAAAACGGAAATGATGCTTTTGTGGCGTGGTATACCCTTGGGGATTTTACTGCGCCGGACAGCGGCAGTATGCCGAACCTGCTTAGGGACAGAATGCCGAATGGGAGGAAATGGTTACAGCTTTTCTGCCATTTGTTGTAGCAAGGCCAACACGTTTTGCCCGGACTCGGAGGACAGTAATTCAGTAAGCATTTCCATGCTTGCAAAAGCTCTGCCGGAATGAAGCGTGTCAATACGCAAATGCTCTTCAAAAGTGAGTATGTCGAAGATAGTAATGTTTAGCACCCCGGCTATTTTTTGTAATACATGTACCGTCTGGGTGTCTTCCGCCTGCTCCAGCCTGGAATAGCTTTGCCTGCTGATGCCAATGCTATGAGCCATATATTCCTGCGTATAATTGCGCAGTTCGCGCAGCATCCTGATATTATGGCCGATGTGGGGACGTTGGGATTCCGGTGTGTTCATGCCGGGTAATTATTTATACTGCTAAGGTAGTGTTTTTTATATTATACATAAAAAAGCAGCATTTTTTTGACATTTTGTCAAATATTCCGGGCAATCTTCCATGTGAAATAGTTGCATCATCAAAAAGCGCTGTATAGGTTTGCATTAAATTTTATTGCTCTCTAATGGTGCACAATTGGAGGC
>CAZUSO010000081.1:0-10737 GCA_964622775.1 uncultured Taibaiella sp. | reverse complement strand
TAAGGGAAACCGGCCGGTGATGCAGCTCAACAATCTTTTTTACATACTGCATCTTGTCGGTGGGAAGCCGCAGTTTACTGAACAGCTTTGGTATCATCTTACCACTCACGATCTCATGACCATGAAAAGTCCATCCGGTACCGGGCTCGAATTTTTTGACTACAGCCTTGCCGATATCGTGCAGTAATGCTGCCCAGCGCAACCAAAGATTGGACGTGTACGGCGCAATATTATCCACCACTTGTATGGAATGGTAGAAATTGTCTTTATGTCCTTTGTTGTCGATATATTCCGTTCCGGAAAGCGCGGTAAGCTGTGGTAATATCAGTTCCAGCAATCCGCTTCGGAATAGGAGATCCAGCCCGGTGGAGGGCGTATTTGCCATAAGAATCTTATTCAGCTCATCGGCAATCCGTTCTTTGGAAATGATGTGGATCCGTTCTGCCTGACGCTGAATGCTTTGAAAACAATGCGTTTCAATCTGAAATCCTAATTGCGTTGCGAAACGTATGGCGCGCAACATCCGTAAGGGATCATCGCTGAAAGTCTGATCTGGGTGCAGTGGCGTACGGATAATTTTGTCCTTCAGGTCAGACAATCCGGAGAAGGGGTCAATCAGGCGGCCGAAATCTTCCCGGTTCAGGCTGATTGCCAGCGCATTAATCGTGAAATCTCGCCGATTCTGATCGTCCTCTAAAGTGCCGGAACGTACTTCCGGATTTCGGGAATCCTTTTGGTATGATTCCTTTCGCGCCCCCACAAATTCGATCTCTACTCCACCGGTTTTAATTTGTGCGGTACCGTAGGTTTTAAAGATATTGATCCCGGGCTTTTTCGGGAAAAGCATGACCACCTCACGAGCCAGTTCGATCCCGTCTCCTACGCAAACGATGTCAATGTCTTTGGTAGGGCGATCCAGGATTTTGTCGCGCACAAAACCGCCAATGGCAAAAGCAGGCACCTGTAGCTTTTCGGCTGCCTGCGCAACCTTCTGTAGTGCAGCTTCCTCTTGCTTATTGAGACGGAATGGAAACAAATCAGCGGTGTTTTTAGGAGAAATGAAATCAATTTATTACCTGCAAGCTCAGCGAATCCGGGACGTTAAGTGTATTGAAAAGAAAACGCTGAAAAAAAAATCCCGAAGGAATCGGGATTTCAATATTATTTTTTTGCGTAACGCTTTTTGAATTTCTCAATCCGGCCTGCCGTATCAACAAATACCGATTTGCCGGTATAGAAAGGGTGGGAGGTATTGGAAATTTCCACTTTGAGCAGCGGATATTCCTTGCCATCTTCCCAAACAATAGTTTCCTTTGAATGTGCGGTGGACTTTGTCAAAAAAGTGTGTTCATTCGACATATCCTTAAATACGACTAAGCGATAATTATCGGGGTGTATTCCTTTTTTCATTTTTTATAAAAATTAGCGTATGGTTCTAAGCATACTTTTTTAGAATGTGTGCAAAGGTATGATTTCCGATATACACTACAAAATTTTATCTCTAAAATCTCAGGATCGGGTATATTTTCGCTTTTTATAATTGTATTTCCAAAGTTGTTTTTCCTGCCGGGCTGTCGTAACCATGATATCATAATATTCTTTGGGCGCATTGATATTGACATGAATGGAATCATTGCCTTTCGCAGCCAGTATGATTTTAGGATGATCATCCGGATTTTCAAAGATAAACACTTCCGGATCCTGCTCAAATACTACTTTAAAACGCTTTCCGGGCTTATTCGGGCCAAGTTGGAAGTCTTCCACAATTACTGGAATTTTTTCCTGGTTCGGATGGTTGAGATCATAAAGTATAAAATCTGTAGGATTGTGGCGGGTGGCTTCTGCAATTTTAATAATATAACTATAGCTTATATTATTTATTGATATAGTTTTGTCTTCGAACTCCCTACCATCCCAGAATACTTTAACAATATATCCTTCCTGGGTTCCATACAAAAAAGACAGAATATGGTCTTTCTTTTCATTGATGGTCGTATAAATATTGCCACAGGCGGAGAAAGCGACACGGTACCCCTCTTGCGTTCTTTTAATTACCTGAATATCCCGGCCACAATTTCCGGGCAAAAATCCACATGTTGCCTCGGAGCAAAACACAAAGCAATCTAAGCTGTCACCCGGCGTAAGAACATGGATGCTTGTATTGAAATTTGTATATTCTATATCATTAGATAGCACGCTATTGCATACGCTATCTACAATTTTAGTATAAATATTGTCAATTACGATTTCCTTTTCTGTAGTATCTGTACGACCTGAGGTGACGCCCTGTTGATTCCGGTGCGTATCAGCAGGGTTATTTTTGGGTTGGCAACCCAAAAAGATAAGAGCAAGAAAAAAAATCCTGAGTAGATGTTTCACAATAGGCTAAGTCTTTTGATTTTTTAAAAAATCAGCCAGTTTCAGGAATGCTTTAGTTCGATGACTGAGCTTCAGTTTTTCTTCAAGTAGTATTTCTGAAAATGTTGATTTATAGTTATATGGAATAAATATTGGATCGTAACCGAAACCGCCATCTCCCTTTGCGGTAAGTGCAATGCTCCCCGGACATTGCCCTTCAAAATAATAAACCTCCCCGTTAATTATAAGGCAAATGGTGGATTGATAATGCGCACTTCGGTCGGATGCATGCGCTAAGTTCGATAATAATTTCTGATTATTGGCACTATCATTACGGGGTTCCCCCGCATATCTCGCACTATGTACGCCTGGCTTTCCATCTAAAGCATTGACCATTAGTCCACTGTCCTCTGAAAAACAATCCTGTCCGGTCTGTTTGTAAATATACGAGGCTTTGGCGAAGGCATTTTCCCTGAAGGTGTCGTAAGGTTCCGGAATTTCCTCAAAGATGCCGGCCTCTTTTAAAGTTTTTATCTTGAAAAAATATGGTATAATACTTTGAATTTCAAATATTTTATTTGTATTATTTGAAGCAAAAATAAGTTTCATTTATATAATTTTTCAAATATTTAAAATACTTTGTAATTTACGAATAGGTTCCATGAGTGCGGGTTGCACTTTGAGCCCTTTCATAGCTAGGAGGAGTGCTTTGGCTTCCCGTGTATTCCCTTTTATCATTTGAATATCCGCTAATGCCAGTAAAACCATAGCCCGATCATTTTCATTTTTCAAACCGGCATTTTTAACATTCATAAGATATTCTTCTGCCTCAGAAAAGTTATCCTGTTCTCTTTCGAGAAACCCTTTTATAAAGTTAAAATATATTTTTTGTTTTTTCAATAAAATATTCGGATTTCTGGTGAGATTTAAGATTTTCCCTGCTGCGGCATAATCGTTTTTGCGCAGTTTCAGGAGCGCCAGAGGAACTGTTCCGCGTTTTAAATAATCCCAAAGCAGGAATCCCGATAACAGGGAGGCAATCAGCAGAGGCATGACCTTGCCTGCCCAGGCAAAGATTACGGCGATAACAGCCAAAGCCAGTAGAAAAAGTAAGCGGATTGCAGGTGTAAACATCATGCAAAAATATTTTGATAAATTTAGCGCACAAAATATTTTAGTAATCCGGCCATAATATTGTGCAATAATTATCTTTGGCAACAAATCTGAATGTTCAACTGAACCTTATGAAGAAGAAAATTGCACTGGTAGCCGGTGGCTATTCCGGTGAATACGTAGTTTCGCTCAATTCTGCAAAAACTATCCGGCAACATCTCGACCCGGTACAATATGAAATTTATCTCATCATCATTACCCGTGATAGCTGGTATTATGAATCTGATGATGGCACCCCGATACCGGTTGACAAAAATGATTTCAGTATCCGGGTCAATAATGAGAAGGTTTGTTTTGATATGGCATTTATTGTCCTGCATGGCAGTCCGGGTGAGGACGGCAAGCTTCAGGGCTATTTTGATATGCTGAACCTGCCTTACAATACCTGTAATGCCATTGTATCTGCCCTCACCTTTAATAAGAGTTTCTGTAATAAGGTCGTAAAGGATTTTAATATTGTACATATTGCCCAATCCGTTCATCTGGTGAAACATAAGCCATTTTCACTTGGAGTCATCATGGAAAAAATTGCTTTACCCGTGTTTGTAAAACCCAATGAAAGCGGCTCCAGCCTCGGTGTCAGTAAAGTTATTTCCATCGACCAGTTGCTGCCCGCAATTGAGAAAGCCTTTGCGGAAGATGAGCAGGTGCTGATTGAGGAATATATTGAAGGCCGGGAATTGACAATCGGCGTGTATGAGCAAGATGGCGTAGTGCATACCCTGCCGCCTACGGAAATTATCAGTAAGAATGATTTTTTTGATTTTGAAGCGAAATACACACCGGGCGTAACTAACGAAATAACGCCTGCGGAGGTGAGTGGTGAGGTACTGGAACGGTTGAACAAAAAGGCAGCCGCTATTTATACATTGCTGAATTGCAGTGGGGTGGTGCGTATTGATTTTATATTGAAACAATCGGATAATACCTTGTATTTTCTGGAGGTGAATACCACGCCCGGACAAAGTGAAGCCAGCCTGATTCCGCAGCAGGTTATTGCGTCCGGAATGGATTTAAAAACATTTTACGGAAATTTGCTGGAAAACGTATTAAACAGGATTAGCGGATAATCTGATTTACCTGTAATAATTTATTTTTATAGTGAGCAGAACACCACAAAAACGACCATTCCGGAAATCATTTTTTGCCAACCTGCTGTTGATTTTCCTACTGTGCATTGGCCTGTACTGGCTGTTTTTTGCATCCCTCGGCTGGATAACAGGTCACGGGAAAGAAAAGACTGTTCCGCAGTTGGTGGGGAAAAGCTGGCAGGAAGCCCAAAAGTTGTTGAATACACAGGGCTTTGAGGTGGATGTGGACTCTGCCTATGATCCGAATCAGAAAGTTCAGACGGTTATGCAACAGCAACCCGATTCGGGAATGACCGTAAAAGAAGGCCGAACCATCTTCCTGATTATTAATAAAGTGAGCCCGCCGCAAACCCCGATGCCGAATTTGATTAATTTATCTTTCCGCAGTGCAGACCTGTTGCTCAGGAGCAGCAAGCTTGTGCTGGGCGATACTCTTTATAAGCCGGACATTGCTGTAGGCTCGGTGCTGGCGCAGCAATGGTCCAACGGTCAGGATATTAAACCGGGCACCATGATTCCACAAGGCTCTGTGATTAACCTGGTGATTGGCGACGGTTTGGGAGATAAAGAGATTCCGGTACCGGATGTTACCGGGATGAATTACCTGGAGGCTATAGCCATTTTGAGCGTAAACAATCTGCAATATACCGTGATATTCGATGGCCCGATAACCGATACCACAACGGCGGTGGTCTCCGGCCAGATGCCGGCAATTACGGAAAGTGAAACAGTTCGTCTGATGGAAGGAGATTTTGTTGACCTTCGTGTTCGGCAAACCCTGGCTCTTTCCGCTGACGGGAAATAATCGTGAAGGAAGATTCCGTATTACGGAAAGCAGGCTATCCGGTGAAATTATCAACCGGTTATAAAAGCGAGTGCCTGGGCGGGTTGATTTTCCAAATATGATTTAGAGCGGGTTAATGATTCCCCATAGTAAGGAAAAATTAGTGGCTCTTTTTCTAATATAAAATTATATCTTTGCGCACTTATTTTTAAAATATATTTAATAGACAACAACAAATACTCATGCAGTCAAAAGGCTTAGTTAAAATTCTTACTATTATTCTTATTCTGTTTTCTATCTGGCGGCTGTCCTTCACTTTCATTGCCCAGAATGTAGAAAAAAAACTGGAAGCCCAGGCAGAAAAATCTGTTAGCCTAAGCCATCCCGAGGCAAAGGGACCCGACCGGGAAGAATTGATCAACCATGCCTATATCCGTATTATCGACAGCGTGCGCGGTGAAAACATGTTTAATCTTTTAGGGATTAAAAAATTCACCTACCAGGACATCAAGGAAAAAGAACTGCAATTGGGTCTGGATCTACAGGGGGGTATGAGTGTTACTCTGGAAGTAGGCCTGGATCAACTGATCAGCTCTTTATCCAATAATGCTAAAGATGCTGCCTTGCAGCAGGCGCTGAAAGAGGCAGAGGAAATGCGTGGAAAATCGGACGATGATTTTGTTACTTTATTCGGTAAGGCTTACCAGAAAGTTAATCCCAACGGGAAACTGGCGCTGTTATTTACAAAACCCGGACGTACGCAGATTACCTTCAATACGACAAATGCACAGGTATTGGGCTTTATCCGTTCCGAAGCTTCTGAAGCTACGGAGAATACCTTTAATGTCCTGCGTACCCGGATCGATAAATTCGGTGTGGCACAGCCTTCCATCAACCTGAATAAAGACAGGGGAATCATTACGGTTGACCTGGCCGGTGTCCGTGATCCGGAATCAGTTCGCCGCCAGCTACAGGCTTCCGCTAAACTGCAATTCTGGGAAGTGGCTTCCAATACGGAGGTAGCGCAAAGCCTCATGAAAGCTAATACCGCGTTGAAAAATTACTTAGCCGGAGAAAAGCCGGCAGATACCGGCTCCGTGGTTGCTGCTGCTGATTCTGCGCAACAGACCGTTGTCGCCGGAGATTCCTTATCCAGCCTGTCCAGTTTATTGGGCAATGACAGTAATTCCAATGAGAACGCTTTAGGCAGTCAAAGAGAAAGCGATTTATTTTCTTTGATGATGCCGATGGTAGATCAGGCTTCCGGACAATTTCAGGAATCATCCATTATTGGTGTGGTGGAAAAGAAAAATGCCGCCCGCGTGATGGAGTATCTGAATATGGATGTGGTGAAAAACCAGTTTCCGGCCAATATCAAATTCATGTTCGGTGAAGTACCAGGCTTTAAAGGAGATAAAAACAATCCTAAAACACCATTAGGCGTATATGCTATCAAAACGACACTGGGAAATGATCATGCCAAGTTGGAAGGCGATATGGTGAAGAGCGCACGTTTTAACTATCAGCAAAACGGTACTCCGGAAATCCAGTTGGAGATGAACCAGCAGGGTACCGGCGTTTGGGCAAGGCTAACCAAAGCTAATCTGCATAAGCCGATCGCTATTGCTTTGGATGATTATGTATATTCTGCCCCTACCGTTCAGTCGGAGATCACCGGTGGAAATTCGTCCATAACCGGAAATTTCTCTCCCAAGGAAGGTACGGAACTGGCTAATATCTTACAATCCGGTAAATTGGATGCTCCTGCTAAGATTGTGCAGGAACAGGTAGTTGGTCCCACCTTAGGCCAGGAATCCATAAGGGGTGGTATGTTGTCTTTCGGCATATCCTTTGTCATCATTTTTGCCCTGATGCTGATTTATTACAATACCGGCGGATGGGTTGCCAATATTTCTCTTGTCCTGAATCTCCTGTTTACATTCGGCATACTGGCTAATCTGGGGGCCACCCTCACTATGCCTGGCATAGCGGGTTTGATTCTGGGGATTGGTATGGCTGTGGATGTGAATGTAATTATCTTTGAGCGGATTAAAGAAGAGCTTGCGATAGGGAAGACCTATCAGCAGGCGGTTGATGATGGTTATAAACGGTCGTATGCACCGGTATTGGATGGACACGTAACCAGTTTGATTACCGCGGTAATCCTGTATATTTTCGGGGTAGGGCCTATCTTAGGATTTGCCACCACACAGATTCTGGCACTGTTGTTATCACTGTTCGGCGGTATTTTGATTTCCCGTCTGATCACCGACATCTATATGCACCGGGGACGCCACTTCAACTATTTTACTAATCTCTCCAAGAAGATCTTCAAGAAGGCGCATTTCGATTTTATAGGGATTCGGAAAATCACCTATATAATTTCCGGATTCTTTATTCTCGCAGGTCTGGCTTCATTTATTCATGGATTTGATTATGGTGTGGAATTTTCAGGAGGACGCAGTTATACAATCCAGTTTGACCAGCCGCACAAGGTTTCCGAGGTTCGGGAAAAGCTACATAAGCATCTGGGTAATTTTCCCATTGTAAAAACCATCGGATCAAGCGATAAACTGAACATTACGACGGATTATTTAATCGATCGCTCCGGTAAGGAAGTGGACGCCATAGTATTGGATAAGTTATTTACCGGATTAAAATCGGAAAATATGCTTCCTGCCGACCTGGATTTGGCGGTATTTACCAGTAAATACATTGAAAAATCCGATAAGGTAGAGCCTTCCATTTCGCGTGATTTGGTGAATGGTGCAAAATGGGCTACCATTATTTCGATGATCGCCATTTTCCTGTACATCTTTGCCCGTTTTCGTAAATGGCAATACTCTATCGGCACTATTGTTTCTCTGGTGCATGATGCGGCTATTGTTTTGGCCATTTTCTCATTCCTTAAAGATATCGTTCCGTTTGCGTTGGAAATTGACCAGCACTTCATTGCCGCATTATTGACTGTGATCGGATTCTCGATGAACGACACGGTAATCGTGTTTGACCGTATCCGGGAATACTTCCGTAAGACACCCAATGCTAACCGGAAAGATGTGGTGAACAGCGCTATTAACGATACGCTAAGCCGCACGGTAATGACTTCGGTAACGGTGTTCATCACAGTGCTGGTGCTGTTTATCTTTGGTGGAGAAGCCCTGCGTGGATTTGCTTTCGCCATGATGATCGGGGTGGCTGCCGGAACTTATTCTTCTATTTTCGTAGCGTCGCCAATCCTTATAGATTTGGATAAAAAAGATTCCCTGCGTGTGGAAGAAGATAAAGAGGCACGTATTCGTACGCTCAAAGAACAGGCATAATGAGATCCTTCTTATAAACATCTGATAACAAAAACGACCCGGAAATTAAAATTTCCGGGTCGTTTTTTTATTACTTCAATCGGGCATATTGTACTAAGCTAATCTCTATATAAAAAGGCTGAATAGTCACAAAATATTGAATTAAAATCAAATGCGTATAATGAAGAAATTTTGGTAGTGTCACAAATAGGTTGAATACTGCCTGTATATTTGTACTATTACAAAACAGGAATCTATGGAAATAATTAAATCAACCTATTTATGACATTACCTCAGGGTTTATGCGCTTCTGCAAAAAGATTTAAAAGCCGGATTCCCAAGAATCCGATGAGCTGGAAATTCTTTCCATACTGGTAAAAGAGTACGAAAATGAACATCGCCCGGTGGCGCAGCCCAATCCGCTGGAAGCGATACGATTCCGCCTGGAGCAGATGAATATGTCCGAGGCTGACCTTTCCGGAATACTCGGAGCACGCTCCCGCAAATCGGAAATCCTGTCCGGCAAAAGAAAACTAAGCCTTTCCATGATACGCAAGCTAAGAGAAAAGCTGAACATTCCTGCCGAGGTATTGATACAGGCTTATTAAAAACATACAAGCCGCATATCTCTAAAATGAGGGGAAATTACGGATTACGAAATATCAATTACGAATTTGGGGATTTGATGGTTAATTGAATTTTCCCGATTATTTTGCAAATTTCCTCCGCTTCAAAAAGCAGGCTATTGGCCTCGCTTTCTGATAAAAAGTCAGTGTCTTTTAGTAATCTTATCCAATAAACGGTTTCGCGAGCCTCTTTATAGGCAATGGTCAGTTTTGAATAAAAGTCTTGTTTGCTTTGCCCTCCAATGGCTTCTTCTATATTTGAGCCAATAGAAGTTCCGCTGTGCAACAGTTGCTTCGACAATACAAATTCTTTCTTTTATTATATTAAATATCTGTATAAGTTCATAATACGAATTGCAAAAGCATACGATTTCTGTTGTATAATATTATCCTTCTTCATCGTAAGCTGTAATTGATATTTCGCAATTCAACGACCCGTAATTCGTAATTCGTAATTCATAATTGATTATATCCACCCTTTCTCCAAGCCCAGCTTCACCAATTGCAGCACCGAGCCAGTGCCTGTTTTCCTGAAAATGTTCTTGCGGTGCTGGCCTACCGTATTCGGGCTGATGCCTAATGTTTCGGCAATCTGTGCCGAATGGCATTCATCTACCAGCAGGCGGAACACCTCAATTTCCCTTTTGGTCAGGATGCTTTTATGCGGAACTAATGCCTGAACAGGCTGTATATCAATATAAGAGGGTTCGCCTTCCAAGCCCATAATGGACAGCACCATTTTATTGCTCTGTTTCAGGTCGGTAATATCCGTAAATATCACAAAGGTGCGTAGCACCGCCCCGTCATCATCGCTTTGTATCACGGCTACCTGCTGCAACAGCCTTTTTACCGTCCCGTCTTTGCAGATAATCCTAAAATCATAACGGGTTTTGTACTTAAACACCTTTTCCGGGGGAAGGCTTTGCCAGAAACCGGTGATGGTGGCTTCAAAATTCAGGTAATTCTGTAAATCGTCGGGATGGATAGTTTCTAAAAACAGCTCCAGCGTAAACTCTTCCGGCGCATAGCCCAACAGCTTCGTGATAGAGGGGTTGGTGTATTCCATACGCATTTCGGGCGGGCTGAAGATGAAGTAGCAATAATCGCCCACCTGGAACAGGTTGAGCATTTTTTTGTAGATTTCTACCTCTACCTGTAATTCTTCGGGCTTTTTATGCTGCCCTATTTCTTTCCATATATCACCTGCCTTTTTGAGTATCAATTTATCCATCTGCAATTAAGTTTTCAGGTTAAGAGCCCGAAAATTACAAAATAATATAAAAAAAACAGGTAATTACCCGAAAAAGGGTGCATCCCAAATTGTCTCCCCGGAGCAATCTCCCGAATGTAAAAGGTATCGTCATTCCTGGTGAAGCGTATAAGCGGTCGTCATTCCGGCCGGA
>CAZUSO010000080.1:0-11518 GCA_964622775.1 uncultured Taibaiella sp. | reverse complement strand
TAAAATCAAGCATTGCAGCCCATAAAAACAAAAAAACGTGTCAAACTTGAGAAAATCCTGATTTATGTGTGATTCAGTCTTTACACGAAAAAGCCCCGGAATTTTCCGGGGCTTTTTCGTGATGTGTCTGCGCACAATATTTGAACCACTGGCAATTATTGCCGGGACGAAATTGATTAGTATCCCATATCCATTCCGCCGCCCGGCATTGCAGGCATAGCCGGTTGTTTTGGTTCGGGTTTGTCTGCAATTACACATTCGGTGGTCAGCAACATGCCGGCAATAGAACTGGCATTTTCCAGGGCAATACGGCTTACTTTTGCCGGGTCAATTACACCCGACTTCAGCAGGTTTTCATATTGCTCGCTGCGTGCGTTAAAGCCGAAATCTGCTTTGCCTTCTTTTACTTTTTGCACTACGATGCTGCCTTCGATACCGGCATTTTCCACAATCACGCGCAGGGGATATTCCAGCGCACGACGGATAATAGCAACTCCTGTAGCCTCATCTTCATTAGCCGGTTCAATCTTATTCAAAGCGGCAATGGCGCGGATAAATACGGTTCCGCCTCCCGGTACAATACCTTCTTCCACTGCGGCACGAGTAGCATGCAATGCATCGTCCACGCGGTCTTTTTTCTCTTTCATCTCCATTTCCGTAGCAGCGCCCACATACAGCACGGCAACACCGCCGCTCAGCTTGGCAAGACGTTCCTGCAGCTTTTCCCGGTCATAATCGGAAGTAGTAGTTTCTATCTGAGATTTAATCTGATTAATGCGGGCAGTAATATCGCCTTTCTTACCCTTACCATCTACGATAGTGGTGTTGTCTTTGTCAATGGTAATGCTTTCGGCAGTACCTAAATAGCTCATATCTGCATTTTCCAGCTTATAACCCTGATCTTCACTGATAACGATACCTCCGGTCAATACGGCAATATCCTGCAACATTTCCTTGCGGCGATCGCCAAAGCCCGGAGCTTTTACGGCAGCTACCTTCAAAGAGCCGCGCAGTTTGTTTACCACTAAAGTAGAAAGCGCTTCACCATCTACGTCTTCTGCAATAATCAGCAACGGACGTCCGCTTTGAACTACCTTTTCCAGAATGGCAATGATATCCTTCATGGTGCTGATTTTCTTGTCAAAAATCAGGATGTAAGGCTTATCCATTTCCACCTGCATTTTTTCGGTATTGGTCACGAAATACGGAGTCAGGTAACCGCGGTCGAACTGCATACCTTCTACCACCTCTACGGAGGTTTCGGTGTTTTTGGATTCTTCCACGGTAATTACCCCTTCATTACCCACTTTAGTCATAGCGGTAGCAATCAGCTTCCCGATTTCGCTGTCGTTATTTGCGGAAATAGTGCCAACCTGCTCAATCTTCTGATTGTCGTTACCGATTTTTTGAGATTGCTTTTTGATGCTGGCCACTACGGAACCTACTGCTTTGTCAATGCCACGTTTCAAATCCATAGGATTGGCGCCGGCAGCTACGTTTTTCAGGCCTTCGCTGATAATGGCTTGTGCCAGTACGGTGGCGGTGGTAGTACCGTCTCCGGCGATATCATTGGTTTTGCTGGCCACTTCTTTCACCATTTGAGCGCCCATGTTTTCGATGCTGTCTTCCAGCTCGATTTCCTTAGCAACGGTCACGCCGTCTTTAGTTATAGCCGGTGCGCCGAATTTTTTCTCGATCACCACATTGCGGCCTTTAGGGCCTAAGGTAACCTTAACCGCATCGGCTAAAGTGTCCACGCCTTTCTTCATTTTGTTGCGGGCGTCGGTACTAAAAAACAATTGTTTTGCCATTTTTTTTCTAATTATAAATTAGTTATTGAAAATTTTGAATTAATGAATCCCTTCAGATAGCTCTTAGAGATTAATGTTTCAGGATAATTAACGAATTGCCGAATAGTCAGACTGACTAATACTAAACAATCGCCAAAATATCGCTTTCACGCATGATCAGCAGATCTTCGCCCTCCAGATTGATTTCGGTGCCTGCATACTTTCCGTAAAGCACGGTATCGCCCGGCTTAACGCTCATGGGTTCGTCCTTTTTGCCGGGTCCGGCTGCGACAACCGTACCGCGCTGTGGCTTTTCCTTTGCCGTATCAGGAATAATGATTCCTCCCGCAGTTTTTGTTTCTGCTGCGGCTGCCTTTACAATTACCCGGTCATGTAGAGGGGTAAGGATTGCTTTTTTTGCCATAGAATAAATGAAATTTATATTGGTTTGAAAATATTATGGTATATTCCTACACCGGCTAAAAATATGCCAAAGGAGATAATATTGACAATTTTGCAGTTTTGGTTGAAGAATAAGGTGCTCATCGTTCAAAAACTGACATTTAGCGCAGAAATGCAAAAGATTGTAATGAAAATATGACAATAAGCGGGACTGCCTGAATCCGGGGTGCATTTCAAATTTTCCACCTGCGAAGTTGCCGGAACGGCAAAAAATACGATGTCACTGCGAGAAATGAAGTTTTCGTCATTGCGACTGCGAGGAACGAAGCAGGAAGCAATCTTAAAACGGTAGCTAAGGAGATTGTTTCAAGCGTCCGCAATGACACGAACCCGTTCGTATGACGAAAAAGGGAGCGACGTCACAGTTAATGATAATGGACAATTTGAAATGCATCCCAGAATCTGTGTTTATGGCATTTTTATTTTACTTTTGTGGTTCTCTAAAAATTATTTTGAATAAAATGAAACAATTTTTTACCGGCGCTCTGGCAGCGATTGTGCTCCTTGCAACAGGATTGCAGGCCGGCGCACAGGAAAAAACGGAACGTGAGCCCGCATTTCCGGGTAAGGTTTATGGCGAAAAGGTAAAGGAAAAAGGTGCGATGGACATTGAGCAACTGCCTGCATTACTTGCCAAAAAAGACGGTAAGGTAAAAACCAAAATCAAAGCGAAGGTTATAGATGTATGCCCCAAAAAAGGCTGCTGGGTTAATTTATATGTAAACGACAGCACAACCGTATTTGTGAAGATGAAGGATTACGGCTTCTTCGTTCCGATGGATATTGCGGGAAGAACTGTTGTTCTTGATGGGGTAGCTTATGTGGAAGAAACTTCCGTGGAAGAGCTTCGCCATTATGCCGAAGATGCTAAAAAGCCTAAGGAGGAAATTGAAGCTATTACCCAACCGGAAGAAAGTTTGCGCTTCACTGCGAACGGCATCAAAGTACTGGATTAAGGATTTACGATAAATTCTTAGTGCATAGCCCGCGGTTTTAATCGTGGGCTATGTTAATATGAGCAGGTTTTTTATACCTGTTTGTTCAGTTACATAATAAGCCTTGTATTACCGCACGACTGGTTGCAAATTTTATACTTTCCGGCATTGGGAATTGCAGTTGTAAGATTTTTCGGACAACAGGCAACTGTTCTTCTTTATTTTAGTATATTCATCAGGTTTTAGAATTGTTTTAAATATTCCGCTTCTCTCATTTTTTCGTGGATAATTTACGACTTTTGCCCTTGTTTTTATGGATAATAATTATAAAAGAATATTAGTTACTGCGGCCTTACCTTATGCGAATGGCCCGGTGCATATCGGTCATTTGGCCGGCTGCTATCTTCCTTCGGATATTTATGTACGGTATCAGCGTGCACAAAAACGGGATGTCAGATTTATCTGCGGCAGTGATGAGCATGGGGTACCCATCACCATCCGTGCCATGAAGGAAGGAGTTTCACCGCAGGATATCGTAGATAAATACCATAGTCTGATAAAAGACAGCTTTGCTCAGATGGGCATCTCGTTTGATATTTACTCACGAACTTCAAGTGATACCCACCGTCAGACTTCTCAGGCATTTTTCAAAAAGCTGTATGAAGACGGCTTGTTTGAGGAACGGGAAAGCGAGCAATATTTTGATGCGGAGAAAAATATGTTTTTGGCAGACCGCTATATTATTGGTACCTGCCCGGTTTGTCAGAATCCGGATGCCTACGGCGACCAGTGTGAAAAATGCGGATCCACGCTTTCACCGGAACAGTTGATTGTGCCTCGCAGCGCACTGAGCAATGCACCATTAGTAAAAAAGCTTACAAAGCACTGGTATTTTCCCCTGAACCAATATGAAACCTTTCTGAAAGAATGGATTGTAGCCGGTAAGAAGGATCAATGGAAGCCTAATGTTTACGGGCAGTGTAAAAGCTGGCTGGATAACGGTCTGCAACCCCGCGCCATGACCCGCGACAGTAACTGGGGAGTTCCTGTTCCTCTGGAAGGAGCAGAAGGGAAAGTGCTGTATGTATGGTTTGACGCACCTATTGGCTATATCAGCGCCACAAAGGAATTGCTGCCTCAGGAATGGGACGATTACTGGAAAAAGGAAGACACCAGGCTGGTTCATTTTATCGGGAAAGACAATATCGTATTTCACTGTATCATTTTCCCGGCAATGCTGAAAGCGCACGGCGGCTTCGTACTTCCGGAAAATGTTCCGGCCAATGAATTTTTGAATATCGAAGGGGAAAAGGTCTCTACCTCACGCAACTGGGCGGTTTGGATACATGATTATCTTCAGGATTTCCCGGATATGCAGGATGCGCTGCGCTATGTGTTATGCGCCAATGCGCCGGAAACCAAAGACAACGATTTTACCTGGAAAGATTTTCAGGATCGGGTCAATAACGAATTGGTAGCTGTTTTCGGAAATTTTATCAACCGGACTATGGTGCTGATGCACAAACTGTGTGGCGGGAAAGTGCCGCACTTTCATAATGATTACAAAGATGATGCTGACCTGGAGCTTATCCGGGATATTCAGCATATAAAAAAGATTGTTGAAGACTCCCTGGAACATTATAAGTTCCGGGATGCCTTATTTGAAGTGATAGACCTTGCTCGTAAAGGCAATAAATATATGCAGGACAAAGAGCCCTGGATATTGGCAAAGACACCGGAATCAGCACAGCAGAACCGGCAGAAAATTGATAATTGTCTGTATATCTGCCTGCAGCTTACCGCCAATCTGGCCATCTTCGCCAATCCGTTTTTGCCCTTCACTGCCGAAAAAATGTGCCACATGATGAAGGTGGTACATAAGATGCTGGAATGGGAAAACGCCGGCCGGATGGATCTGCTGAAAACCGGATATTCGCTTCGCGCCCCGGAATTGTTATTCCGTAAAATTGAATATGCAGAAGTTGAACTGCAAAAAGATAAATTGATTAAGAACAGCCGGAAAACTGTAATGCCTGCCGAAACGCAAACCGAATCTGTACCGGAACCAGCGCTAAAACCGGAGATTACCTTTGATGATTTTTCCAGGATCGAACTGCGTGCCGGAGTCATTCTCCATGCGGAAAAAGTACAGAAAGCCGATAAACTGCTGAAGCTGGAGGTGGACTTGGGATTTGAAAAACGTATCATCGTTTCCGGCATTGCTCAGCATTACCAGCCGGAAGACATTGTAGGAAAACAGGTGACTGTGGCCGTAAACCTGGCGCCCCGCAAGATGCGCGGGATTGAAAGTGCGGGTATGATATTAATGGCAGAAGATGCTGCCGGCCGGCTTATCTTTGTTGCACCCATCGCACCGGTGAATCCCGGTAGTGAAGTGCGATAATTTGCTTATTAATGCTGAAAATCTGTCTTATAATCAACAAAAACTACGCTACGATGAAGAATAAAACAATCTGGTGGCTGGCCGGTGGCCTTGCAGGACTCATCATCATCCTGATAATCCTTAAAAGTGTGGGTGTAATCGGAAGTAAGGAAGGGATAAAAGTTGCAGTGGATACGGCTAAAGATCACGTAATTGTGGAAGTAGTGAGCGCCAGCGGAAAGATATATTCCGAAACGGAAGTGAAGATCAAGCCTGATGTCAGCGGGGAAATCATAGAAATGCCAATTGAAGAAGGCGATTCGGTAAGCGCCGGTCAGTTGTTACTGAAGATTAATCCCACCATTTATGTATCGGAAGTGAGTCAGGCCGAAGCCAACGTCAATCAAAGCCGGTCGTCCGTAACGAATTCAGAAAACATGGCTAATCAGGCCAAGGCACAGATGGAAAGGGCGGAAATGACTTATAACCGCAGCAGGCAATTGTATAATGATAAAGTGATTAGCAAAGTGGAATATGAACAGGCAGAGACCGATTATCTCACCGCAAAGGCTTCTTATCAGGCTGCCCGGGCAACAATCAGCGGGGGGAATTTTGGCGTAAACGGCGCCAGTGCAAGTCTCAATCAGGCTCGTGAAAACCTGCGCCGGACCACCATTACAGCGCCTACATCCGGTATCATTTCCCAGCTCTTAGTCAAAAAAGGCGAGCGCGTGGTGGGAACCGCCCAGATGGACGGCACGCAGATTATGACCATTGCCGATATGGGGCGCATGGAGGTGCGGGTAGAGGTAAGTGAAACGGACATCAGCAAGGTAAGCCTTGGCGATACGGCCATTATTGAAGTGGATGCATACAGAAACAGGAAATTTAAGGGAACCGTTACCAAGATATCAGTATCCAGTGTGGCGGACAACAATACGCTGACAACTGGCAGCACAACAGATCAGGTGTCCAATTATACGGTACATATCCTGATTCATCCGGAAACCTACGAATCTCTTCGCCGGGAATCAGGAAAAGGCAAATTCCCGTTTAAGCCCGGCATGAGCGCCGGCGTGGAGATTCAGACCCGCAAAGAGTCGGGGCTTGCGGTTCCCCTCATGGCCGTTACCACGAGAGAATGGCCTGATGAACATCATCTGAAAACTCCCAAACAGGAAGATGCTAAGCCTAAAAGCAATATTCGCCAAATCGTATTTGTATATAATCCGGAAACAGGGGAAGTGGAAATTCGGGATGTGGAAACCGGAATCCAGGATAATGAATATATCCAGATCATCAAAGGACTAAAGCAGGGGGAAGTCGTGATATCCTCGCCATACAGTGTCGTTGCACGCCGGCTGGAAGACAAGATGAAGGTGCAGATCGTGGACAAAAAGCAGCTTTGGGATAGTAATTCCGGCAAGAAGGAAGAATAGGTCAGTGTGAACAGCGTAGTTATAAGAATTGGAGCTATTCGGGCGTTTTTTATTCCTGAATAATATGTTCCGGATTGTGATCGTTGCTTATCTGTTGCAATTTGTAATCAAATATTCAAAGGGCCAATAGTCTGCTTATGTATGATGAACCGGTTACCTTTGGCGGAAAGTTCCCGGATAAAAATATTCTGACTTATATATTTTAATGATTAACTTTATGCATTATAAAGCTATTTAACCAAACTCGAAAAAATCCGACCGGTCATCGCTGTAAAAAATGATTTTAACGCTACTCTCCGATTATGGCTATCAGGATAATTATGTGGGCATCACCAAAGCGATATTATATCAGACCTTGCCGGATGCCCACATTATAGATATTTCGCATAATATCACACCGCATCATCTCTTACAGTGTGCTTATCTGCTTTCGGGATCTTTGTACGCCTTTCCGCCGCAAACCGTTCATCTTTCCTTATTCGGTGTTCTGTACCGAATTCCGCCAAAGGTATTGCTTACTTCATATAATGACCAGTATATCATTAGCGCAGACAATGGATTGCTGCCCCTGATACGGGACAATGAGCCGGAATCGGAAATATATTGCTGTCGGGAAATTCCGGCAAATTATCAGGAATGGATCCGCATGGCTGCAACGCTTGCCGGGCATATAGGGAAAGAAGAAATGGAACGGAGTCGGTTAGTGCCCCATCATCCCGATGTGTATCCCGTTCCGCTGCGGCCGGTAATAAGGGATAACAGCATTGATTGCAATATTGTTCATATCGACCGCTTCGGGAATGTAGTCCTGAACCTGAAAAAGGAGGAGTTTGAACACTATCGCAATCACCGTAAATTCCGGATTGTCCTGCGCCGGAATGATTATATTGAGACAATCAGCGAGCATTACTCCAGTGTACAGCCGGAAGAAAGGTTATGCCTGTTCAACAGTTCGGGTTTTCTGGAGATTGCCATCAACCAGGGTGATGCATCAAAATTGCTGGGATTGAAGCTGTTCGATCCACGTCAGGTTAGCTATCAAAACGTTAAAATTGAGTTTCTGTGATCATACGTATTGTGAAAATGGTATTTCGTAAAGAGCACATTGACGACTTTCTCTGCCTTTTTGAAGCACGAAAATCTTATATCAGAAACTTCAAGGGCTGCCGGCATCTGGAATTATTACGACCAACTGACACCGGGAATGCCTGGTTTACCTATAGCATCTGGGAAAATGAGGCTGCATTGGAGGTCTATCGGAAGTCGGGGTTATTTAAAGAAATATGGGCAGAAACAAGAGTGCTGTTTCAGGAAAAGGCGGCAGCATGGAGCCTGGAAAGCACCGGAAAAGTTGTATGAAAACCAGTTTGTTTTTGTACTTTTACCCAACCTTTTGCTATAATTTTCATATCTACAATGATCAAACATATTCAATAATCAGATGACAAAAAGCTTTTTTTCAAAGAAGAAAATAATGACAGTATTGCTGCTTTGCATTACGGCAGCCTCCTATGCGCAAAGCGGTAATGATTTGGCGGCAAAGGCGCAGCAGTTTGCCAATGAGGTTTTTGCAGATGCGGTACAATACACGCAACCTGAGTATATTGATATGTATAAAAAAATACTGTCTCGTATTGAAATTACTGTTGAAGCTCCTTTTTCGGGCGAATCTTACCCAAAATTGTCAGGCTTGCCGTTAATAGATAAATATAACCAGCAACTTCAAAATGATTGGCAATCTTTTAATCCTGAACAGTTTAATCCAATGAAGTACCTGTTTAACCTTAACGCCGGCGAAGATGTGAAGTACCGGGTAGATAATACGAACTACGTTATTGTGATTCATCCGGCTCAATAAATTCCTCATTATAAATCGCAATATTGTATGTATAGTAAATACTTTCTGTGTGTTGTTTTTTGCTGCGTTGCCTGGTGTCAGAGCTCATTTGCACAAGATAATACAGACCCTTGCTTTGCATCGCCTTTCTGTAGCGACAGCTCTTATAATTTTAACAATAATACATCGGGTTCGGCGCCTTCCGGGCCCGATTACGGATGTTTATTTAATGAACCCGGCCCTTCATTTTATTATATGGAGATAGGCACGGCAGGTACCATGCAGTTATTTCTTTCACAGCAAACCTATGGTGGTGAGGCTATTGATGTGGATTTTGCGATATGGGGACCATTCACGGATTTGGCCAGTGGGTGTGCTGAGGTTATGAGTGGCACTATTGCTCCTATTCAGTGTAGTTATTCTCCTGCTCCTACGGAAAATCTGGGACTGGGATTGCCAGGAGGAACAGGACCAGGAGCCAGTACTCCGCCTGCTGTGCAGGTGGGAGAAGTATATATCGTTTTGATCACGAATTATGCCTCCTCTTATCTGGGTGCCGAGAGTGCCGGTACGATTGATTTTAACCAGACCGGAGGTACCGGCTCTGCGGACTGCGGTATCGTTTGCGGCCTTACGGCCAGCAATTCGGGTCCGGTATGCCTGGGGAACTCGGTAACCTTATTCGCTAATAATACCAATACGGAAACGACCTTTACCTATTTCTGGACCGGAACAGACGGCCTGACCGGAACCGGGCAAAGCCTTACTTTTATACCCGGTAGTGCAGGAACTTCTGATTATTCGGTAATGTCCGTTTCTGCAGTAAATGACACCTGCTACGGAACGACTACTGTAACCGTTAATCCCAATCCTGAAGTTACTATAATAAATTACGCTCCTTTGTATACTGTTTGCAACAGCGCTAATTATGGGCTGGCCGTGGCTAATCCTTCTCCTTTTGCCAACTATCAGTGGTATCAGGATGATGCGCCTATACCGGGTGCTACCAATTCTTCCTACCTGGCCACCGAGAACGGCACCTATTATGTAGTGGGCAGCACGGATGCCGGTTGTAACAAAACATCTCTGGCCGTAACCCTGGTATTCAATGCTGCCGAAGTAGATTTTGATTTTGAGGTTTTAAAAGGCTGTGATATGGATACCGTAGTATTTACAAACCTTAGCGAGGCGGGGCAAAGCTGGTGGAATTATGGAGATGGTTCAGTTCCGGATGATACAACCACAAATCCCATGCATATCTATACCTCGCAAGCTAATTATGTGGTACGCCTGAAGCTCACGGACAGTACCGGTTGCACGGACTCCGTAATAAAGTTTGTGGACACCCGGCACGAGATTAATGCCGCCTTCGGTCAAAGTGCAGATTCAATTTGTCAAAGCGGCAATAATACGGTCATTTTCTTTAACCAGTCCACCGGAGACATCAGCTCCTGGCTCTGGGATTTCGGAGATGGTGAGACCTCTGCATTGCAAGGCCCAACGCATTCATACCCTGTAGCAGGTACTTATACGATCCGCCTGATTGTTCAGGAGGCCGGCCTCCCTTGTATGGATACGGCTTACGGAACCATATACGTGGACTCGACACCACATATTACGGTCATGGCAGACCGCGATACCGTATGTAACGGTGAACGGATTAATTTCTCCTTAGACTACCTTCAGACCGCAACTTTGCTGACCTGGGAGTTTGGAGACGGAAGTTCATTAGTCGGACTGAATAATGCTCCGTATCACAGCTACGATAATCCCGGTTCTTATACGGTTGCCGTAAAGGCGGATTATCCGGTTTGTGATCCGGTAACCGATAAGATTAAGGTTTTAATAAAGCCATTCCCGGTCGTAAACTTAGGACCTGATACTTCCCTTTGCCTTAATGGTGCTCCTTTTAATCTCCTGGATGCCATTAACCTGAATAATCCGGATATTAAATGGAAATGGAATACCGGAGATACTACGGCTATTCTGAAAATAGTTCATCCCGGTTCCTATTCGGTTGAAGCCGATCTGAACGGATGTAAAACTACCGATGAGGTTATTATCAGAAAAGATTGTTATGTCGATGTACCTAATGCCTTTACGCCCAATAATGATGGCGTAAACGACTATTTCTTCCCGCGACAGTTTTTATCGGAAGGCGTTAAGGCCTTCACCCTGACTATTTTCAACCGCTGGGGAGAAAAGGTTTTTGAAACCACCCGTGCCGATGGCCGTGGCTGGGATGGAATGCTCAACGGTAAAGAACAGCCGGTAGGCGTATATGTGTATATTGTTGATGTGGCTTATAAAAATAAAGCATCAGAACATTATGAAGGAAATGTGACCCTGATGCGGTAAATAATATCATAACCGCAGGGAAAAGCTATCTCTATTCGGGAGTAGCTTTTTGTTTTGTTGCCCACTTACTTTTGAGATAATAATTGTATATAAAAACAAATTCCTTCTTCAATGAAAAGTCGGTAATGCAGCAATGCTACCATAAGCCTAAAAATACGTGTCGGAAAAATAAATCCCGGAATATGAGTTGAGGATGCTCATATGCCGGGTACTTATTTCTTTATCATTGCTTCAGTATTTTCCGTCTTTCCGTAGCGCTGCTTTCCGGGTCGGAAACGCTCAGTATCCACAGGCCTGCCGGCAGGCTGTTCCAG
>CAZUSO010000079.1:0-11689 GCA_964622775.1 uncultured Taibaiella sp. | reverse complement strand
TCTATTACAGGCGGAGGAATTACTGTTACATTAACAGTTGCCATAGCCGAACAACCGTCATTAGCACCGCCTGAATTATCCGTAGCTGTTACGGTATAGGTAGTGGTACTCATGGGGTTCACTGTTACTGAAGCTCCGCTAACCGTACCCGGTTCCCAGGTATAAGAATAACTGGAATTGCCACTTGTTGCACTAAGATCTATATCCGTGCCGGGGCAACCTGCCGTGGTGGGTGAAGCATTTGCTGATATAGACGGAGCTGTTGCAACCGTTACCGTTACCTGTGTACGAGGGCTTTCACATCCTGCAGGGTTTATTTCTGATACATAAAACACCTGATCGGATGAAAGAGAAGCCTGATACGTAGTAAAGCCCGCAGCGCCTGTTCCCTCTTTAATACTAACATTATCAATAGCAAAGCCTCCGGCAACTCCGCCGGAACGGCTTTTTATCACATGATTCCAAGACGACTTGTCAGATATGCCAAAACCGGCAGGAAGCTGTATGTCACTGAATATGGTAGCGCCTCCAACAGTAACCGTAGCCTTATTGCCGGCATTTATAGTAATAGTAACATGGTTCGTTAATGAACCTGCAAAAGCCGGAATCCAGCTTACATTATTGGAATAAGCCAGAATACCTGGTGCACTTGCCGAGTAATCCGGGTCACCGGTAACTCCATAAGCCAGATAAATACCCTTACCATTATTACCATTTGCAGCATTATAGGTCATAAAGCCAAGACGCAATTTGCTGCCGGTACCCTTTTCGGCCGCAGGGGTTATATCTGTAGCACTAACATCATCACCAAAGCTATAACTGATTCCGTCTGCCATTTGAGTTCCGGTAGCAGTCGCTGTCATATCATAGTCGATTTGATAGACTGTTCCGTTTGCCCCGCTGGCATTGATTAACAAACCACCGTTCTGACTGGTGGTAGCACTATGCAATACTAACTGATTACCTGTAATGGCTGCACTGTTTGCAAGAGATGCAGCGCCTAAATCGGTCGTGGAAAAATCATTGAAATAAACCGGAACTGCCGAGCCTGCCTGTAGCAAAATGCCTCCAGTAGCCGCATCATACCAGTTGTAATTTCCCGATCCGTTTACGCCGTCCGTAGAAGTCACAAAAGCAGTTGGAACGCCAATGCCGCATTGCGTGCTGTTGGTTGCTGTCGGGGCCGTTGGATTATCGTAGGACGTAGCCGTTCCCTCGGTGCTGATACTGGTTTCTCCCGAATTAGTACATGTCGTAACTAACCGGTAAAAATAGCTTCCTCCAGTCAGTGCGGGTGTGGTGTAGGTAGCAGTAGTACCACCGCTTCCGCCAACAACATCGCTGTAAGTTCCACCTAAAGCAGTTGCCTGCTGCCACTGATAAACAAGACCGGAACCGAGCGTTACGCCGGCGGCGGTAAGCGTGGCTGCTTCTCCGTTACATACTGCAACGGGCAGTACGGTACCCCCGTCAGGTATGCCTTCACAGGGAAGCGATATTTCCATTTGAATGTTTGCACGGTCGCTGGTAGAAGTGCTGGTTCCTGAATAGGAGCCGGGGAGCGCATTCGGATCAGGATTGTAAGAATCCGAATACAGGTAACGAGCCATTCCCGAAGCAGTCGTGTATCTAAAATAAGGGCTGCAGGAATAACCTGCTGAATTTTCATCAATAGCAATGATGAGATTTCCGCCGGTATATTCAAAGGGCGTTGTAAATGCAATCTCTACCCATCCTACAGAACTCATATTAACAGTACCTGAAAATACCTGTGTCATATCGTTGGCTGACACATAGTTTGCAGAGCCGGCAGTCATTGTGGTCAGTGTGGTATTGCCAAGATACACCGTCCAGTTATTGGTATTGCCCGGCGCGCTTGGTGGTGTAGCCAGATAATAGCGAATCTTTGTGATCTGACCCGGGCCTCCGGTCCAGCCGCCACCAGTAATTTCGTCCCCTGTAAAAAGGGTCTGGCTATAAGAGTACACATAGCATCCGTATATTGGATTCGCGGTGGAAGTACCCGTCCCGGTTCCGATTTCTACCAGAGTCTGCGCACTTGCAGTCATTCCAAAGCCCGAAAAGAGCAATGGTATCATCCACAAGCACCGGAACCACAGTCTGGATCGAAGTGTTTTAGTTCTTGTCATAATCATGTTTTGTTTTTATTTTACTGAATGTTCACCTACTCTGTTCAGGATTTTCGGCTTCGTCCTATCTCATGTTATAATATAGCTTTTCCTTTACTTCAGTCTGCCGCCCCTCCCCGGCGTTAATACTAAATGTGCAGTCATTTTGTGTTGCATGACAATTTATTTTAAATGTATATTGACAAAAGAATAAGTGTCAAATTATACCGTCAAAATTTCGGCTGAATGCTTTGTCATTCCAGCCATTAAAATGATGTTATCCACAATCTGCTGTGTTACTATCCTGATACAACTAAGCATTAGTTTACCCGTTGTGTAACAGGTAAACACGGGACACCTAAAAAAAATCGAACGTAAGTTATGAATAACTAAATTATTCACAAGTTTTATGCTAAGTTTATTTTTTATTTATGTTAATAATAATGTTAATTAAATTAAAATACACCTGCTATATCCCAACCTCTTCTACACTCAGGTGGCATCTGAGGCTGCAGCATTGTAATGCGGCAATTTGGGATGCATCCAACAGATTTTGAAGGTTTTAAAACCTTCAAGACCTGTCAATAACCTGTCATTGATACAAGGCCAAATAACAGCACAATCATTGTACATTTTTATCCTGTGGATAGTATAATAAGCCCGAAAGATTTAAAATTTGATTAACCGCGGTGAAAATCCGCGGAAAAAGAACCGAGCAAAACACAAGCCTGAAAGGCTTGACCAGCTTTAAACAATTGCGAGTCGGGATGTTAACACAGCACATTCCGAAATCTGATAAGTTGGGATTTGTAATCTGTTTCAATGAACAGCCGGAATAACATCTGCATTTTTATTGTTGGTGACCACACCGACGCGGAAAGCCACCGGTTTTCAGATTACTTCGTGATGTTCAAACGATTAGGAGATTGCTTCACTACGTTGCCAATGACAGGTTTTGTAATATGCGGATAATCATGTTGTCACGACTAAAGATATTCAAAATTGCAAAGTAATTTGATTAGGATTTCTGCGTGGAGAAATCCCCGAATTGCATTTGCAAGGGCTTCGCATCTTATATCGTCGCCTTGATCCTGCCCTGAAGATCCCGGTTCGGACGACCGTATGTTTATTCCGCGTTATTTCCTATGAATATAAGGAGAACCCTTTTAAAAACTGGCAATAACGGCACATTTATTGTCGCACAAACAGTCTCATAGGTGCGACAATTTGGGATGCACCTTTTTTTGTATTTTGACTTAACGTAAGTATCAATTGGCTTCATATCCTTCATCAACCAAAAGCATTTTCCCGTCTGCCGCACGGGTGGCCAGTTCATCGCAACGATTATTTAAAGGATTATCAGCATGACCTTTTACCCAGAAAAACCGGATATGATGTCTGCGATACAGCATTAAAAACCGCCTCCACAGATCGGGATTTTTTTTATCCTTAAAACCTTTCTTTTCCCAGCTGAATACCCACCCCTTGTCCACGGCCTCCACCACGTATTTTGAATCGCTGTAAACCTCCACCCGAAGGCCTTCTTTCGTCAGGGATTCCAGAGCCCTGATCACTGCAAGCAATTCCATGCGGTTATTGGTGGTGAGCCGGTAACCGGCGGAAATTTCTTTCCGGATATCACCCCAGATCAGGATTGCGCCAAAACCGCCTTTCCCGGGATTTCCACGCGCTGCACCGTCGGTATAGATCAATAGCTTTTTAATAAGGTATAGTTTTAATCAGGAAAGAAAGTACTAAGTCAAAATGCAAAATGGTAAAATACATTTTTTACCATACCAGCAACCATAGGCGTGGCAATTGCGGGGGCATCCGTTTTAACCGGCAGGCGTTTCTGCAAAAAATAAATACACCCGGCATAATCTAAGCCCTGATTTTTTCCGATAAATAATCATCCAATGTGCTGAATAAAAAGCCGGGATATTCCGCCGAAAATTTCTGGTGGATAAAGCCGCCTAATAGCGGCCTCGGGGCGGGTTGATTTAATGTCTCCGTATCCACCGGGATTAGTTCGTACCGGGCATCAGGGAAATACTGTAATACCCGCAATGCCAGCTCTGCACGATTCATATAATCCGTACCGCCTACATGATATATGCCCGATTTGCCATCCCGGAGCAGCAGGTGCATTGCTCGTGCAATATCCAGCGCATTTGTGGGCGATGCATATTGGTCAACAGGCAGCTTTAAAGTAAGCTGCTGAGCGTTGATGCATTGATCCATGATTCGGGAAACGAAATTTTTATTGCGCAATTCATTTCCATAAACATTCGTAATCCGAAGCACTAAAGTTTGCGGATGCGCCTGCAGGGCTATCGTTTCTGCTTCCAGTTTATGCCGGCCATAAATGCTCAGGGGATTCAGCGGAGCATCTTCCCGGTACGGCCCGTTTTTTCCATCGAAGACATAATCCGTGGAGATATACACCATCCGGGCATTACAGGCTTTTGCAAGTGCGCTCAGATTGATGGTGCTCTGCACGGTTTTCTCATAACTTTCCTCCACATGGGTCTCACAATAATCCACATGCGTGAGCGCGCCGCAATGCACCAGAATATCAGGAGCAAAGCAGGTCACATCAAAATTATCAGGGTGTTCCGGTTCCAGCGTATTGTAGAATACCGTACCAGATGTCGGATAAGACAGGTGTGAACCGATCACATCCCAGCCCATTGCTTTAAAATGCCGCAGGCAGTTGCCGCCTAAGAGTCCTGAGGCGCCGGATATAAATACTTTCATAATATAAAAGAATTATTTTACTACCGCAGTCTCCTTGCCGACAAATTCCAGCGCCTTGGCAACCATATTTTTGGAGCCAATAAAAATGGGAACCCGCTGATGTAGTTCGGTGGGTGCTACATCCAGTACACGTTGTGTTCCTGTGCTGCTCATGCCGCCTGATGATTCTAAGATGAACGACATCGGGTTGCATTCATACATCAAACGCAGCTTTCCGTTGACATTTTTACGATCGTTCGGATAAATAAAAATACCGCCTTTGATCAGCGTACGATGCATATCGGCAACCATAGAGCCGATATAGCGATGTGAATAAGGGCGGTTTTCCTCTTTATGGTTTTCCATGCAATAGTCTAAATAAGCACGCATACCATCGCTGTATTTACTGGAGTTGCCCTGATTGGTCGAATAGATCCTGCCGTCCTTCGGGCAGCACATATTGGGGTGCGAAAGACAAAATTCCCCGATAGAAGGTTCTAAGGTAAAGCCATTCGTGCCCAGGCGGGTGGCATATACGAGCATAGTGCTGCTTCCGTAAATCACATAGCCGGCAGCCATTAACTTATTGCCGGGTTGCTGAAAATCTTCGCGGGTGCAGGGTTTGCCCAATTCCGAAACGCGGCGGTAGATTGCGAAAATAGTGCCGATAGGCGCATTCACGTCAATGTTTGAAGAACCATCTAAAGGATCAAACATTACCACATATTTCGAGTTTACGGAATAGCAGTCATCAAAGGCTATAAAATCATCATTTTCTTCTGAGGCAATGCCGGCACAGTCCTCGCTGTTGCGCAATACGTTGATCAGCATTTCATCGGCATAAATATCCAGTTTCATCTGCTCTTCGCCCTGGATATTCGTAGCTCCGTGTTTGCCCAGAATATCTACTAACCCGGCCTTATTCACCTGTTTGTTAATCAGCTTACAAGCCAAACCGATATCGCGCAGCAATGCCGAAAGCTCACCGGTAGCATTTGGAAATTCGCGGGTTTGCTGAATGGTAAATTCGTTAAGAGTAATCAGTTTTCGAGAATGGGGCATAGCCTGAAATTTTGTTTCGTACAAAGATATAAAAGGATTTTTTTGTTTCAAATTTTAAGGATAAATTTGCCACCCAATTAGAGACGGAGGATATAGCTCAGTTGGTTAGAGCGTCGGATTGTGGTTCCGAAGGTCGTGGGTTCGAGACCCATTATCCTCCCCAAAAGCAGATCGGATTTCCGATCTTTTTTTATTTTCCTCCGGTTTTAGTTACCGTGGTGGGGCGGATCTCAGGTTAGCGCAACACGAGGCTGTCTTGCTTGTCCAAACGATCATTTTACCGGCTCTCCGGCTAAGCTCATAATAATCCGGTATTCTTTTTCGGTAACTGCACTCACGGAAAGCCGCCCCAGCCGAACCAGTTGCAGCGCTTCTAAGCCGGGTGTCTGCTTCATCGTAGCTAAGGAAACGGCCTTTTTTAATGCTTTTACCGGTTTTAGATCTACGGCTACCCAATTGGGATCTTCCGTAGTGGGATCCTGATACGCGGTTTTGATCACTTTAGCCATGCCCACGATCTCCAGGCCTTCATTGCTGTGATAGAAAAAAACCACATCACCTTTTTGCATGGCACGGAGATTGTTACGTGCGGCATAGTTGCGAACACCGTCCCAGAAAGTTTGACCGTCTTTTACAAACTGTTCCCAGCTATATTTAAAAGGTTCTGATTTTACAATCCAGTAATTCATCCGTAATTTTTTATTTTTTTGAAAGAATATTACAATGGAAATACACCTTCAAACACAAACTCCGCTGGCCCTGTCAGTTGGATATCTTCAGCCGAAGCCGGCGTTTTCTTTGTGAAATTCACCGTCAGCAAGCCACCCCTGGTATAAACCGGAATGGTAAAAACACCGGTTTGCTTTCCGACAGATGCGATGGCTACAGCAGTTACGCCCGTTCCGCAGGCCAGGGTTTCATCTTCCACGCCACGTTCATAAGTACGGATGTGAATCTCCTCCTGAACGATCCGGAAAAAATTGACATTAATGCCCTGCGGCTGATATTTACTTTGTAAGCGAATAGCGCGTCCTTCCAGGAAAACGTCCACCTCCTCTATATTCGTGACCATTTTCACATAATGCGGAGAGCCTGTATTCAGTTCGGTATGATCAGCATAAAAGTCAATAACCGGCACATCCTGCATCTGTAATGAAACCATCCCATCTGGTAGGAGGATCCCGGCACGATGCATACCATCAACAGCCCTGAAAGTCATTATATCGGGAACCATATCCAGCCGTTTTGCAAAGGCCGCAATACAGCGTCCGCCGTTGCCGCACATCGTACTTTCATGACCATCGGAATTATAATAGACCATTTTAAAATCAGTTTCATGATCCGTTTCCAGCAGCATCAGCCCGTCCGCACCAACGCCATAATGCCTGTCGCAGATATCGCGGATTTGCTGAGCAGACAAGCGAACAGGCTGATCCCGGTTATCAATAATAACAAAATCGTTACCCGCGCCCTGATATTTGAAGAATTGAAGATTCAAGTTGTATGTCCTTTATTTTTTAAGCAATAAAATGCAACCGCATGTTAAGTTAAAATGCAAAATAGAAAAAACGGGCGAAACTTCCCCCCTTTTTGAAACTTTGGCAAAGTTAAAACCTCTTGGCTCACGGGGTAATTTGGTTATTCGTATTTTGACATTTCACTTTTCCGCCGTTATTGATGTTTTTACCAACAACAAAACGGGAGGGCTGAGCAATATCATTAGCGGCTTCACCGAAAGTATGTCCCTGGTCTTTTAAGGGCTTCCTCTTCCGAAGGAGGAGACGGCTTCCATCATATAGAGTTGCTGCGGTTGCCTGCGCAGCACGAAAGGATCCACCCGCCCCCGGCGGACGAATCCGCGTGTCCAATGTGCCACAAGTTTACATCACCTCCTCACGATACCCTTTTGTCTTGGGTGTTCATGACCCACCATATACGCTATTTGTGATTATACTTTATTGGTATAAAAAAGAAGCCTGTCTCAGCAACTTGAAAAAACAGTACAACCCATTTTAAAGCCAATCATTTCAAAGGACTATCCGGCTCACGGGCAAAATGCTGATAGATTTTCTTATCCATCCAGGCGGGAAACAGCTTGTTCATCCAGACGGTAGCTTTTCCCAAAGGAGTCATCACGATAGTACGTTTTCGCTTTGCGATTCCTTTCAGAATAATGGCGGCGCAGGTTTCGGCGCTCATCAGCTTACTTTCCTTCAGAGGTGTCTCTTTTTGAGCTGAACCATCGGCGGTACGCGCAGTATTGCGGATATTGGATGCGGTAAATCCCGGCGAAACCCATAATACATTCACCCCGCTGTATAAGAGTTCCGTGCGGAGGGATTCCAGAAAACCTTGAAGCGCAAATTTGGAAGCAGAGTAGCCGGTACGCGCAGGGAGACCACGGTAGCCGGCAATGGAGGATATGCCTACGATACTGCCTTTGCACTGTATGATATAGGGCAGGGCATATTTGGTAGCATATACAGCGCCCCAAAAATTGATATCCATCAACTCTTTCAGCACTTTAAGATCCAAATCAGCAAACAAAGCCCGCATGCTGATGCCGGCGTTATTAATCAGGATATCAATCCCACTCCATCGCTCCACTACGGATTGAATCAGTGATTTGCAGTCTGCTTCCTGCGAAACATCTGCCTGCACCAACAAAAGGTTTTTATCCGGAACAAATGCCTGTTGCAGTTTTTCCAGGTTTCGTCCGCAAACGGCTACCCTTGCGCCCTGTTGTAGCGCCAGTGTGGTCAGCGCCTTTCCGATACCGGAAGAGCCGCCGGTGATGACTATTATTTTCTGATTAAGGTGCATAACCTTTCCTAATTCAATCGTACGGATTCGTCTTCTTCCCGCAGTCGGAGTTCCCATTCCCAGGCTGTTTTCATCATACTGTCAATATCGTACTGAGGTTTCCAGCCGAGGATGTTCACGGCTTTGGAGTTATCGGCATAAACCGCAATCACATCACCGGGGCGGCGGGGACCAATGATATAGTTAAGCTTCACCCCGGAAACTTTTTCAAAAGCCTCAATAAGCTCCATGACGCTAACCCCGTTACCGGTTCCCAGATTCAGCACTTCACAACCCTCCGGTAAAATACCTTCTTCCATTTTTTGAACAGCACGGGTATGGGCATTGGCGATATCCATTACATGAATATAATCCCGGATGCAGGAGCCGTCTCGGGTATCGTAATCATTACCAAATACGGTCATGGAATGTCGCTTACCGATTGCAGTCTGCGTAACGACCGGTACTAAATTCTCCGGCGTTTCATTGAGTTCGCCGATTAATGATGAGGGGTGTGCGCCAACAGGATTGAAGTAGCGTAATAATGCAATCTTTATCTCCGGGTTTGCCCTGGCAAAATCATGACAAATTTGTTCCCCGATTTGTTTCGTGCGGGCATAAGGCGATTCGGCTTCCTTCATCGGTGTGGATTCGGTAACAGGCAACTGATCTGCATTTCCATACACCGAGCAGGAAGAAGAAAAAACAAACTGCTTTATGTGGAACTCCTTACAACAGGCTAAGATATTGATAAGCGAACCTAAGTTGTTTCTGAAATACTCTAAGGGTTGGGATACGGATTCCGGAACTGATTTGAATGCGGCGAAATGAATAATGCCGGAGATATCCGGATGTTCTTCGAATATGGCGCGGGCGTCCTCGATATTACAGAGATTCACCTGGTAGTTTTTTACAGGCTGCTTCACGATTTTGCTAACGCCGGTAATCATCCGGATGAATCCATTGGAGAGATCATCCACGGAAATTACATCATATCCGTGCCCGATCAGATCCACAATTGTGTGCCCGCCGATATAACCACACCCACCGGTAACAAGTATTTTAGGCATTTTTGAAAAGTTTTTTTGCGCTGCGAAGATATATTTTTTTGCCGGCAAATTTCTATGGGTGCATCCCAAATCGTCGCATCTATGGTTGTTGGTATGGCAAAAAATTCTGCGTATGGCAAAAAATGTAGTGTCACGGCCGAAATTAAAATCATGTGGCGCAGCGAAATGATTTTAATGGAGTGGAGAGCATTGAAAATCGGCAAAGCCAAGTTGCGCGGGGCGGTATGCGAGGTGGTGATGTGAGTTATGACACATTGGGCATACGGATTCGTGTACCAGCCTGGAACGCTATTACAAACGCAGTCGGAGGTTTCTCGATGCGAAAATTCTAATCAGGTTACTGCGTAATTTGAGATTTTCTTAGTCGCGACGAAAAATTGTACTGTCATTGTAATGCGGACAATTTGAGTTGCACCAGATTGACGACATGCTTTATCAAAATTCCATTCTCCATGCTCAATTTTTACTTTTGAATTGTTTCGCATAAGCCACCAGGCTGCTGTATTGCTCATCAATAAGCGGGTGGGGTAAAGCGACAGCCGGCTGTGTTGTATGGAGAAAAATAGTTTTCATACCCACGGATTTGCCGAATTGCATATCGCTGAGATTATTACCTGCCATCACGGAACGGGCAAAGGCAAGATCAGGAAATTCTTTCCGGGCTTGCAGCGCCATACCGTTATTGGGTTTGCGCATCGGATGATTACGGTCTGTTGCGGTGGCATAGTAAACAGCATCTATCTTCCCCCCAGCTTTTTCTACTGCATCAACAAGGTAATGATGAATCTCCTTCAATGCTGCCTCGCTCATTAATCCGCGTCCTACCCCACGTTGATTGGTTACGATAAATAAATAATCAAACTGACGGGAAAGCTGAGCCAGGGCTTCCGGCGCATTGTCATAAAACACAAATTCCTTTACGGAGAAGATATAACTGCCGTCTTTTTCCAGATTGACCACTCCGTCTCGATCCAGGAATAATGCACTTTTCATTTGTTGTTTTATTCTACTGTCAGGTAAAGGAGGATTGAGTAAGATTGAATAGAGATTGATTGAGGGCATCTTGCACAACCATATTCACTATTCATTATACTACAGTTCCCGCTGTGCTTTTTCATAATCTTCCGGAATACCAATATCAATAAAGTAATCGTTGCAGATATAGCCTTTCAATGTTCCTTTGCCTGCTTCCGTTTCTAAGAAATCCTTTTCAAATGAAAATTTATCGGGAAAATTTTGCAGATCTTCTGCTGCCTTATTCAGCAAATAAACACCACCGTTAATCAGGCCGGTTTCCCGGAATTTTTTTTCTTCAAATGCGATGATATGATGATGATCGTCTAATTGGACAGCACCGTACCGGTCGAACTGCTGCATCGGTTTCAGCGCTACAACGGCTTTAGTCCCTGCATCAGCCAATTGCTGCATTTGCTTCAATGCAATATCAAACATCGTATCGCCATTCAGGATAAAGACCTGTTCCGCTGTGGATTTATTCAAAGCAAGGCGGATGCCGCCTCCGGTGCCAAGCGGCTCCTTCTCAATGACCCATTTTATCTTAAACAAAAAACCCTTGTTACGCAACCAGTCGGTCACGATTTCATGCTTAAACCCTAAAGAAAGAATCACCTGGTCGCATCCCTGATCTTCAAGATTGCCGAGCAGGTATGCCAGGAAAGGTTCGCCATTTACCGGCGCCATGCATTTAGGCACATCGCTCACCACACTGCTGAGTCGCGTTCCAAGTCCTCCTGCTAAAATGATTGCCTCCAAAATAAATTACGAATTTTCAGTTACGAAATTACGAGTTATCAATCTCCAATTTTCAATTGTCAATTATTAATCGTATAGTAAATTAGTATGTAAATTCAATCTATGCTGCATACTGTA
>CAZUSO010000078.1:0-11840 GCA_964622775.1 uncultured Taibaiella sp. | reverse complement strand
TTTACTGCGCTGCGTTCCGTAAATTTTACTCCGGTCGGAATGACGACCGCTTATATGCTTCCCCCGGAATGACGATACCTTATACATTCGGGAGATTGCTCCGCTGCGACAATTTGGGATGCATCCCATTCAGGTTTTTGATATTATTTGTTATTTTTACTGAAAATTTCTCCCTGTGCATAGACTTCGTTTCTTCATAGCATTATGTCCGCTGCTGGCATTTATGCTCTTTTGTTCCTGTAATGATGATAAAAACAGTGATCATGCAGCGCCGGTTATCGGTTTTGTAGATGCTTTCGAGGATCAGACTATTGCGCAGGCGCGACAGGGTTTTGTGGATGCGCTAATAAAGAACGGTTTTAGTGAAAAAGAGCATACGCTAAGGATTATCTATAAAAATGCGCAGGGCAATATCCCCACACTTTCCCAAATCGTGCGCTATTTCATTCAGGAAAAAGTAGATGCCATCGCCTCCTGTCCTTCTTTGTCCACCATAACAGCTTTGCAAAACACGAAGGACATTCCGGTATTTATGATGGTGTCGCCAACACCGGATCTGATGAAGATGACGGATGATGCAGGTCATGCGCCTTCAAATCTTTTCGGCATAGCCGATAACCTGGATTATATTGATACCTCCTTTAGCTTAATTCCTGCAATCATTCATCCGAAAATCGGCAGGCTGAAAATCGGAATGATCTTTAACCAGAGCGAGCCGCAATCCGTAGATGCGCTCAATAGAATAAAATCCCTGGCACAATCACTGCATGTGGACTTAATTTCGCTCCCGGTGAATAATTCTTCCGAAACGCAACTCGTTACACAGAGCCTGCTTTCACGCAATATTGACGCCTTTTTTGCTAACCCGGACAATACCGTATTTGCATCTTTTGAAACCATCCTGAAATCCTGCAATGATGCAAAGGTTCCGATATTTACCAGTGAGGCGGGGTTGGTGGCACGAGGGGCAGTAGCCGCTTTTGGCGCTGATATCTATCACTGGGGCTACCAGGCAGGCGAACAGGCCGCACAATTTTTGAAAAGCAAATCTACACAGGGGCTAAGCTGGGAAATGGTGAAGCTGCGCAATAAGGTGTATAACGGAGATGCTGCCCGGCAATTCGGCATTACAATTCCACCGGGATTTGTAGAGGTGAAGCAATAAAATTACGGCGGGAACTTTGTGGAATGGAGCAATCTCTCCTGGCGGGTTATGAGGTGACGACAGGAAAGAAGATGCTATTCCAAACGCAATCGGAGATTTCTCTATGCGAAAATTCCGAACCGGATTAAGCGTAACCCGGAATTTCCTTAGTCTAATGAGGCCGCACAAGGAATACGCCTCTTCTTGTTTATTCCACTCATTGTCCTTAACTTTAACTCCCATTCCGATATTCTAATCCATGCCTATGGCTGAAATTCTTTCTATTCAAAATATCTTCAAATCTTACGGGCCGGTACAGGCGCTGAAAAACGTATCTTTTCAGGTTCCCGAAGGCAGTGTATTTGGCATCTTAGGTCCGAACGGCAGTGGAAAAACTACCTTACTGGCTGTCCTGCTCGACATATTAAAAGCGAACTCCGGCAGTTATTCCTGGTTCGGCGGTATGCAACAGGAAGCTGCACGTCAGCAAATCGGCACCCTGCTGGAAACACCTAATTTTTATCACTACCTCAGTGCAGAAAAAAACCTTTACATCAATGCGTCCATAAAAGGAAAAGATGCAACGGACATTGACCGTGTACTAGACATCGTAAAACTCCTGCCGCGCAAGCATTCCAAATTCAGCACCTATTCCTTAGGCATGAAACAGCGGCTGGCTATTGCCAATGCCCTGTTGGGACATCCCCGCGTATTATTGCTGGATGAGCCCACTAATGGTCTCGATCCGGAAGGTATTGCGGAAATCCGTGAGCTGATCAAATCGCTGAGCGGAGAAGGTATTACCATAGTAATGGCCAGTCATTTGCTGGATGAAGTGGAAAAGGTTTGTACCGATGTGGCTATCCTCAAAAAAGGCGATCTCCTGTTGTCGGGTAATGTGCGGGAAGTGTTTCAAAATGAAGATATACTGGAGCTGGAGGCCAATGACCCCGAAAAGCTTGAAAGTATATTGAAATCGTCGAATCTCACGCGGGAATGTTCCGGTTCCGATAACACGCTGCGCATTGTGCTACAACCGGGCGTAACGCCTGAGTCGGTCAACCGCTATTGTTTTGAACATGGTATCGTACTGCACCACCTGAGCCTGCGCCGGAAGAGCCTGGAATCCAAATTTATGGAGCTGACCCGTTCCTGAATCCTTTTTGAAAATCACAGCTGAAAAACTGATATTATGCTTCCATTATTAAAGATAGCATGGCTTAAGATAAAAAACTACCGTACCTTTTGGGTGCTTACCGGCCTGTTTGCCGTTTTTATGCCGCTCTTCAATTACCTGCTGGCCAATGGCGTGATGCAAATGGGACCGGGAGGAATAAATATATCTTACGGCTTTCCTACTGTTTGGGAGTTTTTCGGATTTGTAGCCAGCTTTTTCGTGGTCTTTATCGCCTTTGTAATCGTCATTCTTATCACGAATGAATACCGTTATCGTACACATCGGCAGAATGTAATTGACGGCTGGTCTCGGCTTGATTTCTTTCATGCCAAAGTGCTGCTGACGGTGCTGCTCGCCGTTTTCACTACAATTTATACAGGTATCTGGTGTCTGATTTTCGGTGCAGGCTACAGCGGAGGTTTTGACCTGATGACCCGGAATATGGAAAAGCTGTTTTACTTTTTCCTGCTTTGCCTCAATTATTACGGCTTTGCCATGATGCTCTCCTTTCTCTTAAAGCGTAGCGGCCTGGTGATTGGCCTGTTTATGATTTACGTGCTGATGGTAGAAAGTATTGCAGCCGCCTACCTCAACTGGCAATTTAAAGGGATGTACATTGGCAATTTTCTACCGCTGCAATGCAGCGACGAATTACTTCCATTCCCGCTTATGAAAATGACGCAAGGCATGATGAATCCACAATCCGCACCGCCTTCCGATTATGCGTATGTTATTGCAAGCTGCGTGTATATTTTGCTGTATTATTTCATCTCCAGGCGGCAACTGAGCAGGAGCGACTGGTAGGTAATAAATATAAGACTCCGAAAGGTATCCTCCGAAGGCTTTGAAAATCACATTTTCCGTTTCGCAGGAAATTTCGGCCTGACAAGACAGACTATCGATGTCTTGTGTTTTAACATATAATTAATATATACAATGTTTCGATGTCCCAGGCTTTCCGCCCCTGGTGCTTTCACTAACAAGACAAATATACGCAACTGGCAATTCTTTCGTATATCAGGTATGGAGCTGGTATGCCTGCCATACATATTCAGAAAATGCACTAAATGCTGTAAAAAATAAAGGCAGTCTTTTTCATCAGGCTGCCTTTATTATTGAACTATTTTCCGGAATATCATTTGATTTCTTCATAATCAATATACTCTCCTTCAATATACGATTTCGACTTTTTTTCTTGTACAGGCGGCTTTTGTTGCATGTTATCCATCTGTTTTTTGATGGCGTCTATTTTCTGGTGTGCCATGCGGGACATATTCAGAATCGGGAATACAAAGCGGGTGAGTATCCGGTAAATAATTGCACCCAGCATCAGCAGTATTAAAAACTTTATGAACATAGTGGTACAAATATACAATATCCGCAGCCAACCATACTCCGCTTTCACAGCAATTTAAGAAGGTGAATTTTGAATGGTAGTTTTATCATCATTTTGTATTTTCGCAATGCCATCGTTTTGTCATCCATAATTTCGTTACCGTCTGACAGCATTTCCGGCAAAGACATTTTCAATATGTGCGGTGAGTGAATATTGGCGTTAAAAATTATCACGAAAATCCCCATTTTAATGAAGCATTTCTTCCTTCCTTTCCTGGCGACTACGCTGTTAGGCTCAGGTCTTACCGCTCAAATCCGGCAGGATAAAGCCGATTATTTACCCCCGGCAAAAAACGAATTTTGGGAAACCCTAAAGAAGGAAGTGGACTCCTTCCGGCAGGAAGGCCAGGCACGAACGGAACACAAGACCTTGCAAATGCGTTTTGAAGGAATAGATGTCCCTACTTCCCTTAGTGAATTTAAAACAGTAGAAGCGGAACAGCCAGGCTCGCAGGGTATCACGGGAACCTGCTGGGCCTACAGCACGACATCTTTTTATGAAGCGGAGGTTTATCGCCGGCAACATAAAAAAGTGCAGTTATCCCGGCAGTTTACGGTTTACTGGCAATATGTGGAGAAGGCACGTGAATATATAAAAACGCGTGGTAATTCTGTGTTTGATGAAGGCTCGGAAACCAATTCCGTTCAGGAAATGATGGCTCGTTACGGCTCAGTTACCGCAGCGGATTACAGCGGCATGATGAGCGGACAGCCTTTTCAGGATCACAGCAGGATGGTGCGTGAAATGAAATCGTATCTGGGCAGCATAAAAGCGCAAAATGCCTGGAATGAGGCTACCGTGCTGGCCACTATCCGGTCTATTATGGATCATTATATGGGACCCCCTCCGCCCCGGATTACGGAAGATGGCCACAATTATACGCCGCAGGAATACGTAAAAGATGTGCTCAAACTTCAGCCGGATGATTATGTTACGCTGATGTCTCTGAAAAGTGAACCTTACTGGGAAAAGGCGGAATATAAAGTGGCGGATAACTGGTGGCATTCCACCAATTATTACAATGTTCCGCTGGATGTATTTATGGATGCCATCAAAAGCGCCATCCGGAATGGCTATAGTATTTCCATTGGCGGCGATGTCAGCGAAAGCGGCAGGGATTCCCGGTCGGGGATCATGATGATTCCTTCCTATGACATTCCTTCCGCCTATATTAATGAGGACGCACGGCTATTGCGTTTTTTGAACGGCGCCACTACGGACGATCATGCCATGCACCTGATCGGTTATGCTGAACGCAGCAACGGAACCTGGTTTTTGATAAAAGATTCCGGTTCCGGCGGCTTCAACAACCGTAATGCCCCCGGTTATTGGTTTGTGCATGAAGATTATATCAAGCTCAAAATGATGACAGCGACCATGCATAAAGACGCAGTCAAAAGCATCCTGGAGCAATTCAAATAGCAATTAGATACGGCATGATTGCCGTATCAGGAATGTTTCCCCATAGTTTTTCCCGGGAATAAAATTCCCGAAAACACCTGACGGAAGAATGAAATGTCAGCTACTGTCTTATTTAAACCAACTGCTGTACATCACATAATTATTGGCAATGCGGTCAATCTCGCCGCTGATCAGCTCGGGGCTGATATCCTTCACCTTTCGTGCGGGGATTCCTGCGAAGATAGTGCCCGGAGGCACGGAAGTGCCTTCCAGCACTACGGCACCGGCAGCAATGATAGCATTGCTGCCGATGACCGCGTGATCCATAATAATGGCCCCCATGCCGATCAATACATTATCCTGCAAGGTGCAACCATGCACAATAGCATGATGCCCGATGGACACCCTGTTGCCAATTACAGTTCCCGCTTTTTGATAAGTGCAATGAATACAGGCCAAATCCTGAATATTAACCATATTGCCTATGGTGATGCTGTTGACATCACCCCGTAATACGGCATTAAACCAAATACTGCAATCTTCTCCCATCGTCACATCACCTACTATTGTGGCGTTGGGGGCAATAAAGCAATTGTCCGGAATCCTCGGCATAACGCCGTTAACGGGTAATATAACCGGCATAATGATTTGGCTTAATTATTCAGTTTTTAAATTCAGTCCCGGGTTTTCAGGCTTTCCAGCTGCTGGGTAAGGTCACTTACGCAATGCTCCAGTTCCCGGATGCGATCTTCATACATGACCTTCAGCTCCGGGCTGATATACGGCTTTGCTGCCGGTTGTCCATCCTGCGATGGTTGGTGTTGTGAAAAAAACACACTGGGATCAAATCCCTCAATGTCTTCTTTACTACAGTTCAGGAGACCTGCAATTTTTTGCAGGCGCTCTTCCGAAATACGGATTTCACCCTTTTCAATCCGGGCGTAGTTACCCTGTGTCATGCCTAATGCAGCAGACACTTTCTCTTGGGTAAAACCATTCAGTTCCCGTATTTTACGGATGTTGTTCCCTAATCTTTTCATTTCTTGTGCGGAGATTTTAAATAAAAAATAAATTGGCTTATTTTCTCAGATCAGGGTCTATGGATTGGTTTTTAGCAAACAAAAATACGATTCTATGGCAATCATCCAAATAGTATGGCGATAAAAATAATAAAAATCAGTATATGGTTAAACCTCTGTCAATATTCAGCTTCTGCAATATCCTGTCAAAAAGCTCCGGATTTCTTTCCGAATTCTCTATGGCGCTTCTTCGATTTTGATCTATATTTGCATGTTTCTTAATTCAATCTACATCACATTAAGGGAATGTCCAACTCCAATACACAATCACATAACGCATACCTTTTACTTCAGGACGGAACACTATTTCAGGGCAAATCATTCGGTAAGACCGGCACTACCGGCGGAGAGGTTTGCTTCAATACAGGAATGACCGGCTACCAGGAGGTCTTCACCGACCCCTCGTATGCGGGACAGGTACTGATCATGAACACCAATTACGTGGGTAATTACGGCACTAACGAGGCCGATACAGAATCTGACCGGGTGAAGATAAAAGGCCTTATCTGTAAAAACATTACCAACCGTTATTCCAGAATGATCGCTTCCGGCTCCTTAGGGGATTATCTGATCAAAAACGATATCGTGGCCATTCAGGATATTGATACGCGGGCGCTGGTACAGCATATCCGCGACAAAGGCGCTATGAACTGCATTATCTCCACCGAACTGGATAATATAGCGGATCTGCAAAAGGCGCTAAATGACATACCGGATATGGAAGGCCTGGAATTATCCTCGCAAATCTGTACTAAAACTGCTTATACCTTCGGCGATGAAAACGCCCCGCTACGAATTTCGGTATTGGATTTGGGGGTAAAAAATAATATTCTAAAATGTCTTTCGGAGCGTGGCGCCTGTCTGAAAGTATTCCCGGCTAAAACGCCTTTTGAAGCGTTAGCCGCCTTCAAGCCGGATGGCATCTTCGTATCCAATGGTCCGGGCGACCCCGCCTCCATGCAATATGCCGAAGATACCGTGAATTCCGTGCTGGATTCCGGCATCCCGATGTTTGGTATTTGCTTAGGGCATCAGCTGCTGGCCCGCGCTTCGGGCATCAGAACCTTCAAGATGCACCACGGGCACCGCGGACTGAACCACCCGGTAAAGAACCTGATCTCCGGTCGTTCGGAGATCACTACTCAAAATCATGGCTTCGGCATTATTCCGGAAGATGTTTATAAAATGAAAGACACCGTTGAGGCGACCCATATCAATCTTAATGATGATTCCATAGAAGGTATCCGGCTGAAAAACAAGCCGGCATTTTCCGTGCAATATCATCCCGAAAGCGCTCCGGGAACTCATGATGCGCGCTACCTCTTCGATGAATTTATCGCCATGATTCAAAAGGGAAAAGTATTGTCTTAAATAAATCAACTTATTCTTTTCAAGCACCTGATTTTTTATGGAGCAAATATTAGTGATAGGAGCCGGCGGGCAGATTGGTGTGGAATTGACCCAGGCATTACGTCTGGCCTATGGACGTAACCAGGTAATTGCTTCGGACATCCGCGATGTGCCCGCGCTGCACGAAGATAATGGTCCATTTGAAAATCTTGACGTACTGAATGCAAAAGACGTAGCGGCGCTTATCCAAAAATACAAGATTACCCAGGTTTATCTGCTGGCTGCAATTTTGTCCGCAAAAGGTGAGGCTGATCCGGTTTGGGCATGGAATATCAATATGTCCAGCCTGATGAATCTGCTGGAAATTTGCCGCGAAAATAAAGTCCGGAAATTTTACTGGCCCAGCTCTATTGCTGCATTCGGGCCTACAACACCGCGAAACAATACACCGCAGCATACCATTATGGAACCGGTAACGGTCTATGGCATCAGCAAATACACCGGTGAATTATGGTGTCAATATTATTTCAACCGCTACGGTCTTGATATCCGCAGCCTGCGTTATCCCGGTGTAATCAGCTGGAAATCGCCTCCGGGCGGCGGCACTACGGATTATGCCATTGACATTTATGTGGAGGTCCTGAAACGCAAACATTATTCCTGCTTCCTGGCGGAGGATACTTACCTGCCCATGATTTATATGCCCGACGCTATTCGTGCTACTATTGAACTGATGGACGCGCCCTCAAAAAATATTAAAAACAGGATGTCGTATAACCTGGGCTCTATGAGTTTTTCCCCAAAGGAAATAGCCGGCAGCATCCGGAAGCAGATTCCTGATTTCACCATTGATTATCATCCCGATTTCCGGCAACAAATTGCAGAAAGCTGGCCGCAAAGCATTGACGACAGCGCGGCTCGTGAGGACTGGGGCTGGAAGCCGGAATACGACCTGGATAAAATGACCGGTGATATGCTGGAAAACCTCGCAAAGACACAATAAAGAAGATGGAATCGAGCCACGAACATTTCATGAATGAAGCCATACGCCTGAGCTTAAAGGGTATGCAATCCGGTGCCGGCGGCCCGTTTGGCTGCGTTATTGTGCGGGACGGTGCCATTGTAGGTGAAGGATTTAACAGGGTACTGCAAACCAAAGATCCTACCGCCCATGCAGAGATAACCGCCATCCGCGATGCCTGCAATCGCCTGCAGACGCACCAACTCGAAGGTTGCACAGTGTACAGCAGTTGTGAGCCCTGCCCCATGTGTATGGGTGCTATTTACTGGGCGGGGACCGAAAAGGTGTTTTATGCCAATACACGTGAAGATGCCGCCTGCATTGGATTTGAGGATTCTTTCATTTACCGGGAAATTGACATGGAGCCTGCAAAACGAAAAATTCCTTTTATTAAAATGGAATCAAAAAATGCGGCCAAAAGCTTTGAGCAATGGCTGCATCACGAAAATAAAGAGCAATACTGATTACAATTTTGCGGTTTGAATACGCAATACTTTCCGGTCTTTCTTCTGCACGCGCATCTTTTCCGGCACTAAGTCCAATATGGTTTCAATCAGATAATTGAGCACCGACAGGCGTACGAAATGGTCATTCGTAACAAGGCTGACTTCCCGTACCGGCTCAGGTGCGTCAAAATAACGTACCTTCTCAATCTGAGCATCACCAAAATCTACGGTAGCCAATTCGGGCAGGATAGTCATTCCGCCGTTCTTATCCACCATACGACGCAGCGTTTCCACATTCCCCGATTCGTAGCGGAACACTTTATCATTCTGCACCTTTTGCACATTCTCAGCGCAAAGATTCAGCACCTGGTTGCGCAGGCAATTGCCCTCATTCAGCATCCAGATGGTCTTGAGATCAATGTCGCCGGGAGAGAGGGTACGCTTCTTAAATACCGGTTCATTTTCACTCAGATACACTACTAAAGGCTCGTAAAAAAGTGGGTATTCCTTGATGTAGTTATTGTCTAAAGGAGTGCTCAGCAGGGCGCAATCAATATCATCCTCCTTTAACCGCCGGATGATTTCCTGGGTTTGCATCTCTTCGATGATCAACTGTAATTCCGGATGTTTTTGGGCATGAGTCTCTAATAATTGCGGAACGATATATGGAGCCAGTGTTGGGATCACAGCCATGCGGAATGTGCCTGCCAACTCACCCTGCCGGCGCTGAATCAGCTCCGGTATCTTGAAGGATTCTGAGAGAATAATTTTAGCCTGGGCTACAATTTCCTCGCCTATTTCCGTCATTCCGATGGGATGCCTGTTGCGGTCGAAGAGGCGAACATTCAGCTCTTCCTCTAACTTATGAATCTGCATGCTCAGGGTCGGCTGCGTTACAAAACATTTTTCAGCCGCAGCTATAAAGCTTTTATGCGTGGCCACGGCAACAATATACTCGAGTTGTGTTATGGTCATACTTAATTTTTTTGTGCTACAAAGGTAATAGATTGTAGTTTTGCAGCGGGTTTAAACTTTATGATGGAAAATACTTTAGCTGATTTGAAGGCCTTTGAAGGAAAAATCGTGAATGCATCCCGCTCTCCTGCGGGCAACTGGCTGGCGCTACGGCTGGAATCCGTTCAGCGGGGACAGGCTGCTATCTCTATTGTGGTGCGAAAAGAAATGTGCAATCCATACGGGCATATTCATGGCGGCATGATGTCCTTGCTGATTGATGAAGCAATCGGCTGGGCGGTGATCAGTCTGGAATCCGCTCAGCATTATACCAGCCTGAATCTGAATGTGGATTTCCTGTATGCGGCTCCTGAAGGGGAACAGATAACGGCAGTATCCAATATTGTGCGGGAAGGCAAAAAAATCATTCATGCCGAAGTGCACGTATATAACCGGCAGAAGATGTTGCTGGCAAAAGCCACGAGCAATCTTATCTTTACCAATATGCAATTGGTCGATCCGGATAATTTTCATACTTAAAAAATACAGATATTGTTAAAAGGGAAAAAAATAGTTGTGGTTTTGCCGGCATACAATGCGGCACTTACTTTGGAACGCACCTATCGTGAAATTCCGATGGATATTGTGGATGATGTCATATTGGTGGATGACCACAGTAAAGATGACACTGCTGCCATCGGACACCGGTTGGGAATCAAACATGTCATCCGCCATGAAACGAATAAGGGTTACGGGGGTAACCAGAAAACCTGTTATAACAAAGCGCTGGAGCTGGGCGCCGACATTGTGATTATGTTGCATCCGGATTATCAATATACGCCTCTGCTGATTCCTTCCATCAGCCATGTTATGGCGAACGAGCTTTACCCGGTTGTATTTTGCTCCCGTATTCTCGGGAAGGGCGCACTCAAAGGGGGCATGCCGCGCTACAAATATATTGCTAACCGCGTGCTGACGTTGTTTGAAAATATTATGCTGGGTCAAAAGCTTAGCGAATATCATACCGGCTACCGGGCCTTTTCCGCCACTGTTTTACGCAACATCAACTACAATGCCAACAACGATGATTTTGTGTTTGATAACGAAATGGCTTCACAGGTATTTATGAAAGGCTATGAAGTCGGGGAGATTACCTGCCCTACCAAGTATTTTGAAGAGGCCTCCAGCATCAATTTCAGACGTAGCGTGAAATACGGATTAGGCGTTTTGCGCGTATCATTCCAGTACCGCCTGCACAAATGGGGAATCATCAAAAACAGGATTTACGAATAACGCCCTTTAGCGACTTTGTTGCATCGGCATGAGCGGTGTTAAGTCAAAATGCAACACAGCAAAAGTGCTGATAACTGTTTAATAAAATTTGAACATTCTGACAAAATATATCTGACTTTATAGCTTTGAAGATACGGTTTTCTCTTTTATTATTGATGAAATAATCAGCAACAACAGCGGAATGCATTATTCAGAAAAAATCTGCGATGATCTGCAAAATCTGCAGGGAAAATTTTTCGCGCCTTTACAGGGTGCATCCCAAATTGTCTCCCCGGAGCAATCCCCCGAATGTAAAAGGTATCGTCATTGCGACCGGAGTAAAATTTACGGAACGCAGCGCAGTAAATTTTATGGAGCGGAGGAATCTCCCGGGCGTTTGCCCGTTCTCCGACCGGGAGATTCCTCCATGCGAAAATCCTAATCAGATTACGCAGTAATCCGGGATTTTCTTTTCGGAATGACGGCACGTTTTTGCGGAATGACAAAAAACATTACACCACATGCAACATCTATGATACACCCCCTTCCTGTTTTGTGCGGTAGTCGATGCTTTTCCCCTGAAACCCTTTATTTTACTGT
>CAZUSO010000077.1:0-11888 GCA_964622775.1 uncultured Taibaiella sp. | reverse complement strand
CAAGCACAGACCTACACCGGCACAAAAACTAAAATTATTAGCCTGACGGCTATGGGGCTTTCACCAATAAGATAATGCCATCACTTTTGTGTGATTTAATGGCAAACTGAAAATCCACAGTATTCAAAGCATAGGTACAAGAGCTCTTTCGGAATATTCTGGTAAATGATTGCGTATGATAATGACAGTAAAAATAACATGATTGCCTTCTTAGAGGAATCTAAAAATCATTTTACCGATACGTATGCAATAGCTAAAATAGACCAATTAATTACACTTATTAATATCAATGTTAATAAATCGGTTTATACAATCAATGAGTATATCAGGAATTAAGTATTTTTACCTGATTACGATCTGCTTTGCCGGTCTTTCTTGTTCAGGCCAAAACAAGACGCTTACAGGCAACTATACTAACGAATATTGTAGTCCCTTTGATAAAATATTCCGAAGGGGCGCTGTGGAAAATACAGTTCATCTCAGTTTATACGAAGATAAATCGTTTGTTTACAATACTTGCGCCAACAGGACATCAGGACACTAACACTGGTAAAAAAAGGATGACTCACTCCTGCCTCTTTGTACCGAAAATAAGCTTATCCTAACCAGCGATTCCCTCTCCTGCGGTAATGGCCCCATAATACTATGCCTATCCGGTGATAGATTGATTGAAAAGATAAGGGTTCTAAATAAAGATGCTAAAATATGCCTTATAAAGGAAGGACAATAGTTAGCTAATTTTCTTCCTGTATTACGTTTTGAACTAAATTCTTTTGCTTTCCGCCATTGTTGATGAAAACACCAGCAATGTCGGATGGGCAAACGGAGAAAAATTTCAACTCCCGCCTGCGCACATAACTTCGTGTGTACTGCTATGGTTTATGCAAAATACCGTCCGGCTATACTCCGGCATGGGGTTTGGTGCCCATGATGGTGTCTATCTCTTCCAGTATCTGGTCGGTAAGCAATGGGTAGATATTTAATGCCTCCAGATTTTCCAGCAATTGGCTTTCTTTGGTAGCGCCAAGAATAGCGGTAGTCACATTCGGGTTGCGGATGCACCAGGCAATAGCCATTGTGGCTAATGAAGTGTTGAGTGCGTCCGATACCTTTTTCAGCTTTTTTATTCTTTCGATGCGATCCTGACTCATAGTACGGTCTTTCAACCATTCAAAACCCTCCATAGCCAGGCGGGAACCTTCGGGGATGCCATCGTTATATTTCCCGGTCAATAATCCTGATGCCAGCGGACTCCAGATAGTTGTGCCTAAGCCGGTGCTTCTGAATATTGGCACGAAATCAGACTCCAGCTTATAGCGTTCGAGCATATTATATTGCGACTGTTCTACCGAAGGGCCTTCCAATGCCAGCTGTTTTGCCGCAGCATGAGCTTCCATGATTTCCGCGGCGCTCCATTCACTGGTACCCCAGTAAAGGACCTTTCCCTGCTGTATCAGCGTATTCATGGTGCGCACTACTTCTTCTACCGGGGTATTCGGATCCGGACGATGACAGAAATACAGATCTAAATAGTCAAGCTGCATTCTTTGCAGCGCTTCGTGGCAGGCTTCTACCAGGTGCTTTCGGCAAAGCCCTTTTTGGTTGGGTTTATTTTCCGGTCCGTGCCATCCGAAATAAGCTTTACTGGAAACGATATACGAGGTACGATCCCATTTTGTTTTTTTAAGAACGCGCCCCATCATCAGTTCGCTCTCGCCACGCGCATATACCTCGGCATTATCGAAAAAGTTGATACCATGTTCATAAGCAAGAGACATCAACCGCGCCGAGGCCTCATCATCTATTTGTTTTGCGAAAGTAACCCAGGATCCGTAAGACAATACACTCAGCTGCAATCCGGTTCTTCCCATGTAACGATATTCCATATTCTCGGTATTTATTTGATTCTTAATACTGCAAAATTAGGTAAGATTCCTTCAACAAGTCGTTATAAGATGCAGTCAAATTTCAGCATAATCCGAGATTTTGCTGCATTAAAGATTTAGCCGGATTACTTCGTAACCGGGGATTTCCTTTAACCACTGTATTTTACCGGGTAACTGAAATAAAAATATCTACAGCCGCATTACTCCAGTCCCTGCTTCTTTCATCATACACTTCAAAGTCGAACGCGAACTTCCGTTTCGTATCCGAATTCCATATTTTTTGCCAGGTATCTGTTACGCATCCGGTCATCACACCACGGGCGGTAAATTGTTTATAGTCTTGTGCCGGAATCCATAAATCATCCAGGCCTTGCGGGAGCAGTGCATTTTCATCCACCCTGCACCCGATAAAATAGGCAAAAGGTTTTGTTTCGTCCTTTTCATAATCGAAATAGACCGCATAGACTGCATCGTCCGATTTGTCGGGAATAGTAACGGCAATTTTTTCATTTTCAAATTTTTGCCACAATTCCCCGCAATCCTTCATGGACTGATTATTTTCATTGACCGTTTTGGTTTTTAGCTTTAATCCGATTAAACGGAAAGCCGGTTTCTCTATGGTCTCCATAATATATTTTGAACGGTGTTAACGATATCAATTTGTCAAAATTGAGTTGCTTTTTTTTAATAATTACCGCAATATTTTTAGCAAAGGGAAAATTCGAAAGTCAAAACAGCAAAAATATTGACCATTAATTTCATGATTTTTGAAAAAACAGACAAAATATACCTGGCATAACACTTTAATCTTCAAAAAAATCGATAACACTATATTTACCCTTCAAAAATTCCGAAAAGGGCGGAACCGCTTCCGCTCATGGATGCGTACAAGGCGCCTTCAGCATAGAGCGCTTCTTTGTGCTTTTTCAATTCCGGGTATTGCGCAAAAACCGGCAGTTCAAAATCATTACCAATATATTCTTTCCATTCGGATAAAGGCAATGTCGCCAGGCTTCGGAGATCATAAGCGGCCGGCTTAGGTTGAATAGCTTTGAAAGCCGCTGCCGTACTGCAATGAATCTCCGGTGTTATTATTTCAATACGATATGCCGACAGATCCAGCGTTAGGGGCCATAGCGCTTCGCCCCTCCCGCTTGCAAAGCAGGGTCGGTTCAAAATAAAAAACGGGCAATCGCTGCCTAATTGCAGCGCATAGCCGGATAGCTCATCAGCCCCGAGTTCAAGCTGAAAATAATCATTCATCAACCGGAGCATAAAGGCGGCATCAGCGGAACCGCCACCCAGCCCGGCTCCCATAGGAATGGCTTTATGCAGATAAATCTCCACAGGAAATACCTGTTTGGGAAAGGCCTGCTGTAGCAGTTTCCAGGCTTTCCAAACCAGGTTTTCTTCCGGATTACCGGCTACCTGCCCGCCGGTAATGTGCAGGGTCGTCTGATTGTTTTTTGCGGGAATGATCTCCAGCGCATCTTTACGATTTACAGGATAAAAAACAGTTTCGAGATTATGGTAACCATCTGCTCTCCGTCCGGTAATGTACAAGCCGATATTAATCTTTGCATTAGGGAAAACCAGCATAAATACGCGCTTTAGGAACGAATAATATTAACCAGATCCTGCCCGATGCTTTGTTGCACCTGCTCCGTTATTCTTCCCTGTTCTTTGCCGTCTTTCATGAGGATAATTGTGGGTATAAATTCAATATCATATTCCTCCGTCTCCTGGTGCAGCGATTGCTTTTCCCGATCCACACCATAGATACGCACACTGTCGGTTGGGTAGTCCGCGGCTTTCAGTGCATTGTAAAGCAGGGGAATCAAATAATGTGAATCTTCGCACCAGGTGCCTAAGAAAACGACAATGCGGAAATCTTTCAATTCCCTGCGCAGTATAGTGGCGGTAGCGGTATCGGGCATTCCGGCTTCTTCAAAGTCAAAGTCCGGAAGGGTACGGATATTATCAAAAGTGCAGGTACCTTTGTACAGAAAACCATTGTTACTGTCATCGGCTATTTTCTCAAATGTAGTGTTCATCTGCGCAAAGATACTCACCGGCGCAACTGACACCAACAGTACCGTCATGATCTTACGCAAAAACGACATAAAATTTATTGATTTAGGGGTTGATTAAAGCTGATCCCGGATTTCGATCAGTTTTTCTTTCAGGGCGGTCAGGGCATCTTTGAGCAGCAACCCGCTGTTGACCGTTTCCTTTTGTAATTTCAGCTTCTCCCGCGCACCTTTTATGGTATGCTTTTTTTCTTTAACCAAATAATGAATCAGGCGAAGCTGCTGAATATCCATCTTACCATACAGCCTGTCGCCCTTACGGGTAGTGCGCGGCTTCAGATTGAACGAAGATGTCCAGAAGCGAATGTGTGAGGTATTGACATGAAACAGCTTAGCCACCTCGCCAATACTGTAATACTTATCCTCAATATCCCATTCGGGCAAAGCAGGGTCTTCCTCCTCCCGCTCGGGAGGAGTTATTCCGGGTTGTACCGTTTCGGTTGCAACCTCCTCCGGCGCTGATGCCTTTTCCTGTTCCGGCGTATCCTTTTTTCTACTGATAATACCCTCCAGCACTATGGATGAATGGCGCTTTACTGCTACCGATTCGGAAGGCATTTCTTTATGGATATAGCTAAAATAATCGCTTTGCAGCGCAGCCGTTTTTATTGCTTCATCCAGTATATCCGCCTCAGGAGGTTCAGCCGGAGTTTCAGGAACTGCTTCCGGCTCTTCGAACTCCAGTTCCGTTTCTTTCGAAGCCGGTTCTGCATTGGGCTTGGGTTCCGGCGTAACTTCGTCTCCGCAAAAAGGTATTTCTTCATTATCCTTTCTGTTGCGGATTTTGCGTGCGGCCTTCTTTGAAGATTCAGGTACCGGATCTTCAAAATCATCAAATAAAGTAGGTACAGGATTGCTCATTGAAGCAGATTGACTAAATTGCGATGCTATAACATGTACAAATGTAAAGTATTGCATGGAATTACTCCATCCTCTGCCGGAAACCTGTAACAGGTCGTGTTTATCAAATTTCAATTAACGCGTTTTTAACGGAGACAGGATATGGCATTCGATACATTTGTCGTTAGTGAAAAGATTAAGTTTATCTGAATGATGTTACGAAAAGGAATTGCAGCGTTGTTTCTGTTGTGTACGTTTTTCCAGACTGCGTTTGCACAGGAAGTTATCTTTTCTGCAAATGCCAGCAGTTCGAAAGTAGGAGTACAAGACCGGCTGCAGGTCAATTATTCTATTAAAAATGTTTCGGGAGTAGATAATTTCGAGCGCCCGTCTTTTGCCGGGTTCCGGGTATTAGGCGGTCCTATTCAGTCGTTCCGCAATATCAACGGCCGTTCTTCCATGAGCGTATCTTATGTGCTGCAGCCCGTAAAAAAAGGCCTGATCTCCATTCCGGGGGCAAGAGCCACGATAAACGGAAAAACGTACGACAGCAATCCCCTGCGGATAGAAGTGGTTGAAGGCTCTTTAGCCCGGCAAAATGCTCCGCAAAGCAGGCAGCGTGCTGATGATGATTTTGGTGATAATAATGCCGATGATCCTTTTGCACAGATGGATCAGATGATGCAGCAGATGATGCAGGATCAGCAAAAGCTTATTGAAGAAATGCAAAGGCGCCAGCAGGCGATAATTCAGCAATATCAACGGCAATACGGTAGCGGAATGGCCGTCAATCCGCCACTCACCCGTGATGACATTGCCCAAAACCTGTTTATCATCGTTACGGCAGACAATACGAATCCTTACTTAGGTCAACAGGTGAACGTAACTTATAAGGTATGTTCCCGCTTAGAGATAGAATCCGGGTATATCACCAAATTGCCTTCGCTTAACGGATTCTGGTCGGAAGATTTTGACATCCCCAAAAACCCACAGGCCAGGATTGAGCATATTAACGGCGTACCATACCAAACCCTGCTGATTAAGAAAACAGCCGTATTTCCTCAACAAACCGGCAGCCTGGAGCTGGATCCGGCAACTGCAACCTGTATGCTGCCTTATTATGGTAAAATTGATATCGCCAGTAAGCCGGTTACCATTCATGTTAAGCCGCTACCCGGTAACAGCCCGGAATCCTTTACCGGAGCAGTGGGTCACTTTATGATAAATGCTCAGTTAGATAAAAACGAGCTTACTACAGATGATGCGGGCGTTTTCACCTTTACGGTTTCCGGTAGCGGAAATATTAAATTGATTGACCAGCCGAATATTGATTTCCCTGCCGGGCTGGGCGTATATGATCCTCAGATTACGGATACTATTACCAGCCGCAATCCCGTCCTACGCGGAAAAAAGATTTTTCATTATAATTTCAATCCGCAATATCCCGGATCCTACACGATACCTTCCGTTTCATTTGCTTATTTCGATGCGGGAGCCAGCCAGTATAAAATATTGAGCACCGGGTCTTTTACCATTGACGTCAAAGAAGGCAGGAATTATCACAAAGATATGGCCCATAAAAACAATGCACCGGGAGACATCCGGGATATCATTACCGGTTCTTATCAGCATAATCAGACGAACACACCGGTAATAACCAGGGCCTGGTACTGGTCGCTGTATGGATTGCCGACTCTGGCTTTCATTGGCTTGCTGGCCTATCGCCGCCGCCAAAATGATTTACTGGAAAATGCGGCATTTTATAAAATTCAAAAAGCCAATAAGGTGGCCTGGAAACGCTTATCCACTGCCCGGAAGCTGCTTCCGGATGAGCATAAGGGTTTTTATGAAGAGATTTCAAAAGCGGTATGGCTTTACTTAAGCGATAAGCTATCTATCCCGATTGCCGAATTATCCAAAGAAAATATTACCAGTCAGTTGCAGGCTAAAAATGCACCTGAGGCGCTTATCGGACATGCCCGGCAACTCATCTCGGAATGTGAGCTGGCACTTTACAGCCTGGAAGGCGGACAGGAACAGCGGGTGGATATCCTTCAGTCTGCCAATGGCCTGATTGGTGATTTTGAATCAATTTTAAAGACAAGATGACCGATTTATTTCATAAATACAGGCATTGGGCTCCGATGCTTTTTTTCCTCCTGTTCTGCAATCCGCATTCTTCCTACAGTCAGCAAAGCGCTACCGGATCGCTATGGGAATCTGCGAATAAATTGTATGCCGGCCGGCAATATGACAGTGCGCGCAGTCTTTACCTCCAATTGCTGGAGCAGGATCCGGGCAATGTGAATGTCTGGTACAATTTAGGCAATACGGCATACCGGCTGAATGATATTCCCCATGCTGTATTATATTATCAAAAGGTATTACGGGCTCAACCGGATCATACCGCTGCAAGGCAAAACCTGATTTTGGCTCAAAGCCGTATCAGTGGCATTACTACTAATACTGCTCCTTTGTTTTTCATACAGTGGTGGAACAATATGACTGCAGCCGGAACGACCAACACCTGGGCAGGGCTGGCATTAGTATTTTTTGCACTAAGCATTCTGGCGCTGTATCTTGGCAAAACCGGTCGTCTGAAGTATTCCGGGCGTTACCTTTCCACAGCCATTACCTGTTTTATCCTGACTACGGGATGCGCTTTCTATAGTTATCAGCAACTTATCCGTTATGATAAAAGTGTGGTCATACAGGATCATGCCATGCTGCTGGAAGCGCCTAAGACGGCGGCAAAGGTATTAGGAACAGTTCCCGCCGGCTCTACCGTTTCCATATCCACCAAACAACCCGGATTCGTAAAGGTTTCGCTCAGCAACGGGCGCAGCGGCTGGATGGATGCCAGCGTTCTGGAGGACATTTGAGGAAGGAGTGATGGAGGATAAATTATACGGAAAGTAACCTTATCCGTGTTTTCAATGCTTTCATAGCAACGAGAGACAAATATAGGACAAAATGTGCGAAATCATAACCAGAAGAAGGCAGGAAAAGGCAGCTTTCGGAATATCATATTATAGCTCAATCAAAATTTAAGCACTACTTTTGATAATATCAAATGATGCTATCAATATAATGAAGCCGCCTTACTCTATTACAGATACTATATTAAACCTGATTGCCTCTATTTCAGAAAATATAGGGGCAATTAATGCTACTCATTTATACAAGCTCCCGACAGAATTAAGAAAAAGGAATCGCATTAAGACAATTCAATCGTCCTTAGAAATTGAGGGTAATACACTCACCGAAGAACAAATCACAGCTTTGTTAGAAAACAAAAGAGTAGTAGCTCCTAAAAAAGATATTCTTGAAGTGCAGAATGCGATTAAGGTATATGACCAGTTGCATCAGTTCAATCCTTATCAGTTAAAGGATTTGGAAAAAGCACATAGCGTTCTGATGAACGGATTAATTGATAATGCAGGAAAACTAAGGACTAAAAACGTAGGCATTGTAAAAGGCTCCAACGTAAAGCACATAGCGCCTAATGGTACTATGGTCAGGGGTTTGATGAAAGACCTTTTTGATTACCTAAAAAAGGATAAAGATTTGCTGCTCATAAAAAGCTGCGTATTCCATTATGAGTTTGAATTTATACATCCTTTTATGGATGGCAATGGCAGAATGGGCAGGCTGTGGCAGACGTTAATTTTAATGCAGCAATATCCGTTGTTTGAATTTTTACCGATGGAACATTTGATAAAGCAGCAGCAGGAACAGTATTATCATACGCTTTCAGAATCCGATAAAAAAGGCAGCTCAACTCCGTTCATAGCGTTTATGCTTGGAATCATTCTGGACGCTTTGGAAGAGCTTTTACAATCTCAAAATAAAACACTTCGTACAGAAGACCGAATAGCCCTGTTTAAAGAAAAAATCGGTCAGAATAAATTTAGCCGAAAGGATTATTTACAGAGCTTTAAAAACATTTCTGCACCCACTGCAAGCAGGGATTTGAAATGGGCTGTTGAACAGCAAATTTTAAGAAAGTCAGGAGCACAGAGAATGACGGCGTACCAATATGTTTAAATGCAGGGCAACGTATTTACGAGAACAACTTTTTGTGCTTAGCATTGAGCAGCTCAACATAGCTTTTCTGCATTGTTCTGGATAAGAAGCTTTGCCGGATAAAAGCTATCCATTCAGATAATACCTTATTAAATCGCTCATAAATAGATAGCAGCGACTTCTCATTTATTTTTAGTGATGCTGCTAAGCTATCAAAATCGCTGCGCTTCAATCGGTTCTTTTTCCCATTAATTGTTAGTGCTGATTCCTCTTTATCATCAGGTATTACTAAAGCAGTGCTTAACAAATCATAGGCTGGTGAAAACTCATATTCCCCTAATGTGTTTTCTATTAAAGAGAAATTTTTCAGGTGCATATCCGCATTGCCGGTAAGGTAGCTGAATAAGACTATCTCAAACAATCGTTGTGCTTCAAAACCTTTGTTGGTTGTATGTTGATAAGTCAGTCTTCCTATCATTTCAACAGAGCCCCTGTACTTATGCTCCGTCAGGTTTTCACTTAGCTGGCAGAAATCTTCAACGGCGTTTTTTTTACCGTTCTTTCTGTCAAAGCGTTTGGTCAAATAAGCCAGCTCACCCGAATGCAAACGAATTAATGAATGCTTAGCTGTTTTAATCTTTACCAATGCTGCTAAGTGCATGGTCAGGTCTTCATTTTCAGGTAGCTCTGTATATTCAACAGACGGTGGCTTCAAAATATAATCACCATGCAATCCTACTATAGTCAACCTTGACAATTCATTTTTATGCTTTTCTAAATCCAATGACAGCTTAGGCTGCACACCAGTTACAGCAACACTTTTGACGATTATCTGCTTAGCTAATTCTTCCAACTGCTTTAAGTCAAAATCAATAACAGGCGGTGTAGCTGTACCAAATATTTTTTTAGCACAGGAAGCATGAAAATCATTTTCAGATTTATCTAAGGGTTGATAACAATACAAGCATTTGTTCATCTTCAATCTTCTTTAGGTAAAACAGATACGCAACCAACGCAGTCTTTACACATAGCAAGCAACAAACCAAAACGGTCTCTTGGATTGACCTTCCAATTACTTATGGCAATATTCAATAGCCAGCCTTCGGGAATTAATCCGTCAAAAAAGGGAAACAACACTTTGCTTTCATACGGTTGTTGCTTCAAAGGCAATGTAAGGCTTACAGGCTTTGAAGCAGGATTACTCAAATAGGCTTCCCCATACTGAAAAGTATATCCGTCATCAGTTTCCGTAATAATTCCTGCTAAGCTGCTTTTATAAAAAACTTGTCCCTGTCTCATGCTTCAACCTTTTTAATAACGCCCATTTCACTGCCAAACAAAGCCAGTACCTGATTTACTTTATCCAGGCGAACCGATTGTTTCCCCTGCTCCAATTCACGCACAAAACGAAGCCCGACACCTGCACGCTCTGCCAGTTCAGGCTGTGTCAATTTGAGCTGTTTCCTTTTCTCTTTAATAAAATCTGAAAGTGAAGGATTCATTTTTATACCCTTTAGGGTACAAAAGTAACGATTTTATTTGTAAATATACCCTATAGGGTATAAAATAGATTTTTTGATTGAAATTATACCCGAAGGGGGTATTATATGCTTCTTATAAAACAGGCAAACTGAAGATAATTTTATCTTTGAAAATTACTTTAAAGTTAATCCCAACTATCAGATTAAATTGTAGCCATTTCATTTAAAGAATGCTTTTGCTTCCTACTCTTTTTAAGCCTTCGTCATTAAATGCTTCTGGTGGCAACACTCTTTTAATATTTCCAATATTAATATCATTCTATTATCATTTAGCTATAAGCTTTGTATTTCTTCACACAGTTTTTCCAACTTTTTCATTAAAGTATCGCTGTCTTGGCTCATGAAAAAATAACCAATATAGTCTTCGTGCCATTCAAAACCTGAATTTGTCAGGATGTTTTTAATGTCATCTCCGTATTTGTCAAGAGTATTTTCGCCTTTTGATTTCCTAAATACAATTTCGTATGGATGTGGTAATTTATCATCATTGCAATAGTAGATGTTGATTTCGTAATGGATTCTATTGTGGCAAAAATCACTGAGAACAATGTATGCTTTTTCGTCACTACTTTTTGACCAATAATAATGAGGCTTAAATGGTTTGTACGCGTCTTGATTGTTTTCAAAAAATTGATACCATAAAAATCTCGTGTACATTTCCGAATGCCAATGGTTCATTTGGGATTGACCAAGCAAAATAATATCGTATTCATTTTCGAAACGAATAAATCCTTGTTCGCAATGCAGAATCAATTCAGGGCAAGAAATTAAATAATCTCGCCAGGTATTTGTTTTATGCTCACAAATTTTCTCTAATGATTTTTGTAAATTGTCTTTATCAAATAAATCATCATCAAACACTTGTTTGGCATATTGTCTTTTTTGTTTATGCTCCTCTGTTATTCTTAAAAGCCTTTTCCAACTGAAATCTCTTGTATTTTTTTCTGTTGTGAGCAAATTCTTTCGCCACGAAGAAGCTTCTATTAAATAATCACCTTTTGTCAATACTGCTCGTTCCCAAGAATATTTACGATAATAATCATATTTGTATTTGAAAACCACTATCGCATTATCTGCATAGTTTTTAAAGAAATTGAAATAATCTTTGTCCTCTTGTTCCGTCCAGTTACAGTTATTGTTTTTCTCGTAATAATCAAGTATTCCTGCAAATTCTAACATAAAACCAATCTGTCCGTCAAAACAATCGTGTTTTTCTGTATTTTCAATTTTCTCTTTCCAATTATCACTTTTGGTTATCAGGTGTGCCTTGATTTTTTCTTCCAAAACCTGCCAGCTCGAAAAGAAGTCTATTTGAGGATTTTTGCTAAGGTGTTTTAGAATATCATTGCTTGCGGGCAGTAACTTCTCAATTGACTTTATTGCCCTCGAAACTTCATCAGCACCATCAACAATTGTATTATTCGCAAGGTTATGAATAACTCTCATCCACTGCTCTATACCTGTTCTGTCATTCTTGTTTTCAATCAAAAAACGAATATATGCGT
>CAZUSO010000076.1:0-12599 GCA_964622775.1 uncultured Taibaiella sp. | reverse complement strand
GTACTGATCCAAAGGGCCGGTACGCCCGCCGCGGTTCACCGGTTGGAAGGGGTTGGTGTATCCTCCTTTGTTGCTGTTATTATTATTATTGTCGGTCATCGCTGCAGGGTTAAAGGGATAAAATAAAAATAAGCTTTAAAGCAACACATTATAAGACCGGCGTTGCCGGCGCAGGCCTGCGGCCTGTGCCGGCCCTCAGTCGCGGCCCGGATTATGCTGTTTGATAATTCATTTTCCTTCATAGCATATTCATCAGTTTAACAGGCAGCACACCTATTCCGTGAGCTTATAGATGGCCACGAAATAGAGGTCTTCCAAATCTTCCGGGCTATTCAGCACCCCGTCACTCACGTCAATGGTCAGCTCCATGGTGATACCGGCCTCCGTCAGCTCCGTACCGGTGCTGTCGAGATCTGTCCAATGACCATCATTTCCTTCTATGGTTACGTCGGTTATTCCCATGTCATCCTCATTTTCATTATTGATTTCCACGGTCAGACCCGCAACTTTAGGGTTGGCCTGGATGTACCATTGCCCGATTTTTATGTCCCGGCCTTTGCAGAAGAAGGGGAACATATCCCGTGTCAGCTTTATCGTTAAGGCGGCACCGGGCTCCTCATTTTTCAGCGCCTCTATATAAGCAAACCATTCATTGCTGAACTCATGCTTCAGGCTGAAATAACGGGGAAGAGGTTTCTCATTTTCCGAAAGCGTTTCAAATACAGTGGTAAGATTACTAATTGCACTACTTTTAAAAGGATTCCCCTCATACAAAGCCGTATATTTAACATGTAAAATAACATCGGATATGGCATTGTAATCGAACTGCCGGTATTCCGATGGGAATTCAATTTCCCATTCGCTAATGGCTCCGGTCCCTTCGAAAGGCAAATAACGTTCATCTCTAAAGTTGAGTTCAAATACGCCGCTATCATTTTGAGCTGTGCTGGTAGCGATAGAATTTCCTGAGTTCACACGCACAAAGCGAATATCCCCGTCAGGATCTTCCGCATAACTACTTCCTGAAGTATCCTTACGGTAACGGCTGTCTTTTTGTGTTAATTGGCAATTGATAGTCGTATAAGGCCCGGCTACGCAGGGTATGGATATACTCACTGATTTAATTCTGCGCATATAATGTCCCGGATAATCCAGGTCGTATAATATTTCGGGGATGTCGAAGGTACAGGTACCGGTAGCCTTGAGGTCCAGCAAAGCTTTGGGGTCAAATATCGCCAAAGAAATATTCTTGGTGAGCTCTAAAGTTCTTGCATTGGCTTCCATATAGGATGACTCCATTTTGCGAAGGTCAAACTGAAGACTTTCGCCACTCAGCAGCCCTTTTTTGAGACTGTCCCAGTAGCCGTATTTAATAAACCCGGAAGCCGGCTTTTGATAATTCGGCTGCTCGTAATCGAAGCACATCTCCGCCTTCCTGGCCATATCATAAGCAAGCTGGTAGCTTTGGAAATAGCTGGTAGCGATCTGTCCCTGCATCCAGGCATAGAGATCCACATTGGAAAACTTACTCCGCATATAGGCATCTACAGCAGAGGCATGCTCTATCTGCAGCTCCTGGTTGCTTAATTCATTCTGTGCAATATTCAACCGGATTTGTGCAGCTAATATCTGCCTGTCTAACTGTTCCAGCTCTTTAGCAGCAGAAGCCGCCTGGAACTGCCAGTCGTCGCGCCGGCGCTCATAGCCGCCTTTAGTTACCGCCATAGTAGCCTTTGTGCTGTCGGTAGCCACCTTTATTCCGATAGCCGTGCTGGCCGCCTGCATTAAATTGGATAGTTGTATTCCGCCGAAGCTGACACCGGATGCAGCAGCCTGGGCATGTCCGGTAGGAATCACGGAAAGTACCCCTGCAACAGTTTGCAGCACACCCTGTACCGTCTGGAAGATCATGGCGCTTTGCAGCTTGCTGAGATGCTCTTCTTCGCTGGCATTTTTAAAAGGACGGGACTGGTAATAATCCAGCCGTACACGGGTAACCTCCTTCGTTTTTATCACGGCATTCAGAGCGGCATCCGCTTCATTGACCTGGAGCTCCTTTACCTGCTTTATTTTTTCCAGCATCTGCATCTCCTGGGTAGAGCGCAGCAGCGACAGGGTTTCCGCATCTTTTTTCTCTATTGCAGATAAGATAGCATTACCCAGCGCTTTTACATCATTAACGACCTCGTTCGCTTTCTGCACTAAGTAGCTGAACCGGTATTTAGGCAGCGCCTGCCCGGAAATTTCGTTAATGAGCGTGCCGATATCTAATCCCATAGCCGTGGCGCGAACCAGTAATGCCGGGTCTATCGGCGGCTCATACAAAGGAAGCTGGCGCACCTGTCCCTGGATATTCATGCAGTGGCGTATCTTGAACAGGCGGTCTGCAATAGTATCCCAGTAAGCCAGCAGCTTATCATTCTTGGGGAGGCAGAAATAAAGCGTTTCGAGGTATATCTTGCCCGGAGGTATTTTATCACGACCGATATAAGTGTCCGTATCATAAAAGCCGCTGCCGGCAGGAGCGTCGTTGGGAGCGAAGAAAGATTCAATCTGCACCATAGCGTTGGACAGCGCATCCAAAGGCCCGTTTTCAAGCAGCTCTTTGAAAGTATAATCTTTCCTTTTCACCCGCGGGGGTATCTCCCTGGGGCGGTCGCCTAATATGTTGGCCGCCAGCACATAAATCTGTGTAGCTTCATTTACCGATTCAATGGTGTCCTGCCGGAACAACTGGTCGCCCCAGGCAATCAGGTTATCCAGGTACTTCATCATCACGTTCTTCATATAGGCCAGGATGCGCATTCGCGCAATGAGATGCGGGTTAAAGGGGTTCTTCTCCCAGGCATATACCTGGGCCGCGGCCTCACCACCACTATTCTGGTTTATAGCTATGATCAGCTCCGCCAGCGTTTGAGCCGGCTGACCGGCTTCCTCATAAAACCGGCGGAATTTCCAGAAGCGCTGGATGGTATTGATGACGGTATTGCCGTCCGCGCCGGTATTGCTGGTAGGATCAAATACGTAATGATACCATTTCTGAGCTTCTTCAAACCGCTGGTTATTGCTCAGGCTCTGCGCGATAAGCATGGGGATGTGGAAGAATATTTCCCAGTTATAAATGCTGTAAGGATCAGAAAAACCGAGCTGCATGGTATTATCAGGGTATGGCGTATTAACCAGGTTAGTCGGCAGGTAGTTACCAGGGAAGCCCATAGTATCCGGTTTTGACTGGTTGCCTAAGGTCAGGAGACCTTTGATGCCTTTATTGTTCAGGCTGCTGATCAGCGCTCCGATCTGGGCATGGTAAAAGGTATAAAAGCGGTAACCGTCCGGGTTAAAGGAATAAGCGGGCGTTCCGGTGTATATAGAGCCTTGGGGCATCGGGCTTGCAGCATCAAAGACGTCATAAACCCCATAGTTTTCTTCCGAAAATACTACTGTTGCTCCTATGCTGGCACCATAGTTAGTACCGGCGGCTCTCATTCTTACACTGGAATAATATAAATTAGAGGCTGTAGATGCTTTTTCTACAAAATAAGTGTTTTTAATATCATCAAAGAAAAATTTATCAGCGACAGGGTTGAAGTTGGGATATGCTTCGCTGGCTGCTTTCGCTGCCAATTTAAAATTACCAAATGGAGTATTATTAAGAACAGGAAGTGGCCCTCCAGACCGGACTGCTCTTGGGAAATTATTAAAGAAAGCTGGTGCTGAATAAGTATAATAACCCAATGGAGCATTAACGAAAGAGGTGTCGACCCTAAACTTTAAGCCTGAGTTAAGGTCTTGCTCAAACCTCATTTTGTTAAATCGTGTACCAGTCGGGGCTAACAACTCATGGCCACTGTCACTATCACGTAAAACGTAAGGATCCTTACTATCATCTCCCTTCCATAAAAATGTGTGGCATCCGATCCCCGACTCATCCCAGCCGCAAGGGAATAGTAAATTGAAGGTAATGCCACCCATATCTCCTTGCTTAATGGGTGTTAATAAGTAAATACGATTCTTGAAAAATTCATCCACTTTTACTGTCCTTTTCTTCGTAAGAAGATCAAAGGCCGCAACAGAACCTGAATTGCTATAAGAATTACTTGATTCACTATTCATCTTCAGCTTACTAATATCCATATTCATGACATCTTTACAAAGTTCATGATTTAACCATTTCTCATTCTGACGTAAGCTCCAGTTTAATGTTATATCCAATTGTTGGCCATCCATATCTAACTGGGGATTACTTGCCTGATTATAGTAAGGTAATACGGCGTCAACCCACAATCCAGACCCTCCAGACACATTAGGAGTTGTAGATGCGGTACTTTTTGCATTTTTAGATTGGAATGTCAGCCAAAACAAATACAATTTATCATTCCATATTACCGGTACTACATGCTCGCTTTTAATATCAATAGGGATTTTTTCCCATGCCGACCAGCAGTTATCTTCTCTTTTCCGGTAATAATAGATCTGCGGATTAGCGCTGGTTCTGCCAAACACGTGCAGCACATCTTTATAATCATTATGTTCGTGATATACCGAAACCGGCTCTAAGCGGGCCACATCGTCCAGGCCTTCCAAATATAAGCGGAAGCCTTCTTCCAGGCGGCTGTCGGTAGCTTCATCCTGCAGCAGGAAGGTTTGCAGCTCTTTGAATAAGGGTGTTCTGTCATCCCTCAATTCCGGCTCTATCCAGTTTTCAGGGTACAGAAATACCTTACGGTTGGCTTCCCAAACCCGGTACCATTTACGCCAGGTTTGCCATTGCGTGGACGTTTCATCATTCATGGAAATGTATGTACTGCTCCCGTTAACCCGTTCTATGTGGAGAATAATCCGGTCAAGATAGAGCTGTACGGTACTGATGGCCTGCCGGATACGCGAGGTTTCCATACAGGCGTCCATCTCTACATCTATCATCAGGTAAGCAAATAAATCGTTCTTATTCTTCCATTTCATATTGTTGCCGGAAATGATATCCGGGTTGGCAACGATATAATCCACCAGGGCATCCCGTTGCTTAACCCGCAGCGTATCCTGCAGCGGCTTTGCTATTTTCAGCCAGTTTTCTATTGAATATTTGGCTTTGGCCGCCATACGCACCGTTTGAGACACCGGCACGGTAATCGTGGGCAGCAAAGCATTATAAACAGCGCTCACTTTCATACCCAGCTTATCCATCGCCTTCATAATATCCAGTATTTGAAGAAGGAGCTTAGCATCCTTAAAGCTATTGGACATGGGATCGGGGCTTGGCGCCTCCCAATCTGTAAAATTCGTATATAACGCACCTGCGTCTGCCAGGACATTGCCGGCTCCCGCAAGGAAAACGAGATTGTCCTGATCCCATCCGATCAGCTCGGCAGTCAGTGTCAGCCAGTCTTGTTTCGTAGCCGACCCGGCCTGGTAATCTTCGGGTGTTCTGCCAATGCTGTACAGCGCAAACCGGATAAAATCCTGAGTGGAAAGGTTTAACCTGTCCCGCAGCATGATCCAGTCATTCAGGGCAAACAACACCCGGTAGAATGCGTTAGCCGCCGGGTCATCCGGCGCAGTTGGAATATCATTAAAGCTGAACCCCGGAATAAAAAAGTAAGAAGCGAAATATCCGAACATGGCCACTTCCTTGGGTGTAAGAAGCAGCGTGGAAATCACCAGCGTCAGCTTCCCGGCCTTGATATAGGCCTTATAGAGCTGATCCATATTGCTGACGGGTTGCATATCGTCAACAGAGGTGAATGAGGATTGAATCAGGTAATCCGCCAGGGGCATGAGCGGACCGGAATCGCCATCGGTTACCTTGATCACATTCCTGGTCAGGCGATCCGCCGTTTCCCGGTCTATATTGAACTGAATACTGAACTGTTGACCTACGAAATTTTTAAGCATTTCATCAAGATCCAAAGGAGGCATATCAGCGTTATCTGCATTGACCTTTTTCAGGTCGGCACGAAGCGCCTGGTAAAAAGCCTCCGCCTGGCCATCCGCAGGAATAAACCGGTGATCAGGATCAGCATGCCGGATCAGGTACATCAGCTCGTCCTTGCTGAAAATACATTGATCAACCTGGTGAATACGGCTTATTATTTGCTGCCAGGCAGCAAGCTGGACATAAGGGTTATCCGTACCGGGTGCAGGATGCGTGCCGACCAGGGATAACATGTCCGAGAACGCGGCATAGCTCCGGAATCCGAGGCTTTTATATACAAGGACATTGCGGTAGAGACTGCTCAGCTTTCCCAGCGTGGTATCATCATCTATATCTTCGGCCCAGAATCCGGCATAATCTTCCTCCTTGATCGTTAATGCTCCTATAACGCTGCCGGTATTTTCTGCAAGCGTACCTACAATATCAGACCAGTCGTCAAAGTTCGGATCGGGCGGGTTGATAACGGCTTTGTTCCGGAACAGCTCATCATAGGGCGAAGGCAAATCCGGCTGGCTGTTATTGTTAAAATCAATATAATGATGTACACTGATATTGCTCCATAAGGTAGTGAGGATGTCTGGTGCTATACCGAGCGTTTTACCTAATTGCAATGCCTCTGACATATTAATGAGGAACTGCATATTGATATCCGTTGCGCCAAAGGAAGTCAGCAGGATATCTAACTGGTAAATGGTTATGCCGGCAGCTCTGTACAAACGGATAAACCGGTGCATCTTATCAAACAAGGCGATCTTGGCTTCCTTAATAGTTTGCGCCGGGTCACCGGCCGGGCGGTATTCCAGCATCAGGTCTTCTACGGCGCAGGTATCTGCCGGCTTACCTGCTTTAGCTACGATGGCAAAGGTTCTTATAGCCGGATCACCGGTTTTTTTATTGAGAAAATCGGTGACCAGTAATTGCAGCAGTTCCCTGTAGGTAATACTGGTTCTGTCCAGCAACGTGTCTATATCATTGCACAATTCATCATACCAGGTATTGCTGTCTGAATCATAATTATAAAAGGGCCTTATTTGCATCTCCTGCCCTACGGAATAATGCTGGATGATGATGTCTGCGGCGTGTTTGGGTATGCCAAGCCGTTCTGCAGCCGTATCATAAATATTTATGGTATTTTCTCCTGTCTCGTTTTCATAATTGGCGGGACGGTACAGTTCCATGAGGCGAAGGCGGCCATATCCCAGGTGGCTGAAGAAAACCCTGCTTTCTTCCAGAGCCAGGTCAAAAGGCAGCGTATTGGGATAGTGCGCATTTTTCAGCTTAAGGTCATATACGCGAGGATACAGCTCATAGTTTAAATATGATGACTCCCCTTCTTCATTTACGAACTTATAAATATGTTCCGGGTATGCTTTCAGCTCGGCAGTGATACCGCTTGTCTGAAAAGAATGCGGTACAAACGATATTGTACCCTCATCATCTTCATGCATTCTTTTTAAGATAATCAATTCCAGCAACTCATTTACCAGGTCAATATAAGGTAATATGGTGTTGGAATTCTTGCAGCTTAAATCAATGTGTATCAAATCCGGCCGCCGGCGGCACAATTCGGCATAGGCTGTAGCGGTCAACTTTGTTTTAATAAAATTCAGCAGATCTGTAAAGTATGCCGCAGGGCTGTACATAGAGGTACAGTCTGAACAGGCACAGAAATCCATGCTGCCGAATAAGGATTCCAAATCGGGAGTAGCCGGGTCAGAAGGAGCAGGAGGAGCGGGAGGTGTTTTATCCTGCCAGATTTCAAAACTGACCTCTTTTCCCCATTTGCCTACATAATTACCGGGAAGTAATTGCAGATAATATTGTTTGGAGAGCAGATCGGTAGAAACCGCCTTAGCATATATTTTTTTCCCGGTGGCCATCTCTGCATTGTCATGCTGATTAAAATATGCTGTCAGGAAATCAGCCTCCGGTATCTCTACAACCTGGGAAGAAGATTTTATGCCTCCTTTTATCAGCTTAACGGCAATATCCGCCCTGCCCGAAGAAAGCCGCATAGTATTTTGCAGGGGAAGCATATCTTTTCTTAAATCGCCATCATCTTTAACGGCGCTCCAGGCATTTTCCATCTGAAAATTATAAGCAGGGTTGTCCTTGAGGTAATCGGACAGCGCCAGTGGGTCTTCAAAGCATGCAGCAAATGCCGTATCGGACGAGAGCTTATCACGCGTAACGTAAGTTCCGTATATCCGGTTGCTCAGCTCGAAAAGCTTATTGGCATATTCGGCAATAAGCTCCGGGCTGTCCGGATCCGTAGCTTCCTTTTTTATATTTTTAGGAACACATAATTTATCTTCATGACGACAAGTGTCTGTAACCAGGTCTATCCAGTCATTAATACTCATTTGAGCTATCAGCATCGGCAGGGCATCAAGCTCATCCAATCCAATTATGCTCTGGGTTACCTCAGGCTGCAGACCGGTAAGCGCTAATAACTGTAATCCGGTTTTAAATTTTTCAGTATCCGGGGCGCCTAATTCGATCCCCACCTTATCCCACATGGCCTCTAAGGAGCCTTCTTCGGTATAGTCGCGGGAAATACTTAAAAAGGCGCTTACTTTAACGGGATCATTAACCGCAGCAGCTAAGAGCAAATCAGTCAGGGTATCTCCGTCATCAGTTTCATTGGCGCCATATCTATCAACCGCTGCTTCCTCTAATTTAGAGAAGGTAGTATTGATACCGGTTGGCGGCGCAATGATATGCGAATCGCCGGCGGCATAGAGAATATCTTCAATTTCAGCCTCCTTTAATGAGGACATGCTGTTTAATGTGAGATATCCGGCGCGGACAAGCGCATAGATATGCTCCCGGTTAAGCATAGGACTTTCGGAAATGACGGCCGCCGTAACCATATTGAAGATCATGCTTTCCGGAAGGCCGGAAGTATAAACCAGCACCTGTAACTCCGACATGGTGCCCCCGGTAGTTATTGTATGGAGCGCGGAACTGTCCAACCCTGAAACCCGTTCAATATGCAGCAATGCGCCGTAATACTCCAGACTGAACAAACTAAAATGTGCATCATCAGCTATATGAAGATTCACGGTAACCGGCGTGTCACTGACAATATCCGTATAGGGAGAAGTGCCGATGACCGTACTACCGCTATGCACATGAATAATAACTTTAGGAATAAGATCAGGGCGGGGTGTGGCGGACTCCGGATAAAGCAGCCTGTAGGGAACTTTGATCTCATAATTTCCGAAATGATCCAAATAAGTAGTGGCTATACGAACCTCTTCCCGGAAAAGCACCTTGCTTACTGATACGCCTATGCCGGATTTGGGAATTGCCAGGATGTTTTGATCGCCTAAAGTCACCTTACCCCTGATGATAAGATAATTGGGATGCGTGGAAACTCTCGACTCATCGGTTACCTGATGGTCGAATTCTTCCCGGTCTATGATGATGGTCACTTCCGTGGCAGAAGCCTGTACCTTACCCGACTGAATAAGCTGAACACCGTTAAATACTTTATACAAAAGCCAGTCGCCTTCTTCCACTTTATAAGTCGAAACAATTTTAAAATCGCCGCTGTCCGGCACCGTGCAAAAGCCTAACCAGGTGCCGGTGGTTTCCGGGGGCGCTGAAGCAACCGGGCCGTAGAATTCTATGGTAAGTCCGGTGGGTATTTGTGCTTTAACGATACCAGGGTCAAAATCTTTGGAACGAAGAGAGAGCTTCCCCGAAATAAGAGAGATTGTAGCCATGATGACATGTTTTTTTAGTTAAAAGATTAACACAAATATAGGGAAATAAAATCTTGTTTATAATAAATCACTGAATGTTTACTTTTATTTTTCATTTCCTTAATACCGGTACGGCTCTATGTATAGTTGTCAGAACAGGACGAATGATTTCAGACCTGAAAAGCTCGTCATTGCGGATGAAACAGATCATAGTATATATAATATCTTATTCAGGAGATTCATGGTTTATCACGGGTGCATTTCAAATTTTCACACCCATATATTCCTTCTTGTCATTCCGGAGGAATCTAAAGGACGTGTATAGATGCTTTCAGCATGACAGAGGGATTTTAGGGAGATGCTATTAGCGACAATTTGAAATGTACCCTTATCTATTAGAGTTCCTACCTCATCATGCACAAAGTAGCCTATTGCTCTCATCCTATAACGGTGTGTGGTTGCCCTTCGGGAGATTCACATGGTACAGTAACATTTTGAAACAAAAATCTTTTTTATTTCCTTTACCACTCATCTCCATACACACGTTCAAATATGATGCCTTTTGCTGCTTCCAAACGCTCGTATCATCCATTTATACTGATTGCTTATTACCTCAATTCCCTTCCGCAGGATATTATACAAGGCATTCCCTATTCCACGCAATACGAATGGAAGCACAAAGACCCTGAATGCTTATACGGAACCCAATATTTCAGGAACAATAAAAAATTATTCAGGACATTAGAATCCGTAGCTCAAAACAGAAAGCTGCAAACCACCGTTCAGTTACTCCTGAAAATAATCGCACTCAAAAAATTCATCTCAAACTATCAGCATAGACTGAAAATAAACTACGTTCAAATACGACGCGTAGCTCTTGCCAATATTCAGAAATTAAATCGTTGGCGGTCATTCCCCATTTTTCGGCAAGAAAATAATTTCTCGTGCTAACGGAAGTGCCACCCGACAACTACTCTTGTTAAATTTGCCACGGCTCATTGAAAGACCCTTTTAAACATTGGTGCGTTATAGCCCATATGTCATTCTGGTTGGAATGTAAAAAGCCCGAACTCGCAATTCGGACTTGGTGATAATTTCAGTGGTGGAGCTTTCGCTACCCCGTTCAGAATAATTTTCAGTACAAATATACACTCTCCTTTGAGCCATTTTCATTAATCGATTTAAAAAAAAAGAAAATGGCAAAGAAAAAAGTAGAAATGGATATCATCAATCCGCATTATGCAGGGATTGACATCGGCAGCTGAAGCCACTTTGTAGCAGTAGTACAATCCCTTGAAGATGTGAAAGAATTTGGCGTGTATGCCGATGATTTAACCGACATCTGTTTACACCTGAAAAAACACGAAGTTACTTCCGTAGCAATGGAAAGCACAGGCAATTACTGGCAAAATCTGTATGTAGAACTTATCAGATACGGCTTTGAAGTGACGCTTGGGTCAGAGGTTTTCATAAGTTTGAAACAGCCAGGCATTTTACAAGCTGGCTTCGGCTTGCACCAAACAATAAAGTAAACGGAGGAAAACTGCTCAGTTCAAAAACACCAAAAGGAAGCAACAGATTAAAAATTGCACTTCGCAATGCTGCTAATGCAATAGGAAATTTAAAAGACACACACCTGTCCAACTTCTTCAACAGGGTATGTTACCGCAAAGGCAGAACTGTAGCCGTGAGTGCAACTGCACGAAAACCTGCCGTTATACTTTGGAATATGGTGGTGAAAAATATGCCTTATAAACCACCAACGGATTACCTGTTCCCTGACGAAAAAAGAAAACCCGGTTTAGTGAAACGTATCCGAAAACAAATTGATAAATTCGCTCTGACTAATGAAGATTTAGGTTTAGCAACTATTTGATTTTGAACAATAATGAAAAACCTTAGTCAGAATTTTAGGACGACCCAACAAAATGGACAAACACAAATAGAACAATAGTTATGACTTCAAAAGAAAAAATGCTTTACCATCAAATCCACCCACTAAAATTGTTTGTGGACATTTCTACAAGTCTTCTGACAACATATTTTGCGTGGCAACATAACGTAGTATGGTTTTTAATGCTATTCTTAATTCCTTCTGTTATCATAACCATATTGCTTATTAAATATGCGGACATTGAGCGGCTAAAAAATTCAGACTTTGGCAGATACATTGGAATTTATATAACAAGAACAATAGAAGCAGTTCGCTTTGGCGGACAAATAATAATGTGGATTGCAGCTTGGTTTCATTTGCCGATTTTAATTGCAGTTGGAGTGCTTGTCATCATAGGAGGTTGGCTAAATGGAAAGTTTTTTAAACGCACAACGTAACTTTAGCTAATCCGTTTTTTGTAACTTTGCCCCTTGAAGAATCAATATGGCAAAAGGAAGAATTTTACAGGTAAAAGAATCTACGATAACGGTTATTACCGAAAAATGAAACCGATTTTATCAGTTTAACTGATATGACAGCAGGTTTTAGTGAAGGCAGCGGACTAATCGGGAAATGGATAACCAATAAAAATACATTGGAGTATTTGGGCGTTTGGGAAAACATCAAAAACCCGAATTTTAATTACCCCGAATTCGGGGTAATTAACCAAGAAGCAGGTGTAAACAGGTTCGTAATGTCCGTAGGACAATGGATTGACAGAACAAAGGCAATCGGACTGATTGTAAAAGCAGGGCGTTATGGTGGCACTTACGCTCATAAAGACATTGCATTTCATTTTGCAATGTGGCTAAGTCCCGAATTTCAAATTTATCTTATCAATGAGTTCCAACCGAAAAGAAAATCCCGGATTACGCTTAATCCGATTAGGATTTTCGCATGAAGGAATCTCCCAGTCGGGAGGATGGACAAACGCATGGGAGATTCCTGCGCTCCATAAAATTTACTGCACTGCAAAAACGTGCCGTCATTCCGAAAAGAAAATCCCGGATTGCGCAGCAATACG
>CAZUSO010000075.1:0-12656 GCA_964622775.1 uncultured Taibaiella sp. | reverse complement strand
GGCCGGAAATGACCGTATCATGGATAATACCATAGACATGGGCGCTTATGAAAAAACAGTCGAGACTTCCTGTAATTTAGAGATTGCCATTAATCAAACCGGTATCGCCTGCTTTGATGAAGCAACGGGAGTGATTGAAGTCAATGTTTCCGGCGGTACTGCCCCTTACCAGTATGCCATAAACGCTGAACCCTTTACCGGCAATAATATTTTCAGTGATTTGGTTGCCGGCACTTATCTCATTGCTGTTATGGATAATGCAGGCTGTGCGGATGAGCTGGAAGTTACGCTGACACAGCCGGCATCGGCATTGCAATCCACAGCCACGGTAACGCAACCGGCTTGCTTCGGAGCAACGGACGGCGCTATTGCCGTAAGCGTATCCGGCGGTACTGCCCCTTACCAGTATGCCATAAACGCTGAACCTTTTACCGGCAATAATATTTTCAACGGCTTAGCTGCCGGCACTTATTTAATCACCATAATGGACGAAGCCGGTTGTATGGATGAAACTGAAATTACGCTGACACAGCCTTCGGCATTGCAATCTACGGCCACAGTGGAGCAACCAGTTTGTTCCGGTGCGACAAATGGCGCTATAACCGTAAGTGTTACCGGCGGTACTGCCCCTTATACTTATTTGTGGAGTAACGAGGCAACAACATCGGAGATCAACAACCTCGCTACAGGTACTTATACCTTAATCACTACGGATGAAAACGGCTGTCAGTTGTATGACACGTTCCATATAGAACATTCCGGCGATCCCCTTATTATTGACCTCGGCCCCGACAGAACCTTATGCGCACAACAGGCCGCGGTATTAAGCGTGGATATGGAAGCTGAAGATGCATCCTATTCCTGGACTGCTGACAATGGTTTTACCAGCGATGCCGCAGCGGTAACGGTGTCGGATCCGGGAACATACACCCTTACGGTTACTACTCCGGAAGGATGTACTGCAACAGACCAGATTGTTATTGCGGTTTCTGATGGAACCGTCAGCTCGGATTTTATAGTAGCCTCACAGGGATTTCTGGACAGTGTAATCACTTTGGTCAATATTACGGATCCCCAGCCGGACAGCATACAATGGCTCCTACCTCCCTCCTGTACTATTATCAGCAGGCAGACTTCCTATGCAGAAATTTCTTTCGCAGATACCGGTATTTATGAGGTAGGCATGCGGGCTTATATGGGGGAATGTTATGAAGATAAAATCTCACAGGTGATTATAGTAGAAGTTTCTGTTGATGAAATGCCGGATGTTCCCAGGTATCCCTTTATTAAGAAATACCTTGCTTATCCCAATCCGTCAAACGGTAGCTTTTCTGTAGATATCGAGCTGCAGAAAGAAGCAGATGTAAACCTGACACTCATCACTGCGACTACCGGGGTATTAGCAGATATGCGCCGGGAAGCCATTCCTAAAGAAGCTACAATCCAATATAGCCTTTCTTTAGATACCGGTACTTATATCCTGTTGTTAGAAACGCCTTATGGCTTTCGTAGCATCAAGATAGAGATTTTATAAAAATAACATTTTCCATTCTCATAAAAATAATCAAAAAAGTCTATGCTAAAGACATTCAAAAGGGTTCTGCTGTTCCTATGTGTAATTGTCGCGTACTGGGGAATGCCTGACAATGCCCATGCCCAGATGCCCGTTACTATTGCGCCGCAGTTAATACCGCCCTATTCCCTCCAGTTAAGCAGTTTCTACCAGGGTGCATCGCCCCGGCTGATGGTTACCCTAATCAATAATGACCTGACTCGTTCGGGACTACAGGTAAAATTAAGAATGAGCATTAAAGGGCGCACAACAGGTATACAAATCACCACCAACCCGGCTGCGGTAACCAATACCTTTATGTTGCAGACCGGTGTGCCCGTACAGCTTTCATTAAACGACTTTGTGAAATTGTTTAATGCCAATAATCTGTTGTTTTCAGGTGGTATGACAGCGGCTGAATATCAACAGGGCGGCATTTTGCCAGAAGATATTTATGATTTTTGCTTTGAAGCATTTGAGGCCACTACAGGTGAAAAGGTGAGTCATCAGGCTTGTGCCATAGCCTTCTTTTCTTTTAGCGACCCGCCGCTTTTAAATGCGCCGGCAAAAGGAACAAATGTAAAAATTACAGAGCCTGCCAATATTGTTTTTACGTGGACACCAAGACACCGGCCTAACCCGATGGAGCCTACGGAATACACTTTCCAGATCGTGGAAATCAACAGCAACATCAACAGCTATGCCAATAACCCGGAAGCGGCATTTGCCCAGTCAAAAATATTATACGAGGAAAAAACAAGCCAGACCAGTTTGCTGTGGAGCGCTGCGCATCCCCTGCTGATCCCCGGCAAGATGTATGCCTGGCGGGTAAAGGCGGCAAACGTATCCGCCAATGAAGATAAGAGCATCTTCCTAAATGGCGGCTATAGTGAGGTGTCCTTTTTCAGCGCTGTTCCCAACTGTCCTGAACTGTCCAATATAGTGTGCAATACACAACCCGGCGTATTCAGCCTTACCTGGACGCCCGCGCCGGGACTGAGCAGCTATTGGGTATCATACAGAAAAAAAGGAAGCAATGATCCCTGGATGAAGAAAACAGTCACTGCGCCTAATGTATATGTGGACAAACTGGATGCAGGAGCAACGTATGAATATACCGTATCGTTCGATTGTGGCGGCTATCCCGTTACATCTGCATTGCAAACCGTGACCATAGCCAAACCTGTGGCTGTAGCCGGTACGGTAACATGGAAGCTGAACACTACGGCTTATGATCGGAAAAGACTCCCGGATTCGTATGAAATTCCGGGGGATGAGATTTACGCCGTAGATGATAATACGGAGCTGAAAGGTGATGCTACTCCGGTGGGCACCTATGCTGAAGTGAAGCTCCGTTTTTATATAGAAAATGAACTGATAGATTCTTTATTGCTGAGAACGGATAATAAGGGAAAATACAAAGCGGAATTCCCCAAATCCGTCATTAATCATTCAAAATTTGTAAACGGAAAAAATGAAGTGCAGGTAAGTGCAGCCATACCCGGCCATACTGCTCCTAAGATTAAAACAATTGCCTATACCAATTCCGGTAAAGATGATTTGAACGGCGATGTAACACTCGGCTTAAATACATTACACCTGACCTTAGGGACCCGTATTAATTCCGATAATGCCCAACAGCCTGAACATTTGGGCGTGGAAATTTTTGTTTCCAAAAGCTATTATGAGGAGCACCTGAGTTTTCTCCAAAATAAACTTGCCGCCACTTCAATTACCTACAACGGAGAAACATTTGTATTGCTGGCCAGAGATGAAGCGGAAAAGAAACAAATGAATAATTATGTTCCGGTGATCGGCAACCTCCCTAAATTACAAGGTCAAAAATACCTGCTGCGTACCACCTGTGGTACAAACGTACTGTACGGGCAGATTGACGATACCTACGAAGGGCAGCGGGCAATGGCATGGTGGCAGAACAACCAGGATAAAAAAATTGCGATACAGAAAAATATTCATCTTGATAACCTGATCCAGTTCAATGGTAAGGTGGAATATAACGGTATTGCCAAAGCAGCACAAACCGTCACCCTTTCATTGAAACAGGGAACGACTACACTGAGCCAGGTGAGCGCCGTAACCGATGAGCAGGGCAAGTATGCGCTTACTATTCCTGCACAGGAAAGCGGCAGCATAAATGCAAACCTGAAGTATGAAGTAATGGTACGCGATGCAAACAACAGGTTGAATAATGTAAATGCGCCCGCTGAAACAATCACGCCGGCATCGGCTGAAAAGGGAATAATCACAAAAAATTTCAATTTCGATTTTGGCAGAGCCACGATTACAGGGCGTGTGCTGAACGAGAACCAAAGACCATTGGCGAATGTGCTGGTAAAAGTTTCAGGAGCAGACAATAATACCCCTTATGTTTCTGTTACGACTAATCAATATGGCTTCTATTCTTTTTATGTACCCGGTAATGAAAAAAAGATAAAAATCAGCTTTGAGTCAGAGAAAACGGAAAGCTACACCGACACTTACACCTGGGGTAAGGAGCTAAGTCGTACGACTGTGGCTAATGCTGAAGAATGGAAACAGACAATAATAAACACACTCCAGAATATAGAAACCAAAGTCAGATCCTTAGCTAATACCGACCCGCAGGTGTTAGGTTTGCATGGCAATAGCTATGAAGAAGCTTACAATCATCTGGCAGGTACAGAATATGTGCTCAGCACAGCCGGACGGGGCATACCAACGGTAATTTTGAAAAGAGTAAGGGATTATGCCCGGTTCAAATTCGTATTCAAAGGCGGAACAGGCAAAGCAAAAATTGAATTTCCAGACAACTTAGGAACACTAACGGGCAGCCACAACGAAGTAGTGCAAATGCTGCTGCCTTTTAAAGATTATAAGCTCCAAATTACGGAAGGTGATAAGGAAACTGCAATATTGCCGTTTAGCATTACCCGTTCGTTTAGCGTTACCGATACCGGTGTTACCATTATCAATATAGACGATTATGTAAGATTAAGCGGGATGGTTACCAATGCGGAAAACAAGCCACTGCAAAATGCAAAAGTCTATATCGAAGGCATCAACAGGGAATCGCTTACGGATAAAAACGGAGCATACTCCTTAATTGTAAATAAAAATGAACCTTATACCCTGCGTGCCGCATTGGCAAAGCATACTCCGTATAGCAAAGCCATACAGTTGGAGCAAAATGCTACGTTGAACATTGCTTTGGATTCTTCACAAATACCGGAAGTTAACACGCTGGCGGGTTTTGAGTTTACACTTACCGAAATCAAGGCAAGCAATGCGGATCCCGATGTATATCTGATCTCCGGCAGCCTGATTCCGCCTGGCAACGAGGTGTTCAGTCCAGGTGAAGATAACAGTGCGCTGACCTTCGAAAATCAGCCCGTAAAGGTAGATGAAGACGGAAATGCTGTACCAACAATGAATTTACGTTTTAATGAAACGGAGTACAACCTTAAAGCATTTGACTTCGCCTCAGTAGTGCTTTCGGATGAGGATGGCATCTATATGATTGCCATGAAAGATAAAAACGGGAATGATACTTATGCTATCGGCGGTATTACGGGCGAGGAGGTGATCCTGAAGTTGGAAGAGGAAAGTAATATCAGCAAAACGGGCTTGCAACTGGAGGATGCCCATATCAGGAACAGCAGACATAAAGAAGCTAAAGATATGGAAGATGAGGTGCCGGAAGTAGTATTGGTGCCCGAAGGCCACAAGATCAACTCCCTGCAGAAAAGCGATACGTTTAAAGTGATTATGGCTGGTCCTGATAATGAGGATCTGTTGCACACCACCTTAGGAAATATTGTACCGACCACTATTGTGAAAGCCTCCGGGGTGCTGACGGAAGACGGTTTGTCTTTTGAAGGTGGTGTAAGCTTCCCCGAAGTAGCCGGTTTAAAGCTCATGGATGATGAAACAGGTTATCTGAAAGTAAAGCGTTTTACTTTCGGTGAAGATTATAGCCTGAAGGATGTAATTGTCAATATTGATGATAAAACACCCGAGTTGGCTATTCAGAAGATTCGAGCCAAGCTACAAGAAGTGGGTATTTACGGCATCGGCACCACCAATTTTGGTATGAGCATAGGCGGTTATGCCTATCTTAAAAAGCCGGAAAAAGGCGCCGGAGCAGATACTTTATTTATCAACGAATTTAAGTTTCTTAAAAAATCAAAAGGTTTTTCAGTGGCCGCAAGTTTCCGTATTGGCGGCGATGGGATAGGGGTTAAAGGTTTGTCTTTTAAACAGAGCGCAACGGATGCCATCAGTATGGAGTACGACAGCGGATTGAAATCGTTCAAATTTGCCGCAAGCGGTAAGCTTAATTATAAAAGCAAAGACAAGGATAAAGGAGACAGTCAAAGTAAATTTTCAGCGGAACTTTTCCCTGTAGAAATTAAACGTTTTGAGTTTGCAACCAAAGACTGGTCCTTTCTGCTGATGGCATCGGCTAATGCAAAAGTGTCTTTAGGCGTAGCCAGCATCAAGCTCAGCAAATTGCTGGTAAGCATTGGCAGCACGGGGGTGAGCAAAGATGAGATGCTGGAGTTTCTCGCATCGGATGATATTGAGGCGGATGCAGATAACGGCGACAATAATGATAAAGGGAATGACAATGATGTTGACAACGATGATGATGGAGATGATAACAATGATGATGCCGGAAGCGATGCTTACCAAATGGTGGATGAGGCGGTGGTAAACTGGGCTATCGGATTTAAGGGCGGTCTGGAATTTGGTTCCGGAGGAGATGATGATGATAAGTCGGAAAAAGGCAAGTCGGAAAAAGGTATCAGCGCTGCTGCTCATGCATCTTTATTGGTGTCTTGTATTGATAATAAAATCAGTGTTGATATCAATGAGATAGGGTTGGGCATTAAATCTCCGGCGTTTGAGTTGGCGGTTAAAGTAAAATTTGTAGCGAATGATGAAAAGACAGGTTTTGAAGGGGAAGGAGAATTAAAGGCCTTAGAAACTGCTCTTAAAGCCAAGTTTGGGTATTATAAATACCATCCGACAGGTATGAGGCTTTTTGCAGATGTTAAAGTAGAGCTGCCCACACCTTTGATTACCGTACCGCCCAACCCGACATCAGCCGGGCCTATACAGTGGTATGGTATCGGTGGTGGATTTGATTTCGACACCAAGGAAGGAAGGTATATGGTAGAAATCAGAGGCGATTTCAATCCTGTGGGTGTACCGAAGAAAACACTGCTCATTAAAGACGGAGGCGTTAGGATTATATTCAACACAAAGTGCGACATCGGCATTCCTGCACCGGAGCTGCAGATATTCGGTGAGCTTTGGATGTTAGATGAATTATGGGTTAAAGCCGAAGGCAGTATTGATTTTTGCAATACCAAAGTTATGCTGAAAGTTAATGGCCAGGTACCCATTATTCCTAAAACGAAACTGACGGTTGACGGCTTGTTATTAGCTGTTGTGGACACACGTAAGTTTGATAGCAGCTTCCTTTTCCTTGGGGTGAATGCTAACCTGGATATCCTGGATGGTCTTCTTAAAGGAAATGCTTTTGTAGGTCTGGGTGTGAATGTAGAGCGCGATCACAGGCTATTCCCTGTTGAAGAAAAAAACAAATGGTGGAAGTTAATAGAACCGGAAGCATTAGATAATGACGGAGCAAGATTTCATGGCGTTAATTTAAAGGCTGAATTAGAACTTAACATTAATGATTCTGATGACGATGGCTTGCTGTTTAATCATGAAATAAATGTGAACGCTGGTGGTAAAGTCAACCTTTTCTTCAAGTTCCCACAACAAGGTAATTCACCAGAGTTCAAGTTAGCAGCTAATGCAAAACTTGACATAAATGGATATGTACAAAGAAATATAGGTTGTTGGCTTACCCGTTGCAATAAATTAAACCTGCCTTCAATTTATGGTAGCTTTAATTTCGTTGGCGGATATGGAAATCCGAGCCCATATTCCGAGCTGCTGCCTCTTTCCGAAAGTGTGAAGAATCTAAAATGTTGGTATGCAAGGGGTGATGCTGAACTAAGAGTAAGGAATATAGTAATAATTGATGGTATTGATATAGATGTGGACTTTAATTATGTTGAAGGCAAAAAGGCTGAATTCAATATCACGGATTTAGATGTGGATTTTTAAAAATGATAATCAAAAAAAAGAATTTTATGTCAAAAATGAATAAATATATGTTGACAGTTTTCTGTATGCTTCTGTCCTTCAACTTATGTTTTGGCCAGTTGAACATCCAGGAAAACCAGGTTATAAAAAGTGGTACTTCACATAGGGGGAATTACCTCTTGTTCAGCAGCTCTGAAATACTGGGCGGGGATAGCTTAACGTATGTAAGCACTACACAATTTGTTGTGGAGCGCGCTATGTACGAGGGAAACAGTAATACCGATCCTGACTATGTGAAGGTAGCGAATGTGAAGCCTGTAGCTGCTCAAAAAGAATTACGAGCCATGTTTAATCAACAAGAGTTAGATGCGCTTTTGTATCGTTACAAACTAAAAAGCACAGCAGAACTGTTGCGTTTGTTTAATAATAGAGCTGCAGTCAAAACTATTGAAGATGATTATTTCCTTGATATTCGGTTTCAAATAGCGATGGGCGACGCATGGTTAGATGAAAAAGTAGAAAATGGTAAAACCTATATCTATCGTATTACGAGAGTGGACAATAATAATGCATCAACAGTTTTGGGTTATGCCGTGCAAACGGCCAAAGCTGAAAACGAAGGCCTTAAACATTTTAGGATTGATAGCAGCAGGGTGCGCACTTATAATGATACCGTGCTGTCTTTAAAATGGAATTATACAATTGATCAGGTGCATCATGAGGAAAATGCAGATCGCATTTTGGCTTTAGGTACCCGAAATGAAAATTTTACAGTTACCGATAAATCAATGCCTTCCTTGAGATTTAGAATGTACACTTTGAAAAACGGCATTTTATTGCCGGGCATTTTGAAGCGTGGAGGATATTTGAACACTAATCAGGTAGAAGGGAGTATCAACTTGTCCGCTAAGCCCGAAGACGAAATTTTGGCCTGGGTAGTGCCGGAAGATATATTCGGCAACCAGGGTCAGCCCTCCGATACCATCTTTGCCTATGCCGTTTCTTATAAAAATGCGCCATTGCTGTTGAAGCTGAATTCAGAAGAAGTTATAGACGGTGTACGCCTTTCCTGGCCTCAGGCGCCCTCCAAACCTTACATCAAGGGTATCCAGATTCAAAGAAAAGCAGGAGAAGACAGCTATGAGGAGATCGCCATGCTGCCCGTAACAGATACTGCATTTATTGATTATAAACTCAAAGTCGGTCAAAAATATACCTATGATGCCCGCTATATTTTTGCCCAAAGTGTAGGCTTTACACAGGAAGTTCCTGCGCAGACCATAGGCTCTTATACTAAGTTCAGTAAGCCCATGCCGCCCGAAAACCTGCGTGCCGTACAGGAAGGTGCAAATATCCGCCTGGACTGGGATAGCGCTAAGAACAACAGCTTGTATGCCTACCATGTTTATCGCGGTTATGACGGTACCGAGCCTACGCTGTTGTCCGGCGCCATAACAGAAGGAACTTATTTTATAGATACTTCTGCTGAGCTAAGCGGCAGGTCTGTATATAATTATTATGTAATAGCCGAAAACTTAAGACAAGATGTGAGCATGCCAAGTCAGCCGGTGCAGATTAAACCCGACAGGGCGGTGAAAGTATATCCGCCGGCAACCGTGCAGACTTACTATGCCAATGGCAAACTGAACCTATCCTGGGATGATGCCCGAAAAATGGACAACTATATCACAGGCTACCAGGTGCAGCGCAGGGTAGCCGGTACCGGTAGTTTTCAAAACTTAGGCGGTGTTACAAATTTTCCGCAGTGTACAGACAGTAACCTGAGCTACGGTTCGGCTTACGAGTACCGTGTGGCCTCCGTTGGCGCTGCCGGTGAAGTAAGCGCTTATTCCGCAGCGACCTTGTTTGAATTACCCAAAGAAAAAGATTTTACCAAAGTAAATATTACCGTTCGCAATACGCACGAGGGCGTGGCCTTGTCCTGGGCAGGTGTCGAACGTCCTGGTCAGCAATCGTATATCATATACCGCAGAAAGGCTGTAGATAAGACATTTGAGATGCTGGCCAATGTGCCTTTAGGTACTGCAGCTTATACGGATAAAACCGTTACTGCGGGAGATAACTATGTGTATGCTATTGCGCTGAAATTCCAGGACGAAGAGGGGCCTAAAAGTGATGTGAAATCCATCACCTTTAAGCCGGCAGCCCAACCTGAAATTTTGAAATAAGGCATAGCGGTGCAATCATCATTATTGACCATACAATTAAAAATACTTATGAATTTTTATAGAAAAACAATCGCCGTTATCGCATTGCTTTCCTGCGCCGGAACCCTGTCCGCTCAAGATGTGGATTTGGAAAATGTAACGGATGGGTTTCAAAAAGACCAGTTGCTTAAGATGAACGGCAGCGCCGCTTTAAGTGGTATATTTTACCAGGGTAATAACAACCTGAATGAGCGTCTGCCCTTTACTTACTTTGCCAACGGAATGTTGAATTTCCGAATCGCAAACCTCATAGATATTCCGTTCAGCTTTACACTAACCAATGTGGGCGGCAGCTTTCAATACCCGACATTGCCTTCCCGTCTGTCCATACATCCTTCCTATAAATGGGCTAAAGCGCATATCGGTAATGTGGCTATGGCTTTTTCTCCCTACACCCTGAACGGGCATTTGTTCGACGGCGCCGGTGTAGATCTGGAGCCCGGAAAATGGCGCTTTTCCGCTATGATAGGCAGGCTGCAGCGCGCACAGGATTTTGACGAAAATAATACCGCATCGCCGGCAGCTTACAAGCGTATGGGCAAAGGCCTGAAATTGGGTTATGTGGCAGATCGTTTCCGGGTAGCCTATACTTTATTTCATGCAAAAGATGATATTTCCTCTATAAATATACTGCCTCCCGACAGCTTCAATATCCGCCCTCAGACTAATATTGCTACCAGCCTTGAGGCAGGTGTCAAAATTATTAAGGGCTTAGAGCTGTCGGCAGAATATGCCAATTCCGGGCTGACCACCATTACCGGCCAGGAAGCTGACAATGCTTCCGATAGGAGTAGCGGCACGAATGCCGCAGCCTTATTTATGAAAACTACAGGCTCTACAGAGTACCATCATGCGTTTAAATCCGGCCTGAACTATGCATTCAGGCAAACCATCATCGGCCTGGGCTATGAACGGGTTGATCCGGGTTACAGAACATTAGGCGCTTATTATTTCACGAATGATATGGAAAACTATACCGTAAACCTCAACCAGGTATTGTTTAATAATAAACTGACATTAGGCGCTTCACTCGGATTGCAAAAAGATAATCTGAACAATACTAAAGCCGCGACAAATAACAGAACCGTGGGCGTATTGAATGTGGTATTTATGCCTAAAGAAACCATACAAATTCTGGCCAATTACTCCAATTTCCGTTCTTTTACCAATGTGCAGACCCGCTTTATGAACATCAATCAGGTCAATCCTTACCAGTATATTGATACCCTTGATTTTTTGCAGGTATCGCAAAATGCTATGTTGAATACGAATTTTATCCTGTCAAAAACAGATGCTGCAATGCATAGCCTGAATCTGAGCGGAAACTTTTTAGATGCGCAAAATAAAAACGGCTCCACGGTGGACGATCAAAGCAGCTCGCGGTTTTATAATGCAGCCGCTACCTGGAGTACTAACTTTATTCCCCGGAAAATTATGCTTGCTATCGGATATAATTACGTGCTCAATACCATGGCTATTGGCAATACGGTTATTCAGGGGCCTGTGGCCACAATGGGCTATATATTGCTGCGTGATAAGCTGACTACCAATCTGTCGCTTGCTTATAACATGACTGAAAATGCAGGTGCAGCAGGTGCTGTAACGGTATTCAACAGCCGTTTGAATGCACGATATGCCTTTGCCAAACAGCAGCAGCTCAGCCTGAATATTATGGGGCAAAACAGAAACGACCCGGCCAATAGCTATGCCGACTGGATATTTACGCTTAGCTATGAATTGAGTTTTTAGCGGAGATAATCCGGAAAAGGGTTTTTGAAGTATGATAGCCTCCGTTCTGCGTTTCTCCGGAAACATCGCAGCAGCAGCAATCTCTGACCGCAAATAAGACCGTTAAAGCATTTACTGCGGAAAAATAATTATCGTTTTTGTTTTTTTGAATCACGAAGATCCATGACTTTCCACCGTTTGCCGTAGCCTGAAAAAACGCCGAACACGCTTTGATGTATAATAGCCCTGGAAGGACGTAGTATCTATAGTCCTGGCCCGGGGCTGAGTGGTGTTAATTCCACGATATCCATTCTCTGAATGGATACTGCTGCGACATAGTCCGGAGAATGCCGAACGGGTCTTTATTGCAAAGGCAGTCTTTGTGTTTTACGCTGTTCGGATTGCTCCGCAGGGATAAGCCGGATATTAAATCCTTTTTACCTGAACTTCGGAAGGGCAAATTCGGAAGGGCGGATAATTTCTATTTAAAAACCGTTTCAAAATAACTAAGCAGGCTGTCGTTGTTATCAAGGTTAATATGAGTGATGACAGGCTTGTCATTTATTATCTGTAAAAAGCCGTCTGGCATAAAGTCCACATGGTGAGTAGCTAAATAATTAGTGGAGTCAATAAAAATATTTGGCATTAGTAACTAAATTAATGATTATCAAATCAAGCTGTTTATTCCTTTTAAGCATCAGGAGCAGTATGGAATATTCTAACATTTTCAAGCTCTTGCTATACCATTTTGTTTTTCTTCTCATTTTTGGTAAAAAATGTCTGAATAAGCTATTATACCCTTCAACAATATAGGCTTCTGCTTTGGATATGCTTATCGTTAGGAACCACCCCTGCATAAGCCTCCCAATTAATCCGTCATAAATTGTTGTATAGCTTTATCTTTTATATTTTTCCAAAGTCTTTTGCAGGTTGCTCTCTCCCTTTTACCCAATATGAAGTTGATGAATCTTTCCCCATATCTATCAATAGCAATCCATATCCAAATATAGTTTTTTTTGAGCTGATAT
>CAZUSO010000074.1:0-13157 GCA_964622775.1 uncultured Taibaiella sp. | reverse complement strand
GGAATGACGACCGCTTATACGCTTCACCCGGAATGACGATACCTTTTACATTCGGCAGATTGCTCCGGTGCGACAATTTGGGATGTACCCAAACCAAGTGGTGAATCTCAAATTATCGCGGATGGTTATCTTTCTGTATCATATATAAAATATATTGTTTTTAAGAAGCCATTCTGGATTCAATATGCGTAACCGCAGGAGAAACCTGCGGCTGTTTCAATAAGCAGCCATTAGCTGTTCAAGCCTTTCAGGCTTGTATCTTGTACGGTTCGCTTTTCCACGGATTTCATCCTCAGTTATTCGGGGTGTACTCCGGACAACTTTCATTATTTTTCCTGATAAACTTTCAAACCAGATGACACGTATTTTTTTACATCGTCATCTGCGCTGATGAGCGTGTAGTTGTTCCGTATCGCCTGCCATATCAGCATACGGTTAAAAGAGTCTTTGTGGTGCGTTGCCTGAAGCTGATGATATGTGGAACTTTCCTGAGCCGACAATGCCTGTATTTCAAAGCCGATTGTTTGACACAGGGCAGGCACGTCTTCGGGATTAAACCCTGAAATTTTTAGTTTGCCGATGGACGTTTTGAGCGATATTTCCCAAAAACTGACGGCGCTTACCACAATTTTGTTGTCCGCATCTGCAAGTAATATTTTCAGCTTTTTGGAAAGCTTTTTAGAATCTGCAATCGCCCAAAGCAAATAGCGCGTGTCTAAAAGATAAGTCATAAGCCAAGAAATTCTTCTTCCGTAATTTTAAAATCGCGGGGAAAACTTACTTTTCCCTTGCCGTCTAACAAACCGATTTTACGTTTCTTTTTTGCGGCAGATTTAGGCACTATCTTAGCTACAATTTCTTTTTTCTTGCCATAAGCAATACCGATTTCTTTCCCCGATAACACTTTTTTAATCACTTCGGAAAAGTTGGCTTTCAGTTCGCCGATATTTAAAACTTCCATGGTGTTTATTTTTTACCGAAGTTAGGTTTTCTTGTCAAGGTGACAAAAAAAAATGTTTGAGAAGCTTTTTTACTTTTCATTTTTGGTGTTTTGTTTTATCAAACGATAGTGTTGAAATTAAGAGGAGGCCTCAGTGTGGTGGCAAAAAGTTTTTACTATTTTTGTTCCGTAACATTTTTTGCGAATGACTAATGCTGAAAATACAGACATTACTAAAATAATTAAGCGGTTATTGGAGGAAAGTACATTATATAGAAATTTTACATTACAGATCCTAATGCACATATAGCCTTGCCCACTGTGCTAAACTTGTAGTTTCACACCACTACTATTAAGCCTTTGGGTTGCAAAAAAATCTTAATGCGCATAATTCCCCAATAACAAGTAATCAATACGCTTTCACGAGTATTTCCGCAGGTATATTTAGTGTTGTATGCAGCTTGCGTATCATTGCTAAGGTGAGCTTACGTTTCCTGTTTAAAATTTCGCTTGCACGGCTTTTTAAACCTAATGCTTTGGCAAGGTCTTTCTGTGTATAACCCATTTGGTCCATTCTGAATTTTATGGCTTCAATCGGGTCGGGGTCCGATATTGGATAATGTTCCTTTTCGTATTTTTCTACGAGCGTGGCTAAAATATCCAACTCATCGCCTTTGGGCGTGTTGAGTTCCGCGTCCATTATTTTGTCTATACGTTTCAAAACGCGTTTGTAGTCGGCTTCAGTTTTTATCGGTTTTATATTCATCGTCAAATTGTATTAGCATTAATTTTATCGTATTCAGCGTGCGTGCCTACAAAGCGGATATACACAACCTTGTACCTGTAATTTATTTTTATCACTATTCTGTAATCGTTGCCTTTTATGTTGAAGCAAACTCTGTTGTCTTTGAGCAAACTTATGTAAGGATAACTTTCTTTCACTGCATTGGCATTTTCCCAATCCGCTTTTTCCGCTTCGGCATATCACGTTTTAAGCGGTGGTTCTGCATCGGCGTTCAGTTGCCAAAATTCCCGCAATGTTTTTATTGCTATTATCCTCATTTTTTACAAAGATAAAATAAATTTCCCAAATTGGGAACTTTTGAAAATAAACAACCTTAATGCGCATCCAGCCAATTGTCTCCTGTTCCACATTCCGCAACTATCGGCACATTATTAGGCAATGCCAAAGCGGTTTCCATACAATTTAAAACCAAAGATTTTACGACATCGGTTTCATCTTTCGGCACGTCAAACACCAGTTCATCGTGTACCTGCAATATCATTTTTGTCTGGAGATTTTGGCGTTTTATTTCGCTGTGAATTTTGATCATCGCCAGCTTAATCATATCGGCGGCGCTACCTTGTATCGGCGCATTGACAGATACCCGCTCGGCAAAGCCCCGTATGGTTTGGTTGGCAGAGTTAATATCGGCCAGTTTTATTTTACGCCCCATCAGCGTTTGCACGTAACCGTGCGATTGTGCAAACTTGATGCTGTCGTCCATGTACTTTTTGATGGAATGATACTGGGAAAAATAATTGTCGATGATTTCTTTTGCTTCACTGCGGCTGATGCCGAGGCTTCCGGCCAGCCCGAAGGCAGACTGCCCGTAGATGATGCCAAAATTGACTGCCTTGGCATTGCGTCGCATTTCAAAGGTTACTTCATCTTCGCTGATGCCGTAAACCTTTGCCGCAGTAGCGCGGTGAATATCCTTTTTGTCCACGAAAGCCTGTATCATGTTCTCATCGCCGCTGATGGCCGCCACCACCCGAAGCTCTATCTGCGAATAATCGGCGGAAAGTAAAGTGTGACCTTCGTCGCGCGCTACAAACGCTTTGCGTATTTCGCGTCCCTTGTCCGTTCTTATAGGAATGTTTTGCAGGTTGGGATTGATGCTGCTCAGCCGTCCCGTAACCACCACCGACTGGTTAAACGAAGTATGCACGCGACCCGTTTTCGGGTTCACCATGAGCGGTAGCGAGTCGGAATAAGTAGATTTCAGCTTGCTGAACTCACGAAATACCAAAATATTATCGACTATCTCGTGTCGTACGCGCAGCTTTTGCAACACATCCTCACCCGTAGCGTACTGGCCGGTTTTGGTCTTCTTCGCCTTATCGTCCAGCTTCATTTTGTCAAAAAGTACTTCCCCTAATTGTTTGGGCGATGCAAGGTTGAACGTTACTCCGGCCTGACGATATACGCTTTGCTCGGCAATCCGTATTTCCCTTTCTAATTCTTTGGAATATTCGTTCAGAAAATCCACATCAATCTTCACGCCTTCAAACTCCATAGCCGCCAGCACTGGCGCTAAGGGATTTTCCACCTTGTAAAATAAGGGTTCCACATTTTCCTTTTTCAACATCGGCTCAAAAATATGTTTGAGCTGCAACGTAATATCAGCATCTTCGGCAGCATAGTCTTTCGCCACATCGGGAGCTACATCCCGCATATTGCCCTGCCCCTTCCCTTTTTTACCGATAAGGGTTTCGATGCTGATTGGCTTATAGTTCAGGTACTTCATACTCAGCAAATCCATATTCCGCTTGGCTTCCGGCTCTATGGCGTAATCGGCCAGCATCGTGTCAAAATGATTTCCCTTTAAATCGAATCCGTAGTTTTTAAGCATCAATAAATCATACTTGATATTTTGCCCTATCCACAATACGGAGTCATTTTCAAATAACAGGCGCAGCTTTTCGAGTAATTGTTTTGTTTCCGTTTCATTATCGCTACAGGGAATATAAAACCCTTCGCCAGGCTTCCAGGAAAAGCTCAGACCCACCAATTCCGCGCTCATTGCATCCGTGCCTGTAGTTTCCGTATCGAAGCAAATTTCCTTTTGTTGCATGGCCGTTTGTATCAGCACGGCTAATGCCTGCTCATCATTTATCAATACATAATCCGGCCTGGTATCAGCTATTGTTTTCATGCCTTCCATCTCGGCAAACAAATCTTTTTGCCGGGGCGGGGCTGCTATCTTTTCTTTTGGCGTAACCGGATTCCCAAATAAATCAAGAGCCGGAGCCGGTGTATTTTCTGCCGCCGCACCTCCGTTTTGTGATGCCAAAATCCGCTTGCCAATGGTGCGAAATTCCAATTCATTAAATACTTCCTGCAAGGCATCGGTATTCCATTCCTTCAGCCGGAAATCTTCTTCATGAAATTCAACCGGTACATTAGTGATGATAGTAGCCAGTTTTTTGGAGATAACCGCAGCTTCTTTCCCGGCACGGATTTTTTCGCCTAAGGCGCCTTTGATGTTATCGGCATTTTCTAATACATTTTCAAGTGTTCCGTATTCCTTCAATAATTTAGAAGCGGTCTTTTCGCCAACACCGGCAATACCCGGGATATTATCTACCGCATCGCCCATCAGTCCCAGCACATCTATCACCTGATGTACATTATCAATGCCCCATTTTTCGCATACTTCCTTTTCGCCCAACACTTCATAAGTACCGCCTTTATATCCCGGTGTGTAGATGAAAATATTGTCCCGGACGATTTGGCCGTAATCCTTGTCGGGCGTCACCATATATACCTGATAGTCCATTCCGCCGGCTTTCAGCGCTAAGGTGCCCACGATGTCATCCGCTTCATAACCATCTGATTCCAGACAGGGCAGATTGAAGGCTTTTACAATGCGCTTGATGTCCGGAATGGATGCCAGCAGATCTTCCGGCGCATCCTGGCGGTTGGCTTTATAGTCGGTAAAATCAATATGACGTTCCGTGGGGGCATGTGTGTCCCACACTACAGCCAGATGCGTAGGTTTTTCTTTTTGAATCAGGTCGAAAAGCGTATTGGTAAAGCCGAACTGGGCATTGGTATTTTTCCCTTTTGAAGTGATGCGCGGACTGCGAATCAGTGCATAATAGGCACGATAAACCAGAGCCATTGCGTCTAAGAGGAAAAGCTTTTTTTCTTCAGCCATTGGAAAGTTATTTTAAGATGGAAATCAACAGCAACGAAAGTACAAAGTAATCAGGGAATGCGGATTTTTGAGATGACACCAACAAAAAACGTTGCCAATCTTTAAAATATTAGCAATGTCATATCTAATGAACAATGCTTGACCGTTTCCAGGGATACTTCAAAATCTTCCAATCAGTCACCCCTTACCTTATCAGTTTTCCTATCACCGGCATTCCTTTCAGCTCCTGCTTTTCTATCACAAACACCAGGTACAGAAATGCCAGCATTCCCATACTTCCGCTGATCGTGCGCAGAATCAATTGAGCAGAATTACCAAGCGACTGCGTGGCAAAAGTGATTAATTGCTGGGAGCCAAATATCAGCAAAGCACAGACTAAATAGGAGATAATTTTTTTGACCGGATAAGGTACCGGGAAATATCGCTGTCCTATATAATAGGTAATAACGACCATGCTGAAATAACAGATACAGGTAGTCCAGGCAGCGGCATAATAACCCCAGTCCGGTATGAAGCAGTAATTCCCGACTAAGGTAATGAAGGCGCCGATAAGCGTGATGTACATACCGATCCGCATTTTGTCGGTCAGCTTGTACCAGACCGAGAGATTATAATATATACCCAGGAAGACATTGGCGGCTAACAAAATGGGCACTACGCCTAAGCCGCTCCGGTATGAGCTGCCTACAAAATATTGCAACAAATCAATATACAGGGTTGTAAATAAAAAGGCGATTGCCAGAGTAATTGCAAACCATTTCATTACCCTTGCATATACTACCGGCGCATTTTTTTCTTTTGCCTGGTTGAAGAAAAAAGGTTCTGCCGCCATCTTGAAGGCCTGCAGAAAAATGGTAATGAAAATAGCTAATTTATAATTGGCGGCATAAATGGCAATCAGTTTTTTATTGTCGGCAGCATCAAAGGGTAGCCGCCAGGCCAGCATCTGACGATCCATCACCTCATTCACCATGCCGGCCAAACCTACGATAATCATCGGGGAACTATAAATAATCATCTGCCGCCAGGTATGCTTGTCCATCCGGAATCGGAACAGTCGCCATTCCTGAAACAGCGCGATGAACACAAACAGGCTTTGCAGCAGGTTAGCAAACAGAATATAGCCCAGTTCATTCTGCTGCAGATACCATTTACTGAATGCGGTGTGCGGATTTTCCCGGGCGATTTTCGGGAAATACACCATGAAAAAAAGAATGCCGCCCAGGTTGATAACAATACCGAAAATCTTGATAAAAGCGTATTTGCGAGGCTTATTTTCCTGCCTGAGTCGTGCAAATGGAATGGCAGCCAGCGCATCTAAAGCAATAAATGCAATACACCAGGTAATGTAATGCGCATACTGATCTATCTCAAAGAAACGGGCAATGGGTTGCCGGAAGAAAAACAGCAGGAAAGCAAATAAAAATGTACTGGTGAAGATGGAGCCAAAGGCCGTTTCAAAAATACGGTTATGCTTCGCACCTTCCTTATTATAAAACCGGAAATAGGCTGTTTCAAAACCATAGGTAAAGACGACATTCAATACCGCCGCCCAGGCATAAATCAGTGTCATGTTCCCGTACTGCACCTGTGCACTGCCGCTCACCATCAGATAGGTCAGGATGGGCGTGAGCGCATAATTCAGTAACCGGGCGCCCACATTACTGAGCCCGTACCATAAGGTTTGTCCGGCCAATTGCTTTATTGCTGTCAATCAGGAAAATTTTGGCAAACCTACGAATTTTAGAGGCAGCCATTAATGCAATAAGTTCTTAAATCTCTGTCGGAAAGCTGCTGCGATCATGGGAGCCAACCGCATCGCCCAGGCTTCATATTCTTTTCCTGAATAATGCAGGCCGTCTTCCGCTACATACCGGGGATCCGTTCCATGCTCGCGGCTGCTTTCGGTAATGTCGAGATAGGGGCAGCCGGCGGCTTTGGCAATCCGGCTATTGGCTGCATTGTAGCGGTCAATCGCTTCTGCAATTTGCTGTGCATCACGGTCGGCAGCAAAGGGTGTCACGCCCCAGTCGGGAATGGACAGCACAAACACTTTATCCGGACGGCCTCCGGCAAAATGGATGGCCGTTTCCAGCAATGCGCTAAATTCCGGTTCGTAATCTTCCACGCTGCGACCACGATACTGATTATTTACGCCGATAAGCAGGGTCACAAAGTCGAAAACATCCTGCATATTCTTTTCTCTGATAGCAGCCATCAGCTCATCCGTAGTCCAGCCGGTAATCGCTATGATTTCAGGATGATGTACCTGCAGCGCATAAATGGTGTTCAGCAGGCGAGCCGTTTGGTTCGGGAAATTCTGTTCATGCGCCACCTGTTCGCCAATAGTATAAGAATCGCCAATCGCTAAATATCGAAGCATAGTTGAAACGGAAATTACCGGTTAAAAAGATAAAGGAGCACATATTTCCGAAGGCTAATCAATTTTATACCCCACTACCTGAACGCCTTTATTCGGATGTGCCTTGTCTAATTTCAGGGTAAGCAATAAGTGACGTTCGGGGTCATAATCACTGGTGGAAAAGATTCCGACAGGTCTTTTTTCATCACCTGAAAAAACAGGTTTTCGGGTGGGCATTTCTTCATCGCCCGATAAAGACACGAAATAGCCGATACAATCTTCCGTGCCCATAATAGTCTTTACTTTTTTACCTTCTTCGACACGTTCTGCATCGGCAACTTCATCATTAAACAAAATCATGGGCGTGGAGGCATTTTCCAAATAATAGAATGATTTAAGGCCCAATCCTCTTTTCATTTCAGGCACAGCTCCGTGGAGATAAGCATAATCCTTCAATTCCGTTTTGTCAAAAATGAGGTAATCCTTGGGAATGTAGTATGCGCCTTTTTCGGTATTGTCGGCATGGTATTCTACAATCCCGATATCGCCTTTATGAATTTTGGTACTGCTCGATTTTGAATTTGCTCCGGAAGAACCACCCATTTTAATGCCGGAACCGCCGGCATTTGGAATTTTCCCTGATGAATAGCTAATGTGCCGGATATAATATTCTTCATAAATAACCCGGTAATCTCCGTTTGGAAAAAAACTAACATGGCAGGGCAGCAAAGACAAGGTTCCTTGTTTATGGTATTTCCCCGATGCTACCGAACTCAGGGCCGGCGAGCTTAGCAGCGTGGTCTGCGATTGAGAAGCGCCGGGTTTGTAAATGGTTTTATAAACATTCGGGCGTATGATCTCATTGTTTTTTTCCGGTGCGAATGGTTTGCTTTTCATATCCGGCATCAATTCTTTCGTGGAGAAAATGAGGTATTGTTTTGTTGCCGGGTTAAAATACAACCGGGCATCTTTCAGGTTTTTCGCTCCGGCAAAATTTATATTTTCCAAAATGGTGGGGCTTTCGTCAAAAGTAACCGGCGCCAGGTAGATGGCTTTGATGGTAGTTTTGCTTTTAGGTGATGCTGCACCGGCGCCTTTTACCAGCAGCACAAGCTGATTATTGTCCGTTTCACTGGCATCCAAAACACCTATGCGCCGCATGGTATTATCAGCGACTTTTAAATTGGTTTCACGGACAAGCTGATTGTTTTCGTCAAACTGTAATATCCGGGTATCCTGGTTCGGGTCGCCGGCTTCATTTTGGGAGTTATAGCTGATGAGCGTATAATGTTTTCCATCCCGGTGCCTGAGCAGTTTGAAGCAGGAAACCGGCATCAGCAGCTTGTCCAGCAATTCATCCTTTTTGGCATACACATTCCACACCATCACTACTTCCATTTTCTGACGCGGAACGGATTGTAGCTGCTCATCCGCAATCAGATGCCCGTCGTTTTTATCGAACACCATACGGGTAAGGATGATATCGTCTTTTTTAACGGAAGAAATGACAGCGGTAACTCCGGCTTTATTTTCAAACAGGCCGAGAATAGCCACATCGTCTAAATCGACCAAATTGGGGTTTTTCAGATTATCAAAAGAGCCTTTTACCTGTTGTTCCGCAATTGTTTTGAAACCGGCATCGAAGAGTCTGAATACCACTTTTCCGTTCAGCTGGAAATGAACAAAAGCGGTATGCTGATTACTTAAGCAAAGCAGTTTGGAATAGCCATCCTGCGGCTCTTCAAAATATGCGGAGTGCGCTGTTTCTGAAAATTGAGCTTGTGCGGAAAAAATGGTAAACAGGGAAAAGCACAGGAATGGAAATATCTTTTTCATGAAATTTTTTGTAAAAATAATCTTTAATATAAAAAATCAAAAGAGGATCGACCTGGCTGCTTTACGGATACATTGCACCGAAACAGTGTGCTTATCAGTTTTCAGAAATCTGCAGATCCTTGTCTTGCATAGCCATCAGGTCAATTCTTTTATTCATAATACGGAACCAAAGCGGCGGAATCCAGGCCAGCACCATAGAGCCGGGATAGCCCAAAGGCAATTGCGGACTGCCATCAAAATGCCGGAGAATCTGGTATTTCCGGGTTGATTTGTAATGATGATCCGAATGCCTGGTCAGCTCCAGCAGCATAATACGACCCAGGATATGATCGGAGTTCCAGGAATGGACGGGCCTTACCTTCTCATAATTTCCGTCCGGCAACTGTTTCCGGAACAGCCCGTAATGCTCCACATAATTAATGGTTTCTAACACCAGAATTCCAATGGCCGACTGAATCAAAAACAGGGCAATGCCTAACCAGCCAAAGCATAAAAAGATAACCAGCAGCATCAGGAGTTGCAGCAGATGCAGACGAATCATCTCATTCCGGAATGATAATGCTTTATGCCCCTGTTTGATGCAGAGCTTGTTGGAGATATTCCAGGCAGAACGATAGCCCAAAAAAATGGAGCGAAAATAAAACAGGAATACCGGTTCGTTACGGCGGGCGGTAGCCGGATCCAATGGGGTGGCTACATATTTATGATGACCACGGTTATGCTCCACAAAAAAATGGGAATACATACAGGTGAACAGCAGCAGCTTAGCCAGCCATTGGTCGCGCTTGTTCTGACGGTGTCCCAATTCATGAGCGGTATTGATGCCTAATACCGCCGAGCAGATTCCCATGCTCCATACTTTACCTACAGATTCCCACCAGAGGAATTGTCCGGAAGTAACAGTCGTCAGCATGTAAAACAGCAGGAAATACTGGCAGGGTACATTGAGATAAAGTATCCAGTCGAATAAGCGGTTTGATTTGATGCGGCCTTCGGATGCAGCGGGAACATTTTCCCGGGATTCCGGCAGAAAAAAATCCAGCAGCGGGATTACCAGAAAGTTCATAAAGGGGAGGAGGAAACTGATCATCCCTTCCCCCGACAAGGCCAGCCAGACTCCTGCCGGTATGGTCAGCACCACTAAGTATTTTAAGTTACTGATGTTTTCTTTCAGCCGCCGCGTCATGATGCTTAAAAAAGATTGCCAAACTTGAAGTCATTAAAGACGAAATCCGGTGCAGTAGTAAGCCGGACAGCTTCTTTCTTATCATTGACCTGAATCACCAGATCCAGTCTTTGTTTGGAATGATTCCCCATAAAGGAATATCCTGATTCGGACTGTTGATTAAAGCGCCCTTCCAGCGCCAGCAGGTCGGTATCGCCCATAGACCGGTATCGTTCAAATTCCTCTTTCAGCCATGCAATAAATTCCGGCTTCGGTTTGCCCAGGTATTGCATGTCATCATCAAGCAGATTGTCCAGCATCTGCAGATCCATCTTGATGATGAACAGGAAAAGCATATCGGAAGGTATATCAATTGTTGTCATCGCCTATAAGATTTTACAGGTACTTAATTCAGTAAAAAATTCACGTTCCCGGTGTGCAATCTTCATCAGGCTGTCACTGACATCCTGATAAGAAACCGACTGTTGCCCCCTGGTTTTGGCACAGCGTGCCGACATGATAGCGAAACTTCTCCAGGCAGCGGCGATATCCTGCATCTTTTCGGCATAGGCGGCCAGCTCCTGGTTATGGCATACCTCTGCGGCTTCTTTTAAAAAGGTGCTGTAAAGCGGCCGGAATCCACCGCCTCCTGTACCCACTACTTCCTGCATCCGGACGATATTCAGCAATAAGGCGGCTGCACGTTCGGGGCTGTGTTTTACGGAATATTTTGCAATCCGTTTTGCCAGGGTCTGAATAGCCAGCCAGCCGCTACCGTTTCGGCGGGCAGTGGTCATGCGTTTGCAGGCTAAGCGGATGCCTTCTGCAATGGCGGGTTTCAGCTCTACCGAGCCGGGCATGGATTCAATCCAGTACATTTTTCCCCTGGGGCTTAACAAACCCGGAGTGAACCGGGCGCTCTGGAGTTGCCCTGGCGTAATCAGCACCGGAATTTCCAGGATAGAATCGCTAACCATATAATGCCCGTTTTCCATACCATAAGCTACAATGTTATGGGCGTTGAAATGAAACCGGAAGATGTCCGGCATGTATTCCAGATAGTACATATCGGTCAGCAGGCCGACGGGAATATTATTTTGGAGTTTTTCGTTCAGGCTTCTCAGCGCATTCTTTTTACGCATAAACGAGGTGGAGCCAACCCTTATGCCTAAGCTCTCCGAAGCCTGCCGGAAAATTTTCCCCGGAAAAATCCGGTAAGTTGTTATAGGCGCCCCCATTGTTTTGAGCAGGTTGGTATGCGCAAAAAAAATGCCTGCGCCAATGCCAAAAACCATAGCTTCACTGAAAGGAAGTCCGTAGAAATTATACAGGTTTGTAACGGCTCCACTTTCGCAATGATCATGGGGATGGTGTTTGAAATTTTTCGAATTAAGATTGGATCGCCTGGCCATAAAAATATCGTTCTTTGATTAGCTTCATAAATTTTGATTCGGCATACAGCCCGGATAATTTCCTGATTTAATTATGCCCGATCCCGGATACGCAAAAAATATTGCTACACAGCAGCATTTACACAGGTTCATGTGAAAATGCCAATTGAGTATCAGGAATGTATTTGGGAAAATAAGTCAAAGAAGCGTTTCTGAAAATTTGTTTTTTTAAAATAACTATACAAAATTAATTTTATTTCCCGATAATAATACGCCTGTTCAAAAACCCCGGCTTTAACCTGTTTCCCCAGTCAGGAAGACTTCATTCATTTATCGTTTCGGGAGATGGCCGTTTTCGCGGTTCAAATGGTTTTACAGCTTCTGCAATAGCCTTGATATGTTCCGGTGTGGTTCCGCAACAACCACCCACGGCATTTACCCAGCCTTTTTCCGCAAATCCGGCAATGATTGCCGCCGTCTGCCCGGGCGTTTCATCGTATTCAGCCATGGCATTAGGTAATCCCGCATTGGGATAAGCGGTCACAAAACATTCGGCTATTTGAGCCAGCTCTTCGATATGGGGCTTCATCTCTGCAGCGCCTAAGGCACAATTTAACCCGATGCTCACCGGGTTAGCATGCATCATGGAGATATAAAATGCCTCCAGCACCTGTCCGCTCAGGGTTCTGCCCGATGCATCGGTGATGGTACCGGAAATCATTATGGGGAGCTCGGTTTGATAATCTTCAAAATATTTCAGAATGGCGAAGATCGCTGCTTTTGCATTCAGGGTGTCAAAGATGGTCTCAATCAGCAGGATGTCGGCGCCGCCGTCTGCCAATCCACGTACCTGCTCGTAATAAGCATCGGCTACTTCATCGAAAGTGATAGCCCGGTAACCGGGATTATTGACATCTGGTGATAAGGAAAGGGTCTTATTCATCGGTCCGATAGCACCTGCTACAAACAGGTCCGTTCCGTCGCTGCCGCATTTTTCACAGTGATTCCGAATGGCTTCACATGCTGTCTTAGCTGCTGCCACATTGAGCTCATAAGCTATGGATTGCATACCATAGTCTGCCAGAGAAACGGCCTGAGCATTAAAGGTATTGGTTTCGATTATCTGGGCGCCAGCTGCCAAATATGCCTGATGAATGTCCAGGATAATATCCGGCCGGGTCAGCGATAGCAGGTCGTTATTGCCTTTCACATCGCAATGCCAGTCCCGGAACCGTGTGCCGCGATAATCCGTCTCCTGCAGGTGGTGTTTTTGAATCATGGTTCCCATAGCGCCGTCTATGATAAGGATACGGCGGGTTAACAGGTCTTTGAGCTGTGCGGTTCTGGACATAAATACAGTTTGAAAGAAAAAGGATAAAAGAGCAAAATTAGCTATTTCAACGGCAACAGGAAGACCCTGATGTTCTGGGGACCGATGGGGCATATCAGGGGTTTAAAAATATTGGCATTGTTAAATTAATATAGATAGTTCATTATTCAACTTCAAAAACAAGAGGTT
>CAZUSO010000073.1:0-13437 GCA_964622775.1 uncultured Taibaiella sp. | reverse complement strand
CTCCATGCGAAAATTCTAACCGGCTTAAGCGTAATCCGGGATTTTCTTTTCGGAAGGATGGCACGTTTTTGCGGAATGACAAAAAAACTTAAACCACATATATCATTTGGGATACACCCAACGTGTTTCCTTTATCTTCGGGGAGAAAAGCCCGGCCGAAATAAAATCACTCCGCTGCGCTAATCCCAAACAGCGCGTACCCGCCACCACGACATAAAGATCACCAATGATATCCGCTTAGCGGCCTCCGCCTAAAGCTCGGTATAATTCCACAATGGCGCTCAGGCGGCCATAAGCCGCATTGATGGAAACAAGCTGAGCATTCAGTGCGTTTTGCCTGGCCGTCAAAACTTCGAGATAATTGGCCATCCCGTAATTCATCAAATCTTCAGAGTAGCGGGTAGCCGTATCCAGCGCCTTATATTCCTGTTGCTTTAGCGTGAACAACTGATCCTGAGTCTGAAGGTCAAATAAGGCATCTGAGACTTCCCGTCCGGCATTTAGAATTGTTTTCCGGTAATTGAGATAAGCAACCTGCTGTTGTGATTGCCGGACTTCATATTGGGAACGTATCTGCCGCTGATTCCATAACGGCTGGGTGAGCGAGCCGATAACATTGGCAAACAGCGACTGTACATTGAACAATTTGTCAAAATCCACACTTTGCAGACCTCCGCCCGCCGTAATCTTCAATGCCGGATAAAACCCGGCACGCGCCGCATTGGTTAATTCAAAAGCGTTCATCAGATCAAACTCCGCTACCTGTATGTCCGGCCTGTTTTCCAGTAACTGGTAAGGAATGCCTGTCGCTATCTCCGAAGGGATTTGTTGTAGAGAAAGGCGGGTTCGCGCAATGGATGCGGGTTCCTGACCCAACATCAGCGACATCGCATTTTCCAGTATCCGGATCTGCTGGCTGATACTCACTAATTGCGCCTGTGCATTCAATACCTGGGCTTCATTCTGTTGAATGGCTACTTCCGTCAGAGAGCCTGCATCCTTCAATGCTTTGGCCGCTTCTAATCCCTGCTGACGAGCCGTTACCGCTTCCTCTAAAACTTCCTGCTGCGCATCTAAGGACAACAGTTGGTAATAGGCATCGGCAATGCCGGCTACCAGGCGGGAACGTATCGCCTGCCGGGCTGCTTGTGTTCCCAAATATGCTGCTAATGCGGCTTTCTTCTGACTGTTGATCTTCCCCCATATATCGGCCTCCCAGGAAAGGCTCCCGGACAGCTCATACTGAATCAAATGATTACGTGTTCCGACAATTTTTCCAAACTGGGTATTCAAAGACTGGGTTTGATAAGTTGCGGAAGGGCTCAGGGATACTGAAGGATAAAATCCCGACTTAGCCTGCTTTAAGTAAGCCTGGGCAGTCCGGATATTTTCCAGTGCAATGCGGATATCAACATTACTGTCTAAAGCATGATGGATATGGCTTTGTAAAATGCTGTCGCTGAAGATCTGCTGCCAGGAGATATTGCCGAGGCTGCCCGTATCCTTCAGGCTGTCACCGGTACGGTAAAGATTGTTACCGGTTAGCGATGCAGGCCGTTGGTATGGTTTGGTAACTAAGCAGGACGACAACATGGTGATCAGCAGCAGGAAAGGCAGACCTGTCTTTAAGGAAACGGCAATCTTCATAGCTTGTCTTTTTATTCAGATAGTTTTTGGGTATTTTCAAATGTCAGAGGCTTAATTTTTTCCTGCAGGTATTGAAAAATTACATACAATACAGGAATGGCTATTAATCCCAAAATAGTTCCGATAAGCAAGCCTGAGGCCGCGCCGGTAGCAATGGAACGGTTACCGATAGCACCGATTCCCGAGGCAAAAACGAGCGGCATGATTCCGAATATAAATGCAAAGGAAGTCATGAGAATCGGGCGTAAACGAGCCTTGGCAGCATTGATAGCCGACATGGGAATACTTTCCCCATTCCGCCTTCGCTGCACTGCAAACTCCACGATAAGAATAGCATTCTTGGCCAGCAGACCGACCAGCATAATGAGCGCAATCTGGAAATAAATATTATCCTCCAGTCCGGCTATCTTTTGACCGAGATAAGCACCGGTTACCCCAAAAGGCAAAGAAAGAATAACAGTCAGCGGCAAAAGGAAACTTTCATATTGTGCTGCCAGAATGAAAAACACAAAGATAAGACTAAGCAAAAAGATGATCCAGGTTTGTGATCCCGAATTGATTTCTTCGCGAGTAAGTCCCGAAAAGTCAATACCATAATTGGAGGTAAGCGAAGTGGCGGCTACCTCCCGGATCGCATTGATGGCATCGCCGGTACTATATCCCTCTGCGTTTGCCCCGGTAATTTTTACCGAAGAAAACAAATTAAAGCGGTCTAATGATTGCGGGCCATACACCTTGTCGAAGCTTACAAATTGCGAGAGCGGCGCCATAGCGCCATTTTTTGTTTTGACATACAGCTGGCTGAGATTATCAAGACCCTTCCTGGCATCTGGCAAGGCCTGAACCATTACCCGGAACTGCTTACCATATTTGGTAAAATCAGCGGCGTACACGCCTCCGATATAGCCCTGCATAGCCGAAAGAATATCGGTGACACTAACACCGGATTCCGCCGCACGGGGAACATTGATATCCAGCTCATACTGAGGGTAATTGATATTAAAGGAAGTTTGGGCAAAAGCAATTTCAGGGCGTTTGGTCAGTTCCTGCATAAACTTTTGCGAAACTTCGTAGAGATTATTAATATCACCGCCGGATTTGTCGAGCAACAACATTTCAAAGCCCGCATTGTTTCCAAATCCCGGAACGCTTGCCGGGCTGAAGAATACGATCTTCGCTTCGGGAATACCCGCTGCAATTCCATACAGGGTACCGGTTATGGCTTCTATGCTTTCATTTTTATTGCGAACCCGCTCCTTAAACGGTTTAAGTTTAAGAAATGCCAGACCATTGTTACTGCCGTTACCGGAGAAAAAGCTGCGCCCGGTAGAGATAGTCATATTTTCTATGCCCGCCACGTTTATAATCTTTGCTTCCAGCGTTTTCAAAATGTTATAGGTTCGTTCCATGGAAGCGCCAGGCGGTAATTCTACATTTACAAAAACAATGCCGCGGTCCTCAGAAGGGACAAAGCCTTTAGACATGGAGCCGCTGACCCAGAAAAACACTCCGGCTATTGCGACAAACATCAGCGCCAGTATCCACTTATGCCGGATCAGTTTTACAAACAGATTGCCGTAACGATGCGTGGTGGCCTCAAATGCAATATTGAATTTATGGAAAAATTTTCTGAAAAGATTCTTCTTTTCATATTCCTTATCATGGGCGGGTTTCAGAAATAAAGCGCAAAGCACCGGACTCAGGGTAAGGGCATTGACAGCTGAAATAACAATAGCCACGATCAGGGTAATGCCGAACTGCTGATAGAATACCCCCGTAGGGCCTTTAATAAAGGTAACCGGAATAAATACGGAAGCCATTACCAGCGTAATGGAAACGATGGCTCCGGAGATTTCATGCATCGCATCAATAGTAGCCTGCCTTGCTTTCGATTTTTTTTGCTCCATCTTGGCGTGAACCGCCTCCACGACGACAATGGCATCATCCACCACGATCCCGATAGCCAGCACCAGGGCAAAGAGCGTCAGCAGGTTGAGTGAATAACCAAACAAATTCAGGAAAAAGAACGATCCGACAATGGACACAGGAACCGCAATGGCGGGGATGAGCGTGGAACGAAAATCCTGCAGGAAGACAAAAACCACAATAAATACCAGTATGAAGGCTTCAAGCAAAGTAGAAATAACTTTTTCGATTGAGGCGGTCAGGAACTCATTCGTGTCGAAATTATAGGTGAATTCTATGCCTTTGGGAAAATCCCTTTTATGCCCTTCCAGATAAGATTTGATATTGTCGATAATCTCACGGGCATTAGAACCCGGCGTTTGAAAAATCCCCATACTGATTGCAGGGTGGCCGTCATTTTCGCCTATCCCGCTATAGGATAATCCGGCCAGCTCTACACGGGCTATATCCTGAAGCCTGAGAAATTGCCCGTTGCCCAGCGCCTTAATCACAATATCATCATACTGCTGCTCCGTATTGTATTTTCCTTTGTAACGAATGGTATATTCAAATGAGCTGCCGCTGTTTTCGCCGATTTGCCCGGGGGCGGCTTCCAGACTTTGATCATTAATGGCCTGAATGACATCCGAAGGCTCTAACCCATAAGCAGCAAGCCGTTCCGGAAGCAGCCATATACGCATCGCATAGGATTTTCCCCCAAAAACATTCGCATCCCCTACCCCGTTAATACGCTTGAGTGCAGGGATAATATTAATGTTGAGGAAGTTTTGGAGATATACGTCATCATAACTCTTGTTAGTGGAATAAAACGACAAATACATTAACGCGCTGGTCTGTTGCTTTTGAGTCACTACACCCGAACGGGTCACCTCCGAGGGCAATAATGGTGCGGCACGGGTTACGCGATTTTGTACATTCACGGCGGCAATATCCGGGTCGATACCCTGTTCAAAAAACACCTGGATAGTAGCGGAACCATCATTTCCCGCAGTTGAGGTGATATAAGTCATACCTTCCACCCCGTTGACCTGTTCTTCAATCGGGATAACCACGCTGCGCATAACGGTTTGTGCATTTGCCCCGGAGTAACTGGCGGATATGCGCACCGTAGGCGGGGCAATATCCGGGTATTGGGTTACCGGTAAGGACATCAGGCCTAACACCCCCAGTATCACGATAATGATGGAGATAACGGCGGCAAATACCGGACGGCTGATTATTTTTTTTATCATTATACTGCTTAGAAAATAGGAGTTATGGAATGCACTAAACTGTCAAAGTCAACAGGGGCGGGTTGTATAGCTACCCCGGACTTCAGGTTTCCGACACCGTCTGCCACAATAGCCTCGCCGCCCTGCAGGCCATCATGAATAATAGCCATATTGTTTATACGATCCGTAATCCTGATAACGGCAGATTGTGCGGTATCCTTCACAACCTTATACACGTAAAAAACGCCCTGTTGCTCAAAAGTCGCAGATTCGGGAACGACTATTACGTTATCGTATGTCTTGGGAATACGGATGATACCGCTGTTCCCGTTTGTTAGCAGGCCGTTTTTATTTTGAAAAGTAACCCGGAACTGAACGCTTCCTGAAAAGGGATCTACCTGTCCCGTTACGGTTTCAATCTTTCCTTTCTCTGAAAAGACAACACCGTTAGCCATTACTAATTCTACTAAGGGAAGATTGCTGAGTTTTTGATGAATATTTTCTCCGGCGGTATTAGCTAAAAAATCAAGATATTCTTTTTCATTCATGGAAAAATAGGCATACAATTCTTTAGTATCCGAAACCACTGTAAGCGGTGTCTGATCAGAGGGACTCACTAAGCTGCCGGTTTTCAGCGGGAGTGCCCCAACAATGCCATCCACCGGGCTGCGAATAATGGAGTAATCCATATTGGCTTTTACACTCTGGTAATCAGCCTGGGCCTGGCTGAATGCAGCCATTGCCTGGTTTTGCTGACTTTTAGCCTGCTGCAACCGGGCCTTTGCCGTTTCCAGCTGCACATTGCTGATGATGTTTTTTTCCACTAATGGAATGAGCTTATTCACCTCCACTTCAGCTGCATTCACATTGGCCTGAGCGGCGGCAATGCTTGCCTGAGCGGCATTGGCGGCAGCCTGTGCCGCGCTGGCATTTTGGGTCAGCATGTTGGTTTCCAATTGAAACAATACCTGACCTTTTTGCACACGCTGGCCTTCATCCACCATTACACGAGCAATATATCCGGGTATTTTTGCACGCACCTCATTATTGTTCCGTCCCTGGATATGGGTAGGAAATTCAGTATAGCCGGCCACATTCCTTTGCAGGGCGTTCACCACAGGAAAAGTGGGGGGAGCTGCATTTTGGTTGTTATTTTTATTGCCGCAGGCGCTAAGCATCATTATAGCGATGCCCCATACAAAAAAGGCGATTTTATGATTCATATCGTATCTGTGATTAATAAATGGATTGAAGCTCCTTCATGGTACTTTCCAATAAGGCAATGTTTTTGGTCAGGGTATCGGTATAGAGTTCAAAAACGGCATCTAATTTTTTATTGACAATCTTTTGTTTTTTCTTTTCCCGGCTCAACCGGGCAATCAACTGTTGCTCCATGTTCATATTTTCAATCAGCCTGGTAAACCGGCAAAGTGAATACTCGGAGTTTAAAGAAAACAACCGGACACGTGAGTTATCTTTATAGGCACAGGCAATCAGGTTCATGTCAAGGAGTGTCTTAAGACTATGCGAAACAGAACTCTTACTGGCTCCCAGCGCTTTCACCAGGTCATCAAAAGAAAGTCCTTTTCTTGAAAAGTCAAATGCGAGGCAGGCGTATATCTTCGAAGATAACGGGGAAAGATGATAAACCTTGCCATAGTAAGCCGACAGATCTTCAAAAAGAGTTGCATTGGGAGTGAGCGGCATTTTTAACGAACTGAATATGAATTTGCAAAGATAGCTTAGTTCGCAAAAAAACGAACCACAAAATTGACTGTCAGTTTGTTAATACTACCTCACACTAAACACTAATTGGTGGCAATGCCGAGCACCGCAATGCTGACGGAGGAGGAAACCGACCGGAGCAGGTTGCAGCAGGCTTCCATGGTAGCTCCGGTAGTGAGGATATCGTCAATAAGCATAACATTTTTACCTTTCAGCGCATTGATTTGCTCAATGGCAAAAATACCATTTACATTTTCCAGCCTTTCCATTCGGGACCTGCTGGTTTGCGTAGGGCTGTTGATAATGCGTATCAGCGCATTAGCCGCTACGGGCTTATGCAGCGTTTCGCCCATAGCAGTCGCAATGATTTGTGATTGGTTATAGCCTCGTTTCCTGGCTTTATTCCGGTGTAGTGGAACGGGGATCAGAACATCTATCTGCTTTACCCAGCTTAGTCCGCTGATCTCTTTGGCAAAAAGTTCACCAAGGAGGGCACCTGTTTTTCTTTGCTGATTGTATTTAAACTCATGAATCAGGTGCTGCAGCAGGCCTTCTTTTGAAAAATAAGCGTACGCTGCAGCATGCTGTATATCCGTGCGTCCCGACATTTTCTGATAAAGAATATTGTTCCGTATCCCGTTGAAATTAGTAGTAGGTATATCCAATATGCAATGCAGGCATAATACCTCCTCCTGCTTAGCCAAACTACGCCCGCAACCCACACACAACTGAGGGTAGAAAACATCCAGTAACCCGGTAACAATATTGTTCGCCAACCGTTTCATAGAACTGATTGCTTTTCGGTGTAAATATAAAAAAATGTGCTCATCTTTTAAAAGATGAGCACATTTTTTTATATTAACGCAATGTATTAACGCACTAAAATCACCGTTCCTTTCATCACTCTTACATAACCCTGAGGTGAAGACAGCCGGATGACATAGCTGTATGTATCTATTGGCGCATCCTTACCTTCATAAGTACCATCCCATCCGATATTGCTGCCCGGATCGTCATAGACCTGCTGCCCCCAGCGGTTGAAAATCGTGAATTGCAATATTTTTTCCTCCCCTAAATTCTCAATCCGGAACCGGTCATTCAGCCCGTCTCCATTTGGCGAGAATGCGCTGGGCAAGGTTTCTTTCGGCTGGTATTCTACGGTTACCTTTATGTCGGCAGTATCGCGACAGCCAAATTCATTAACACCGACAACTGTGTAGGTAGTTGTTTCTAAGGGCGTTACTAAGGGAGTCGGTTCATTCGGGTATAAAATCCATCTCGGCGGCGACCATTGATAAAGCATAGCTCCTGTGGCACGCAACTGAATCTGATCACCGTAATAAATTGTGGTATCAGGACTCAGGTCAGTAAATGAAAAAGGCGGAACTACATCAATAGTCATATTCTGAGTGCCTGCACATCCTAAGGGAGAATAGGCTGTAATGAGATAATCATAGTTGCCGACCGGCCTGTAAAAACGGTTGTACCCGATGGTGGGTGATTGCAATCCGTCTGCAGGTGACCACAGGAAGGTATATTCTAAAGAATCAGGCAATACATCCAAAGGCAAATCAACAGAATCAACGAGACATATTACCAGATGTTCATCGGGTATTACGATATTCGGAATAGGATCAACATGCACATAAAAAAATCTTTCTACCGAAGGACAGGTAGCCGGAGCGCCCTCCTGGTTTACTTCCGCTAAGAACATGGTAGGCGCGGTAGGATGCACCCAGGTCGAGGTAGAATCAGGAGATGTTGCCAATGTTGAGGGCGACCAGTGTATGGTCAGCCCGGGTGCAATCTCTTCCGTAAGCAGTACGGAATCACCGGGGCAGATTCCCTGCGGCGCGATAGACGGGGTAGCATACAGCGAATCGTAAATCATCATAGTGTCTGTAGCAACCACATTGGGATCGCCATTTCCGCACAAGTAAGGGGAATATACGGAAACCGTAACGGTTTCCGGTCCGTTGTAATATCCGTTATGCAGCGCATTGATGATCACTTCCGCAGAAGTTTGCCCGGCTGGTATCACCACGCTGTCGGGTATAAATTCGTAGTCATCGCCGATTGTGGCAGTTCCGCCGAGATCAAAATGAATGGTAAGCGGAGCCGGCTGCGGCTGCAGGGTATGAAATACAAATTTTCCCGGCTTGCAGCCTCTTACGGCGTGACTCTCCACATCAGGCTGGCCACCTCCGGTTTCACCATCAATGGTTAACCCGATAGAATTAAGACTACCGGCTTTTAAAAACACACCGGAATCCAGGGACCAGTCAGTCCCGTCAGCAATGGCCAATTTTAAGTGGTATGTATCGCAGGGCGTAACGGAAGCTATAGCGGTGAATATGGTCGTAAAGCCGCTGTAGGAAAGAACAGGGCCGTTGATATTATCCACATAATACTGGGAATAAGGAGATTCCGGTCCGTAGCTGTTACATGGCCCGCCAGAGCTGACCCCGGTGGTGCTGTTTACACAGATCGGATAGCTGGTACCCGGGATGGTAGCCATATTAAACGGAGTGGTATATCCCGGCCCGGATATCAAAAACCCAAAAACATCATTAAAGCTGGAGCAGGAATAAGTCTGATATTCCGATGATGCAAAGATATAATCGAACTTTACGGTATCGCCGGCCGGAACAAAATCAAACTCCAAGATGCAGGCATCATTGGTAGTTGTACCTCCTGCCAATATGCCGCCTAAATCAGGATCACCGGGAGAACCGTTACTCTGAGACGGGCCATCAAAGCCCATATTCGGGCCTTCCGCGAGCACAGCCCCACCGGTAGTCAGCACCACGCCACTATCAATGCCCATATTCCCACCGTTGCCGGCAAAGGTGCCGCTCGCACCGGAGTGGCAGTTCAGTACCGGGTTAAGCATGATGACACCTGCACCCACTAAGGTTTGGGCTAAGGAATCCGCCGTTTGGTCTGGCGTAACGGTTATTTGAGCATAGGCCGTTATTTCCGATGCGAAAAAGAACCCGGCGCTAACTGCGATTGTTTTTAAAAATGTAAACTTTATCTTCATAAGAAATAAACAATTATTAAAAATTACTGTTGGTAGATTAGCATAGTATTATAATATAGACAAATGTAATCAAAAATAAGTTGGGTGCAATATCTGCATAATATTTATTCCATTTTTTTATATAAAAAAATTTTTATTATATATGTTTTAGGTTTAAAGACAGACCAGGGCAATGAAAAATAGCTGCGTTTCAATTTCTTCCTGCATAGTCCGTATAACTGTTTAAAAATGGGGGTATCTATAATGCTGCTAACGACAAGAGGTGAAAATATAAGGTTTTACAAGCCTTGGTAGATTTACCGTTTCCCGTTTTGTTGCTGGTGAAAACGCCAAAGGCGCTCCCCCCGACCGACCCCTGTCGTTGGTGAAAACAACAGCGGCAGGAATCCAATGTCAGCAGGAATTTCCGCGGTAGGGAAGACTATCAAACCAAAATAACATCTTTCTGTACCGGGTAGAAACAGCAGTATAGGTTTCAATTTGTGGTGGGGGCACCTTTATGGTGGGTAAAGACATCCACAGCGAGTTTGTTGTTGGTGAACACACCAGCAACAACGGAAAACTATTGTGTTTACTGCTTTTGAGATTGCTTCGTTCCTGCCAATGACGGGTTTACTAATAAGTCTGATTGTTTCATGGTCTTACGACCAAAGAAATCCCAAATTACCCAGTGATTTGATCAGAATTTTCGCATAGAGCAATCTCAGATTGCGTTTATGATGGCATCAACATACTTCACATCGCCGGGGAGATTGCTCCACTAAAATCATACCGCTGCGCTACATGATTTTAATTTCGGTCAAACTTTGCTCTCCAGAAGTAAATAGCGTCATGTTTTTTGCCGCACCCATTTTGCATTTTGACTTTTAACTTAAATCAGCTTAGAGCGGAATATTTCCATGTTTCCTTTTGGGGCGAACGGCCACTTTGTGCTCCAGCATCTTAAATCCCTTAATCAGCTTTTGGCGGGTTATTTCCGGCTGGATTACTTCATCAATGAAACCCCGTTCGGCAGCGCCATAAGGGTTGGCAAATTTTTCCATGTACTCCATTTCCTTTTCTTTCCATTTCGCTTCACGATCTGTTGCTCCGGCAATTTCCTTTTTAAAGATAATTTCCGCAGCGCCTTTCGCGCCCATTACGGCAATCTCGGCCGTAGGCCAGGCATAATTCAAATCGGCGCCAATATGCTTGGAGTTCATCACATCATAAGCCCCGCCATAGGCCTTTCGGGTAATCACAGTCACTTTCGGGACGGTAGCTTCGCTCAGCGCAAATAAAAGCTTAGCGCCATTGGTAATGATGCCATTCCACTCCTGATCGGTTCCCGGTAAAAAGCCCGGAACATCTACCAGCACCAATAAAGGCACATTGAACGCATCGCAAAAACGCACGAAGCGGGCGCCTTTCTTGGACGAATTAATGTCCAGCACCCCGGCCATGCTGGCAGGCTGATTGGCCACAATGCCTATGCTGCGTCCGGCCAGTCTGGCAAAACCCACCAGGATATTTTCCGCATAATCCCGGTGCACTTCTAAGAAGCTGTCTTCATCCGCTATCTCCGAAATGATCTCTTTCATATCATAAGGCTGATTGGGATTTTCGGGGATAGCAGTATTCAGCGCAGCACGCAATTCATTGCCCGTTTCATAAGGATAAACAGGAGCTTCTTCCTCACAATTCTGCGGTATATAGCTCAGTAATTTTTTGAGATGCTCGATGCAGTCCACCTCGTTGGAACAGGCAAAGTGGGTAACGCCCGATTTCTCCGCATGGGTTTGGGCGCCGCCCAGCTCTTCGCTGGTCACATTTTCATGAGTTACGGTCCTGACCACATTCGGCCCGGTAACAAACATATAGGAAGTATTTTCCACCATCAGGATAAAATCGGTGATGGCCGGTGAATAAACCGCACCACCCGCACAAGGCCCCATAATGGCCGAAAGCTGCGGAATCACGCCGCTGGCCTGGACATTCCGGTGAAAGATATCCGCATAACCACCGAGTGAAACTACGCCTTCCTGGATTCGTGCGCCACCACTATCATTCAGACCGATGACGGGGGCGCCGTTTTGCATAGCCAGATCCATTATTTTACAAATTTTTTCGGCATGTGTTTCCGAAAGGCTGCCGCCAAATACGGTAAAGTCCTGGGAAAACACATACACTAAGCGACCATGAACCGTTCCATAACCGGTTACCACACCGTCTCCGGGATACACTTCCTGTTCCATACCGAAATCCCGGCTGCGGTGGGTCACCAGCATACCGATTTCTTCAAAAGAGCCTTCGTCCATTAAAAGCTGGATACGTTCTCTTGCCGTTAATTTTCCTTTGGCGTGCTGGCTGTCTATCCGTTTTTGCCCGCCTCCAGACAGCGCCTGTTGCATTTTTTCCCGCAGGGTATTATTTTTATCTTTCATCCGAAATAATTATTTTGTTTGAATCGGTTTGTGATGATGCGGGCATCCTGGAAGTGCCTGAGGGCATACTCAAAATGGATCCGTATCGCAGGCCGGAACAGGCTTTTTCGCTGCCCTGGCAATCGGGCGGCCAAATTACAAAAACAAAAGCATTCTGTGAGGGGGAGATGCCAAAATAAATTCCTCATTTGGGTCATTCCGGAGTAGTTTTCACGAAATGCAATGGCATAAAAATGACGAAGCGGGGCAGTCTCTTCTAAATGATGAACGGAGATTCCCCGAATTCATTCCGCTGCACTCCCATTTTTTCGTGCTGACAATCTCGCAGACATAACAATATGGAATGCACCATTTACTGCCAGATATGAAAAGCACCGTTCCTGATCCTTACCGTATCCGGGTAGGGGCTGCCGGGGCAGCCGGTTTCTTTCAAATAAGTTACGCTGAATTTCCCCCATATTTCCCCGTAGTCATTGATCTCCTTTGTGATTTGTACCCAGTTGTTCAGGCTGTCTGCCTCATATACCTGGTAATAATCACAGCCGGCATCTTCTTCAAGGTCGTTAGTGAAATAGTGCGATGTTGTTGAATCACTATCAGTGAATCCGCTATATAATTTCTGTTTAAATAAAGTTTTGGAAATATTGCTCAAATAAAGGAATTCCTTCCGAACATTATTATTGCTTTTAATTATTTTGAAATATAAGTTTCCTTCGACATTATAAGGATTATCATTAGTAAAGACCACCAAATCGGGTACCCAGGAAACACCATTATATTCGCATTGCACTTCACCTTTGCTTGGCTCGGTTTTATCTTTCTTTCGGCAGGCGCTAAACGCAATAGCGATCATGCACAACATGATTATCATCATATTTTTCATAGCTGTATCGTTTTATATATTATTCAATAATTAGCTTCAGACTGGCACAGGAATATTTGCCTCGTATGCTCAGCAGGTACAGGCCGGATGCGGGTCTTTCGGATAGATGAATCTTGATAGTACCAGCTCCTTCGGACAGGCTGCCGGAATACAGGATTGCAATTCGAATTCCCTTTATATCGGTAAGCCCGACCGTTACTTCATCATTCTGCGCGATATGATAACGGATGGTAAAATCGTCTTCCCGGAGGGATTGGGAGAAACGGAATAAGCTGCGGAACCGGTGTCTTCCATGTCCTGCCGGGCATTCATAGTGCCTGAAGGAGGCGCTACCGCTTCTCCGCATCCGAAATAGGCCTGGCCATAAGTAGTTGCAGTATGATTGTCCGCATCGGTAGTCACTAACTTGATAAACGTTGTATCCGGCGACTGGCTGACATTCCAGGTTGCGCCGGTTCCTGCATAGCCGTACGAAAGGCCGTTCATGCTTTCGTACCAGTCATGGGTGAACGGAGGGGTTCCGCAGGTAGCGCCTGCAATGGCGGTGGCGCCCTTATCGCATAACAGCTCGAAAGGCGG
>CAZUSO010000072.1:0-14133 GCA_964622775.1 uncultured Taibaiella sp. | reverse complement strand
TGCAAGGCCGCTTATCGTAAAGCTCCCGTCTGTGGCCTGGCAGACCGATGGATCTGCTTTAGTGAGATTGCCCGGGGCTGTTAAATCCGGGACGGGATTGACGGTAATTATGCCTGTTGCAGTTGGACTTCCACAACCTCCTACCAGTGAAGCGGTATAATTGAATGTGCCTGAAGCGGTAGGGCTTCCGGTGATGGTCAGTATATGCGTAGAAGGATTGTAAGCGGCTGTAAGGCCAGGAGGAAGACCGGTTACTACAGCATCAGTTACTCCGAAGAAGTTTCCTACGGTATAGGTGATCGTTGTAACCGGGGCACTGGGGCAGATACTTTGATTATCAGTTCCGGCAGCCGAAGTAAGTGTTAAAACCGCAGCCGGATTTACGGTAATTGTTCCGTTAGCAATGACGCTCCCGCAACCTCCGACCAGCGAAACGGTATAATTAAATACTCCGGTAACTCCTGAAGTTCCGGCAATAGTAATAATATTTGTAGCGATATCATAACTGCTGGTTATACCCGGAGGAAGGTTAGTTACAACGGCATTTGTTACTCCGCTTGCATTACCTGCCAGATAGTTAATATCAACGACAGGTTCATTCGCGCAAACGGTCTGATTATTCGTTCCCGTTGCTGATGACAATGTTATGGTCGTATTGGGGCTGGCAGTGATCACACTGCTGGCTCCGGCAGAAGTACAGCCATTCCATACAGAGAATGCGCTGTAAGTTCCTAATGTATTCGTATAGACCGTAGTATTCGTATCAGTAGCAGCCATAGGTACGGTCAGGCCTCCATTCTTGTATAAGCCGGCAACAGGAGACCAGTTGACAGGAGGCTGGAAAGAGTACCCGATTTTTATATTCGGGCGATTATAGTCTAATGTTAAGGTATTGTTCCAGGCTAATGTAGGGCTGGAGTACGTACCGCAACGATAAGATGGTGCGGTAGATGTGGCAGCATAACGCGGGGCTTGTATAAAGTTGCTGGCCGCGCCGTTTCGGACAATTACGATAGACAGGTTCAGGTTGGGAAACGTGCCCGGCCCGGGAAATGGCGTTTGAAGATTTATAGTTACCCAGTTGTTGGCGCCCACGTTGTTGGGCCATACCCCGTTATAAACCAGACTGTAGCCTTGCCCAACAGGATCTAAGGATGCTGCCGCATTTGGCGAGTTTGTGTATTTCATATAAACCTGCGCATTTCCCACATCTACATTAGGATTACCCTGGATTTTATAAAAACTGATATTGTTGATCGTTCGCGGATAAGTGCCAAGACCCAATTCAGCCGGAGTATAAACCATCTGTGCGGCTGAATTAGGGGAAGAGCCGGTAATGGGTGCATTAGGCTGTTGAATCAGGTCATAGCCGATAGTAGCAACGCCATTGGAGGTGCTGGGAGTTGCACTTATGGAAACTGTAGCGCCAGGGCAAACGGCAGTGTCTTCAGGCTGCACAACAGGCGGAACCAACTCAGGAGCTACCGTAATGGTGACCGGAATGCGCGGAGCGGACTCACAAGTATCGTAAGAAGCCGTAACGAAATAAGTTGTGGTGGTGGTAAGCGCAGGTGTAGTATAATCACCGGTACCGATGGCCGTTCCTCCCGTTGCTGAAGCGTACCAGTTAATCACACTGCCGGGAATATCAGCAGTCGCTGATAAGACGCTGCTGCCTCCGTAACAGGCCGTGACCGGACTGGCGGAAGCATTTGTAATAACAGGGCAGGGATGAATGACATGAATGGTATAGTCGTAAAAATTGCCATAGCCATTGTCACTGAAGGGAAAAGCGTTACAGGCCATTCCCGCAGAGCCACCCCATGCCCAGGCTGCCAGAACACGCATCCTGTAATCGCCTACAGGAACCGTCAATGGAATAGTAATATTAAAATTATACGTCTGGGGATACCCCGCCAGGTAGTTTCCGTATTGAAATTCTCCGGCATCGTCAAAATCGCCGTCCTGGTTGAAATCAATATAAACCCCGATACCGGTATAACCCCAGGTTTCCACGCTCATAGGCGTTGACGTGCCTGCCATCACATCGGTGATCATGCCGGTATGATCATAGATTGTGCAATTAGTATTGGGTGGATTATCATTAATCGAACCAATTTCAACATGAGAAATCCAGTGTCCTCCGGGGAATCCCCCATTTTGGTCACATCCCATGGGTAGCGTGGGAAAGCAATATTCCTGCGCGCCGGATGGCATTGAAGCAAAAATGCCACATAAAAGGCACGAAACGGCAATAAGGAATTTTACGGTTTTTGAATAGCAGCTTTTATTGTATAAATACATCATTTTCTATAACGGTTTAGTATTACGAATAGACCACAATATAAAAACAGGTGGTTGGTATTTCAACCCTTAAACATTATTATGTGGGTTCTTATAAATGATCAGGAGCCTTTAAGGAGTTGCAAGAACTCGCATAAAGGCTCCCGATCAAATTGAAACAGGCTTATTTTTTGCCTATTGCTTGTTAACTTTTATGATCTCTGTAAACGCCGTATCCTGATATTTTAACAGATACATACCTTGAGCAAGACCATTCATATCAATATTGGTTACTGCGCTTTCAACAGGTATATCCTTAATCTTACGGCCGGTAGCGTCCATCAGGGTGATAACGCCATTGCCGTCCATAATTCCGCCGCTGACTTTTACTGTCAGCAAATCGCGAACCGGGTTCGGATAGATATTGATTCGGAAGCTTCCGTCTTTTACAAAAGCGCTTACCACTTTGCTTTGCAGCTTGCGGCCATTGGTATTCACTAATTGTAAGCGATAGTAATTCTCACCGGAGAACGGAGCAGCGTCTTCAAAAGTGTAATCAGAAGGTATTCCATTAACGGACATGCTGCCGATAACATTAAAGTGCTTGCCATCCTGGCTGCGCTCAATTTCGAAGTGGTCGCCGTCCTCTTCATTCCGGGTATTCCAGTTTACCATATTCACAGCTCCTTTATTATGTGCGCTGATATCACCCAAAGTAATCGGCGTTATTGTGCTGATCGCAGTATGGGCAAAGAATCCGGAAAATCCGTTGGGAGAGGTAAAGGTTACCTCCCAATATCCGGAAGTATTTGTAATGCTGCCTGGCGTAATTACATCGTGGCCTGTAGTGTCGAACTGACCATCGGGGCCGGTAGTGCCCGATGAGGATAATCCGTGGAACGCGGTAATCAGCAGGTTGGCCGCACTGGGATCGATAGCCTCATACGCGGTATCTGAAACCATGTCATTTATTGCCGTATTATACGCTTCCAAGTCGGACTGGTTGAAATACAGGGTAATTGTAGCAGGTTGGTTGGTATTGGTGGTTGGCGTGATTTCGTAATATCTGCCAACATAAGGAGCGCCTTCAATATTAAACAATACAGGATTTAAAGTGACATTGGCGGTAACAGCGCCCAGCTCGGCCGTACTGGTTACGGTTGCAATCTTTTCACAGTCGTCATTGGAATAAGTCAATGTGGCATTGGCAGCCTGGTTCAGGTTTTCAGACGATGTGCTTGATGCGATGCCCGCAACCAGACTGTCTAATACGATAGGACCGGAAAGGGTATTGCTGTTACAGGGGGTAACCGGATCTATTACTTTAATATTCGTATAAGCGCCCGGTGCCAGATTACCTACTACGATGAACTCTCCGCTACCATCATTGATCGAGGCAATGCCGCTTTGTGTTTCAGAAACTCCTCCATCTACGGAATATTGTACATCGTAAATACCGGCAGTATTTACCTGAACGGTAAGCGTGGCGTCATCCACATTACAGGTTTGCTGGCCGGAAGTATAAGCCGCGCTTGGCATAATGTGCAAAGGTGCGTCAATTGTATAAGTTCCCAGGAATTTATTACATACCGTAGGATCTGCCGGGTTGGCTACCCATACGTCATAGCTGTTGTCCGGTGCGAGGTTGTTAAATGTACCGGATGTTTGCCAGGCTGATGGTAAGCTGCCTGAACCGCCTTCGCTGATGCCATAATTATATACCAGACTACTGTACGTGATATTTACATTGTCGATAGCGTGTAATTCGCTCACACCGCCGGTACGGGCATCAAACAGTTGTTTCCAATTTGATTTGTTGGCATTTACATAGTCCGGAGGAAGCTGTATATTGTTGAATATGACTACCCCCCCCACAGTTAAGGTCAACAGGCCATCTTCCGTAATATCTATTACTATATTTTTAGTAGTTCCTGCCCAGCTCATATTGTTGGAGTAGGCTAAAACACCAGAAGTTGTCGGTGTAGGATTAGTAGCAGTACCTATCCACCCGCCGTTATAGATCAGATAAATGCCGCGTGTGTTACCTTCGTTAGTATAACTGTCAAACCCGATAGCTAATTTAGACGTTGCACCGACTTCGGGATTTCCGTTAGCAGCATTGAATACCGCATCATTACCGTAATTCCAGGACATGCCGTCTGCTCCGAATGCGGAGCTTACGGTCAGGTCAAAGGACACATGTATGGACAGGGGGTCAACAGCTTCAGGATTAAATATGCCAAATGCACCGCGCAAACCTCCGACATTGACATTGAGTGTAAGCTGTCCGCTGCCTATGGAGGCTACTCCGTATAAGGCGGCCTGGGAAGGATTAAGCGTAGCTGATGAAAAATCATTGCTGTACCAGGTTAACCCTGTTCCGCCAAGTCCCGGACCGGTAACCTCACTTACCGTAATGCTGCCGTCATCATCACCTGAGCAGGTGGCATCTGTAACAGTAATATTCCCGGTAAAGCCTATAACGGCTACTACTTCAGCAGGAGTGCTGGTGACATCGCCGGGGCAATCGGTATTTCTTCCGTAAATTTTATAAGTATAAGTTCCGTCTGTGGAAGGCGTAGTTGTGAAATCCGTAGATGCGCTCCAGGCCTGCAGCACATTATCCAGATCATCAGTGAACTGGTATTCCATGCTTCCGCTTGGAGTAGTCACCGGATCAGTGCTAACCGTAATGGGATTGCCGGCTTCACAGGCTCCGGAATAAATTATGGATCCCGTAAGCTGAATATCGGTAATGGGGCCGATGTTTGCTACGGCTGTGGATACGCACCCGTTAATATCCGTTCCCGTAACGGTATAAGTGGTAAGCGCAGCAGGAGAAGCATTAACGATTACGCCCGTGGTGGCGTCCAGGCCGGTTGACGGAGACCAGGTATAGGTATCAGCTCCTGAAGCAGTTAGCGCTACCGGAGCGCTGCTGCAGAATGTAGCCGTTGTCGGGCTTACCGTAACGACAGGCAAAGGATGTACGCTAAGTGTTATGGGAGTGGAGTAAGCCGTATCCGCGCCGGTAGTGCATATAACACGACAACGATATTGGGTTGTGGTGGTTATGGCCGGAGTAGTGTAATTATAAGCAGTAGCGCTGCTGATATCCAGCCAGGTAACACCTTCATCCGTACTTTTCTGCCATTGACGTTGTATACCAGAATAAGATAGATAATTATTTTCCAACGTTAATGTGGTCGACCCTGTTACGCAAAAACTGGTAGTAGTTGCCAGTGTGTTTCCGGGGACCGGCGTATCATCACAGGTGTCCAGCGCTATAATGTATACTGAATAATCTTCTGTTTCTCCATAAGTAAACGGACTGGTGCAAGAGTTGCCACTGCCCACTTCACTGGCATATTTTACCCTGACTCTCATCCTGGTATAGCCTGGAATGGCGTCAGCGGGTATGGTAATTGAACTGGAAATCGTGGTGTTATTTCCCGAACCTAAAAATTTATATTCGCTAACATCAAAACTACCATCATGATTATAATCTATCCATACACTCACAAATTCAGTTCCGCCATTACTAACAGAAACAGAAATGGGATAAGTGCTAGTCGGGAGGACTTCTGCCGCAGTTACTGTTTCTGTATAATTTGCGTACCCATTCGGTGCGCCCGTTGTACCCGAAGTATTATTAATGCCTGCAAAATTTACATTAGTAATAATATCTCCGGATGTTGAGGTTGTTGGGGGTGGGATACAATAACACTCGCTTCCCGGATTTTGTGCTACCAGGAATGCATCTGAAGTATCAGCCAGGCCGCTGCCTGAGCAGGCCACATAAGCCCGGTAATAGGTGGCTTGTGACTGACTGGAAATATTTATTGAAGCTGTTGTGCCGGTAATATCTGTCCAGGGGGCTGTTCCTGTAGCGGAAGACTGCCAGTGGAAACTGATCCCTGTTGCTGCCGCACTTGCTCCCGTCAGGGATAAGGTGAATGATGTATTTGGGCATACACTGGCTTGGGTAGAATTTACCGTTCCTGCTGCGGGCATACCATCGCAGGGTGTCTGAAAGTTTGCCGCCGAACTCCACAAGCTGATGTCGGAGCCGCCACAGTCCGACTGAACATATAGCTGATAATTGGTAGCAGGTGTAAGGCTGGAGGCGGAAGCAGAGGTGCCGGTGACCGTTCCGGATGCTACACCCGCTACAACGTTCGGGTTATCTCCCTGGTTGACTACTTTCCACATATAACCGGCAGGCGTGGATATGGATGCTGTCCAGCTGAAATCGGCTGAAGCGGGCTGAATGTTTGATACTGTAAGACCGGTCGGAGCCTGGCACTCGGCGGTATTAACCACATGCAGCGTATAATCCACCCAGCTGCCGTAATTGTATGCGCCACAGGGAGAGGCGAGGGGGTTTCCATCTCCTCCATTAGCCTGCCTGCACCATACGCGAAAACGATAATCACCCGTAACTACGGTTGGCGGTATCTGTCCTGCTATAGAATAAGCACATATATTAGTTTGAGGATAGTCTCCATACATAGGCAAAGCCAGGATCTCGCCGGGATCATCAAAATCGCCGTCGTTATTAAAATCGCAGGCTGCCCCGGCGCTTTCCCATCCTATAGTAGTAGCTGTTCCGGTATAGCTGTCGCCCGCATTAAGGGTAAAGGTTACTGACGTATAATTATGCACATTGTATGTGGGATTATGATTTAATGTAGTGCCTGCAATAGTTACGTTCTGGATATAGTGAGCAGCATCTGTGAAATTATAGCTTGGCGAACAGGCCGGCGTTAAGTCGGCGAATGCATAACCCGACGTTAGCATGGCCATCATTAGAGGAATAATCCTGTATTTAAATAGCGAATTCTTCATAGACTGTTGTTTTTATTTGTTTAAGAATGAATGGATGAAACGAATTTTTAATTATGGATAATGGTATTTTGAATAAGTAAAATGATCCGGAAGCCCTGACCTTTTATAATAACTCAATGCGTTCCTTGTCGATATTTCAATAGGTCATAATCACGATTATCATGGAATATTATAAACTGAAAATCTCCTGCCACATCTGCACTATGAAATAGACATTTCATTCTCGAACAAAGTTATTGATAAGTTTAAATTTTTCACCTGCATAAACAGGTAGGTTCAATAGTAATTAATTGCGGAAATCTTTGTTAATAAGGGGGCAATTATGCAACTTTACACGGGTAGCGTTATAATGCTTTAAATGCACCCGTGGTTTGTGTATATACATGTTCTGATTTTTAACCGATTACAAATGCCGCGCATGCGCTTTACATCCGTGTTGCTTATTTTGCTGGTGGCAGCGCTTCCTCTTTACGGGAACATCAAAGTATATGACAGTAAGGATGGATTATCCAACAATTTTATTACCGCAATATGCAAGGATGATTTTGGCCTGATGTGGGTGGGTACACGCAACGGGCTTAATTTTTTTGATGGTTATGTTTTTAATAAAGTTAACGGTGAGCTGAACAGGCTTGAAATAACCGAGTTGAAATTCAATAAGGCAGATCAGACCTTATGGGTAGGTACCAAGCAGGGGCTTTATGCCATCAACACCCGAACATTGGAAAGTGAAAGAATTAAAATGCCACTACCTCAAAGCCAGATCGGTGATGAATATGTTGCCGGATTTTTGCTAAAGCCGGGCGCCGGGGTGGCCTCGGCTGATATTTTTGTGGCATTCAACAATGGATGGATTGCGCAGGTTGCTTCCAACAAACGACTCCAGCTTATTGCCCGCCTTCCGGTAAAAATCTATAATAAGGTTTCCATGGCTGCTTATCCTGATGGCGATTTGTTTGTCCTGGCCGGAGCGGCATACCGGATAGATATTTCGGAAAAAGCAGTTAATCCGATCAATTTCCACACTACCCACCCGGCAAATATTTTGTTTATGTCTTTAGCAGAATACCAGCACGAAAAGTTGTTCCTCAGCACTTATAATGCGGGTTTGCTGCTTTATGATTTAACTACGGGAAAGTTGACGGAACCGACTTTGTTTGCCGCGCAACATCACGAAAACGATCTGGTGTATGCTGCTGTCAGGAAAGACAATGAAATCTATATTGCGGCTGCGGGATATACCTGTTATTCCCTGAATATGCATTCCGGCTCCATTAGCTACATTTCGGAAAGGAACAAAACGGCATTTGAAGGAAAACAATTTGGCTGCCTGTTTGTGGATGAACAGGGCATTTTGTGGTATGGTACCAACAAAGGCATTGTTCGCTATAAAGAAGACACCCGGCTTTTCGACAATCTGCTTTCCGGCGAAGAGCAACAAATCAGCACGCGCGGAATCATGCAGGATGATAACGGAGATCTATTCATAGCTTCCTATGACGGCCTGTTTCAGTTTTCAAAAAATGAAAATAAATGGTTTTGTTATGATGTGGAAGGTGGTAAAAAAGGATCCGGATGGGGTGTGCCTTATTCACTTCTGCGCGCATCGGATGGAACTCTGTACCTGGGAACGGAATCACGGTATTTACTTCGGATCAATAAAAGGAATAAAACTATTGAGGACAGCTTTTATACCCGGGAGGATGCACAACGACCCCTTGGCGCCATTTTTTCTATGGCGGAGGGTCCGGATAAAACCATCTGGTTAGGAACGCAGAACGGGTTATTCTCTTATCATCCGGGCTCAAATATGCTACGATACCGTAATAAGGATTTGTTGAACGAGGAGCAAACAACTATACATACTGTTGTGCTCAGCCGCGATAAAAAGAAAATGCTGCTGGGAACAACCAACGGTTTTTACGTTATTGATCCTGTAAGCGGCATCCGGACACATTTAAATCAGCAATCGGATCCGGCACTGTCCAACGACGATATTTTTTCCGTGTATGAAGACGGGCAAAACAAGATATGGCTGGCTACTAATGGGGGCGGAGTGAATATCATTGACTCCCGCAGTATCATTTTTCTCAGAAAAGAGAACGGTCTGAGCAGTGATATCGTTTATAGTATCCTGCCTGATAATGCCGGCAATTTATGGTTCAGTACATTCGACGGACTCAGCCGCTATGACATCAGAGATAGCAACCTGATCAATTATAATACCGACCAGGGGCTGACCTCGGACGAGTTCAATAAGGCATCAGCCTATAAGGCGCCCGACGGAAAACTTTATTTTGGAGGCATCAACGGGCTTAATGTCTTTAATCCCGAACAGGTTTCCTCAAAAGACTATCCGCGTTTTTCCGTATTTCTCGCTGCGGTATCCAAATGGGACAATGATACCAAATCCATTACTACCCTGCACCAGGAGCTGAGAAATACAGTCCGTATTGTAAAAAAACCATCCGATATATTGATGGAGCTGTATTTTGCCTGCACCGATTATACCGATCCCGCAAAAAATAAATACTTCTATAAAATCAGGGGATTAAACAGCGACTGGGTATCTTTGGACAACCGGCGCTCTTTCAATATCAGTGGTATACCTTATGGAAAATATGTGCTGGAGGTGAAGGCCATGAATGCACGCAGTATATGGGCGGACAACGTGCTGCAAATCCAGCTCGAAATCCAGGTGCCGCTTTATAAGCGCTGGTGGTTTTATCTGTTGCTGTTGCTCACAATGGCCGGGATGATATATGGATTTTATCTTTTCAAAATCGGCCGCCTTAAAGCGCTTGTAAACCTGCGTACTCAAATTGCCAGCAATCTGCATGATGAAGTAGGGAGCTTCCTTACCCGGATTACCATGTTCTCGGACAATCTCCTGTACGGAAGAAACACCACAGAGCAACAGCAGGCAAAACTGGGGAAAATAGCCCGCCTCAGCCGCGAGGCTACCGCTTCCATGAGCGATGTGCTCTGGACAATTGATGCCCGAAATGATTCGGCGGGAAACCTGACCGACCGGATGCGGGAGCATGCGGAAGAAATGCTCCTGCCATTAGGTATTGACCTGCGCTTCGACTTCTCTCAGACGGAAACCAGGCAACAGATGCTGCCGGAGGCCAGGCGCGATATTTATCTTATTTATAAAGAAGCCATTAATAATATTGCACGGCATGCGCAGGATGCAACCATCACAGAGGTTATCTTTGTGCTTGATGTAAAACATCTGATGTTGCGCATCACCAATGACGGGGTGGCGCAGGATCCTAATAATATGCCGGCGGGGCAAGGCCTGGGAAATATGAAAATGCGGGCTAAAAAATTAAATGCAACAATTGAGATGATTTTTAAAGATCATCATTTTATTACACAATTAGAAAAATAATAAAACCTGTAATTATGAATCAGCACTTTAATGTGGCTATTATCGAAGATGTGGAAGATATCAGGAATAATTTGAAAGATTATTTCGAAACCCGGCCGGAAATAGCCCTGGTTTATGCTTATGAAAGCATGGAAGCCTTTTTTGGAAATAGTCACCTGAAAGGGATGCCGGACGTTGCGCTGTGCGATATCGGCCTTCCGGGTATGAATGGCATTGAGGGTATTAAGATGATTAAAAATATTGCACCCGAAACCGACATTGTTATGCTCACGGTCTTTAGCGATACGGAAAAAATATTTCAATCCTTATCTGCCGGTGCTACCGGTTATGTGCTCAAAAGCACGCCGATGCCTGAGATACTGAAAGCCATCCTCGATATTCGTGCCGGCGGCAGCTATATGACACCTTCCATTGCGCGAAAGGTGATTGACCGCTTCGTTCCGGAGAAAATCAATTTCGGAGAAAGCCTTACCCCTAAGGAAAAGCATATTGTAGAAGCGCTTACCGATGGCCTGAGCTATAAGCTCATTGCTGCACGGCTCAATATTTCCATGGATACCGTACGCTTTCATATCAAGAATATTTACCGGAAACTACACGTAAACAGCAAAGCCGAGGTGATCGGAAAAGCCTACCGCGGAGAATTATAATACATAGCCCGTCACTCAAACACCCATGTCATGCCGGGCTTTGTTGAAGCATGTGCTCCCGCTGTTGCTGGCATGCTCACCTGTAACAACCTAATACCGACAGTGGTGGAAAATACAGCATTTTTCTGTTAACTTCACAACCTCCTGCCGTTATCGGTGTTTTCACCAACAACAATATGTAACACCAAAATATAAATGGAAAAGAACAGAGGCTTTTCTGATTATTTCACAACTTTACAAACCTGTTTCAACTGCCCTGCCCGGATCAGCGCATTCAGGTCGTTCACTACATCCTTATACGCCTGCCGGTTGCCGCAGTTATACAATTCCGTCAGGGGGTCTTTATCAACGATCATTTGCATCAATGAATCCCTTGAGGGCGCTTTGGACAAGGCTGCATATTCGGGATAGGTCATGCCAAGATACGCCACATTAATGCCTATGCCCCTGTTATCCAGCAGGTATCCGTTTTCCAGGGCCGTGGGCAGCGGATAGGTTTCGCCGGTCTTGAGATCTTTTGGATCGGGGTAAGAAACGATTGATGTCTTATCATCTGAGAGCAGCACCGGCACATTGTTGCTGTATTCTTTACGGGTCTTGTAAACCAACGTAGGAGGCCCGGCGGTAAACTGAGGCCTGGCTGTTACCTGTTTATCGGACTGCTCTGCAAGACTGTTGCCGGCTGTACAACCGGCAACAGTAATTAATGCAAAAAATACTATGTTATTCCATCTCATTATTGAATGACTATTTTCTTTGAAAAGGCGCCTTTGTCTGTGGTAATTTTCATAAAATAATTTCCCGCACTCACGCCGGCTACGGGAATTTTTACTGTTGTTCCGTTAAGCGTATTGCTTTGATATACCTGTTGCCCAAGCATATTTACTAATTGAGCGCCGGTAACTTTTCCGCTAAAGCTGCTCCAGTCTAATGTAACTGTGCCGGTAGCAGGGTTGGGAAATATAAGTATATGCTCGTTATCAACAACTTGTGCTATTCCTGATGAGGAGTTCACATTAATCGTAATAGAGTTGGTAGATGTGCCATTGGATACCGGCTTCCAGTTTGCATCAGACGCATTTGCTTTATAGAGCGCTTTTATAGTATAGGTTCCCGGAACCATTTCCGCAATCCCGGAGGTGGAGAATGTTACAGGCATTGCACTTCCGGACAACAGATTTTGGTCAGATAATATTTGCATATATCCCACAAGGGTAGTTCCAACGTAAACGCCGCACGTTAAAGATCCGTTGGTAAGGTCGCCGGTACCGGTATTCTTAATATTGGTGCTAACGGTAAAGCCTGCCCCGGGATCAATATTTATCTGGGATGCGGTCATTTGTGTATTTAAAGCCAGGTTAGGTGCAATGGCCGCAGGCTTGATCTTGGTCAACGCTTCCTGATCCGAGTTGAAATTGCCGCCGCCGCCGCCAACGCCTAAGGCGCTCGGGGACAGATCATTGATTACAAAGTAACCGTTTGAATTACCGCTCCAGCCCCAGTTGATGTGAAAGTATGTCTCAGGGTTGTCTTCTTCATAACCATCAAAGACAAAAGCATGTCCGCCGAGGTCGCCAAAGCCCGTATACAATATTGGCCTTCCTTCATCAAGCTCCTCCGTCAGTTTTGATATCCAGGTTGTACTGTTATAATTGGATCTCCTTAATCCTTTTATTTCATTATCATAACCAAAATAATTTTTTAAAGCATTCTGGCTACAGGGCAGGGTAGGATCTCCGTAGTTAATAACAATCGCTCCGCTACCGCCATTTTCGGCCAGATCGTAATCCATCTCAACGGAAACGCCGCAATGGTACATCAAAAGCGCCACGGCATTCTTTTGCGCGGGGGTTGAATTGGTGTGAAGCTGAGCCGGCATATTATCCCAGTCATAAGTTGTGTTGAAATTAGCCGACAAAGTGCCGCCTTCTGTTGAATTATTGTAAGTATGAGATCCGGTTCCGCTTGCAGGATATTGCCAGTAGTTCATGATCTGAGCCATTGCCGTTGCTACGCAGCCGGTAGGCGTGCCGGCTGGACATAGATTATTATACAATAACGTACCGGACCATGATGGATTCATCTGATCCCAGTTTGTGGACAACATGGGTGAAACATTTGTTGGCTTTGCAGCGGTATGATTGCTTTGCGACTGATTATTCAGTAAGTTGCCCCATGCCGCAGTTACCTTGGAATTTGCTGTCAACTGATTCGTGATTACATAGCTAATCTGTTTATTGTACCCATCCAGCCAATATAATACTTCCTTATTGGTAACTTGTGCAGGAAAAATATTTTCGGTAGAATAAGCCAGAACAGGCATTACCGCATCGTCACCGGAAACGATCACGAAGCCCTTACCATCATTCACATCAAAAATATACATGGCCGTCTGGCCGGATGCCGCTGTGGATGCGTAGCTTTGGGTCAATTGTAAGGTAACGGTCTGGCCTCCGTCTTTACTGCCGATGAAGTTTTCGGCAACTGTCCGGGCTGTTTGCACATTCACCGGATTGGCATAAGCGAAAACAGCAGATACTGCAAGGCCTATGGAAAGAAAAATCTGTTTCATTTTTAATTTTTAAACATGCTTGGTAAAAATAGCGGAAGCAAAATTAAGATTTATTAAACATAAAAAGGTATCCTGCCCGGGCTTTTTTTATTGCTGAACTGATATTGTGTCGCTGCTTTTTGTTGCTGGTGAAAATGTCAAAACGGCGGCGCAATCCAAAACTTCTTATGTTCATGTAGAAAGTGGCTATGAGCGTACTATCCCTTTGGTAGAAATTCTGTCGGCAACAGACCCGTCAAAATTCACAGTATTACGCCCGAACGCTTGTCATTCTGAGCCCGTTGAATGGCATTCGCTTCGATGGTCACCAATCTTTCCATCGGGTGCATCCCAAATTTTTGCCCCGGAGCAATCTCCCGAATATAAAAGGTATCGTCATTCCG
>CAZUSO010000071.1:0-14134 GCA_964622775.1 uncultured Taibaiella sp. | reverse complement strand
TTCATAAGACTTTTAGACACAAAATTAAGAAATCTATATAAAATTAACAATGCCAGAAATAAAAATGAACCAAGATTACAAGTTGTTGATTTTCTCATTTGGGCTTCAAACCGTGCCAAAACATTCAAACCAAATAATGTTTGGCTAAATCGATTAAAATACGTGAGTTGGTATTCTTATCAAGAAGAAAAGGATTTCAATAGAGCAAAATTTTATCTAAATTTTTACTCAACTAATAATATTGATAGTGACATATATCCACATAAATTTGAAGAACCTGAAAACTGGATAGAATTTCTGAATGCTTATATTCATATTGAGAAACTCTTAATTCACATAGAAAAATCTGACTTCAACGAAAAGAATATCCATTTATATGATGATTTCAAAGAAATATCAGTGAAATTAAAGACAAGCGATTACCATATAATAAGTGATGACATTAAACAAATCGGTAGCGTTTTCTTGCGACTATTTGATACTCTTCCGATATATAATTACATTGCAGATAATGATAAAGAGTCATGGGTAACACTTTTCCACGCCAAGTATCTTGCATCAATGTTTGTAAGGCAAGATGGACTTAACTTTATAAGAACTCAAGACGAGATACAGAGATGGAGATGGAGATATAAAATGAAAACAGATTTTCCTACTGAATTCCAAAAGTTATTATGTAAATAATATGCCCCTATTTAAGATATTGTTACATTGATGGAACTCATTTAACTATTTTTATTGGGCATTAATTAACCATTATTGATTGGCTATGGAAATGATAAGTTTGCTTATAGGAATTTTAATCGGCATTACAGTAGCCTATATATTCTTTTATTTACTCAATAAAACAAAAACCGTTTCAAAAAGCGAGTTTCAAGAGCTTACTTCAAAGCATCAGGAAACCCTTACCAATGTCAGGCTATTTGAGAATAGATTAAAAGCACTTCAAATAACAAATGATAATCTTTCTGGTAAAATTGAAGTGAAAGACAAAGAAGCTATACAAATTCAAACAAAAGCAACTGCTCTGGAAACGCAACTTAAAAATGATGAAACTAAAATTTCAGAACTTTCTCAAAAACTAGTTGTTGAAGAAGAAACAAACAAAAGCAGACAAAACGAGATCAATCTTTATAAACAGAAAAATTCTGAACTGATTGCTATTAATAATTCAATCAATGATAGTTTATCAAAGCAAAATGATTTAATTGACAAGCAAGCCAAACAAATAGAGGAATTTCATGCAAAGCTTAACGAATTAACATCTCAAGCCAGCGTATTGAATGCAAATAACGCTACATTATTAGAAAAGTTAAGAACGCAAAAAACAGAAATTGAAGAGCTTCAAAAAACAGCCCACTTGCAATTTGAAAAAATAGCTAACAAATTATTTGAAGAAAAATCATCAAAATTTACCGAAACTAATAAAACTAATATTGAAACCTTATTAAACCCATTAAAAGAGGATATTAATAAGTTTAAAACGAAAGTGGAAGAAACTTATGACAAGGAGTCAAAACAAAGATTCTCATTGGAAGAAAAGGTGAAAGATTTGATTGAACAGACTAATAAAGTAAGTACAGAGGCTAACAACTTAGCAACTGCCTTAAAAGGAAAACCACAAAAGAGAGGGAATTGGGGTGAGATGATTTTAGAAAGAATATTAGAATCATCAGGATTAACAAGAGAAAGAGAATACTTTGTTCAGCAATCAATAAAAGACGAAGAAGGCAATAATTTAAGACCTGATGTAAGGGTGAATCTGCCGGATGAAAGAGTAATCATTATTGATTCCAAAGTATCTCTAATTGCTTATGATAAGTTTTCAGCAAGTGAGAATATCGATGAGCAAAAGATTTTTCTAGCAGAACATGTACAGGCTACGAAACTACATATCGACCAGTTAAGTATAAAAAGGTATGATAATCTTGAAACCTCATTAGATTTTACAATGATGTTCATTCCGATAGAGCCGGCATATTTATTAGCCATTCAAGGCGACCCTGAATTATGGTCTTATGCCTATTCAAAAAGAATTTTATTAGTTAGTCCCACGAATTTAATTGCTTGCCTTAAATTGATTTCTGACCTATGGAAACGGGAATGGCAAAGCAAAAATGCAATGGAAATAGTAAAAAAAGGAGAAGCTCTTTATGAGAAGTTTGTTGGCTTCACGAAAACATTTGAAGAAATAGGAAATAGTATAAAATCAAGCCCGGAAAAATATGACAAGGCTTTGGGGCAATTAAAAGATGGCAGAGGGAATCTGATAAATCAGGCTATCCAACTTAAAAACCTTGGACTTAAATCTGATAAAAAAGTTCCTATAAATATGCTTCCATTAGAAATAGAAGATGAAGAGATTAAAAAAGTAAATGATGATGAAGCTCTTTTAGAATATTAAAAAAGTTTCCGGTTCCCGTTCGGAAACGGAAACCCAATCCTCAAAAGAAATCTTTCAAATCAAAATCAAGAAATCATTTCAAAAGATTCAAAAATGGTTTTCAAACAATCCCAACCCCAAGCTGATTTGAAACCTTAGTCAAAAGATATTGATAAATTCAGGAACTCATTCCAAACCCTCAAAAACATCGTCCCAAAATCGTCCCAAATTAAAAATGAAAAACCCCAGAATCCTTACAGGACTGGGGTTTTGCTTAGGGGCTTTAGTGCCCGGAACAGGAATCGAACCTGCACATCCTTGCGAATACCAGATTTTGAGTCTGGCGCGTCTACCAATTCCGCCATCCGGGCTTATGAAGGGTTGCAAAGGTATAAGTTCTTTTTTATTTCCCCAATTTTTAAAACTTAAAGGCCAGCTTTGCATTAATCAGCCTTGAAGTCAGCCGGTTGGGAACGGCAAACACATTATTGGTCGTATAGTCCTGTATCCATTGATAGGAAAGTGTATTTTGAATGCCCAGCATATTGAACACCTCTACACTGAGCCATACCGACTCGAAGCGGCTGAAGAAGCTGTATGCCGGACGATCCGGCTTCTTACTGTCAATCAGCAAGACTGCAAAGCCGATGTCCACCCGCTTGTAATCAGGGATGCGCACCTGATAACCTGGCTCTAAGCTATGCCCCGGTGTGTTGAAAGGCAAGCCGGTTGCATACATCAGGTTTAAAAACATCTTGAAATTCTTATTGCGCGGCAAATAATCGGAAAAAAACATACCAAAGGTTACCCGCTGGTCGGTTGGCCGGGGCATATAGTCACCGTAAGCGCCTGTTGCAGGGTCTGAAATCCGGTTAGCGGTTTTCAGATAGCCCATGCTCAGCCATGATTCCGCATCTTTCACCAAGTCGCCGAAAAGACGCAGTTCAGCACCATAAGCATACCCCTGTGCCTGGTTATAGGGGAAATAGCGGATCCGCACATTATCAAATTCATAAGGCACCAGGTCCCACAGGTATTTATAATAAGCCTCGAAGGTCAGCTTAAAAGGCCGGTTGTTCCACATGCTGAAATTATAATCGAATCCGGCCGCAGCCTGATATGATTTTTGAGATTGCTGCGCTTCGTTTAATTTACCGTTGAAGTCGCGCATCTCCCTGTAAAACGGCGGTTGCGCATACAAACCGGTTGCCAGCCGGAAAACAATGTCCCGTTCCCATTGTGGTTTGACGGAATACTGAACCCGCGGGCTGACAATTATTTCATCATTGAGCAAACTGTAAGTAGCCCTCAGACCCAGACTAAGCGTCATATCCAGTTTACGGCTCAGCCAAATATTGTCCTGGACAAATGCGGAAATGCGGGAATAGCTCAAATCATTTTGGGCGCTATGACTGAAACTCATATTCAGTTGCTCATCACTGACCGGTTGGGAGAAGCCGGCGGAATCCCTGCGCTCCCATTCCATCAGCTTATCATTTACATTTACCCATTTCCCCTCAAGCCCCCAAAGCAGATAATGGTTATTAAGGCTATGGCTGCCTTGCAGCGCCAGACTGCCCACATTCGCAGTAAGTTCGTTCCGGGCATAATCATGGATGACACCGGTACCGAGACTATACAGCGTCTCTCCCACTTTTTTTCCTAAGTCCGTCTGTACGGCATCTAAAAAATATTCGCCCAGGATATCGTAAGCTTCCGATTCATTGGTTTGAAAAAATGAGGCTAACAATTTTATCCGGGAGTTGTCTCCGATACGGTGTGTCAGCGACCAACCGGCAAAGCGGGTATCAAACTGATCAATTTCCGATCCCCGAAAATCCGTAGTGAGCTTATATGCTTCATTGACATAGCCGAATGCTTCCTCACTCCGCTCCGGTATCAGGCTAAACCGGTTGCGTGCATAATTCGCGATAATCTCACTTTCCCAACGGTTATTAAACCGGTAATTCAGCAATACCTGAATATCGGTAAAGGAAGGGTTGTACTGCCCTTTGGTGGGCTGCGACTGCAACAGATACTGGTTGCTTTTTTGCCGGGCGCCTATAAGATAGCTGAATTTACCATTACGGGAAGCGCCTTCCAAGTGTGCCTGAGCGCCCAATAAACTCAGCATCACAGATCCGCCGAATTGTTCCGGCCGCTTATAGGTAACATCCAGAACAGAAGACATCTTGTCGCCGTATCTGGCCTGAAAACCTCCGGTAGAAAACAAGACACCACCTACCAGATCGGAGTTAACAAAGCTTAAGCCTTCCTGCTGACCGCTGCGCACTAAGAAAGGACGATGTATCTCAAAATCATTGACATAGACCAGGTTTTCATCAAAATTGCCTCCGCGAACACGGTATTGCGAAGTGAGTTCATTATTAGAACCCACTAATATTTTTAATAAGCCCTCCACGCCGCTAACCGGGCCGGGCATAAAGTCGATGTTTTTGGTATTGAGGTCAATGGTTCCGGCGTTTCGGCGTGCAGCCTTATTTTCAACGACAGCCTCATCCAGCATAATGCCGAGTGTATGCAGCCGGATATCTTTTGTCAATACCTGTCCGAAAGACACCTTTGCATAAAAAGGCTCTGCTTCATAGCCCAGCATCGTAACCCGGAGCGGCACCTTTTTATCTGCCGGAATAAGGATGGAATAAACGCCATTGGAATCGCTGAGCACATCATTGTCTGCACCGATTTCTGAAACTGTTGCCGAGGTAATAGGCTCGCCGTTTTCATTGGTGAGCGTTCCGGTTAATGTAGCTTGCTGTGCCCGGACAAGTGTGGCGCTGAAACAACAAAGCAGAAGGAGTAAAGTTATTTTTGCCTGCATAATGATTACTCAAAGAAACGAAAATATTTGAAATATTATTGCAAATGCAAAAGGACACATCCCGAAATATCGAGAATGGCAATCTTTCTGTAACAGATACTCAAACTGATGATAAATAAAAAGTCAAAACAGCATAAGGTTGACAACCAATTTAACAGAATTTGACAATGCAGATAAAATGTACATAAGGTAGTACAATATATGCCCATTGCTATTATCTGACGGCTTGTTTTTTTATTTTATCCTGTCCGGCAAAAAAAAGAGAGCCATTTAGTAGCTCTCTGATTAAAAAATTGAGGATATTTATTGATTAAGCCGGAAAACTACCGGTACCTTATAATAAACTTTTACTGCCTTATTATTATTCCTGCCGGGTGTCCATTTGGGCATAGCCTTGATTACCCGGATTGCTTCCTGGGTACAACCACCGCCCAGTTCTTTTTGTGGAACCACATTGGAGATGCTGCCGTCTTCATTCACTACAAATTCTACTAATACCGTTCCCTGAATATTCTGATCAATCGCAGCTTCGGGGTAACGCATATTATCCCTCAGGTATTTCATTAATGCAGCCGTACCTCCCGGGAAAGACGGCATTTGCTGTACGGTACGCAGCGGCTTGTTATCCGGCGGCGGCGGCGGTACAACAACCGGAGCAGTTCCTGTTCCGGAAACTGGGCTCAGGTTGGCGCTTATCGCGCTGGGATCGTCGGAGCCCTCTATATTCACCTTACCTACGTCCACATTCTCTTCCTTTTTAGGGGGTTGCGGTTTCTCTTCTTCCCGAACTTCTTCATTCGGTTTAATAACGGGAGGTGTAAACTTCACTGTTGGCTTCACCGGCGGCGGTGCAGGCGGTGGCGGTGGGGGTGGCGGTTCATTTGGCTTCAGAGGTGGCGGTGCCGTCATGACGATTTCCTTCGGTTTTATAGGACCGATATCCTCCGGCTCAGGTTCAAAATTGATCATTGTAGTGGCAAAGGCCAGTAAAACTGCCAATATGCCGATAATGCCCGCTATCAGCATTCGCCGGGGGTATTTTTTGCGCAATTCATAGCCCCCATACGCTTTGTTTCTTCCTTCAAAAAGTATGTCGAGGTAATCTGCGCTTAATATTTTATTGACATCCATAATTTAAAATCTTTTACAATAAAAAGAAGCTCTTTTCATCAAATTTCCATATCACAGCCATAGAGCCCGAAGGCACTATGGTTATTGCGGGTTTGCCTGTTCGGTTGCTGCAATAAAACCCCTGTCCACATCGGTGATATCCACTACGGCATAAATCGGAATCGCATTAATCGTCATTTCATCCAGTATATTAATCAGGTCGTCCGTAGTGCTGTTACTGTCCGGCTTTATCATAATCACCGGCTTATCAGTAGCAGTGAGTACGCCTTGCTGAATGAGCTGGTTAACCATTTTCTTTTTTTCGATCAGCACATCCCGAATACCACCCTCCGGCTTAAAATAAGTGACTTTTACATCCGGTGGAATATCAGGGTCGTCACCAATACCCTGGTAATAATATACCCGGTGATCCCGGCTCAGGAGAATGGTCAGGGCGGCATCTTTTTTTACCTTATTCTGATCCTCTTTAGTCAGTGTGGAATCCTTAAAGGGCATTTGGATCTGCATGGCTTTAGGTTTGGACATTGTGGTAGTAAACATAAAGAATGTGATCAACAGGAAACCGAGATCCACCATCGGTGTCAGATCGACTCTTGGTGCACCCTTTTTCCCGCCTTTTACTTCTATTTCAGCCATTGGTATATTTTTTAAGATTTGCCCCTCTTTACCGGAACAACATCTGTTATTTATTTAAAAAATTAATGCTCAGCCGGAGTTCCGCCAGTCTGTTCCTGCTCTAAAGCAGTTCCCGGAGGCACGGCTTTCATATCAGTGATAAAATTAAACCGGAAAATATTCTGCTTGCCCAACGTTTCGATCACCTTGTGGATTTCCGGGTAGCCGGCTTCGCCGTCAGCCTTGATGGCGATGCGAATCTGCGGGTTAGTGTAACGTGCAGCTACAATCCAGTAAGCCAGTTCATTCGTTATAAAATCTGCCGTAGTGTCTGTGGGAATGCCGGGAGCCGTTTTGTTCATCTCATTTTGTTCTGCCGGTGTGGCATTCAAATAAGATGGCAACCGGCTGAACGGAACGCCTACGGAAGACCCGTTGATGTAATTATTGATTTGTGCCTGGGTCAGATTCAGCCCTTTGTCATCGCTGACTTTTTGAATCAACGCCTGGCGGTCGTTCAGATTGTCCATGGCAAAAAACACGCGTCCGGCTTTATCCAATGTGATCTGTAGAAAACCTTCCGGAATCTGATCTGTAGATACTGAAGCCGGCGTGCGTACCTGCACGGGTTCTTCCGGCTTAAATTTAGTAGCCAGCATAAAGAACGTCAGCAGGAGAAACGCCACGTCGCACATCGCGGTCATATCAATATGCGTACTTTTGCGTGGGAGTTTTATTTTGGGCATTATAATGCGATTTTAGTGTAGAGACGAATTAATTGATTTTTTCCACAAAAAATCTTACCACTTATTTTTATTTATAATTAGCAGCAAAACTTTGGGTAAGCGTGAATCCGCTTTCATCAATACTGTAATTAACGCCGTCAATAGCTGTAGTGAAATAGTTATAAGCAATCATGGCCACGAAAGAGGTACCGATACCTAAGGCTGTATTATACAGCGCTTCGGAAATGCCGGCAGCCAGAGTAGTGGCGTCGGGAGCTCCGGATTGCGCCATCGCCTGGAAAGCCGTGATCATACCCACAACGGTTCCTAACAGCCCTAATAAGGTAGCCGCGGAAGTAATAGTAGAAAGGAACACCAGGTTTTTCTCCAGCATAGGCAGTTCTAAGGCTGTAGCTTCCTCCACCTCATTTTGAATGCTTAGCACCTTCTGGTCGGTATTCAATTCGTTATTTACCGTCATTTCTTTATATTTCTTAAGACCCGCTTTCATTACATTACCTACGGATCCGCTTTGCTTATCACATTCCCCCAGGGCGGCATCAATATTTCTGTTTGCAAGGTGATATTGCACCTTGCGAACAAATTCAGCGCCATTCACTTTGCCTTTTGCCTTAACAATAGTAACAACCCGCTCCAGCACAAATACCAGCATCACTAAGAACATGCCAATGAGGAACGGTATGATATAGCTCACGTGCATGGCTCCCCAGATGTTTAATGGTTTATGTTTTTCCGCCGGATCGCTGAAGTTACCCGGGTCGCCCAATACATAGGCCCAAATCAGCCAGCCGGCTATAATACAAGCTATTACAATGATTAGATTTACCCAAAAACCATTAGAGCTTTTTGGTTTGCCTGCACCATGTGTACCTGATGGTCTTACAGTGGCTGTTTTTACGTCTGCCATAATTCGTGTTTTTTGTTTTACAGATTCAATAAAATGATTAAAATGTGTGTTTTTTTAAATGAGCTAACAAAGATAAAAGCCTCGAAATTATAAACAAGTTTTGCAAAAAATTTATCGGAAACTTAATTTACAATTATTAAAGGGTGCTAAAAGTATTAAATTATTTTTCAAAAAAGAGAAATAATCTTTTTCGGGTTGTTTAAAATCAAAATGCGCTGTCCATTTTTTCTTTAGGAAAGATAGTAAAAATAATCTTTCCGCCGGGGGTATGCTCGGGCTGAGCGCAGGCGAAAAGCTCATCAATTAACACTTGTGCCGCCTCATGATTATACACGGCTGGTTTAGGAATCCGGGTAACCGTTATGCGCAGCACTGCCTCCCGGTATTTATCTTTCTGTAGCCGGCCCATATGCTTCAAATCTTCAAGAATGTCTTCCAGCACCTTTTGCTCATCGCCCGACACAAGATCAGGCGGAATGCCGTTGATCGAAAAGGTATATTGTCCCAAAGGCTGTATATCGAAGCCCACCTGGTGCAATTCCGGAATGATGTCTTCAAACAGGGCGGCATCCTGCGGCGAAACCTGAAAGGCGGAAGGAAACAACATCTGCTGACTGAGCGCTCGCTGTACTTCCAGCCTTTGCCGGAGCCGTTCGTAAAGAATGCGCTCCATAGCGCGCCGGTGATGCACCAGCAGCAAGCCGGATTTCATGGTACTGATCAGGTATTCCCGCCATTGAATCACCGGCTGCTGTAAATTATTGTTTTCTTCCTCCATCGCGCTGTTTAAGGATGATGCCGGATTGGAGGGAGGCTGGACATTCATTTGTGGCCTTTCCGGCATTGCGGGAAAGAAGGCATTGCGCTGTGATTGCCACTGCTTAAAATCATCACTTTTTTCAAGGAAAAAAGCTTTCCCTTTTTCCCGGAAAGTTTGCTGTAAGTAGCCGCTGCCCGCCTTTATCTGCTGCTCCTGCGACTGGGGCAGGCGAACCGCATCAAGCCGCTGAATATTTTCATCCAGTGTAAAATCAATCGGGGGAGCCACGTTGTTTTTGGCCAGCGCCTGCTTAACGGCCGATTGCAGGTAGGCATAAAGGATACGGTCGTCATCGAATTTAACCTCCTGTTTAGTAGGGTGCACATTCACGTCAACCCGCTGCGGATCCATGTCGAAATACAATACATACAGCGGGAAATCGCTCTTTTCAATCAGGCCTTCAAATGCGCTTACCACAGCATGATTGAGATAAGCATTGCGTATAAACCGGTTGTTGATAAAGACATACTGATTGCCCCGTGTACGGGTAGCTGTTTCGGGCTTACCGATGAAGCCGTAAATATTCATCAGATCCGTTTCCTGTTGCAGAGGAATCAGTTGTTTTTCTACACGATTACCCAATAAGTCAACAATCCGCGCCTTAAGATTACCCGAAGGAAGATGAAACTGAGCCGCATTATTATGAGTAAGGCTGAAAGCGATTTGCGGATAAGCCATAGCTACACGGGAAAACTCTTCTACGATATGTTTGTATTCCACCGTATTGGACTTCAAAAATTTCCTGCGTGCCGGCACGTTATAGAACAGGTCTTTTACGGAAATGCCGGATCCCGTGTTGCAGGCGGTAGGTTCCTGTATCTTTACTTCAGATCCTTCAATGATTAAAAGCGTTCCGGCTTCATCATCGGCGGCTCTTGTTTTGAGCTCCACTCTTGCTACGGCAGCAACCGATGCGAGCGCTTCGCCCCGGAATCCCATGGTGCGAATGGAAAACAGGTCTTCAATTTGTTTTATCTTGGATGTGGCATGGCGTTCAAAGCTCATACGCGCATCCATCGGACTCATCCCCTTTCCGTTGTCCACAACCTGAATTAATTCTTTTCCGGCATCTTTTATAAATACGCGGATGTCGGTGGCTCCGGCATCAATAGCATTTTCCATCAGTTCCTTCACTACGGAAGCCGGGCGCTGAATTACTTCGCCCGCAGCAATCTGATTCGCTAAATGATCCGGTAATAGTTGAATCGTGTTTGACAAGTGTTATTATTAATTGATTATTTCAAAGGTAAAAATAATGCGGATATACCAGATGCATTCCAAAATGTCGCCCCCCATTCTTTTGCCTGGCCTGGTAATTGAAAGCAGGCAAAAAGCCTGAAATCGTCATTCAAATTAAGGAAATTCCGGATTCCGGTATAATGTAATCAGCATTTCCGCATGGAAGCAATTGCTTTTGCAAAACAAAATTTCCGAGATGGATATTGCTTCGCCCTGCCGCTTTTCCCATCAGGAGGCTACAAGCCTTCCGTGCGCTTATCTGAAAATTCCAGCCGGTACATTTTTATGATCAGAATAAAATAAGTTATCAGCAAAGGTCCGAATATGAGTCCCATCATACCAAAGATCTGCAAGCCGACCAGCACACCGAAAACGGTAATCAAAGGATGCACATCGCCGATGCGCTTCAAAATGGTAAAACGCAATACATTATCAATATTTGCGACCACGATGGCACAATAGAGCACTAAGCCCAGTCCCATGCCTACATTACCACTGCCGATCATAATGGCGCATATCGGCACCCAGACAATCATGGTACCCACCATCGGAATCAGGGATGCCACGCCCGTCAGCAAACCCCAGAGTATGGGATTTTGCGCGCCGAAAATCCAGTATCCCAATGCGGCAAGAATACACTGGCAAAGGATTAGCACCGGAATACCGATGGCATTAGAAACCACCATATTCCGGGTTTCCAGCCATAAAGAGTCTGTATTTTCATTTTTCAGGGGTAGAAATTTAATGATGCTGCGTTCCAGATCCCGCCCGCCGATCAGCATAAAATAAAGAATGAACAAGGCCACCAGAGTGTTGATCAGTACGCTGCCTGCAGCATTGAGAAAGGTCGGGAAAATGGCTATCGCTTTTTGGATGACTTTCTGAATATCGTCATGGGAGATATTGATCCAGGGAGCGATATTTCTCACCTGATCTACGGCATGTTTTGCCTGCGCAATCAGACTGGCTGAATTGGACATTAAAAATTTTATCTTGGGGAGAATTAATTCCACCAGGCCCCAGACAGGGAGGATAAAAAGCACCACGCACATCACGATCATAGCAACGGCAGCCAGCCATTTTTTCCATTTATAAATAATAGTAAGTTTAAAATAAAACTGGCGCAGCAGGATATAAAGCGTGACGGCGCCTAAAGCGCCCGAAATAAAATAACGCAGATGATAGACCAGGACGATGCCTATAAAAGTAATCAACAGCAGGAAAATGATTTGCTTGAGCAGACTGTCTTTAATGGTGTGCATATAAATTCATTTATGATGAACGGAATCAAGTTACAGATTGAATGCAAGATAAGGGCTTTTGAAAAATTGAGAGCACTTTCACATTCATTGTGATAAATTTATAATACTATATTAAATTAAGCAAATAAAAAATATCCTGCTGATTTTGTAAGTACCTTTGTAGCAAAGAGTTTCTCTTAATTTTTTAACGCAAAAACATTTAAAATTATGGCTAACAATGCAGGAAAAACACCGGCAGGATTATTGGTTGGTTTGGTAGCCGGCGCAGCGCTCGGTTATGTTTTGGGTACCGACAAAGACAAACGTAACGATCAGATCGACAAACTGAAAAGCACGGTAAATAAACTGAAAAGCCGCCTGGGAAAAAAGGCAGCGGACATCGAAGATGAAATTTACAACAACTAATCTCAAAAGGATTGATTTTGAAAAATCCGCTTCAATCGGTTAAGGACAAAATAACCCAATACATTCAACTACGGCTGGAGATTATTCGTCTCGAATTTATCGAACGCACCAGTAATGTAATGGGTTATTTTGCTTTTATTATTTTATCTTTTTTTCTGCTCTTTCTCATTACGCTTTTTATTGGATTGGGTCTGGCGGAATGGTTCAGCGCATTGCTCCAAAGTCGTACCATCGGTTATTTTGCAACAGGTGGCGCTTTTCTGCTGATTACCGCTGTCTTCTTTGCATGCAATAAGAAGCTGGTACGTTTTTTTGCGGATAAAATGGTGTGGATGCTCTCTCAAACCAAAAAGGAAGAAGCGGAAGAAGAAGACACTTCCGGCAACAGCTAAATTGCCCAAACAACCCGGCAGGCTCATGCAACGATATAAACGTAGATCGCTCAAAGGCATTAAACAGCTTAATCAGGAACAGGAACGCATCAGCCGTGCCTGTCGTCAAATGGAGCAAGACTGGGTACAAACCATTTTTAATCCCCAGGCGCTTGCATTCAATGCGCTTTCCGGTTTATTGAAGCGCAGGGCCGGTGGCCAAAAACAAAACAAATCAGATAGCGGAAATCCTTTATTCAATTCTGCGTCTAAGGTGCTGCAAAATAAAACCCTGCAGCGGCTTGCATTACTCACCGGAAAATCATGGCTGCGCTGGCAGGCCTTTAACCTCGCCCTATTTATCGGAACAAAAGGTTATCAGGCTATCCGGGAACGCATGAGGAAACAAAAAGCATCACGGGAAGCATCACCACCTGCACTCACACGCACAAAAAGCAGGTTTGTTTCCCGACTATTTAAAACGAAAAAATCTTTTTAGTACTAACCAAACATGTTTATGAAAAAAATTGCATTAGCCACCCTCTGTACTGCATTGGGACTGACCGGTTTAAACACCGGAGCATTCGCCCAGACGCCGGTTGTCGGTCTTCATGTCGGCGCAACTATGGATCAAACGATCGGAACGGATCTGAAAGGCGCTTTCAGCGGAACTTTTTTAGCCGGCGCTTATGGCGGGTTGCGCTTTAATAAAGCCGGCGTCCATGCCGAAGTAAATTTTTCACAATCTACGATAACCACCGGCGACAATTTTAAAGCCGCCTTCGGCAATTATCTTTCTGCAAATGCAGCCGGTGTAAAAAGCGGCACTTTCAAGCTGAACGAGTTATCTATTCCTGTATTAGTGAGCTATAAGCTGTATAAGGGATTATGGATTCAAGCCGGCCCGCAATATACGGCTGTGGTAAGCATTCAGGATAAAGACGAATTTTTAAAAGCCACGAAGGATGTTTTCAAAACCGGTTATATCTCCGGCGTTGCCGGCTTATGGCTCGACCTGCCCTTCCATCTGAAAGTAAGCGGCCGGTATATCTTCGGCATCACCGACCGTAACAACACGACGATTAAGCAAGACTGGCGTACCGGTCAGATTCAACTGGCGGTTGGTTACAGTTTTTTATAACCACAAACATAATGAGTTTGAAAAGAGCGGCGGGTGTCGCTCTTTTTTTGGGTAATGTCATAAATAGGTTTATTTAGTTATTTCCATAGATTCCTGTTTTGTAATAGTATGTTTCCATATAAGTTCCGATGACATTATCATGAATCATTTCATTTTTTGAGAAACAGATGGCCTTTCTATTCAATATTTTAATGTGCGTGCTAAAATTCAGGTTTTTCCTTTCTATTTTCCATGTTTCATCTTTTCCTGTTTGATGCTTTTCAGGAGGAATA
>CAZUSO010000070.1:13385-14623 GCA_964622775.1 uncultured Taibaiella sp. | reverse complement strand
AACTCAGAAAACAATATGCCATTGACAGCCTGATTAGCGGTGGTGCAAAAGGCGCAGATTTACTGGCAGAACAATACGCAGCGAAATATCATTTAGCTATTGAGTGCGTTTTGCCCGACTGGAAAATGCACAGCCACGGCGCCGGGCACAGAAGGAATGAAATTATAGTGCAAAAATGCGACTTGCTCATTGCCTTTTGGGATGGGAAAAGCAAGGGTACAAAGCACATTATCGAATATGCGCAAAAGCAAAATAAGCAGGTGTATATTTTTAATTACGCAGATAAAAAAGCTTATTCCAACTAAAAGCTTAAAGTAAAAAATGGAAAGCAAGTTTGACCAAATCCCCGAAGACCCTGAAACAAAAACCCTATTACGAAAACAGGATAAAATACGGGATTATGATGTGCTGTTTGAATTTTGGGCATGGGACGGCATAAGCGCCGTGAGTACTATTTTCTGCAAAGAAGATATTGGTCATCTAAGTGATGAAGAAATTATTAAAATCATTCAGAAAGAACGTAAAACGGATACGGTAACCATCAGCAGAAAAAACAAAAAATATTTATTTGCCAATTATGGTTTTAAAATAATAGCATCATGACTAAATCAATAATGCCTGAAGATAAATCAAAATGTAATTTCGCCGACCATGTAAACCCATATATCAGCATAGACATAAATTCATTTCTGCCAGGTGAGTTGCGATATAAGATTTCGTTTATTGAAGATAACAATAGACAAGCTTGTATTCGGATGCAACATTATTTAGACCAGAAAGATTATAAATACTTTGGCTGCACTATGGGAATGGTATGGACTGTCCTATCTCCCCTTACCATGAAAGAGCTAATAGATTTGGTGGAAAAATCCGTTTCTTTTAGAAAAATGCCGTATGAGAATAAGTGCTTTATAGAAAGAAATAAGTTGAAATAGGCAAATCAGTTCGATTAATACCGCATGAGCTCAAAAATACAATCACCTTGACTGCTGCAATAAAACACTGACTCTTTGATGAGTGAACGCTTTTTTTGAAAGCAGAAATGTTTGTAAATTGTTTGCAACAAAAACAAACAAGCAGTCACATTTTTTTATAACCGCTTGATTTTTATGTGATCCCACATGGGCTTGAACCATGGATCCTCCCGATAAGAATCGGGATGCTCTAATCAGCTTCGCGGGACGCAGTCAGCCATTCAATATATTTCCTGCTTTTTTTCTTTTTGATGTCCATTTCTT
>CAZUSO010000070.1:0-13285 GCA_964622775.1 uncultured Taibaiella sp. | reverse complement strand
TAAGATGTAGGCAAAGAATGGAATGTGGTCCCACATGGGCTTGAACCATGGACCCTCCCGATAAGAATCGGGATGCTCTAATCAGCTTCGCGGGAAGCAGTCAGCCATTCAATATATTTCCTGCTTTTTTTCTTTTTGATGTCCATTTCTTTAGAATAAGCTTCGGCGCGGGTATAAAAAATTTCAAACCATACAATTGTCCACGGTACACCTGCTTTTGTAGCAATCATCTGCTTTTTATTATGGCGGTCAAGACGCTTGTGAATGTCCTGAGTGCTACCGACATAATACTTGTCGGTAGATTCGGAAAATAAGATGTAGGCAAAGAATGGAATGTGGTCCCACATGGGCTTGAACCATGGACCCCCTGATTATGAGTCAGGTGCTCTAACCAACTGAGCTATAGGACCCTTGCCGTACCTTACGGTAACAACAATTAAAAAGGTTCGCAAAGGTAAGGCTTTTTTAAGAAAAACAATATCCCTGATAAAGCAAAAAATGTGTTGGCTCGCCGGAATTTTTGCAGGTGTATTTTGTGCATTAACCGAAAAATAAGCATAACCGGAATCCGAATCCAATAAATTTGCCGCCCGATTACGGATCAACGACCTGTAATGTTTTGCAGATAATGAAAAAGAAAGAAACAATTCCCAAAGACAAAGGTGCTTTAGAAAAGACATCCAAGCCCAATATTTTTGCCGTACTAAAGCCTTACAAAGGCTTGCTGGCCGGTCTTTTGCTCTTTGCCCTCCTGAGCAATGCCCTGAACTTAGCTATACCCAAGATCATTCAAAAAGGCATTGATGACTTTTCCGCTGGTCATTTTGAGATTAAAAGCATCGTCCTGTTCTTTTCTTTGGCCACTATGCTGATCTTAGGATTCAGCTACCTGCAAAGTATCGTGCAGACTTATGCTTCCGAAAAGGTAGCCCGGAATCTCCGGCAACAGCTTTCCGATAAAATATCGCGGCAAACCTTCAGCTATATCCGGGAAGCTAACCCTAACAAGCTGCTGACCAATCTCACCTCGGATGTGGATGCCGTCAAGACATTTGTATCGCAGGCTATTGTTTCCATCGTATCGTCCATTGTGCTGATCATCGGGGCATCCGTACTTTTAATTAATATTAACTGGAAACTGGGCTTGCTGGTGTTATTAGTGATTCCCATTATTGGAGCCACATTTATCTTAGTATTTAAAAACGTAAAAGCGCTTTTTAAAAAATCACAGGAAATATTAGATAAGCTCAACAAAGTGATCAACGAAGCTATCCTGGGTGCCCCGCTCATCCGTGTTTTGAACGCGCAGTTTACGGAGTATGGCAAGTTCATTGAAGCCAGTGGCGAAGCAAAAAACTTAGGCCTGGCTATTCTGCGTTTGTTTGCTACCCTGATCCCGATCATTGTGTTTACCTCCAACCTCGCCCGCTTGGTGGTTCTTGCGCTTGGCGGCAGATTTGTCATCTCCGGCAGCATGACCTTAGGGGAGTTCGCCGCTTTCAACAGCTATATCGCCATCCTCATTTTTCCCATCCTGATTATTGGAATTATGAGCAATGTGATTGCACGGGCATCCGCATCATACAGCCGCATCCGCCAGGTTTTAGATATGCCGGATACCCGGGAAGGCGGCAGTGTTCAAAAAGAGCTTACCGGCGACATCAGCGTGGAAAACTTATCGCTGTCTTTTGGTGAAAAACAGGCTCTGAAACAGGTTTCCTTCCAGGTCAAAGCCGGCACACGCAATGCCGTCATCGGTCCGACAGCAGCCGGGAAGACCCAATTGTTTTACGCGCTTACCACCCTGATTAAACCGCAGGAAGGAAGCATTCAATATGATCATATACCCCTTGATGAATATGATCAGGAAGTATTGCTCCGGCAGGTCGGGCTGGTATTTCAGGATTCCATTATCTTCAACATGAGCCTTCGGGAAAATATCGCATTCAACGCCGAAGTGAGTGAAGCGGCCTTGCAGAAAGCCATTCAGACCGCCGAATTAAACGATTTTATTCAGTCCCTTCCTGGGGGCCTGGACACGGTGGTTTCCGAACGGGGCAATAGCTTGTCGGGTGGGCAGAAACAACGCATTATGCTGGCGCGTGCTCTGGCAGGGCAGCCTCGTATTTTATTGCTGGATGAATTTACCGCGCGGGTGGACCGGAACACGGAGCAAAAGATCTGGCGCAATGTGGCCGAAAATTATCCCGGAATTACCATCGTGTCCATAACGCAAAACCTGGCGCCGGTGCGGGATTATGAACAAATCGTTTTATTAATGGAGGGTGAAGTGATCGCAACAGGAACCCACGATACCCTGCTGAAAAGTTGTCCGGAATACATTCAGATTTATCAGTCGCAGCAAAGCATGAATGCATACGAAGCTGCTTAACCCGGGGCAAAAAGGCTCCGAAAAAATTTTTCAGGTGGAAGAAACTATTGACTACAATCTCAGTGCCGAAACAACCGGCTCCAACCGTAAGGCCATGCGCAAGATGCTGCAGTTTATGAAGGGAGAAAAACGCAATTTACTGATGGCGTTTCTGGTGATGGTGCTGAATGCCGGCATCACCATGCTGACCCCTTATCTGATTGGCTATGCCATTGACCATTATATTCAGACCGGGCAATTACATGGATTAATGGTGTTTTCCGGGTTTGTGCTGGTATGCTATATTATCTGGGCGGGAACGGAATACCTGCAAACCCAGTTGATGGGTAGCGTAGGACAACGAATGCTGTATGCTTTGCGCAACGAGGTGTTCAACAAGCTGCAGCAATTGCCGGTGGCCTTTTTCAATCAGAATAAATCCGGCGATTTAATCTCCCGCATCAATAACGATACGGACAAGGTCAATCAGTTTTTTTCCCAGTCCCTGATGCGCTTTGCAGACAGTATCTTTATGATGACGGGAGCCGCTGTTTTTCTATTGAGCATCCATCCCGAACTGGGCGCCACATCCCTCGTACCGGCGGTATTTATCCTGGCTTTTGTGCTTCTTGTTTCTCCCTGGGTGAAAAAGAAAAATGCTGCCAGCCTCAAAGCTACCGGCGGCTTGAGCGCGGAAGTGCAGGAAAGCATGCACAATTTCAAAACCATCATTGCCTTTAATCGTCGCGATTATTTCCGGAAACGTTTTGATGCGGTCAACGAACAGAATTATAAAACATCTGTTATAGCGGGATTGGCCAACGGTATTTTCACGCCTGTCTTTACTTTCTTCTCCAATATTGCGCAACTGATCGTGCTGGCCTTCGGCATCTACCTGATTGCCGGTGGCCATTTCACCATCGGGCTGTTAATCAGCTTTATTGCTTATGTGCAAAATTTCTACCAGCCGCTCCGGCAACTGGCCGAGCTATGGGCAGGCTATCAGACCGCGATGGCTGCCTGGGACCGGATTTCCGTGATCCTGGATTTGAAAAACAATATGTCGCAACTGCCTTCTCAGGCCGCTCCTTCCCTTGCCGATCCCGGTTCCGTAATCCGTTTTCAGGATGTTTCGTTTCAATATCCCGGTGGAAAAAAAGTATTGCATCATATCAATTTTGATTTGAAGCAGGGAAAAACTTATGCCTTAGTAGGGCCAACCGGTGGCGGCAAGACTACAACAGCCTCGCTCATTGCGCGACTGTATGATCCCACCGAAGGAACCGTATTGCTGCATAACCGGGACATCCGGAGCTATGCAGAGGCAGAGCGCAGCCGGGAGATTGGTTTCATTTTACAGGATCCGTTTTTATTTACCGGAACCTTGCGGGAAAACATCCTGTACGGCAACGAAGCGTATCAGCATATCAGTCCCGAAGCGCTGGCGGACCATATTCGGGATGCGGGACTGGGCGCTCTGCTCATGCGGTTTGAAAAAGGATTAGACACCGAACTGCAATCTTCTGCGGATGCATTGAGCTTAGGTCAGAAGCAGCTGATTGCTTTTATCCGGGCCATATTGCGCAAGCCCCGGATTTTAATTCTTGACGAGGCTACGGCCAATATTGACACGGTAACCGAGCAATTGCTGGAAGAAATCCTGCAGAAGCTCCCGGCAGACACCACGCGTGTGATTATTGCCCACCGGCTGAATACGATTGAAAATGCCGATGAAATCTTCTTCGTAAATGCCGGAGAAGTCGTGCCGGCAGGTAATCTGGATAATGCCCTGAACATGCTGCTGGAAGGTAAAAGAGCCAGTTGATCCCACCCGCTGATGATCTCAAAATATGCTCAAGTATTACAAAACGTCCTCGTATTCAGCATGGTTTCTTTCCATGGTCGCTTTTGCAAAGGGACAGACCGGCAGAATCTTCACCTGCTCTTCCCGGGCTATGGCTACCATTTTATCCACTAATTTTTTACCGACACCCTGACCTTTTAATGAAGGATCGACTTCAGTATGATCAATGATGATTTTGTTTTCTGCACCCCGGTGATATTCCATCAGCGCTACCTGACGGCCATCTGCCTCTATAAATATTTTGCCGTTAATACCGGATGACTGATGTTGTATTTCCATATTATACTCCAATGATTAAATGATAAAAGCTGCATGGTTTTGTTTCAAATGTACAAAAATTACGCGATGGAATAATCACGGACGTCTTTAGGAAACAGAAAATGGAATATGAAGATTTTCGTCAAAGATAAAAATACAATGTTTTTCTACAGGATAACAATATTTCACATTAATGCCTTATTTTGTTGTGGTGATAACAGCAGCTCAATGCGGAAAAAACTTGCGCCGTACCGGCAATATTTTCCTGATGTTCATAAAGACCATCGGCGGATACCAATTTAACACAGTGTCGGATCGTCTTTTATCATGAGTTACCTGTTTGATGAAAAAAATATTAATTGGCTTCCTGACTTTGTTTTTTATGACTGCTCATGCGGAAGCGCAGCGGTTTTTATTATCCGGAGGTGCAGGCTGGATGCCTTCCACTTTTTTCAGACATATAAATTCTTTAGGCGGTGTGAATTTCAGCACGGCTTATCCAACATACCAAGTCAATTTCACCTGGAATATTAATCCAAAATTATTAGCCGCTGCCTCCGCTGTTTATGAATACAGCACTGCGGATGGAAGAATAGACATGCCGCCGTTTAGCCGTTACCATCAGGCAAGATATACCTACGGAGGCTTATTAGGTCTCGGGCATCATTGGATCAACCGAGGATACTTCGCATTGTACTCCTCAATTGAATGTGGAATCATCTACTCTTCCATTCCCTCCGCATCTTTCAATCTGCGCGCTGTCATGCAAATTGACCCACTGGGTTTTCGCATCGGCAAAAAAGCAGGCGGCTTTATGGAGCTGGGATATGGTATAAAAGGTATCATCAGCGCCGGAGTTTTTGTGAGATGGTAAACCGGTATATTCTGGGGCAATATTAGTGCAGCAAAACATTGCCAATCTTCAAAATATTGGCAATGTTGGACAATCATCTTCAGGGAAAGCTATATAGCCGGCACGAACCAGGTTGATGTCATGGCAAACGCAGTGAAGATTGCTTATCATCATTCCCCGGAAATTATTTTATTCTTCGTTTTGCGGATTTTACCGTGTCTGTATAATGCTCAAAATCCGCCAGGGACATTGAGCTTAGATTCCGCCCTTTATACAAACCGCCCTTTTGTGCCGCCAGAATGCCGTACCGGATATCGCCGATACCATCAATGCTGTGTGCATCAGGATTGACCGACAGCATGGCTCCCTGCTCTAATGCCGGGCGTATCCAGGTCCAGTCCAGATCCAGCCGGCGCGGGTTGGCATTGATCTCTATAATGACATGATGCTCTATACAAGCGGCAATGAGTTCACGGTGATTGACGGGATAGCCTTCCCGCTTTAGGAGCAGCCTGCCTGTAGGGTGTCCCAGAATATCCGTAAACGGGTTTTGAACGGCGGCTAATAAACGTTGCATAGCCTTTTCCTGCGTCATATCCAGAATACTGTGCACGGATGCAATCACCAGATCAAACCCGGACAATATCTCATCAGGATAATCCAGCGATCCGTTGGGCAGGATATCGGATTCCACAGACTTAAAAATCCGGAATGGTGCTAATTCCACATTCAGTTGATCCACCTCCTGATGCTGCGCACGGATGCGCTCCGGCGTAAGCCCCTTTGCATAAAATGCGGAGCGGGAGTGATCGCTCAGCACCATGTATTCCAGTCCTTTTTCCATAGCGGCCTGCGCCATTTCCAAAATGCTGTTTTTCCCATCGCTCCAGGTAGAATGGCAGTGGATCAGGCCCTTTACGTCCTGCGTAGTTATCAGCTCAGGTAAGGTATTATTTCGTGCAGATGCTACAGCCCATTCTTCTTCCCGTAATGCCGGATGTATCACAGCCATTTGGTTAGATTCGAAAATCTCCGCTTCGCTCTTTACGGAGGGCGGTATTGTGCCGGCAGTCTGAAATTCCTCCAGGAAATCCTCGCTGCCGCTTTTCAGGAAAAGCTCCCGGTAAAAATGCTCCGGATCGGTAAAGTAAAATGCAAAGTCAGGCACATTGGGAATATGCAGCCAAAGGGCGTTATCCTTATAAACGGTTCTTGCCTGATTCCAGGAAGAAAAATACGTCTCCAGGGCAGTTTGCGGAATGGTTACCACTAATTCTACTACGTCTAATACGGGCATTTGCCGGCGAAACCATCCGGCGAAATCCGTTCGGTCATCGGGGAAATTTTCCTCCAGCTTTTGCATCATCAGCGTTGCATAAGGTTCGGCTTTGGCCCAAAGGAAAAAATGCTCATTGCTTTTTCGAAAGGCAATTTTCTGAAGAATGGTATCCTGTGTTTTTGCGGTAAAACCTTTGAGATGAACCAACTTATTTTCTCTGCAGGCTTTTTCCAGCTCATCTACTGACTGAATATTTAATTCGTGCCAGAGCTGGCCGATCTTCTTAGGGCCAATCCCTTTAATGTCCAACAGCGTTACAATTCCCGGCGGTGTCTTTTCGAGATAATCCAGAAGCGGCTCGAACTGCCCCGTTTCCCGGATTTCAATAATATGCTTCGTAATGGAATCGCCGATACCGGGAACAGAACGGATGGCCGGCTCGTCCATTTCCGATATAGCCTCAGTCCATTTTTCTATCCGGAAAGCCGCGCCGCTATATGATTTGGCTTTGAAGCTATTGTCGCCGTGGATATCCATTAACTTAGCCAGCAGCTCAAACATGCCGGCAATTTCAGCATTCGTCATAAGACAACAATTTTAAAAGGACGATGCCTTATTGCGCATAATCCAATAAAAAATCAACAATCATACGCACTCCGTAGCCGGTGCCCCCTACAGGCCGGTAGTCCTTGCCGGTAATATGGTGTGATACGCCGGCAATGTCAAAATGCATCCAGGGATAGTCCGTAAAATGCTGCAGGAACTTCCCTGCCGTGATGGCGCCGCCGGTAGGGCCGCCGATATTCTTCAGATCGGCAATATCGGATTTGATCATCTTGCCGTATTCCTCCCAAAGCGGATATTCCACCAGCCGTTCATACTGACGGCAGCCGCTGGCCTGCAGTCTTTCCTTTACCACATCCGCTGCCGTACCCATGCAAACAATGCCCGCATCCCCTATCGCAACGGCAGCAGCGCCGGTAAGCGTGGCAAAATCCAGCACCAGCGCAGGGTCATATTTTTTCGCATAATGCAATGCATCCGCCAGCACTAATCGCCCTTCGGCATCTGTATTGAGCACTTCTACGGTCGTGCCGCTGTACATGGTTATCACGTCTCCCGGCACATAAGCATTTTCACCGGGGCGGTTTTCGGTAGCCGGTACTAAGCCGATCAGGTGCAGGGGCAGATCCAGCGTACCGGCCACGTACATCACTGCGGCAACCAATGCTGCGCCGCTCATATCGCTTTTCATCCGGTCCATCGAATTGGCGGTCGGTTTCAGACTCAGGCCACCCGTGTCATAAACGATACCTTTTCCCACCAGAATAATTGGCGTTTTATTTACGGGCTTTGCCGGTTTATGTTCCATAATGGTGAAAGTGGGTGGCAAAACGCTGCCCCGGTTTACGGCGAGGATGCCGCCCATATTCATTTGTTCTATCTTGGATTTTCCCCATACACTTACGCGAAACCGGCCTTCTTTACCTATTGCGGTCAATTCTTTGGATAACTGTTCTGCGGTAAGAAACTGTAGCGGCTCATTCACCAGATTGCGTGCATGATACACAGCGGCGATAACAGCCTCTAATTGCTTTACATCCTTTTGCGTGATGGACTTCCGGTCGAAAGTAAGCTCCGTTAAAGTATGGTTGATTTTGCGGGCATCACTTTTGTATTTCAGGAACTGGTAATTGGCGAGGGCAATCCCTTCCGCCAGCAGATACGCCGCCTTTTCTTCTGAGGAAGCATTGATTAAATGTATAGTTTTAGCCTTTATCTGCTGTAACTGCTTTTGTAATTTTGCACCGTTTTTGCGAATGACCTCAGCAGAATTATACGGTTCTTTTTTTGCCTGACAATAAATCACGAAGACTTCGTGCGTAAAATAATTAAGGGAAATGCAGGAGCGCTCATTACTAATCTGCTTCTGCAGATAATCCTTTTCTTCTTTTGTAAACGGTAATCCGGCTACCTGTTTTTCATCATTAATGATATAGGCAAGATTTGCTTTGGCTTCTTTTTGAATTTTAAAGTACATGTGGCTTCGTCATTTTTTTAGTGCCTACAAATATAGAGCATATGTTGCGAAGGAATTATGGGTAGAAATGAAAAAAGGTATCGCAAATTGTTGCACCTATGGTTATGGCCGGGCAAAAAAATGAGCCGTCACGATTGAAATTGAAATCATGTAGCGCAGCGAAATGATTTTAATGGAGTGGGGCATTGAAAATTGACAATTTAACCTCACATGGGCACCCGAAAGAATTGGCACGCCAGCCGGCACTATCGTAAAAGCAATCGGAGATTTCGCCACGCAGAAATTCTATTCAAATTGCTTTGGTCGTATGAAGATGCATCTTTCCCGCCTTTGCCTTTGTTTTCGCCAATAAGGTAATATCATAGGCTTTTGCGTAATTCCAAACGGCACGAGAAAGGAAAAGCATGCAACATTTTGGCATGTCCAATAATGTAAAACGCCACAGCCCACGGTCAAAACCGTGGGCTGTGGCGGTATGAAATTTTTCCAATCGGGTTATTTAAGTCCGAATGCCTTCTTCACCTTATTTACACTATCCAGCTTTTCCCAGGTGAACAGTTCCACCTTAAGATTCTTTTGTTTGCCCTCATGCGAAACAAATGTTTTGGTTGCCGTTTCGTTCTTTCTTCCGAAGTGTCCGTAGGCTGCGGTTTCGCTATAAATCGGATTACGCAGCTTCAGCCTTTTTTCTATAAAAAACGGCCGCATATCAAAAAGCTCAGCTACTTTCCTGGCAATCGCTCCATCGGTTAAATTGACTTTAGCGCTGCCAAATGTATTGACATTAACAGAAGTCGGTGCGGCAATACCAATGGCATAGGAAACCTGTACCAGCACTTCATCACAAAGACCGGCGGCTACCAGATTTTTTGCAATATGCCGGGTAGCGTAAGCCGCGGAGCGATCTACTTTGGAAGGATCTTTTCCGCTGAATGCGCCGCCGCCATGTGCGCCTTTTCCGCCATAGGTATCTACAATAATCTTACGACCGGTAAGACCTGTATCGCCATGCGGACCGCCGATTACAAATTTACCGGTAGGATTGATATGGTAGGTGATTTTATCATTGAATAAATGGCGATACTTCGCGTATTTCTTCATCACTCTCGGGATGAGAATACCCGTGATATCTTTATAAATAATGTCCAGCATTTCCTGATCCGCCTTTTTCACATCGGCAGCCTTATCAGATTTTGGTTTGATAAAATCATCATGCTGCGTTGAGATCACAATGGTATCAATGCGGACAGGTTTATTGTCATCATCATACTCAATGGTCACTTGTGATTTGGCATCGGGAGCTAAGTATTTTATTTGCTTGTTTTCTCTTCGCAATACTGCCAGCTCTATCAGGAGCGCATGAGCCAGGTCCAGCGCAAGCGGCATATAATTGTCGGTTTCGTTGGTTGCATACCCGAACATCATTCCCTGATCACCGGCGCCCTGATCTTCTTTTTTCTCCCGATCCACACCCTGATTAATGTCAGCAGACTGCTCGTGAATAGCCGACATTACCCCGCAGGATTTTGCTTCGAACATGTATTCACTTTTGGTGTAACCGATTTTCTCAATGACTTTCCGGGCAATATTCTGAACGTCTAAATAGGCATTGGATTTCACTTCTCCGGCTAAAATAACCTGCCCGGTAGTCACCAGCGTTTCGCAAGCCACTTTAGAATCTTTATCGAAAGCCAGGAAGTTATCAATAAGCGCATCGGAAATCTGATCGGCTACTTTATCGGGATGTCCCTCGGATACAGATTCCGAGGTAAATAAATAAGGCATAAAATCGTAAATGCTGTTTTGGAATGAAAAAATTAATCCGCAAATTTAGGGCATAGCTTTCAATGATAGTATAGTTTCATGAATTATTCCGGCGCGGCCGTGCTGTCTGGTTCGGGGTGCAGCTGTCCGTCATCGGAAGAGGTTGCATTCATGCTGCTGTCGCTTTCGAGAAGAGCCAGTGTTGAAATATCCACCCTCCAACGCTCCCGTCCGCTTTTGTCAGTAAATTTTAACAGCCTGATTTCTTCAAAAGGTAGAATTTGGGGTCGGGTTTTAAACTGAACCCAGGCAATGGTATCGGAGGTCTGCTTCACACGATATACTTCCACTTTGAAGTTTTCTGCCCGCCGGTTCAGCTCCGCTTCGGTAAACTTGTCTTTTGTCAGCTTTTCCCAAATCTTCAGTATATCCTGCGTGTTTCTGGTAGATATATTGCGTGCGGTAACCATATCGTTCTTATTCATGCTGATTAAAAACAGAGTAGCTATGGATTTGGGAGAACCACTGTCTTTGCAGGCCGTCCATAAGCAAAGTATGGTCAGAAACCCGGTATATTTCAGGAAACTCTTCATTATTATAGAGCAGCGATTACTTAGCATATTCATCCACATTTAGCGCAGCAAAGATTGTCAGGAATCAAAGCTGGTTCCGGCTGACGATTTGGTTATCGCAAAGATATGTTTTTATCAAAATACACTTTAAAAAGGATCCGCCTTAAATTGCGCGCCTGCTTCCTCTGGTGTTTTCACCAACAAGACAAACTGCTGTCACGGTTAGCCTGTGACCGTGGTTTGAGAATAGGTGGATAAATGCTTCGATTCTTATTATTCCCCGAACCTTTTTCTCAGTACGCTGTTTTCCGATAAAGGGATATAGACATAGTTATAGTCGAAATCATCCAGTACGGGTGCGGTAATGAACATGGAAGGATCATCAAATCTTTGTATTCTTTTGTCCACAACAGCCTGCCTGGTAATCCTGTCCCACTTGAGAAAGTTGTAGTATTTGGTTTCTTTATTCATGTAAATCATGTAAACATATTGCGGGCTTACTTTTAAATCCCAAATGCTCAATTCACTTTGTGGAAATTTTATTTTCCCGATTTTATCGAAATAGCCCATCTCTATATCCTGCCGGCTGGAATCAACAGAGAAAATATAATCGCTCATATTGGTCGTAAAATAAGGATAAGCGTATGGGATTTTAAATGGAGGAAATACATTGTTGTATTTTAATGTATTGTATGTTTCCGGCAAGGTCTTATCGTAAAAAGAAGTAAAAACAAAATTTCCTTCGGGAGACGGCTCATATTTTGCCAGAAAATGATTGACTTCATTAGGATGATATCCTCCAATAATTTCAGCATATACTTTCCCTTCATTATCTATAAATATCCCATTTCCGGTTAGATTATAATGAGCCTTGCCGGAGTTGGAATGGAGGAGATGCCGTTTGATGCCTCGTGAAGCATCTAAGTGATTAAAGTCAAGATAATTTTCAAAAATCCCCTGGTCTGTCGGATACCCGTTCACAAAGAGGGTAAGGGTTAAAAATACGGATGTATTGGTATCCAGATTAACCTGGTTGGTATCAGCTTTAGTAAAGTATAAATAATTATGTTGCGCCAGAACGTATAAGCTGTCCCCTTTGGGATAGTAGGATGTAATCATATTTTGATCCTGTCTTCTGTGAGCCCGGCAATAGTTAGTGGTAAGGGCGTATTTTCTTTCCCACTCATTTCCGTATTTTAGCTGATAGGCATGTTGAATCAGGCTGTCGGAAATCTTTATGTCATATCGATGTGCATAACATAGTTTATCATATGCAGAAAGGCTCTTTGTTGTATAATTAAAGAAATAAAATGAATTGCCGGTTTGGTTGAAAAAAGGGCTGCTACCAAAAACTTCGTCTTTGAAGTGCAGGGTATCTTCATCCTTATAGTAAGCATTTAAGCAATTCAGATTCTGACTAAGGTGTACGAGTTGTGTTTTTAATATCTTGCCGTTTTCCGGGTTATAAAATGCCACGGAAGAGTGATATCCCTTATCGTCATTTTTGAAAACCTGATATAAGCTGTCTGACCATACCATACGGTCTTCCGGTTCAATAAGGAATCGCTCTCTAAGAAAAGCGGAATCTGTCCTGTAGCGTTTTTCAAACACGAATATCTTTTGATAATCGCTGTTGAGCTTATTGATGTATTCTGCCTGGTTCAGGCAATTGGTGCACTCTGCCGGGTCAAGCATGATGTATATTTTGTGCTTTGCCGCCAGTTGAGCCGGGAGTGCCGGGATAAGTAAAAAGAAGAAAAAATACCAACGCATTGTAAAGGGTGTTTAAAGCAATACCTGCATTCACCGGTATTGCTATTGTTAGTTCAAAAGTAAAGATTCAATACAAAAAATTTGACTTTTTTAACTTCATACTGTAGATTCCTGCGGAATGACCTGGAGAGAAAAGGCAGGATGGTGCGTTGTTTTTTTCTATAGTACTTCTTCAGGCAAGTTTGCCAAAATTCCAAATTTTGGCAAACTTCATCCCGCCCGATGCTGTAATGGGTGGCGCCCACCAGCGTGAGGACAACCACCCCCTTATTCCCCGAATTTTTTCCTCAATATGCTGTTTTCCGATAAAGGGATATAGACATAGTTATAATCAAAACCGTCCAGCACGGGCGCGGTAATGAACGTGGAAGGGTCATCAAATCTTTGTATTTTTTTATCAATTACCGCCCGTTGCGTAGCCCTGTCCCACTTGAGATAATTATAGTATTTGGTTTCCTTATTCATGTAAATCATGTAAACATATTTTTTATCTACCTTGATACTCCATAC
>CAZUSO010000069.1:0-14951 GCA_964622775.1 uncultured Taibaiella sp. | reverse complement strand
CCGATTGGGAGATTCCTCCATGCGAAAATCCTAACCGGATTAAGCGTAATCCGGGGTTTTCTTTTCGGAAGGACAGCACGTTTTTGCGGAATGACACAAAACCTTACACCACATGCAGCATCTGGGATACACCCATTGGGAGGGAGCCTCCAGAATGCCGCACCTGTTCTATATCGTTGGTAAAAACGCCAGCCATGCTATGAGTGAATAGTGAATTGCCACAGGATGCACAGATACCCTTTTATTATCTGAGCATCTGTGGCATTCAACGGAGCAATTGATGGTTATCTAATTAATCTTCTTCAATCTCCAATATGTAAAGCAACAATTCCGGAATCATCCCTCGATTCTGTCAACTGCAAAAGTATATACGACCATTTTTTACTACCTTACGCATTCAATCTTACCTGCATGACTTTAAGTAAAATCTGGAGCTATTTTATCCTTATTGCTATAGCGGCGGCCGCAGTGCTGAGCATCACCAATGCTGCGCATAAAGATATCTTCAACCGGATGGTAGTCGGGAAAAGCGGAGATGCTTATTTCGAGCAGGCTTATGATGCTTCTCAGTTAAACCCTGAACAAATAGCCACGATCAGGAAAGATGGTTTTGTGACGCTCCCGGGTGGAAAACAGCGGGTGAAAGGGCAGGGAACCGGACTGGTATCGTACTACGTTCAGTCTGCTGACGGTATTTTACCGACTACAAAAACAGCCGTTGAAATCTGTTTAGGGCTGATTGGAATAATGGCCTTATTCATGGGTATTATGCAGATAGCCGAAGATGCAGGCGGCATCCGCCTGCTGAGCAGGATCATCGGCCCGTTTTTTGAAAAGTTATTCCCCGAAGTACCCAAAGGTCACCCTTCCATCGGACTCATGATGCTGAATTTTTCCGCCAACCTGCTGGGCCTTGATAATGCCGCAACGCCCTTCGGGCTGAAAGCCATGGAAAGTCTGCAAACGCTTAATCCTAAAAAGGACACCGCCTCCAATGCCCAGATCATGTTTTTATGCCTGCATGCGGCCGGGCTTACCCTGATCCCGGTCAGCATCATTGCTATTCGAGCCAATATGGGCGCTGCAAATCCAACGGATATTTTCCTGCCTTGCATGATTGCCACTTTTGTAGCCACGATAACGGCAATGGTGATTGTGAGCATCCGGCAACGCATCCGGTTGTGGCAACCGGTAATTATTGCCTGGGTTGCCGGCATTTCAGCGGTGATTGCTTTGCTGATTGTGGCGATTCATGCAATGGACACTTCGGCCATGCAGTCTTTTTCAGGAATACTGAGCAACGGATTAATCCTTCTGATCATTGTGGTGATAGTGGCAGGCGCATTCTATAAAAAGACCGATGTATTCGGTTCTTTTGTAGCAGGTGCAAAAGGCGGATTCACGACCTCAATCAAAATTATCCCATACCTGGTGGGTATGCTGGTAGCCATTAGCCTGCTACGCACCAGCGGGGTGTTTGACGTGGTTATTAACGGATTCAAATACGTATTTGCCTTGCTGCACCTTCAACCCGGCATTGCGGATGCCATGCCAACGGCATTGATCAAACCCCTGAGCGGCAGCGGAGCGCGGGGCATGATGGTGGATGCGATCAATCAGTTTGGCGCTGACAGCTTTGCCGGAAGGCTGAGCGCAGTTTTCCAGGGAAGCAGCGATACGACCTTTTACGTAATTGCAGTGTATTTCGGCGCGGTAGGCGTTTCTAAAATCCGCTATACCGCAGGAGCCATGCTGCTTGCTGACCTGATGGGAATCATTACCGCCATAATCATCACTACATTGTGGGTATGGTAATTTCAAAAAGACAGATGAGGGGTTGTGCTTCAATTTATGGCTGCATACAATTGCAACATAAATTGAAGGAGGTTGACGAAAAAAATATTTTAGCTAATGGCTAATTAGTATTTCAGGAGCCTGTTATTTTTCTTTTTGCTGCTCCATTAACCGGATCAGTTTATCTTTCATTTCCAACAATTCTTCTTTTGCCTTAAGTAAGGCTTCCCATTGTCTGCGTTCCACTTCAAAACCAGCGTGAAAATTATTAACAACTCCACCAGACTGATCATTGAAACTATTATTCATAATGTTGTTAGTAGCTATTGGTAGCAATGATATTACCGGCACCTCTAACTTTTCAGCAATGTCCTGTATAATATCCCATTTGGGAGAAATTTTATCATTCTCAATTTTAGAAAGCTCGCTTTGAGGCATGCCGATTTCATCGGCTAAATGTTCCTGTGTCCAGCGACGGGCATTCCGGAATAAAGCTATACGGGCGCCAATTGTTTCCATACGAAAAATATTGTTTGCTAATTTCGATATTTTATTGGATATCGCCATAAAATATTGGATATAATTATTAGATATTGCAGTAGAAATTTGCTTTCTACCCCTTACTGTTCAAGATTTGCATATCAGTATTTTTATGCATAGATATGACCGTATTAGAAAAGTTTCATCAACAGTAAAGAGTAGCTGAGCGCTAACGGCTGTACAACATAAATGGAAGCGGAATAAATAATATGCCATTAATTGCAATTAAAATGTTGATGGGGCAAGCCTCTCCTCCGCGTGTTGCAAGAGAGGAAAAGTAAAAACTACAGAAATGAAAAAGATCTCATTAATCCTCCTCTCCATCGGCTTAATTTCCACTGCCTGTAACAAAACAAATTCCCCCCAATACAGCGCAGGGAATAGCCGGAATCAGCATTTTATAACCATGAGTGAAGAATGCAATACTCTTGATTTTACTGCAGCAGATATTGGAGCTATACACAATGAAACTGTTGTAAAACTATATGAAGGAGTAGATCCGTTGGATAGCGCTGCTGCATATTTAAAAATCAGAGAAAATTTTATTGCGCTGAATACAGACCGAAGTGTTTTCGGAATATCTGACAATGAATACAATGAAAAGATCTTTGCAATATCTGATGAACTTAAGCAGGTAGATTATGATTTGAGAAGAATTAATGATAATGAAATTACATCATCTCCTGCATATCCTTATATTTGTAGTATTCTTAACGAAGTTGATAGTCTTTCAGATTATAATCGGTTTTTGGTATCAATTTCACAAATCCAAGCGGATGCCGAAATGAATTTAACCTGCACAGATAAGGATATAGTGATTGCGGCGTTGAATATTGCTAAGGGCTCGGCAGAGCTTTGGCTTTCTGAGAGTCTGGGTGGGGCAGGGTTTTATGAATCCACACTCCCCTGTGAAACGATGATATCGCAAAAAGTCAAAAATCTGATAAAATATGTCTTAGTAGCGGATATAAATGCCTTAGCTATAGATTTTATTAAAATGGGCGTGCTGATAGCGGCAGGTATGGAAGTTCCCGGTGCAAATGTTGCCATACTTACCTCACTTGCAATTGATGCTGCTTACAATTCCGCATTAGCGGGAATAGGTTCGTGGTTTTACTGAGGTTGTACCTCTTTCAAAAAGAATGACGAATCGAACAGAACTGTAAAAAATACACCGCGATATGAAAAGACATCAACGCAACCCTGTACATTTCGTCGGACCTTTAAAACAAACAAATACATACAGATGAAAATAAATAATATTATTATAAGAAAGGTAATAGGTATAATAACCGGAACCGTTATGTTATTTTTAGGAATGTTTTTTCTGACGCACCAGGTATTTGATATGCAAAATGAGAGTAATTATTATTGGTTGCTATTATCATTTTTAACGAGTGTTTTTTCCAACACGAAGGCAGATATTTACAGGTATTTTAAAAAAAGATGGAAACGTTCACAAGAATGAGCATCATTTGGAGCCGTCTTAAAGCAATTTTTGACGGCTTCTTTCTTTTAAAAATTATCCCTTATCATGCACCAGCGTGTTAATTTCTTAAAAAGCTACCTTGAGGGGGAATTCAATAATAATGAATCATACATACTATGAACTTGTTAAACTTTTATTTTAACCCCTAAGTACGCCATGAAAGCAACGCAAAGTTCGCCAAAGCGCTTTATTCTGATTTTAATTTCCCTATTCTTCCCTTAATATCTTTGTTTTCTTTGCACTTAATTGTTCCTTTATAGAAAGGCTAAATAAGTTCGATATGCAAAAGCTCCTTTTTCTGACTATATATTTTACAGTCGTTCTTCCCGATGCCAATGCACAATCAAACAGTGGCACTATTGAATATTTATGTAAATTTCCATCAGCCATTAGGGATTCTGTGCTGTTTAAAGGTGAATTATCCTTTAATGACAGTCAGTCCTTATTTACTTATTTCAAAATTGGGCCGGATGATTCATCAAAAAGCTCAACCTGGATGTTTGCCAGTTCAAAGAGAGGGACGATCATAAAAATAAGCGGATATGATTCCTCGGGCGAACAGATATACAGAGATTTCAGGACTCGGGATATTTTTTTCAGGAAGACTGAAACTAAACCTTTACCAGCGTTTGTAATAAAGGATAATTGGGTGGAAATACAATGGACGATAAAAGATGAATTAAAAGATATCTGTGGGTATCAATGTCAAAAAGCTATCGGAAAATTTAGAGGTAGAGATTATATCGTTTGGTACACCGGAGATATACCCTTGAATTTTGGCCCCTGGAAACTTTACGGACTTCCCGGTATGATTCTGGAGGCGGAGGATAGCAAAAATCAAATCGCATTTACCGCCAATAACATTTGCTATCCCTGCGCCGTTATGGATTCGATAAGACCACCAGATGAAATTATTATTAAAACAATAGAAGACTATGTCCGATACAACGATTATCTTCTTGAAAATGTCAGGGACACCTTGCAGGCAAGAGCACCTTCGGGCGTTAAGGTTAGTTTAAACAATCAAACGACTCCCGATAATATTTATTACCAAAGATTATTCAATCCCGAAATATTATTTGAATGGGAGAAAATGGAAGACATTGCACCTAAGAAGGCCACCAGAACAGAACTAAAGTTTATAAAAAACTAAAAGAAGTGTATTTCAAATTAGCGAAGCAAGCATCTGCCTGTAAAAGGGTTCAAACGCGCCATTCATTTATAATGTGTTAGTTTTTATTGTACTATCTATATGGAATTTGCCTGTTCATTGCATAGTCTGGATCAGGCCGAATGGGTTGAAGCAATTCATTTATTCTGCAAATCAAAGCCTATATTTTAACTTTTAAGTACAGGCTTTTAAATTTATATCCATGAACTCCAACAGCATCCTGTCGTTTTTTCTTTGCGTGATATTAATTTCAGGCTGCTATTCTTATCCGTATTATCATGACAGGTATGGCAATACGCTTAAGCCGGGTCATCCTGAAGATTACTCAAAATGGTATCTCTCGAATTCTAAAAGGAGCGTCCCTCAACCATTTGACATGCACCGTTTCGGTGCAGATGTGGCATTGGAAAGCGGGAATCAGCCCATTGAGTATCTGACTATAGAGGATGTAAACACACTAAAAGAAAAACTACCAGCTACTGGAAAAGCAGAAGCTGAAATATATTATTCTGCTGAAAAGAGACAGTGCGTTAATCAGGGAAAATACCTATACAACAATGCCCGGAACTACTCAAAACTTCCTCTTTGAAGATCGTGTCATTTAGTATGACTCCTGTCCTGTGTCAAATACCACGAGTGTTTATCTTTACATTGATGGGTCGATGATGGTTAAAGAAAAGAGAGGTTATATTCATCGCATGAAAAACTTCCGCAAAGTTACACCGAACAGGATTTTAAAACAAAGCTCCCTTTCTTGGGCAGCTTTGCTGTTATTACCAATAAAACAGATGACGCAGAAACCGTTTTTACAAATTATAAGAGCCGTTGTGGAATAGAAGTTTTATTCGATGGTGTGAAGAATATTTTAGGTAATGATTACATTTATATGCAAAATGACGAGACGCTTGAAGGATGGATGTTTATAAATCATCCTGCTTTACAGGTACACCACAAAATATTTGCCTTGCTGAAGCAAAAGAATTTGTTAGCAAATACTCCATTCGGGACTTTATTATGTTCCTGTCTGACATTAGAAAAGCTAAGGTCAACAACGAATGGTTATTAGAACCCATTATTGATAAACAAAAAACTAATAGAAAGTATTGAAATTACTATTCCGTAAAATTAAAGTTAGGGGTTAAGATGCTGCCGAATGCTCCCGGCTACTTCTTTGACAAGAGCTTATCAATGGAAACCCTTCCGCTGCCGGCAACCAGCATAACTAAATACATCACTAAGTACATTAAGGCACTTTCCTGCTTTCCAAAACCCTCTCCGGCATGTACGACAAAGACGATCACAGACATGTTTATGATCAGGGGAATGACGGCAAGCCGGGTAAACAGGCCCAGGATTACCAGCAGCGAGCAAACAAACTCGGCAAATACGACTAATATTAAGGAGAGTTGCTCCCCGATGCCAAGCGGATCGCCAAAAGACATATCGCCGGCAAGGAGCCTCTGGAGCTTAGGATAGCCATGTGTCAACATTCCGAAGCCTGCCATCAGACGCAACAGCAGCAAGCCGAAACTTAAAGTTCCGGTATGATGTTTTACAGAAATTATCTTTTTCAGCATCTTGTAAAAATAGGATAAAAATCGAAAATGCCATAAAATATGGAAAGATATCTTCACCAGGTGACCCGGACGGAATCAGCAATTATACAAGCATCGTTATAGCATTTTTCAACACCGCAGAGGAATGAGTTATTTTGCCCGATAACCCTGAGCCCTGAGCCATTGCAATATTTTATCCCGGAAATTTCCCTGAATAATAATGATGCCTTCTTTCACGCTGCCCCCTACGCCGCATATCGTTTTTAATCTTTTGGCAAGCGCCGCACGATCGTCGTCATTCCCGGCAAAGCCTTCAATAAGGGTAACCATCTTGCCGGCACGATGTTTTTTATCTAACCTGACGAATAATTGCTGTTGCCCCGGTTCCGGTGTAGGGATATGTTCCGGCGCTTCGGAAGGTATCGCCTCCGGATTGGTGGAATATACTAAGCTGCTGAAGGAGTTGAATTTTTTAGCCATGAGATAATTTTGTTTCGGGGCATGTAATGATGTGCTAACCGAATATTTTTCTTTTCAGCTTCCAGAGCGGAGCGCTTGTTTTTTCAAAGCTATAATATTTTTTCTGCTGACCGCCGAATTTCCGGAAAAATTCGGATATGCCGGGATCCTGGCTCCCCTCGAAATCAAAGATTTTCAGTCCCATTTTGTTTGCCTTCACTAAGGCGTGCCATATTAATAAACTGATAGCGCCGCGGTGCCGGTGTTGCGGATGTGTGGCGCTGAGCATATAATACATCACCTCCTGATTGTACAATAACCAAATGGCTCCATAACAGTTGCCTTGCTCGTCAAAAGCGCTCAGACTCAGCGATGCCCTATGTTGTTTTGCAGCCTGAAAAACGCTTTCCAGCATGAGAAGGCCATAGGGATTTTTCACCTTTTTAGTATCAAACATCTTTTGTTGCCATTCCGAAAAGTCATGCACATTTAAGGGGGCGCTTTCAACCCGGAGATCGGCCGTTGCTTTCCGGATATCATTACGGCGTTTCCCGTCTAAATTGTGGAACAGTTCGGCCTCTGTAGCGCCTAACGCGATCTGATATGTGATGCGTTCCGCCTTGATGAAACCGGGCAATTCCGGGTAAGAGTCAGTATCATCGGAGGGTGGGGTGGTAAAACGGATATAGCCATGACGGGGCAGTTGTCCGAGCAGATTATTTATGAGCGTCTCCCGGGGCTGATCATTATTTTCTATGATCAATGGCCCGCTGAATGCGGTTAGCGGAGCAGGTCGGATAAGGGTTATACCGGCTATTTTTTCTATGGAATAAGGGTAAACGGCCAGCATTTTATGATCTTTTTCCTCTATAGCCACATCCCAGGATTTGCATACTGTATCTAACCACCACGGCTGAAAAAAGACCGGGAGCTGCAACAGGTGTCTGGATTGCGACAAATATTTCTCTTTGTTCGTCATTATTTAAAGCGCAGGGCCCGAACCATATTTATTTTTCTGACCAATAAAGCAGGTATCGTAAGTGTAACCATGCAAAATATCATTGTTCCGGCAACGATGGATATCACCTGCCATCCGGTAAGTTTTACAGGAACATAAGCCATGTAATAAGTGCTTTCATTGAGGTGGATAAAACGGGTATATTGTTGCAATAAGCAGAAACTCACCCCGATAACCGCACCGGTTAGAATACCTTTTACAGCTACCCGGGAAGCATGATGCAGGAAAATGAGCCACAATTTCGTATTATTCATCCCCATTGATTTTAATATTCCGATCATATTGGTTCGCTCCATAATAAAGATCAGCAATGCCGTTGCAATATTGATAATGGCCACGACAGACATGATCAGGATGATGACCTGCGTATTCATATCAATCAGGTTGAGCCAGTTGTATAAGTCCGGATAGATGTCATAAATAGTGTTATAGGTCAGAGGTGGTTCCAGGTATTGTTGATAGACCTTAAGGGCAATGCTGTCGGTTTGTCTGTAATCGGAAACGAATACCTGATAGCCGTGAATAGCGCTGCTATCCCAATTACTGACGCGGCGAATCAGTCGGATATCGCAGAGCGCAAAAGCATTGTCGATTTCATCTACACCGGTATGATAAGTGCCCGCAATCTGTAGCTTACGGATACTTGGTATTCCCTGTGCCGGGTCAACAAAATACACCAGAATGCTGTCGCCTGTTTTTTGATTCAGGCGTCGTAAGGTATTGGCAGAAACAACAATTTGCCTGGCATAGCTGCTGTCGGAAAAATGGATAGCCGCTCCGGTAAAGTTAATTCCCGGTTTGTTTTGAAAAGGATAGCTGCGGTCAACGCCTTTAAGCTTTATGCCTTCTATCATCCCGCCATTACTGATGATGGCAGGCTTAACCGCGAAAGGGTAAATGCTTGTTATACCCGGAACGGCTGCAATCTCCCGCACTAACTGAGGATTGTAATCAATAGGTTCCGGCGCGATTACCGATGAAGGATTGGGATTGGAAAGTGCAACATGAAAATGTCCCCAAAACACAAACATCTTATCCTGAATGGTTCCTTTGAATCCTTCCACTACCGCAACGGAAATGATCATAACTGCTACGCTGAGCGCGGTAGCCACTATAGACAAGCGCGTGATAAAACGCGAAAAAGTTGCTGTTTCAGTACGGGCAATCCGCTTGGCTATGAAATAGGAGAGATTCAAGAAAAAAGAATTAATTCATTGGTAAATATGCGGCATTCAAACGGATGCAGGGACATGGCAAACGCCAAATTTAAAAGAAAAGTTTTGGAATTTGTTATTCAAACTATGCTACATTTGCAGGCATACTCACTGATTTTTTACCAATTAACTTTCGGTTTTTGTTTATATTTGATTTATAAATGAACAATACTTACCGCGGTCTTGTTGACCAGACTTTCCACTTTCCGCAGGAAGGATTTGATGTTGAAAACAATTACCTGCAATTTAACGGGGTGGATATTAAAGCCCTTATCGATAAATATGGTACGCCGTTCAAGCTGACCTTTCTGCCAAAGATAGGCCAGCAGATCAATAAGGCCAAGAAGATGTTTAATGATGCCATTAAGCGCCATCGGTATCCGGGTCAGTATTATTATTGCTACTGTACCAAAAGTTCTCATTTCTCCTTTATGGTAGAGGAAACGCTGAAGCATGGCGTGCATATAGAAACTTCCTTTGCTTATGACCTTGAGATCGTCAAGCAGCTCTATAAGCGCCGTAAGATTAACAAGGAAACTTATATCATTTGCAACGGCTTCAAGACTAAGGCTTACACCCGGAATATTGCCCGCCTGATTAACGATGGTTTCAGGAATGTAATTCCCGTGCTGGATAATAAAAATGAATTTGAAGATTATAAACGTTTGATCCGCGCAAAAGACCCGGTAAATATCGGTCTCCGCATTGCTGCCGAAGAGGAGCCTGCTTTTGATTTTTACACCTCCCGCCTGGGCATCCGCAGCCGGGACATCCTGGAATTTTACGTAGATAAGATCAAAGGCAATACGAAATTTCAACTGAAGATGCTTCATTTCTTCATGAACAAAGGCATAAAGGATGATGTGTATTACTGGAGCGAACTGAACAAGGTCATTAACCTGTACTGTCAATTGAAAAAAATCTGCCCGGAGTTGGACAGTGTGAATATCGGAGGCGGATTTCCCATAAAGCACTCCCTGGGCTTTGAATACGATTATCAGTATATGGTCAACCAGATTGTGATGGCCATTAAAAATGTGTGTAAAAAGCATAAGGTGGATCCCCCGGATATTTACACCGAATTCGGTTCCTATACTGTGGGGGAAGCCGGTGCGGTGATATACAGCGTACTGGATGAAAAAATGCAGAACGACCGGGAAATCTGGTATATGATCGACAGCTCGTTCATCACTACATTGCCGGATACCTGGGGCATAGGGGAAAAATTCCTGATGCTGCCCGTCAACCACTGGGATGAAGAATACCAGGAAGTGCACCTGGGCGGACTTACCTGCGACAGTCATGATTTTTATACTTCGGAAGAGCATATCAACGCAGTATTCCTGCCGAAAATCATAAAAGAGAAAGGTGCAGAACCGCTATACATCGGCTTTTTTCACACCGGCGCTTACCAGGATCAGCTTGCCGGATATGGCGGCATCAAGCATTGTATGATCCCTTCCCCCAAGCATGTGATTGTGGAATACAATAAAGAAGGGAAGCTGGAAGACTGGCTGTATGCCAAAGAGCAGTCGCCGCAAAGCATGCTGAAATTACTGGGCTATATTAAATAAAGGGGCTGCAAATGCTCTTTATTTCACCGGTATTTTTGCCCCGGCAGGCACTCCGTTAAAACCGTTATTTTCTCATACCGGTGCAATAACATATCTGCAAACCGGTTGTTTCTTTCCATTAATCCTGAATCTTTCCTCTATTATCTTTTTAATCCCAGGCGCTTATGAGCATGATCCCGGAAGCTCCGGCCAATGGGAAGCGTCAGCGATGCCAGTTCCACATGCGCAGCGCCAAAAGCCGTGATCTTTTTGCTGTTTACCAGATATGATTTGTGAATCCTTAGAAAGGGGAAAGCTGCCAGTTCCTGTTCCAGGTTCCCGATCTGGTAACGAACCAGTATTTTACCCTCTTGCGTATGAATCCGGATATAGTCTTTTAGGCTTTCAAAATAGAGCACATCATAGAGATTTATGCGCAGTTGCTTTCTGTCCACATTAAAGAAAATGTAAGGTTCTTTTTCTGCTTCGGGTACGGAAATCCGCTGATTAGTCGCAGTATATTTTGCAAAGACTTTATGCACTGCCTGTAAAAAACGCGGGAAGGCAACCGGCTTTAAAAGATAATCAACAGCATTCAGGGTGAATCCATCTACGGCGTATTGATAGTATGCCGTGGTAAAAATAATATGGTAGTCCTTTTGCAATGATCTTACAAAATCAATACCACTGAGTTTAGGCAGGTGAATGTCCACAAAAAGAATATCGGGATCACTTGTTCTCAGCAATTGCATGGCCTGCACCGCACTATTGCAGACTGCCGCCAGGCACAGCCCCGGCGTGTCCTGAATATAGTCTTTCAGCACATCCGCTGCGAGCGGCTCATCTTCTATTATCAAACAACTCAGTTCCTGCATAGCTTTTCAGATCAACAAAAAGAGATACGATGAAGCGATCATTTTCCCGGCTGCAATGCAAATCGTAGTTTTTATAAAGCAGCTCTAACCGGCGACGCACATTCCCCAGCCCGATTCCTTCCTTTTTATCACCAGGTAAGGCAAAACCGGCAACAGAATTGGCAATAAGCAATCGTAGCTCACCGGTTTTCACCGTCAATAAAATATTAATCAGCGCATCACTGTCACTATGCTTGAATGCATTTTCCACCAATGGAAATGCAAGCAAGGGAACGATCAGCACATCGTCTTCATCTGTCTCCGCCACGAAAGAGATATTATGGTCGCTTCCATAACGTAGCCGTTGTAAAGCTATGTAATTTTCGAGTACCTGCAGCTCTGCTGATAAAGGCTTCCGTTGTTCAGCGGTTTCGTATAGCATATACCGTAAAATATCGGACAACTGCAATACAGCCACAGGAGCCAGCTCCGACTGTTTTCGGGTGAGCGCGTAAATGCTATTGAGCGCATTGAACAGAAAATGCGGATTCGTCTGCGATTTAAGATGGCTCAGCTCGGCGGTGAGCTTTTCCTGCATCAGCATTTTTTCCCGGCGCCAGGCCTGCATGCGAATTTTAAAAAGCTTCAGCGCTACGGCTACCCCGGTAATTTGCAACAGATCTAAAAGCGAATAAAAATAACGGGCCAGCAGTTGCGCTTCACTCAGTTGCGGACGCTCATCTCCAAATACATATACCCAGATGATCTGTTGGGTTACCAGTCTTATCAAACCCCCACCGGCCAGCAACACAGCAATACACAGCAGATAATAAAGCAGCCTGGAGCGGTATTTATTCCATGATGGAATCAGCAGGACGAGAAAGCAATAAACAATGCCAAGCTTAACGCTATACACCAATGCGATAGACTGGATGATCTGCACCAGTATTTCTAATGAAGGGTGCCGGTTGAAGCTATATGACAGGTACACCTCGTTGAAGAGGCTGATACAAAAAAATGTGAGCCAGAACAGTATGTGTCGTAGTACCCGCTTCATATTCATGATGCAAATTTTATCATTTTGCTTTTGGCGCAGCGTAATATGCGACCAACGACAGCTTCAATAAGACAAACAACATTCCTGGCATATTTTTCATTTTCATCAACCGGTAAATGTTGTTTGTAGCAACTCCGTATCGTCTGGACGCATTTGTTTTTTGCAGCAAAATGATGCCGCTATTTTTACGAAAAAGAAAAGTATTATGAAACGTCCATTATAAAATTTTCATTTTTATCACACCGGGGAATGAAAATTTTATTGCGGTAAGTTCCATTCGGCCATTAACACAATAAATATTTACGGATGAAAGCAAAAATTACAAGTACAGCTTTGCTGCTAAGTGCGGCCCTGACCGCTCATGGGCAGTATTTTACTAAAATTACAACAGGGTCTGCGGCAACGGATTCGGGCGACTCCCGCAGCGTCAACTGGGTGGACGTCAACAATGACGGACTGGTCGATCTTTTTATCAGCAACGGCCCCAACGGCGGACAAAACAACCGGTTATACCTCAATAATGGGGATGGTAGTTTTACGGCAATTACTACGGGCGATATTGTTTCCGACGGCGAACCCTCGGACGGTGCCACCTTTGCAGACATTGACAACGACGGAGACCTTGATGCTTTTGTGGTGAACTGGTATAATGCCAACAACATGCTTTTTGTAAATGACGGCAGCGGCACTTTTACACGTGTCACCGAAGGGCAGATCGTAAATGATCACGGCTATTCGGAAACGGCATCTTTTGGTGATTACAACAATGACGGATTGGTGGATTTGTATGTGACCAACAGTGCAGGCAATAAACGAAATTTCCTGTACAGGAACGATCTTGTAAACGGCTTTATAAAGATTACAGCGGGCAGCATGGTTACCGGCAATGCTGTTTCGCGAAATATAAACTGGACAGACATCAATAATGACGGCAAGCCGGATATTTTTGTCACTAACGAAGAACTACAGCATGAAAATCTTTACCTCAATAACGGCGGCGATGCCTTCACCGCTATTACTACAGGCGAGCTTTTGAATGCCGGAGAAAACACGATGAGCAGTAGCTGGGCCGATTATGACAATGATGGCGACATGGATGTTTTTCTCGCAAATTTCAATGGCTTCAATCAGCTTTTCAGAAACGACGGCGACATGAATTTTACACGGATAGAAACCGACACTATCGTTCTGTCGCATGCTCATTCCTTCTCGGGTGCATGGAGTGATATTGACAACGATGGCGATTTGGACCTGTTTGTCACCAATGCATTTTTGCAGGGACAGTTGCTGAGTAATTTCCTCTATATCAATAATGGCGATGGCACCTTCTCGCGCAACAACAGCGACCAGGTTACGTCAGAGCAGTCCTGGTCTTACGGAGCAGCTTTCGGAGATTACGATAACGACGGCTTTCAGGATCTGGCGGTGGCCACCTGTAGGTTTGATGGCGTTGATCCGGCCAACCTGATATACCACAACAACGGAAACGGAAATAACTGGCTGATGCTGCAACTGACGGGTACCTACAGCAACAAAGCCGCTATCGGAGCCCGGGTGAAAATAAAAGCCACCATAAACGGAGCAGAAGTATGGCAGATGCGGGAACTATCTGCGCAAAGCTCCTATTGCGGACAAAATGACTTACGTGTACATTTCGGACTGGGCGATGCTATGACGGCAGATTCTGTAATCATTACCTGGCCGCGGGGAGGCATACAGATTTTTACCAATATCAATACCAACCAGGTTGTGCATTATGTAGAACCGGAGGATATGGGTATAGCAGAAATTCATGAATTTGCTGATATCCTGATCTTCCCTAACCCAACCGCACAATATCTGGATATCTCCAGCCCTGTAGCTTTACAAGCCGGCACGCAAGTAAGACTGACTGATACAAACGGAAAAATAGTATTTTCAAAAGAAGTAGGAGGCAATAGTTCGATCCACCTGGATCTGAAAAAACAGAACATTTCCAGCGGTATTTATTTTCTTGATATAGAGCATGGCAAAAACAAATTGCACCGTAAGGTGATTTTCCGATGAATATTACTGAAAAAATAAAATTATAACCCCGGCCCGGTAGCTTCAGCATACATTGTTGCGCTGTCATCCGCTAAATAAGCAAACATGCTGCCGCCAATGTTCTGATATTTTCCGCAAGCCTGATTTTTTCATCTACCACACCAGGATCTTCTTAGAAGCAGCGCCTTGTTTTGTCTGAATTTGTAAAATATATACGCCGC
>CAZUSO010000068.1:0-15114 GCA_964622775.1 uncultured Taibaiella sp. | reverse complement strand
TCGGAATGACGACCGCTTATACGCTTCACCCGGAATGACGATACCTTTTACATTCCGGAGATTACTCAGGTGCGACAATTTGGGATGCACCCGGGTGTATTTCAAATTGTCGCGAACGATTATCTTTCCATATCCTATCTCAAACTTATTGCTTTTAAGAAGCCGGAAGGGCTTCAATGTACATAACCGCAGGTGAAACCTGCGACTGATAAACGCCAGTCCGTTCAACCCCTGATATTCGGAATTGAACCACATCTTTACAATAAACATTCTTCATCGAAATCAACCAGGCTTATGTTTTGCATGATTCTTTTTCCACGGATTTTCAAATTTAATTATTAATAGCGCCAATCCTGTATCTATGCTAATAGCTTAATCTTTAGTCTTAATGCTTTTTCGACAATATGGAATGAACCTACAGGTTATATGTTATACTACTCACTGAGTAGAATTGTGCGATGACAAATTTTGGCAGGAAAATAAATGCACAAAATCGTCTTTCACGAGTTTAGGATTACCATTTCCCATTTTGTTGTTGGTGAAAAAAACCAACGGCATAAAAACTCGTGGTGGGTCAGGACATCCATGGTAACAGAAGCAATTCACCCACTTTCCCAAATCATATTCTTCGAGAATACAGACTCAACCGTGTAGTTATTGCCCGAAAGCCTATAATTTTGACCCAAAAAGGAAATATGCAATTCAGAAACTTCAAAATGGTGGATTATGTGGTGTATGGAGCAGGCTGCTTCAATCAGTTAGGCGATATCCTGGCTCAGCACCGGAAAGGCGATGCACCCATGATCTTTTTTGTAGATGATTTTTTTCGGGACAAACCGGATTTTCTCGTCCGGGTTCCTATGCAGGGCAGGGATGAAACTCTGCTCATTGATGTAACTCATGAACCTAAAACTTCTTATGTGGATGCCATACGGGATCAGTTGAAAGAAAAATTCGGAACCGTCAGCGGCATAATTGGCATTGGCGGCGGGTCGGTAATGGACATGGCTAAAGCCGTTGCCCTGATGATGACCAATGAAGGTTCCTCCGCAGACTATCAGGGTTGGGATCTGATCAAAAATCCTGCAATTTATAAGGTTGGAATTCCAACCATTTCAGGTACCGGCGCCGAAGTCAGCCGCACCTGTGTACTGACGGGTCCAACGAAAAAGTTAGGCATCAATTCTGACTTCACGCCCTTTGACCAGATTGTTCTGGATCCAACACTGGCGCAAACCGTGCCCGCCAATCAGCGGTTTTATACGGCAATGGACTGCTATATTCATTGTATCGAATCCCTGAACGGCACTTATATCAATGCGTTCAGCATGGCCTATGGTGAAAAAGCCCGGGAAATGTGCGAAGCTATTTTTCTGCATACAGCTGAATGGAGCCCTGCCAGCGATGAGCAACTGATGATGGCCTCTTATGCAGGCGGAATGAGCATTGCTTATTCCCAGGTAGGTATTGCCCATGCGGTGAGCTATGGTTTGGGATATTTGCTTGGGACTAAGCATGGTATCGGCAACTGCATTGTATTTGACAAGCTGGAGGATTATTATCCGGAAGGAGTCGGAAAATTTAAGCAAATGGTGGCGCTCCATGAGATAGTCATACCTCAGAATATTACGCAAGGATTGAGCGATGATGACTTCGACAAAATGATCGGGGTATCCTTAGGTATGGCGCCGCTTTGGGAAAATGCATTAGGAAAAGACTGGAAAAATATCATGACCCCGGAAAAACTGAGAAGGCTATATAAGCAGTTATAAGCATTTTCACATGATTAATTTTTGCATACCATTAAGATGAAAAAGCCTATATTGCATTTGAATTCGATTTTTTCATCTTTAAAATCCCAGATTATGTCAAAGAGTATCATTAGTGAGGTTCAGGAAAGACTGGGCGGTTTTATACACAAAATTGATGCAAATGATCCGGCCCAGGACAAAACCACACATCCGGAATCAACTAATCACTTAGAGCAGGCGGCAGTTTCTGCTCTGCTGGTAGCCTTGTATGAATACATGCATCAGGAAGAGGGGAAGCCTTTAGCATCCCTTTCGATACAGGAAGGGTTAGGGGAAATTTTTCATGCTCATTTACCCGAAGTGGTACAAGCTATTGCTCAATATGCAAAGGTAGAAGCATCTTACGTGAGCTATTACCTGATCCATGCATACGAGGTCATTCTGGCTACCATTCATGAAATTGCAGGCACCCGGCGCGAGGATATTTTAAAATTGTTTAAAGAACAAAAAGAAAGCATCTTGTCCACGCTGCCATCCTCATTAGGGTTAGGTAATCTTTTAGAGCACAGTGCGCTTGAAGATCGCACCCATAAAATGGATGGTATATTATCGTCCTTTACCAAGATGCTGGGGCAAATGCTGAATGCTTGAGGAATATACGATCCGGTATTGCTTTAGGGTTAGTAAAAATGCAAAAGTAAAAGTGGAGATAATCCTTTCTGACCATGCATACAAAATAAACTTGATTTAATACTAATTCATCCGCATAAAAAAACGACTCATAATTGTATATGAGTCGTTTTTTTTATGGAAAAATTTTTTCTATTAAAACCCCACCATATCCCCAGGCCGTACCCATTCGTCGAACTGCTCCGGCGTCACATAGCCCAGAGCTACTGCGGTTTCTTTTAAGGTAGTTCCGTTTTTATGAGCGGTTTGTGCGATTTCTGCGGCTTTATAATATCCGATCTTAGTATTCAGCGCCGTTACCAGCATCAGGGAGTTGTTGACATGCGCATCAATATTTTTTTGAATCGGTTCTATACCGGCAGCACATTTATCATTGAAGGAAACACAACCTTCACCAATCAGGCGGGCGCTGTGCAGGAAGTTGTATATCATCATCGGCTTGAATACGTTCAGCTCAAAATGACCGGTCGCTCCGCCGATATTGATTGCCACATCATTCCCCAACACCTGGGCGGCAATCATGGTGAGCGCTTCGCACTGCGTAGGATTCACTTTCCCCGGCATGATGGAGGAGCCCGGCTCATTATCCGGGATGTGAATTTCCCCGATACCGGCACGCGGACCGGAGCTCAGCATCCGGATGTCATTAGCTATTTTCATCAGGCTGACCGCCACGGTCTTCAGCGCTCCGTGCGCTTCTACAATAGCGTCGTGTGCGGCTAATGATTCAAATTTATTTTCAGCAGTTACAAAAGGCAGACCAGTCAGTTCTGCAATTTTTTGAGCCACGGCTTCCGCATATCCTTTGGGCGTATTGATGCCGGTTCCAACGGCAGTTCCTCCCAGAGCCAGCTCGGCCAAATGTGGCAACGTGTTTTTGATGGCTTTGATGCCATGCTCCAACTGGGAAACATAACCGCTGATCTCCTGCCCTAAAGTCAACGGTGTGGCATCCATAAAATGTGTACGGCCAATTTTCACCACCTGCATATACGCTTTCGATTTTGCCGCAAGGGTGTCCCGCAGTTTTTCCAGTCCGGGCAGGGTGATTTCCATCAGCATCTTATAAGCCGCAATATGCATAGCCGTCGGGAAGGTATCGTTGGAGGACTGCGATTTGTTGACATCATCATTAGGGTGAAGCACTTTGTCTTTATCGGTCAGCCGGCCTCCGTTTAAGACATGTCCGCGGTAAGCCACTACTTCATTCACATTCATATTCGATTGCGTTCCGGATCCTGTTTGCCAAACGACCAATGGAAATTCCTGGTCTAATTTTCCAGCTAATATTTCATCGCAAACTTTGGCAATTAAATCTGCTTTTTCAGCAGGCAAAACACCTAAATCCATATTGGTTAGCGCAGCAGCTTTTTTCAGGTAAGCAAATGCGCTGATGATCTCCTTCGGCATTTTATTGGTATCGCGTGCAATTTTAAAATTTTCTTTGGAGCGTTCTGTCTGTGCGCCGTAATAGGCATCTACGGGTACTTTCACCTCGCCCATAGTGTCCTTTTCAATCCGGAATGACATAATTGAATTAATTTTTGAATGATAAATGTTGATTTGACGGCGCAAAGGTAAGAACTATGCCATAAATCGGAGTTTTTAATCGCATTGATGCATCCCAAATTGTCGTTTCTTCTTTTATTACCTCAGCCCTTTAATTGAGGCTGTCTATAAAGGGTAGTTTCTCACAAAGCGGACTAAGAATACAAAGAAACAAAGATTTTTAATCTCTTATAAACATAGATTTACGTAGTCAGCTTTGTTCTTCTTTGTTTCGTTGTGTGAAATTTGGTCGCTTTTTAGACAGTCTCATAATGGAAGCGCCATAGCATAGTCTTCATAAATCCGGTTTTAAAAACCCGGTCATAAATGCCCTTCCAGAATATTTTTACTTTATTTTGTAGCATTATTAAAAACACCAATAATCATGTCCATTCAAATCAGGCAAATATCCCGGATCTCAGACTTAAAAAAATTTGTTGATCTGCCCTTTCAATTGTATAAAGACAACAAATATTGGGTCCCCCCCATAAAAAAGGATGAGCTGAAGTCGCTGCAGCCGGAAACCAATCCGGCCATGAAATACTGCACTGCCGCATTTTGGTTAGCTGAGAAAAACGGCAGGGTAGTTGGCCGCATTGGGGCTATTATCAATCCATTCGCCAATGAAAAAAATAAGGAAAAGATGTGCCGCCTTACCCGCTTTGAGTTTATTGATGATGCAGAAGTCTCTTCACAACTGCTGAAAACAGTGGAACAATGGGCTAAGGAACAGGGAATGGATGGGGTGCACGGCCCTTTGGGATTTACCAATTTAGATCACCAGGCCATGCTGGTGGAAGGATTTGAGGAGTTGCCGTCTGTTGCTTCGGAGTATCATCTGCCGTATTATCATAAGCATATTGAAGCCAATGGCTATACCAAAGAAATTGACTGGGTGGAGTTCCGGCTGACGGTGCTCAAAGAAATTCCCGAGAAGGCCGTGAAGCTGAATGACCTGATTAAAAAGCGCTACAACCTGTCCGTGGTCAGTTTCCAAAGCAAAGCGGAGATGAAACCTTATGCGATGAAGGTGTTTCACCTGCTGAACACGGCATTTGATGATCTGTTCAGCTTTGTAAAGATGCCGGATGAGGTGCTGCAGTTTTATATTGATAAATACTTCAACATTCTCAATCCCAAATTCGTCAAGGTGGTGGAGGATAAAGATAAAAATGTCATCGGGTTCATCATCAGCCTGCCTTCCCTCAGCAAAGCCATGCAAAAGGCTAACGGAACGATTTTCCCCTTTGGCTGGTATCATATTATGCAGGCATTAAAAAAGCCGGAGGTAGCCGACCTGCTGCTCACGGGCATTCACCCCGACTGGCAGGCACAGGGTGTAAGTGCGTTGCTGATTACCGAACTGCAGCAGATTATGATTGAGCACGGGGTGCGTTTTGTGGAAACAACGGGCATGATAGAGACGAATGAAAAAGCCATTAATCACTGGAAAAATTATGAGCACCGCCAGCACAAGCGAAAGCGCTGTTACCGGAAGATGCTTATGTAGCAGGACGATACCGATGAGCGAATAGTGTCCTTAATATTACGGCAACGCAATGCTGTTTTAGTATTTCAAAAAAATATTTGTTATGAACGAAGAAAAAATGTTTGTTTATTTTTTGAATTGGCATTTTATACCTGTTAAGCGTCAAACATCCCCACAAAATCCCGGAAATTTTCTTTGGAAATAAGTTCAACATCCGCATAATAGGTATTAACGAAATTAGCCGGCACATTGACTTTTGCTTTCGCATTCCATTTGAATTCAAAGCCGGCAATTTTTCCCCTGACTCTTCTACATAATCAACTTCCTGTTGCTGTTTGGTTCGCCAAAAATATTGGTTACAATAGTATTGGTGGTAAGGGTTTCTTTTGCGCCTTTCGGTCATCAGGAAATTTCAATAGTAGCCAGTCAATCGCCTGATAAGCCTGTGGCTCCCGAATCCAGGTTTTACCTGTTCTTATAAGGACACTCCCTAACCGCTTAAATATCCTATATTTGCCCTCTCTTTTCATAAAAAAACGGGGCAAAAAACAAATCAACCCTTTATGCAATTCTCTGATTTTATCGGGCGCGTCAATGAACCGCAAACCATCCTCATGGCCAAGAAAACACGGGAGCTCAAAGCACAGGGCATTCAGATTACCGACCTCACCTTAGGTGAACCGGACTTTGCCACGCCAAAACATATTATTGAAGCGGCCGTAACCGCTATGAATGCAGGCTATACCAGGTATCCGCCGGTAGCCGGTTACCCGGAATTGCGTCAGGCCATCTGTCAGAAGCTCGAATCCGATAACGACCTGCACTACCTTCCGGAGGAAACGCTGGTATCTACGGGAGCCAAACAAGCGTTGGCCAATGTGGTGCTCAGCATCATCAATCCCGGCGATGAAGCCATCATTCCTACGCCTTATTGGGTAACCTATGCGTCGCTGGTTGCTTTAGGACAGGGCGTTTGTAAATTTATCCCTTGCAGTGTGACGGAAAATTTCAAGCTCAGTCCTGAAAAGTTAGAAGCTGCTATCACACCTAAAACCCGGTTATTCATTTTCTCATCTCCATGCAATCCTTCGGGAGCCGTTTATTCCCGGGAGGAGCTGGAAGCCTTAAAAAACGTATTTGTAAAATATCCTGATATCCTCATCATCAGCGATGAGATTTATGAGTATATTAATTTCAAGGGCCGGCATGAGAGTATTGCTCAGTTCCCGGAACTGAAAAAACAAGTGATTATCGTCAACGGATTTTCAAAAGGCTTTGCCATGACCGGATGGCGTTTAGGTTATATGGCTGCCGACCGGGAGATCATCAGCGCCTGCGAAAAGCTGCAAAGCCAGATAACTTCCGGAGCCAACTCCATCACACAGCGTGCGGCTATCACCGCCCTGCTTGCCGACAAAGCGCCGAGCTTTGCGATGACTGCTGCATTCAAAGAACGGAAGACATTTTTCATTGGTGCGCTGAGCAACATACCTGGCATCCGGATCAACGATCCCGAAGGCGCATTCTATGCTTTCCCGGATGTGTCCGCTTATTTTGGAAAGACAGACGGAAATATTACAATCCGGAATGCCGATGACTTTACGATGTATATGCTCAATCCGGGACATGTTGCCGGTGTTTCCGGGGCGGCCTTCGGTGATGAAAGCTGTATCCGCTTTTCGTTTGCCACCGACCTGAATACCTTAAAGGATGCCGTGGACAAGATAAAGACTGCATTAGCGCGGCTGCATTAAATACAATTTCTTTAAACTCTGGTAGCCATTGGACGTCTTAACTTTCATTCTGTAAAAAAAGACAAGACTATGCGTTACCTCATAACTACTCTCGCTGTTATCATGCTGGCCGGACTGTCCTCCTGCAAACGCGATGATAATTACTATCCCCAACCAGACTATCCACAGACCTATTCCTTCGTGGATGAGTTTACCGACAACAGGAATCAATGGAATTTCACCGATAATCAGCATCTGGCTTACGGCTATATCGGCGGCGGCTCCTATAAGATAGATTATAACGACAACCTGTCACCGGCTTATTATGTTTCCAAAAACATCTACTTCAACCGGGATAATGATTTCACTATTTATACGCGCATTGGTTCCAATAATAATATGGGGCTGCTGTTTGGCTATAACAGCAGCATTGGAAGTTACGGTTACAGCTTTATGGTGGATTATGACGGCTACTATGCATTATATGATGAAGGAGGCAATGGTTTCGGCGAAGATGTGCAGGAGATTGTTCCCCTGCAAACCTCAAATTATGTTGTCAATAACGGAGACTGGAATGAGCTCCGGTTAGAACAACGCGGCAGTCGCTGGATCGGATATATCAACGAACACCCGGCATTCAATATTGAAGCACAGCCGCTGTATGGTACCAATGTTGGTTTTATCTTAGTATCCAATACGCAAGGAGAAGCCGACTACCTGCAGGTGGACTGGTATGAATAGGTGCCTTCTAAATTGTCAATTTTTTTATTTCGCTTCGTATTACTATAGCTTCTTCAAATACACCTCCACCCTTCGGTTGAGGTCACGGTTTTCTTCACTGTCGTTTGGAGCCGCCGGGTAGGCATCTGCCCAACCCTGAACATGAATATGTGCTGCCGACACACCGGCCTGTTGTATGATATCGGCTACTGCCCGGCCACGTGCAAAGGATATGGCTTCGTTTATGTATGGGCGCCCGCTGTCATCGGTATATCCGTTTACATAAAAATCTACAGGCAGCCCCTGATTTTCCTGCACAAACTTTATAAGCTGCTCCTGGCTGTTTTTAGTGAGCAGGGAATCATTTTTCTTAAAATAGAAAGTAAAAATCAGAGTATCGGCTATCCGGGTGTTGTCCTCCGGTGCTGGTATCTGGTAACTTCCGGGCAGTAATGCGAAATTAAGCGTGTCGGGGTGCATCGTATTTACTTCCCGGAATATGACGGTGTCCTGCAGGCTGTGGTAGCCGCTGCGAAATACTTTCAGTGTAAAAGGCTCGCCAACGGGAATGGCGGCCATATAGCTGCCGTCACCCTTATTGGCCTGAAACCGGAAAACGGTATGTCCGTCAACTGTGTTGTTCCAGGCAATCTGGGCATAAGCCACAGGTTCACGGGTAAAGCTGTCATATACTTTGCCCACTACATAAGTGTAAGCTTCAGGCCGGATCTGCTGCGGCATATCCATCTCATACAAATCCATCCGGCCAAATCCACCCGGTCGGTCTGAGGAGAGGTAACCCTTGCTGCCGTCAGGGCTGATGCAAAAGCTCACCTCTTCATATGCCGTGTTAAGTGGATAACCCAGATTTTCAGGAGCGCTCCAAACGCCGTTCGGGTAGCGCTTAGTCATGTATATATCATTGCCGCCCATACCCGGATGCCCGTTGGAGGTAAAATAAAGCGTCTTATTGTCGGGCGCGATAAAAGGAGCGGTTTCATCCATAGGCGTATTGATTTCCGGCCCCAGGTTTTGGGGAATCTGCCAAAGCCCGTTTTCAAACCGTGATACCCAGATATCTTTGCCGCCATATCCGCCATCGCGGTCGCTGACGAAAAACAATTCCCGGTTATCGCTGCTGAGCGAAGGCATTCCCTCAAAGCGCGTTGTGTTAATGGTAAATCCGAAAGGCACGGGCTGAGCCCACAGCACCGGATCCGTATAGGTGAAGTACAGGTCACATCCGCCGGCTTCCCAGCCATTCACGCTCCGGTTGTCGCATCTCATGAAGAACATATAATGCTGGTCGGGGGAGATAAATAAAGCGCCTTCCTGTTGTGGTGAATTCGGCGGGCTGCCTGCATCCATAGCGGAGCGCCAGGCTCCGTCATCGCAACTGTCGCGGTGGGCAATGTAGAAATCTTCATCAATCCCTCCCGTACGCCGCGTGAAATACAGGGTACTGTCATCAGGGGTGATAATCGGGAAATATTCATCGTATTCCGAGTTGATACGCAGCCCCATATTGCGGGGACTGTCTGCCCAGGGATGTGTTACCGCATATTTCCCAAACTGAATATTGCGTTGCAATAAATCGATTTGCATGCGTGCATCGTCCGGAAACTGAGCCGATACATTTACGCCTGATAATACCGCTCCGGCCTGTGCATACTGCTGAATATTGCACAAGGCTGTAGCTAAGGGAAAGGCAAACGAACGGTCGCATTTTGGACAAATCTGAATGGCAGCTTTAAATACGTCCGCAGCTCGGGAATATTGTCTTTGGTGAAAATACAGATACCCCAGCTCACTATAGGCCACGATATATGAAGGGTAAGTACTGATGGCTTTTTGCAGTGCTTTCTCCGCTTTTTCCGGGCGGTCTTTTTTAATGTAAAACCGGGCATTCATCACCAGGCGTTGCGCCCTGCTATTATCCTGGGCATATGTCATAATCACATTGCCAATCATGAATAATAAAACCAGAGACAAGCGCATAATGAAAAATAAGAATGAGTTTGCGCAAATCTATTTGAAATAAGGCGAATTTACAATGGCTTGAATAAGGATTCCTATATGCATTTCCTTTGTATAATAATATCTGTTCATTTTAATTTTCCCAAAGGATTACCATTCATGGAGAAAAGTTGCCGCCTTAACTATTGCCGCCTGTGCTCGTTTTATTATTTTTTGTCAGTGGAATGTTGCCCATAAAAACACAATGCTAAAATATGTCCAAAGCAATGAAAATAAAATGTGGATTATCGTTTCAAATTTTTTTCCTTTCCAAAGCTTTGATGAGTAACCTAAAAATTGAACTATTAATCTGACGATCCAGAAAAAACCAAGCCCCAAAGTTATTATTTTGCCCAGTGTTGTTTGTATCAGCGCAGTAGCAGATGTCAAACAGAGTAAGCCCATTAAAAAAACCACAAGGGCAATGAAAAAAGTATGAATGGTCATCATTTGCCTGTTAATCTGGCTCAATAAGTTCAGTTCTTCTTTCCAGTTAAAATATTTTGGGAAAAAAGCGTGAATTAGGGCTAAAAGCAATAACAAGACTCCAATTATCTTAAAATGTATCTCCATTTTTTCCTAAAATAAAAGTTGTAATAAATGGTGTTGTTTTGATTTCCTGCTTTATACTCAGGTTAGCCTGATTAAAAGTTTTCATCCAACTTTTTCGGGAGTGAAAATGCAGAAATCCAAAAGTATAAGCCAGAAAATTATTAAGGTCCCGTAAATGTTCTGTTACCAATATTTCCCCCGATAATTTTGTAATGCGGTTTAGTTCTTTGAAAAACTGAATCCTTTCGTTTTCGTTTCTTATTTCGTGTGCCGATAAAATTGCTAGTGATTTATCAAAAATGCTATCCGGGAAAGGAAGTTTGTTGGTTTTAACGGAAACTGTTTTTGGATTTGGCGGATAGGACAGTCTTGCCCTTTTGATAGATAGTTCCGTATGCCTGACCGGGTCATAAAAATCACAAATGGTCAGGTCGGCATCAGGGAATTTGCTTTGAATGATTTCGCTTGTTTCATCAAATCCTGCATTGAGATTCAAAATCCTTTTGTTGTCAGCATTAACAAGCCACTTGAGTTGATAAATATCGGACAGATCGTAAACGTAAAATGAAATAAGCAGGGAAATGATGATGGTAAGCATTGACAGTGCTGTGCCAATCATTACTATATTTTGCAGCTGTTGCGGGAATGAATTTTTGAACAATATTAAGATGATGAAAACCACCATGGCCATGACATAAAAATGCCGGTTAAAACGAATGATATTTAACACACCTTGAAAAGGTTTCCGTTTTAGTTCCATTTTTCCACTTTGCCTTTTTTCCAGTAATAAGGAATATTCCTGATTTCAAAAGCATTTGCCAAAACTATGTGTTGAAGTTTCAGATTGTTCAGGAAATCGAAATCGTAACTTTCAACTTTTACCGGCTCCGGATTCCATTTTTGGCGAACGCCTTCAATGATCAGTACGGTCTTATCCGATGCATTATAGGTGAATGTATGTGGCAGCGGGCCGGCAAATCTTCTGGCATCTTTCCAGTCAGAAAATGGCGAATCTTCCGGAATGGATATTTCGAGTTCGGTTTGCTCAACCGTAATATGAAATTTTGATTGCACCGATCGGATTGTTTTTAAATGCCCTGTTGTTATTTGTTGAATATCGGTTGTCGTATAATTATAATGGGTGAAAATATTGCCCCAAAACATCATTTTTCTTTTGTCTGTCTCCGATTTGATAATATACAATCCCCTTAGTCGCTTCCCTGCATTATTGGTGAAGCGGACAAAAATTCTGTAGCCGATTAAAAAGAAGTCATTTCCCATGAATTTTGGAAATCCTTTTGGCCTGAGTCCGGAGGTCTGAACCATGGCAACTGCTATAAATGCCCATTTGTCCTGAAATGTATCCAGATTCAGACAGTCAGGAATAAGATGTTCCAGTTGTGCTTTGGGTACGGCAAATGTCAGCACAAGCGAACTGTCAAAAAATGCTTCAACTGCAAAGGGATGATCTTTTAGTGATTTCATATCGGGTTTGGGAGATTTAGTTTCTTGTTCTGGATAAATTCAGCATAGTAGATAAGTCGGATAAACATCAATGCAAAAACCAGATTCAGTCTGCCCCAAAGCAGTAAATCCGGCGCCAAGCAAAATTCTATAATATTCATCACAGCTATGAATGTCATTTGAGTAATGGCATTTAAGCGGGGTTTGAATCTTATCAGGATCCAAATTGCCATTACAGTTTCAGAAAGCCCGATTAGAATGGTCAGGAATCTTGAAAAGTTAGCTCCTGAAATGCGTGCGACAATTTGTTCATGTCGGGGAACAAGGTTTAAGACTTTACAAAACAATCCGTTTACGAGCCAAACAGTCGCGATACAATAAGTCAGGATTTTATGTTTTTTACCGTCTGTCAAATTATCGTATTGATGCTGCTGTTGCCTTTACTGGGGTATGATCTCCATAGTTGGGCAGACTTTATCTTCAGCAGGCAACAAAATCCTGGTAAAGGTATATAGGTTGATGATACATTTTATTGCGGAATAGTTAACGCCGGTTTGAAACTGTAGATGACAGCCGGAGAAAACTGATGCTGCTTATTACTTTCAATAGAAGAATATACTTATCGAAGATATTTATACCGGAAAGTGAGAACGGATTTTTCCACCATCATTTTTCAATATCGGAATATTTTTTGTAAACAGCTCTGTATCCTAACTGCCTTCCCATAGGCCCGAAAATATTCATAAGCACTTTCTGAAGTCCTAGAGGTATTCCGGCCAGGAATGATTTGCTGTCAATATATTTCAACGTAACGAGCTCCTGGAGGAAGCCGTATTTCCCGTTTTTACTTTTGCCGCTACCGGCCAGCCCTACTAAGTTTTCAATTAAATAGTCGAAATCCAAAGCCGGAACCATAGTGTGGATATAAGTGACCGGGGCATCATCATTATTGTAATGATTATGCGGCTTTCCTTTGGGCAGCGTTATCTTTTCTCCGGCTGTAATAACCGAGGTTCTGCCTTCCGACCAGACGGTGAGTCGACCGGAAGCCACCTCAAATGTTTCCTCCTGCAGCAAATGAAAATGATCGGGAACTAATTTTCCTTTGCTCCGGATCACGGCTTTCAGCACCACACGTTCGCCCGCCGTATCTTTGGCGGTTTCAAGAAATTCATGGGTATCCCCATTGATCGGATTGCTTAGTATCTGTCCTTTCTGCGGCATAAGCATAAATTGTTCGGGGTAGAAAATTGTTTTAGCCGGCATAAAGATATAAAACAATGGTAAAATATCATAACCCAATCGGATGATTTATGAAGAGGCGTCATTCGATTCGGCTTTCTTCAATAAGGATCAAGCCGCATTTATTAAAATCAAAAATCCGGAATCGCGAATAAACGATTCCGGATTTTTGATAAATGATATGTCTTCTGTTTTTTACATTCCGGCAGGATGTTGGGCAATATTTATGGCTCAGGCTTGTTTGATAAACTGCACCTCGCCCTGTATTCTTACCTCTTCGCTCACCATCACGCCGCCGGCTTCCAATGCCGCGTTCCAGTTAAGTCCCCAGTCTTTACGGTTGATCTTTCCGGTGAAAGAAAATCCGGCCTTGGTATTTCCCCAGGGATCCTTTTGAACGCCGCCATATTCAACATCCAAAGTGATTTCCTTTGTGGTATCCCTGATAGTCAGCATACCCTTCAGCTTGAAGTTTTCATCGTCTAATTTTTGCAGTTCAGTGCCTTCAAAGCTAAGATTGGGATATTTTTCCGCATCAAAGAAGTCTCCGCTTTTTAAATGATTATCACGATCCGTACTGTTTGTAAAAACGGATCCGGCATCAATAGTCGTGTTGATCTTTGCGTTGCTGAAATCTTCGCCAACCGTAGTCACCTGAGCATCAAAGTTCCTGAATTCTCCTTTTACATTAGTAATCATCAGGTGCTTTACCTTAAAAACAAGCTCGCTGTGTGCGGGGTCGAGTACCCATTTAGTTGTGTTTTCCATTTTCTTTTTTTATTGTTTTTGATGATGCAAAGATCACCCGGAAAAAAGGACAAAGCATTAACATAGGTTAAGAAATCAGATCAATCAGGAACGGTGAGCCAGCTTTTGCCGGATGCGGCTCAATGAGGGCGCAGTAATACCTAAATAAGAGGCGATCAGATATTGCGGAATACGCTGTAAAAACTGAGGGAAACGTTCGCTGAATTCCAGATAACGCAGTTCGGCTTCGTTACTGTTTGTAGTGGCCAGGCGGTATTGCAGTGAGATATAGGCATTCTGGATCAGCAACCTGAAATAACGGTCGGCGAAAGGAAACATGTCGCAGGCTTTGTCGAAATTTGACTTGCTGAAATAAAGCAATTCGCCCGGCTCCAAAGTTTCGATAATATAGATCGATTGCTTACCGGTAAAAAAGCTGTATTGATCGGTGATCCAGTAATCCTCAACAGCAAACTGAACAGCAAAGCGGTCGCCCTCATTATTAGTATAACCCGAATAGCAGGCGCCTTTATTGATGAAATAAAGGTATTTGCAAAAACTGTTTTCTTCAGTCAGGCGAATCTTTTTATCAACGGATTTGTAAAAAAATAAAGAGCAGAATGCATCCAGATCCTTTTCGGGAACAGTGCGCCCCAGCGTTCTTTGTATATTTTCCTTCAGTAGTTTGTACATAGACAAGCGGTATTGATCGTACAAAAATAGCAACAAACTTCACACTTCTGTTTAGTACGACATGCGGATTTCCCCTGAGTAATACACTAACAGTGTTCCTGCACCTTAGAGATGCCTGTAACCAATGTTGGAAGCTGCCCTGAGATTGCCTGAATCACTCACATCGGAAGAAAAAATCATCATTTTTTTAAGATCACTTTTCATTTCAACAGAAAAAAGTAAATAACAGTCCAAATGGCAATGAAAACCATGCCGGGATAGAATACCAACTTGAATTTTTTCATATCCTTTTTGATAAGCAAAAGATAGAGTACGTAGAGCATGAATACGGTGATTAACCCGATCGGAATGAGTGAATATGTCATCTTTTTTTATTGTGGTGTTAATTCAAAATACGAGTATAGGGGTTAATACTTTTCTCAAGTTTGACACTATTTTAATATAAGGTATTGATATTCAGCGATAGCGT
>CAZUSO010000067.1:0-15183 GCA_964622775.1 uncultured Taibaiella sp. | reverse complement strand
TATTCTCACTGCCTTTAGCATAAGGCGCCCGCCAGCGATAATCCGAGTCCACCATAGTGTAGTTAAATTTGGTATAGCTGCCTAAATCGTCTTCCGTTGGTCCGTCTCCGGTAATATCCACATAGTCGGAAGAAAGCGATTCGGTTAATAAATAGCTGTGGGCATAGGCGGGCGTTACGGTTTCCTGATAATAGGCTTCTCTTCCGGGGCCGTTCAGATCCGGGTAATCCGTGCTGTAAGAAACAATACCATCAATATTATCCGTTCCGGGGGCAGGAATACTAAAGGTCATTTCCCGCTGCAGGTTATTCATAGCCGGCAAGCTGTAAACGTACCTTCTGCCATCGGGAAGCACCTGGGTCATTTCGCCAATATGATTCTGTTTGGGGCGATTGATCTTTGCATTATTGTGGAGGCGGGGCCTGTAAAGAATATTGCCGCTGTTGTTAAGAAATCCGTTCAGGGGATAGTTTTCCAGCTTGTTGTGCATAGCTACATCCTGCATCGCGGCTTCCTTATTGGTAAAATAGTTCAGATAATTAGAGCGGGGATTCCTGTTGTTTTCCCCGCCAATTAATACCGGTGCAGTGCCTAAACCGGTATGCGCCTTTGAATAGAGAGCATTATTTTCCCTGGTATACACAGGGCTATGGCTGGCAATATTGGGCGCCTTTTGCATCAGGCTGTAGGCCATATCTCCGGCTTGTTTAAAATAAGTATTTTCATACGTTTTCTTTTCCTGCTTTTCTTTGAACGGCCTAATAAACCAGGGGCCGGACTCTACCTTACTGTTTAAAATGGCGATATCCATTCCCAATTCAAAAAGCCCTCCAACAGGGCCGATAGGGGTACCCAGCTCAAGCAAATCGCTGTTACTGAATGTTGTGCTCACGACTTTAGGGTCATATACGCTTCCGATATCATTCCTGAAGGGACGAAACATGCCTCCGGTTCCCTGTCCGCTGACGGCATATACATCATAAGTCATACTGCTTAATGGCAGGTAAGGTAAGGTTTCATTATATACACCATCCTTTTCTCTGCTGAAATCCATTACAGACTCATCGTTGGCATTTTGAGCGTATAAATAGCCATAGGCATTCTTTGTACCATTTTTCTGATGGGAAAGCTTACTGATGGATACACTTAAATTAGTGGAGGGATAGCCATAAAATACCTCGGCTCCGAGCTTCAACTGTAGTGAAAAAGCCTTCAGGGTACTTGCATTTGTTACAACGGCCACATAATTTTGTAATCCAATAGGCAGGGTAGTGCTACCCACATCGGAATATCTGCTCCTATTGTTATAACCTTCTTCTTTATTTATATATGCCAGTCGGGCAATGCTAACCCCTAACCCAACATCTTTCAACCCGCTCCGCGTGTTAAAACCGGTACTTGCTGTAAATGAAATACCTCCTGAATTTCCATTAATAATATTGTCTGATGAAAATGTAAGCCCTGCATACGCATCCACATCGGCTCCTTCCTGGGAGCCTACAGAAACACCCAGGCCTGTTTTTGCATAAGGAGTAGAAAAACCGACCCCAATATTAGCACCGATTCCCATTCCACGATAATTGTTGTAAGAGATGTAATTTCCGGCACTCAACCCAACATCGAAAGCGCCAAAAAATTCAAACCCGACATTCATACCCACATCCATCCGGAAGTTTTTTTCATCCTTTATTTGCAACTTCTTCTTAAGCTTATCTCCGTCAAAATCATCCGGCAATCCTCTTACAGCCCGGTTTATCTCTCCGGGATTGATATTCCAGCCCAAGCCTACCCAACTGGCTTCCTGCTCCATATTAATGCCGCTATGATAGGAAATGTTTACCGGGTATCCCTCTATATCCAAAAGAGGGATGTTATACACAAAGTCGCCGGAAAAAAGATCCACCATATCTGTGGTGCCTACCGGTTCAAAGCTTTGCACTTCCGGCTGTGAAGGCCCGCTGGTCAGCGCAAAAACTTTAGTAGCGGGTGTAATGATCTGGATGGCCAGAATAACTATCATTATTCTTGCTACCGGTTTGATTGCATAATGCCTCATGAATGCTATTCTTTTCATATTTTTACTTTAAAGCGTTATAATATATATCGTTATTGAAAGTGCTCTTGATAAAATAATTATGCAATGCACGATCGTGAAACTGGAATTTCATTTCAGCCATATCTTTACCGCAGGCTGGAAATATGACTACCATCCTGTTATAGGTCGAAAGATCCATATTATTCTCGAAAACATAGCTCGCCGGCCTTACGGTGTCCTCTCCGCATATCAGGCAAATATCGGAGGAGGCATCAAATTGATAATACATTACTCTTGAGGTGTATTGTTGTTGATTTTCAAGACGGTATTTTAAGGGGGACAAATTCCCGGTATTCACTTTTTGTTCAATAAATAAAATGACATGGTTTTCCAGATCGCTTAATCTTTTATTATAGGCCTCCGGATTATAGGATTTTCCGTCTTCCGGAAATGCATCTTTTAAAGCTATAAACCTGGGTGTTCTTAGTTTAAAATCATATTCTAATTCCCCAATCTGAACCGCTTTGTTAAAATCTTCGGATTGCATCATCGTATTAATATAACTTGCTGAACCGCCATCCTTGCAGGAAGAAAAGGTAAAAATTACAAATACTAAGCAGATGTAAGTCAAGTTTTTATTTGGTACCATGTGCGTAATTCTCGTTTACATATTTAGTAAGGTCTCCGGTAACATTATTTCCTTTAGAACCGTACAGCACAGTTCCCATGCCGTTTGCTCCAATAAGAATATCATAGTTATTAATTTTCCCGTATTTACTGATCAATGGATTAAGTCTTGACCATACCTGGGTATTAATATCCTTGTTTATTTCCTGATAACGATATGCAAATTCCTGCTGCTTGTTATCATTTAATTCTAACAGCCGTGTATCCCCGGGATTAACCTTAAGCATCGATGCGATGCTGTCGAGTGTATTTTTATATTGCTGTAAAGCCGCATCAGCCTGCTGCTCAAGGTCTTTTTTAAAACTATAATCATTTACCAATTGTATTGCGTCCACATACGCAATCTTCTTTTCCATAAGCTTTGAAACTACGACTGACAAAGCGATTTGAAAAAAGACAATTACGATAAGGATTATGATGGTATGCTTTTTCATGTTTTTTATTTCTTTAGATAAATGGGATTAATATAAATAAACGGAACTACAAATTCATCTCCTTTTGAATTTTTGATAACCATTGTGTAATGCTTAGTATGCTTTAACCTCCCCTCAAACTCAATATCAACATAATTAATGCCTCCGGACATGGCATATGCAGAAGGGCGTAATTTCACTGCCTTGCTTTTCTCATCCTTCAGTACCAGATTCAATGTGTCATTTTCAATATAAGTACGATATTTTAACTTTAGGGTATCAATGGCATAAATGGATGTTTCGCCGGAATGATCTGCAAATTCATAATACGACTGATCAGAAGGTATTTTTGATAAAAGGCTGTCTTCAATTATAGTGAACTTCCAGGGTTCGGCGCCGCCGAGAAGGATGCCTTTATAATAAGCATCAACCGTCCAGGCATAAGGCTGATCCTTTACCAGGGGTTTGGCATACAGGGGATACATAAGGCTGAGCTGGCTGAGGTCCTTCTGGCTGAAAACCGGGTTGTTGCGGGTTATTGCAGCAACGGTGTTCTGTCCTTCTTTTATTTCGGCAACCCTCAGCCGGTAAGTAAGCGCTCCTGCAAAGGGATAGTTGACGGTCCAGCTTAGCATAGGGTTATATTCATAGAGCTTAGCGTCATCCGGCGGGTCTATGAGATTGATCAGGAAAATGTCGGTGGACTTGTGATAAAGGCATTCGTCAATAATCACGGGAGGCCCTGCTTCCGCATTCTGATAATCAATTTGCACGGAAACGCAATATTCGTAAATGCCTTCCGGCAGCTTCCGGTGTATCTCGAACAGTTCTTTTAATGCCGTGGAGGAATAGCTGAGGCGGGGATTAATCATATTCCCGGAAAACAGGTTGACACCGGGGCTTAGCGTATAGGGAAATTCATAGGTAATCCTCAGGTCTGACTGCCTGTAACGGATCGTGCCCCTGATCAGCGCCTTAGTATTCCGGCTGAGGTTTGACTGGATCTGGTAGTTCAGGAAATTATCCGAAGTAATGTCAATGCCATCCAAACGGGCAAGATTTATAAACACTTCCTGCTGTCCGTGAACCCTGTGGGACAGGATCAGGCAGCCGGCTACCAGGAATACGGAGATGATCTTTTTCATTTTATTGGAGTTATCAGGATAATCAAAAGTTATTTTGTTTATTTAAAATGATCGTACAGCTTTAACCTGAACCGCCAGGCCACTTCCAGCCCTCCCGAATACAGGTTTTTCCAGGGTGCTCCTTCTGTCAGCCGGTAGCTGCTATACCTCAAATTGGCGCGGAGCATAACCGGTATCTTCTTAAAATTATAAGAAGCTCCCGTAAATACGCCATAGCGGCAAATGCCCGATTCATTCTTAGCCAGATCCACGCCCGTGGTAACAAAAAGCGATGCGAGCAGCGGAGCCCCGAACGTGAAATTGGTAAAGAGGGTGTTATTGAACAGGGGATAGGTGATGTCCGTAAGGTTTGTATTGACCCGGTTGCTGCCGATGCTCAGCGCTGCCATGGATTTGTTGTAAGCATAAGAGACTGAAAACTGTGTCATGGAAGCGGAATAAGTAACCGTGTCAGCGGTATTGGTGTTTTTGTTATACAGGGCGGTTAATCTCAGGATATTCTTACCTTTTTTATATTGGTAATTAACCCTCCCGGTCCATACTTCACCCATCAGCGGCTTCTGTGCAATGGCAAGCGTATCGTCAAAAGACCGGAAGGTGGAGAATGGCTTATAGGCAATATAAAGTGTCGGATATCGCCTCGAATGGGTTCCGATATCAAACCCCCATTTTGAGCTCCTGTTTTTGCTGTACAGGTTATTTTGAACCAGGCTGGCGTATTCTACACCCAGGGTTAAAAACGAGCGGAAAAATGCGCCTTTTCCCGAAAGGGTATATTTTTCTATGCCTGACATGATGTAAGGCAGGGTATTGTTTTCAAAATCCTTACCCATTATTTCATATTCGCCGCCTATAGTGATCCCGGTTTGAGGTATCTGTCCATCCGCAGTGATTTTATAGCTGATCCGGTCTTTAAAGGAGACGCCTGCTGCCGCTTCTTTTGACTGGTCTTGCTTATCGGAGTATGCAAACTCGCCCTGCAGCAATACGTTTTTCCCAATATTGCCGGAATAAACGGTAGAAAGGATATGAACCGGATTCCGGAAACCTGGCAATGAAACGTCCGTATGCTTAAAGAAATCATTTTTAGAAAGGAATCTTTTGGATGGGGAGTAGCCGTAATAAATGACAGCGACCTGCTGGTTAAAAACGGGTTTGAACTGAACCCTGCCGCTATAGGTTTTGTATTGTTCCACCGCTCCGGTTCGCCCGATGTACTCCACCGTTCCGTAACTGGCTCCGACTGTGGAAAATCCGATGTCGTAACCGATATCAATTCCTTTAAGCGTTTGCCCTGAAAAAGTATAATTGGAAAGTGATTTGCTGAAAATGCCGGCATCCAGGTTAGTCAGCCCGGTCATGAAGCTTTTGGTCTTACCGTTTGGCAATATGTTGGCAGCGGATTTCACCATATCCTTATAGGACATCTTATCCGGATCCTGCAAATGCTCCAGCTTGTTATATGCCAGGAGGGTATCATATTTCAGCACCTGCTTATATTGCTCCAGCATCTTTTTATATTTACCGATCTTTTCCTGCAATGCAATAATCTTTTGGTAAGTGGCTGTGGCCTTGCTTAATCGCTCAGACACTTTTTCTTTAGCATCACCGGTTCCTTCGGCGTTACTGATTTTTGCATGCAGAGAATCTCCTGTTTCCGTTTTCTTATGCTCAGCTGCCTGCTCCATTTTCTCTTTTAAGGCGGCTTCAGCCTTCAGCCTGAAAGATTCCGCATCCATATTGGTAAAATCTAAATCAGCCCCGATTTGATTCCGGAGCTGTGCTATGGTGCGCTCCTTTTCCTGGTTGAGCTGATTCAGGAGATTGCCATATATCATATCCAGGCTATTGCTTTGCGCAACAGTCTGACCTGCCCGCTGATTGTAGCTGCTTATGAGCTTTGAAAGCTGCTCCTTAGCCTTGTCTACATCATAATGCATCCTTATATAGCTGGCTTTTGCTTCCCTTTTCCTGTCCTGGCTGGTGTAATAGCCCTCAATCGTGACCGGCATATTGAAGATGGGCACATCAACGCTTCCGCTGAGCTCATAATAGAAATCATCCTGCTCGCTGTATTCCTCCTGCCCCGTGCTGTAATTCGTTGCAGCTGAAATGATTCCCGACATTTCATTATTATCCTTCATGTCTTTCTTCATTTCCCGCATCTGAGCCATCAGGGATTGATAGCTTTCCAACTGATTATCGGCAAACAGCCCCGTCCCGACACCGTCTGTAAAACGTTTTGCCTGATCAATGGACGAATTCACATTCCGGCTGTTAATTTCATATTTCCCTACAAACCAGTTTTGGTAATATAGTTCTATGGTAGTGGTATCACCGCTCACATACTTAACATGCGAAAATCCTTTTCTTTTAAAGTATCGTTCTGTCTGCCTGGTTACGCCCGATACCAATCTCAATTGTTTAGCGGAATTGTTTAAATTCTTACCGGGATCGAATTTTGAAAGTATATTGGCAATTCCCTTGCCTAATGCTGATGAAAACCGGATAGCGCTGTCTATTTCCCGTTGAATGATATTTTCGAATATCACCTGCTTGCTTTGGGTATTGATCACCTGCAGCCGGATCTTATATTGTCCCGGGATAATCAGATCCTTTTTGGTCAATATTGCGGAAAAGTCAGGATGGAGATAATACTTTCCACGTCCTGAAAAATAGCCTACTTTTAAGATACCGGTTCCTGCGGGGATAACCTGCCGGGATGTATTTTCAAACATCCGAAGACTGTCTTCATTACTTTTGTAGTAATAACCTACTATATGAACGGTTGCCGGAAATTTCTGCCCAGACTGGTAATATACATCCTGGTATATTTTCTTACCGGACGTATAAAGCATGTCAGCATACGCATCAAATTTAGACAGGGAATCCTGTCCGAATGAATCAGTTGAAAAAGCTGCAAAGAGCGTGAGAAAAATGATATAGCTGACCGGACATTTCATGGTGCGATAGCATAGGTTAAATGTATTTTCCTGCACAAAGTAAAATGCAGATTTTAAAAAACAAACAAATATCCTGCTTTTTTATCCTGCATGATTGTGTGGATTCTCATCACTTATACGGATAAATTATTTACATTCAAATGGACGCTGCACAAATCTCATCCGGAACTGGTCTGTTATTGGCGTTTCCTGCTCATGCTAAAACCGCTGCGCGCTTTATTCCTTATCTTCGTATTCATTCGATTTGCGATCAGCGATATACATAACAACCGTCATGCCGTAAGCATTTATTTTTCCTCTTTCAATGAAGTATGACAACTCCTTCATGCCAGTCTGCCATCAATCTTCTTTCAATCTCCCATCAATCGGCAGGAAGTGGAATGTAATCATTAAAGCAACAATATGGAATATGTTCTTTAAATCCGCTACCGCATTTTTGCGAGCAGAATGTGATGAAAAAAATTTCCGGTAAATGGTCACAAGTTTACTACGTATAACTTGCGACAGCGGGCGGGGGGGATAATCTGGAAGTGCTCTTGAACATTCCAACAAATCATACGAGCTGAACCCGAAAAAACTGACGCCGCTACAATATGGGCAGCATTTATTTCAAGCTGGGTGATAAGGCATCGGCCTGTAAATGCTACCTGACTCTCCGGGATATTGGACAAAAAGAAGCCGCGGAAATTTATGATCGATATTGCAGGGAGCGGTAAGGTCACTGCCGTTTCCGCTTTAAGCAACGAATCCCCGCTCAGTAATTGATGACCTGCTGCTCCAGCACCGGCATTTCCCGGAATTCATACTGCTGGTTGCGCAATTGCGGCTCAAATCCGGCTTCGAGGATAGCGTCCTGCATACCCTGAGCCGTAAAGCGGTGCGGTGCGCCGGCAGCGCTCACCACATTTTCCTCGATCATAATAGAGCCAAAATCATTAGCGCCCGCATGCAGGCAAAGCTGGGCGGTAGCCTTACCGACCGTCAGCCAGCTCGCCTGGATATTTTTGATATTGGGCAGCATGATCCGGCTCATGGTAATCATCCGGATATACTCTTCCGGCGTAGTGTCGTTTTTGGCACGGCGTATCTTTCTGAGCAGGGTGTCCACATCCTGGAAGGTCCACGGGATAAAAGCGATAAAGCCTTTGGCACCTTCGGGCCGCATGGCCTGAACCGCCCTGATTTTTTCGAGATGCTCAAACCGTTCCCGGATCGTTTCCACATGACCAAACATCATGGTGGCCGTGGTGGTCAGGCCGATTTTATGCGCCTCATGCATAATATCCAGCCATTCCTGCGCTCCGCATTTTCCTTTAGAAATGAGGCGCCGTACCCGGTCGTCTAATATTTCGGCGCCCGGCCCTGGCATGCTGTCCATACCGGCTTCTTTTAAAGCAAGCAATGCCTCCCGGTGCGACACCCCGCTGACCTTACAGATATGGGCCACTTCCGGCGGACCGAGTGCGTGCAACTTCAGCGCCGGGAACAGCTCCTTCAGCTCTTTAAACAAAGTCGTGTAATAATCCAGGCCTAATTCCGGGTGGTGACCGCCCTGCAGCAGCAACTGCTCTCCGCCATAGCGGAATGTTTCTTCTATTTTCTGCCGGTATGTTTCCAGGTCGGTGATATAGCTTTCAGGATGCCCCGGTATGCGGTAAAAATTACAGAACTTGCAATTGGCCACACAGACATTGGTCGTATTCATATTGCGATCAATGATCCAGGTAACCTTACCATGAGGAACCTGCTTTTTGCGCAATTCATCGGCCACGAATGACAAGGCGGCCAGGGGGGCATTTTCAAATAAATACATTCCCTCATCCACGGAGAGAAACTCCCTGTCCAGAGCCTTTTGATATAATCCGGATAAATTCATGATATCCATTTAAGCAGGCAAAATTAATGACATTTTCTTCCCTGAAATGCTTTGCTTATGCTAAAGAGAAGCCGTTTTTGTTAAAATACAAAACCCAACGCCAGGCTGACCACAACCAAAACAGGCGCCGGAAGCCTGGTAAACTGCAATACCGCAAAGGTAGCCAAAGTCCATACAACACTCAGTACATCAAAGGACCCTTTATTAATCTCCATAAATAAGATAATGGCAGACGCCCAGATTATTCCTACGATAACGGCATTAATACCCTCCAGTGCCCGGTATATAATAACGTGCTTTTTGAGATTCTGATAGACCGGAAAAAAGAACAGCAGCAGCAGGGTGCTGGGAAAAAGTATGGAAAGCGTTGCTACCAGACTACCTATCACCTGCCATACCGGACCATAAGTGCTCATCATCATTCCTCCCACAAAAGCGCTCACAGAAAAGACGGGGCCGGGTACGGCCTGTACCAAACCATAGCCGGTCATAATATCGGCGGCGCTGATGGGCGCCAGAATGCCGCGCCGCTCCGGCAAGGCAACAAACTGCACCAGCATCATCGGCAGTAAGGCCTGACTGCCGCCAAAAACAATACTGCCAAAGCGATAAAAGTTTTCGGCAATATGCGCGAGCCGCCGGTACTCCCAATCATATATGCGGGCCAATTCGCTGGCTATGCCAATCAAAGCAAAAACTAATGCGAACAACCACAGATTAATCCAACGTATTGGTTTGGGCGGCTCCCGGGAAGGTATAATCCGTTTCTTACTGAAATTGGTCATTATTCCGCCCAGCAGCAGCATAACCGGAAACAGCCAGGCAGTACGGATAATTACGGTAATGGCTAGGGCAAACAGCATAATCCCGTAAGTCATGGGGTTGTTCACGCTTTTCCGCATCATCTTAAAGGCGGCATAAGCGGCAAAGCCCACAGCCATCGGGTGGATGAACCGGAATAAATGTTCGGGAAGGGTAGCAGCGCTCAGGTAATAAATCAGGAAGGAAAATACCGTCATGATCAACATGGCGGGCAACATCCAGATCAGCAGAGTGACCAGCGCCAGTGGGATACCGCCCCGCTTCCAGCCAATCAGCATAATGGTTTGCGTAGAAGAAGGACCGGGAATAATCTGGCAAAAGGCATTGTATTCAATCAGCTCTTCTTCCGTAACATCATGTCGCTTGTTGACAAAGGTTCTGATCATCATCCCAATATGACCCTGCGGGCCTCCAAAGGCCGTAAGTGTGTAGAACAACACTGCTTTCAGGAATGGGATGTGGCGCAACATTTTCTATACAAAAAATTTTCGGCAATAAATGGCTGTAGGAAACAGCAGCAATATTATAATGCGGACAACTTCATAGTCGCTCCTGCCTTAATACCTCTTTCCGTTTTCTGCACGCTGCATAATTCTACCGTATTATCGTGTTCAAAAAAGAGCATCCAGTTATTGTCGGCGGCCTCCTGCAGGAGACGCTTCTTCTCCGTCAGTGTATCTAATGGCCGCATATCGTAACTCATAATCCAGGGCAGCGAAATATGGGCTTTACTGGGTAATAAATCTGCGCAAAACAGCACAGTATGCCCCTTGTATTCAATCTGAGGCAGCATCATGGCTTCGGTATGTCCGTTGACATATCGTATCCTGAGTTCGGGGAACCACTCTGCTCCGTCCGGCAGGTCAATGAATTTCAGCCGGCCGCTTTCCTGTATCGGGAGAATATTTTCTTTTAAGAATGAAGCTTTTTCGCGGTCATTAGGATTAACCGCCCAATCCCAGTGCGCCTTATTAGACCAATAGGTAGCCTCCTTAAAAGCAGGAACCAGCTCATCGCCCTGGCGAATTACAGCGCCGCCAACATGGTCGAAATGGAGGTGGGTAAGAAAGACATCCGTGATATCATCCATAGAAAAACCGGCATTCCGGATACTTTGTTTCAGAGAAATGTCGCCGTGAAGATAATAATGCCCGAAAAATTTTTCATCCTGTTTGTCGCCAATGCCGGTGTCAATTAATATGAGCCGGTGATTGGTTTCTACCAGCATACAACGCATAGCCCAGGAGCACATATTATTGTCATCTGCAGGATTCAGTTTATTCCACAGGCTTTTAGGTACGACACCGTGCATAGCGCCTCCGTCTAATTTAAAATGTCCGGTATCAATCGTGTGTAGTTTCATCGCTAAATTTTATTTTCAGATGCTCTTATCCCAATATTCCTTTATAATATCAGCCTGTGCTCAATAGCCCAATCCGCATTAAAAAGAGGTTTGCCCTTATTATTTTAAGAACAAACCTCTTCGCAATAAATATACAAGTACGTTAAGGAAAAATGGTTTAACTACTTATGCGGATTTTCGAAAAACAGCCCCGAAGAATCACTACTGAACTTCTTCTACATCCAGCTGATCCTGTTCTCCGATTTGAAGATTACTGTCTTGCTCTCCTATGGTTCCGGGCCTGGAACTGTCGAATATCTCATGGCGCTCCGGAACATCCCCGATGATGATAAATTCCGTACGACGGTTAAGTTGCCGTCCTTCAGGATTATCTGCTCCCGATGCTGTGGTGTTCGGCGCTACCGGTTTTGTTTTTCCATATCCTTTCGCGGAAAGACGACCACGGTCAATACCGCCGGACACTAAGTAGTTCACTACAGACTCTGCTCTTTCCTGAGACAATGTATTATTATAATCATCCGATCCTTTTCCATCGGTATGAGAAGCAATCTGCACATCCAAAGAAGGATTGTCCTGCATCAGGCTTATGAGCTTTTCAAGCTCTGTGCCCGATTCCGGACGGAGTGTGGCTTTATCATAATCGTAATAAACATTTTCCATGCGGAATGCGGAATCAATATAGATGCTGTCCATATAGATCACTACGTTGATTGTATCATCCGGATCTTCTCTTTTATAGCCTTCGGTATTCACTGAAGTACGCGAGGAAATAAAGCTGGGCTTATCGCCGTTCAGCACATAAGTATGCCCGCGGGTAGTAAGAAATTCAAAATTGCCATCAGTAGAATTGTAGGTTTTGACATTACCTTCATCATCCACCATTTTCACTACAACCTGGCTAACCGGCTGCTGTGTTTTTGTGTTGAGTACCTTACCGGTAGCAACGATCTTTGGTTCATATTGAATACGCCAGATATCATCGCAGCAGGTTGGATTTTTCAAAGCAATGGAACCCGGGCGGTTAGAAACCACATAGGCATCCGGCTTTCCGTAAGGATCATTAATATAATAAAGCTCATCGGCAGGCGAGTTAACCGGGTATCCGAGGTTCATAAGATTCTGATACCTGGATGGCCGGCCATTTACCGCTTCAGCGGAATAGATATCATATCCGCCGATGGTTTTCCAACCGTTGGAAGAAAAATACAATTTATTGGTACGGCTGTCGAAATAAGGCGATTTCTCATCCCCCACCGTATTAACCTGCTTACCTGCATTTTGGGGACGACGATATGTTTTCTGGCGGGGATCAAATACGGAATACCATATATCGTAGCCCCCGCGGCTCTGGGTCTTTCTGTTGGAAGAGAAAAACAATATTTCGCTTTTACCCACCTTAGCAAAGAAAGGCTGGGTACTGGACGACCCGCTTTCGTTTACCCCGTTGGGTACCTGTTGCGGAGTACTCCAGCGATCATCTTCAAAAACAGAGAAATAAATACGGCAATTCATTTCGGCCGGACTGTCTTTTTCTTCCAGGCAACGGGTGAAATAAAAGCGATCTCCGCCCGGGCTGAAGCATCCGTTACCGACATGGTATTTAGAGTCATTATATTTACCATCACTAAAAGGCAACGCCCATTCGAAGGTATCCACCACATCGGAATATTTTTGCTTACGGGCAACCATCATTCTGGAAACATAATCTTCACGCTTTACTTTATCCAAATCTACCACTGAATTGGACTTCATGGTAGCAAATAACAAAGCGGTATCGCCTAAAGGATAAGGAGACAGCTCCGTATAAGCTGAATTGACATTCGGACCTGCATTTTTTACGGTAGCCGGATTAGGATTGTTGAGTGAATTTTTTCCCATTTCACATCCTTCAATTTCAAGAAGCGCACGTTTCTTTTCTTTCTTATATGTCTTGGGATTATCGTCAATGAAGCGTTGGAACGCTGCGATTGCCGCATCATATTCACCGGACATTTTCAACATCAGCGCCTGCCGGTAGATGGCTAAGGGATATATATTCTTTGCCAGATTATAGGCATACTCATATTGCCGGGCGGCCATTCCATAATCGCGCATATAGTAGTAACACTCCGCCGACTGATGAACCAGATAAGGATTGCGCGGCTGCTCCTGCAGTAATTGAAGATAATAATCAGTAGCATTATAATAGCTGCCATCACGGAACAGCGCATCTGCCCAACGTAATTTCTTTTCATAGCCCAGCTCTTTAACCGGGTCTTTATCTTCAGTTCGTCCACCGGTTTTCTGTGCGAGGGCATTAAAAGGTTGGGATGCAACAATGATGATTGCTGTAAGTAAAAATAGTAACGATTTGCGTCTCATATTTATTCCTGCGTTAATTGAGAATATAAATGTATAAAAGGAAACTGATTATCCAAACGGTTAAGGCAATAAAAGTATAAATAAGATTGGAAAAAAGAAAGAGCCTAATAATTTTTTTTTAAAATTAAAAAGGCCCTTTGATGAATTTGTTTCCTTTTAGTTCGTTTGGATGCGTTGTTTGCTGATAATATTTCCGGGTTTTTTGAAATTATTTTCTAATGATTTTATGCTAAAAAATCAATACGCATGAAGGATTTAGAACCGGGCACAAGGATAAAGCAATTTTCTTGCGAAATCAATCGGGCTGGGTTGAATATAACGTAGCATAATTTCAAAACCACCATTACCATTAGAGGCCTTATTCAGTTCGGAGGTATTATAATCATAGGCCACGCCCACCCTGAAGCCTTTCCATTCCACGCCCATATTGGCCATCATGGCATCCTGATGGCGATACCAGCCGCCTAAGAATATAGCAAACGATGTCGGAACATCATACTCTTCACCGAGTTTGTAATGAAATTCGTTGCCGGCTACAATTTCCATTGCTGAAGCCTGCGACTGAACCAATAAGGCAGGTCGAAAGCTGAAACGGTCGTTAATGCCGATTATAGCGCCGAGCTGTCCGGTATAACGCATTCCTAAACCAACATCCTTTGCGGTTTGACGCTTACTGAACGACTCCAGCGGCTGATTAATATTATTCACTCCGGCGCCAAGCGTGTAAGAGATGCGCTCGGTTATTATATGGGACCATGCCACGCCCGCATTAACAACATATCCCTGCACGCGGTTATTCAGCCAGGGATATTCATTGGATGTTCCCTGTTGCCAGTATCCTTCATTGAACTCATCGCCGAAATACAACTTACTCAGATCAATGCTTTTTTGCATATAGCCACCCTGAAGGCCAACCGTTAATGCTTTTTTGCCATCGTTACCCAAAAATTTATGATAAGCAACCGAAGCCATAACGGAAAAATTGGCCAGATTGCCATCACCGGCTACATCATCATAAAACTGAATACCGGCAGCCAGATAGTCATCTACGGAGATATCCCGGATAACCGGCATATCAAAAGAAGCCGCATAAGTTTTAAAGGCTGCATCCCCGGCAACACTGCGCCATTGATCCCGGTACACGGCCGACGCCCTCCATTCTCCCTGAAAAGCACCCGTAAATGCAGGATTGATGGTCATAGGTGCAGCATTAAATTGTGTAAAATGGACATCTTGAGCGTTTGCAACTGATGTACTCATCATTACTGCAGCTAAAAGTCCGGTTGCGGCTATCGTTATTCTACACTTCATATTTTTAAATAGTGTTGATGTTCTACAATTCTTATATAAAAAACTTAAGGCTAATTAATTTTTAGGCATTAAAAGTGGGGAAAAAAAGTTTAATTTCCTATTTTTTTGAAAAAAAATTTAAATTTCCTTTTATGCCATCGCTTCCTTTCCACTATCGCAACAGCGTCACATTACCCTGCTTCACAAAAGGTGCGCCGCTTTTTGTCT
>CAZUSO010000066.1:0-15685 GCA_964622775.1 uncultured Taibaiella sp. | reverse complement strand
CAGTAAAATCAAGCATTGCAGCCCATAAAAACAAAAAAACGTGTCAAACTTGAGATTTAACGAAGCAATCATGATCTCGTCTTTTTAATGATAGTAAGATGCGAATATAGCATTTTATTATCTATACTCATAGTATGGCCATTTATGGGTGTATACTCAGCGGTCACACCTGTTGCACTTTGGTTGCATCGCCAATTGGACGTTTCTGTCTTTTGAGTTTTATTGTTCAACGGGTTATCCGGTAAACGAGCAGCTAAAGCCTTTAATTATAGCCGAATCATACTTTCAGGAACAGCGTTGCCCGAACGTCTGCCGATACGCTCCGAATAGTTATGGTAACGATTTGTCTCTGCCAACACCCGCCTGCTCAGGAACAGCATTATCATTCCGTCATCTATCCATCCGGCGATGGGAATAAAATCCGGCACAATGTCCATTGGAAATACGATATACAGAAGCCCCGAAATCAAGAGAAACACATTTAATGCCGAGGGTTTATAACGGCGACGCATCATGTCCTTTAGCATATTTCCTATTATCCTGCGGTCTTTAACCAATATGCGCAGAGGGCGGAACCAGTTTGTTATCCTCATCTTTAGTCTTATTAGTTTATGCAATGAATATATGCTAAGGTAAGGGCATTAGGCTTAAAACGATGATAAAATATTGTTGATGGATGGTGGGAGAGTGATCACAGGTTAAAATTTGACAAATCAAATATGAGATTAACAATGCCATATTTTTTAAAAAAAGTGAATCCAACTATAATCTAATAAGTCAAAAATATTGCTGTAATTCAGCTTTTTATAAAAATAAGTCGAAAAAAGCTAATAAATATTTTGGCAGTTAAATACCCAAAATGTACCTTTGCACCCCGAATGAATATATCAGCGGGATTTAACTGTTTAAAATCAATAAGTAAAAGGATAATAAAATGTCTTTAAAACAATTAAGCTACAGAACAAAGTCGGCTAACGACAGCATCGTAAAACGCGAATGGTATGTAGCGGACGCCACTAACCAAACTTTAGGTCGTTTCTGCTCCAAAATTGCTACGGTTTTACGGGGTAAGCACCGCGCTTATTATACCCCGCATTTCGATTGCGGCGATTATGTGGTAGTGATCAACTCCGGGAAAATCGTACTGACCGGTAACAAACTGGAAGATAAGGAATACCAACATTACACCGGCTACCCTGGCGGTCAGCGGATTGAAACCGCCAAAAGCCTGATGAATCGTCGCCCCAATGCCGTTATTGAACGTGCCGTAAAGGGTATGCTTCCCAAAAACCGTTTGGGTCGTCAGATGGTGAAAAAGCTGTTTGTGTACGAAGGCGCCGAACATCCGCATAAAGCCCAACAACCTAAAGAATTCAAATTTTAAATAACCATTCCGTTCCGGAAAAAGAATAATCATATAAAATGGAAAAACAAACAAATGCCCTTGGTCGCCGTAAAGAAGCCGTAGCACGCATTTATTTAATCAAAGGCACGGGTGAAGTGAAAGTAAACGAAAAGGATTACAAGAATTACTTCCCCCTGATTTATTTGCAAAACCAGGTAGAGCTGCCGCTGAAAACAATCGAAGCATTGGATCAGTTTGATATTATGGTGAATGTGCAGGGTGGAGGCCCTAAAGGACAGGCTGAGGCTATTAAGCTGGGTATTGCACGTGCTTTGTGTGAGGTGAACTCGGACTACCGTCCCGCGTTGAAAAAGCAGGGATTACTTCGCCGTGATCCCCGTGTTGTGGAACGTAAGAAATTCGGTAAAGCGAAAGCCCGCCGCAGCTTCCAGTTCTCTAAACGTTAATTCCGTTTTAAGCACATTTAATAAAAAAAATTTTTCAATAACACATCTTCAATATTCCAAACAATGGAAGAAAATAAATCATTACATCAGCAGTTACTGGAAGCCGGCGTGCATTTTGGACACCAAAGAAAAAAATGGAATCCCAAGATGCTGCCTTATATCTTCACGGAAAAAAACGGCATTCATATCATTGATCTGAATAAGACCATTGAAGGACTTCAGGATGCGGCTGCTGCGCTGAAATCAATTGCTAAAAGCGGCAAAAAAATCATGTTTGTGGCCACTAAGAAGCAAGCTAAAGAAATCGTTGCCGAAGCGGCCAGCAAAACCAATATGCCTTACGTTACGGAACGCTGGTTAGGCGGTATGCTCACCAATTTTCAAACCATCCGTAAGAGTGTAAAGAAAATGCAGAGCATTGATAAAATGCTGAATGATGGTACCCTGGACAGCGTGACGAAAAAGGAACGCCTGACCCTAACCCGCAGCAAGGATAAGATGGAAAAGGTATTGGGCGGTATCGCTCAGATGGGTCGTACTCCCGCCGCTTTATTCATCGTAGATATCACTCACGAGCATATTGCCCTGGCAGAAGCCAAACGCCTTGGTATCTCTACCTTTGCTATGGTGGACACCAACAGCGATCCTACCAAAGTAGATTTCTCTATTCCCGCTAATGATGATGCAACTAAATCCATAGCTATCATCACTAATTATCTTACCGCTGCCATCATCGAAGGCCTGGAAGAACGGGCACAGGATAAGGAAGCCGAATCGGAAGATCAGGAAGAAATTGCTACTACAGAACGTCTCCGCGGGCTGGATTTGGACGAAGATGATGCGGATAAGAAATCAGAAAAACCAGGCAGTGCCAAGCCGGCAGGAACCCGCCGCCGTAATACCGGCGCAGCAGGCGGAGGCCGTAAGCCGTCCGGCGGAGCTGCTAAAAGATAATTCCCCCCGCCACATGGTATCGGACAATGTTTACTCCATTATTAAAAGAGGCCTGAACCGGAATAATCGGTTCAGGCCTCTTTCTTTTTAAAACCTCCATTGACTGATTTGCTGGATGAAATACGTTCCGTGCGATGGATCAATGCAGACCATAAACAGCAGACCATATACGGAACCCCAGAGATGCGCATCGTGATTGACAATACCTTTCCCGCTACGGGACATATAGATAGTATAAGCCAGGTACAAGACGGCATATAGTACGCAGGGAATACCCACCGGAATAAAGAAGATATAAATCTTCTCCCAGGGATATAAATAAATCATTGCAAAAACTACAGCGGCAACGCCTCCCGAAGCACCAAGAGAACGGTAGGCCGGATTGTTTTTGTGTTTAATAAAAGATGGAATGCACGAGATGATGATACCTGTGAGGTATAACAGCAGGAAATACGAAGGTCCTATGCCGCTTTGCCGGCCTGCTAATATTTCTCCGAAAAAGTAAAGCGTAAACATATTGAATCCGAGATGCGTATAGTCCGCATGCACGAAACCCGCAGTCAGCAGGCGGTATAATTGCTCCGTGCGCCCTTTCATTTTCTGCGGCCATAGCAACAATTCATCTAACAGCTGCTGATTCCGGAATGCCATAACGGAAATTATAGCGGTGAGGATGATGATAACGATATTAATACTCATAGATTGCGAAAATAAGTAAATAGGTATTCTGTTTTTCGTTATGAGCCATTAAAGCGCTTATTTTTGCGTCATTAAATTTATAACCGGATGAATGTGCTGGAATTATTTGAAAAAATTAAAGTATTTGTTTTTGATATAGACGGGGTGCTGACTGATGGTATGCTGCATGTGCAGGAAAGTGGTGAGCTGCTGCGACGCATGAATATCAAAGACGGCTATGCATTGCAACTGGCTGTTAAGAAGCGGTATCGTGTTTGGGTAATATCCGGCGGACGGTCGGCAGCAGTAAAACTCCGGCTTGCAAATCTGGGTGTTACCAATGTATTTATCGGGGTGAAGGACAAAAAAAACGTGCTGGAGCAACTAATGAAACAACATAGCGTATCGAGAGAGCAGGTACTGTTTATGGGGGATGATATGCCGGATATTGCAGCGATGCAAATAGCCGGCCTGCCTTGTTGCCCACGCGATGCTGCTACTGAAGTGCGGCAGCTTTCCCGATATATTGCACCACAGGCGGGGGGAGCAGGATGCGCAAGAGACGTGATCGAAAAGGTTTTGAAGATTGCCGGCGACTGGAATGAGAACGATAATGCTCATTCATAGAAATATTTATATTCACTTACCTTTGCCGGCTATATGATGCCAATACTGAAAAAAAGACTTTCGCTCCTTTTTCTCCTGCTCTTTGCGGCGGCGGCTGTTCGGGCGGCAACGGACAAATATTATTTTGATTATAACAACCGTTGTAAAAGCGCTTATGAGTCGATGGTTTCCATGAGGATCAATGAAGCGAATCTACTGTTGCAACAAGAGCTTAGGGAGCATCCACGAAACCTGATTCCGGTCATGATTGCCAATTACGGAGATTGTCTGACCCTGCTTTTTAACGGGGATCCGGCCGAGTATAAAAAACGGAAAAATAACCTGGATGCCCGTCTTGCCTTAATAGAAAAAGGCGATCTCAATTCTCCCTGGTATCGTTACAGTAAAGCGGTTTTGTATTTTCAGTGGGCGGCGATCCGGATTCGTTTTGAAGAAAATTTTCAGGCCGGTGTGGAATTCCGTAAATCTTTTTTGTATCTCAAAGAAAACAGAAAGAAATTCCCCACATTCAAATACAACCAGTTATTATTCGGATTAGAACAGGCTATTGTGGGTACTGTTCCCGAAAAATACAAATGGATAGCCAGTATGCTTGGCCTGAAAGGAAATGTCAGGAACGGGACGGCACAGATTGTAAATTTTCTTAACACCCGCGATGCCTCCACTGCTCAGATGCGCCAGGAAGCCATCATGTATTATTGCTATCTGAAATTTTACCTGTTGTCGGAACGGGAAGCCGTGTGGAAATACCTGGAGGCCAGCGATCTGGATTATAAGAACAATTACCTGTTTGCCTATATGAAAGCAAGTATTGCTTTAAATGATAATAAAGCAGCTGTTGCCGAACAGACTTTGGCCTCTGTGACAACCGGCGCTGCCTATATGGAGGTTCCGGTTTTCAATTATATGATTGGCAATGCCCTGCTGTTCAAGCAGGACGAGGATTGCGTGGCCTATTTTCAACGGTTTCTTTCCAAAAACCGTGGTCGCATTTATATTAAAGACGCTTACCAGAAGATAAGCCTTTATTATTATTCAACGGGCGATGTGGAAACCGGTAACAGCTATAAAAACAAAATCCTGAGATCCGGTACCACATTAGCAGATGCCGACAAGCAGGCGCAGCGCTTTGCACAGGGCAGCTTTATTCCGGATGCAAATTTATTGAAGGTGCGTCTTTACAGTGACGGCGGATATTTTGACGAGGCGCTGGCTTTATTCGGCACGATGCACATGGAAGATTATAGTGCAGATGCCGATCGCCTGGAATATCTCTACCGGTACGGAAAAATCTGCCAGCTGACCGGACAGGATGCCCGTGCCATTCCATTACTGGAAGCTGCCGTTAAGCTGGGCGCTGACCGGCCGGAACAATTTGGTGCGCGGGCGGCGCTGGAACTGGGGAAAATATATGAAGACCGCGGACAAAAGTCAAAGGCCATTGACTATTACAGGCAGTGCATCAATATGAAAGATCATGATTTTGAATCCTCGCTGGAACAAAATGCCAAAGCAGGTATCGACCGGCTGGGCGGAAGCTGATACCATGTCCCCCATGTACAAACTGATCAGGATGACCCTGTTTTAAGGATGGATTCCCATAACTGCGCTGCAGATACATCCCAGTTGAATTTTTCCTTTTGAATCATTGCTTTGGCGATCAGTTGGCTGCGCAGCGTTTCATCTTTATATATTTGCCCCATTTTTTCGGCAATATCCTCCGGTGATTCCGGGTCCACTAACAAGGCCGCCGGTCCGCCTACTTCCGGCATGGAAGAAGTGTTGGAAACAATAACCGGCACATGAGATTCCATAGCTTCCACGATGGGTATCCCGAATCCTTCAAAAACGGAAGGATACACTAAGGCGTAGGCTGCAGCGTTGACACGGGTAAGCTCTTCTATTCCCAGATACCCCATCCATATCACATCCTCTTTATAAGGCATACTGTTTTTCGCCTGACTAACTTCTTCAAATTGCCAGGCCATCCGGCCAACAATAACCAGCTTCATATTGCTGCGTTGACGACGCTTGAATTTCACAAATGCCTTTAGCAGGTTGATGATATTTTTACGGGGATGAATAGCGCCTACAAAAAGAAAATATTCATTTCCCCCGGTCAACTGTGCCTTTATCGCCTCTTTTTCCCGATAAGGCAACGGGCCAAAACCCTCCCTTCCTGCATTATAAACAATGTCTATTTTTTCCGGTGTAATGCCAAATTCGTGAATAATATCCTGCTTTGTAAACTCCGAAACGGTAACAATCCTTTTAGCGCTACGGGCGTATTTAGGATAGAAACGCCGGTAATGCCAACGGTGCAGACGATCCATAAACTGTGGATAGTGCTTATAGGCTAAGTCATGAAGGGTAATGCAGACGGGTATTTTAGTATGAATACAACCCAACCCTTCCGGAGAAAAATAAACATCTGCTCTGTGCTTCTTTAATGCATGCGGAATAATTTTTTCAGACCAGATATAATATAAAAAAGGATGGCGGGCCTGGGGAGCCAGTACAACCGGAGTTACATTAGAGCCAAACACAAAATCAGGATGGTAAGGCCGGTCAAAGAAAAAAATAAACTGATGTTCGGGATGGTTTTTTACTATGCGGGATAATGTTTCATTGGCAAACCAGCCGATACCTTCCAGTTTGTCTTTAAGCAGCAATCTTGTATTAACAGCAATGCGCATAATAATTTATGTAATTGCCGTAATTTTAGAAATGAATATCGATTATGCTGTTTAAGGGAATACTGATACCGCCTTTCAGCTGAAGGTAATTTTCGGTAACCGACCAAACCGTAGTTTCTACTGTTTTGGAGCCTTCCGAAGTCTGAAAGGTGATGGCGGTTTTTCCTTTAAATTCATTACCCAGACGAACCGCATAAGCCAGTTCCTTATACCAGTGTCGGCTATTGTCTTCGGGCGCCGCGGTAATGACATAATTTTTGATCTCTTCCTTTAAAATAGGTGTGTTTGTCATTGATGTTCTTTAACGATAATAATGCGAGATGATCCGCCCAAAAGTAATAATAATTTTTATCTGCTATCCTTTCTATTAACCCTTTTTTATTTTTAATAAAATTCCAAACTATTTGTTTACTTTTACGTGTCTTATTGAATTGTTAAACTATTAGATATACAGTTAACAGCCTCCGTTTATCCAAAATATTTATTCATTTTATGAAAAGAATATTACCATTCTTCCTGTTGCTTTCCACACTGTTAGTGTTAAGCCGCACTTCCCGGGCAAACCACCTTTTAGGCGGGGAGTTGGGTTATACGTATATTTCCACCACCGGCAATGTTTATACCTATAAGGTAACGCTAAGCTTTTTTGCAGACTGTGCCTCAAATTTTCCCGGCGGAGCATACGCTGCACTGGGAATAGCCACTCCACAGATTCGACTGTATAACGGCGCTACATTAGTGACGTCCCAGAATCTTGCCATAAATAATGCGCTCAGCGATATTGAGATCACGCCGGTTTGTCCGGACGAAGCAGGCAATACCACCTGTAGCAATGTCAATAATCCGATCCCGGGTATCCGGATATTTGTGTACGAAGGCATTTTTACCCTGACCGGGGAATCGACTGACTGGAAATTTGCATTTGCCGGGCAGATCAGCACTACTCCGGCAACTAATGCGGGTCGCAGCAATATTATCGGGAATGCCAATATAAACGGAGGCTCTTCCCTGATGTACCTGGAAGCGAAACTGAATAATACGGTAGGTCCGAACAGTACGCCTTTATTCAGTTCCCTGCCGACTCCTTTCTTTTGCGTCAATAAGCATCAAAATTACAGTCTTGGCGCCATTGATCCGGATGGTGATGACATGACCTTCGGTTTAGTTCCGGCAATGGAAACGGCAACTACAAATATCACCTACTATACCCCTTATACCGCCGTAAATCCTTTGCCCACCCTTCCCGGCGACTATGCATTTAACGGTACCAATGGCCAGATGACCTTCACACCCAGCCTGGTTTTAAACTGTGTGGTTGTGAATGCGGTAAATGAATATCGCAACGGCGTTCTGGTAGGAACAAGCATGCGTGAAATGACTTTTGTGATTTTGGATAATTGTAATAATGATGCGCCGGAAGGCCCTATAACAAATACGGAAAATGTTTCTATCGTGGACATTAACGGACAGGAAATGTTCCAGGTATGCGCAGGCCAGACTGCCGTGGTCTCCTATGATATCAACAGCTTTGACCCGAATGGAGATAATGTTACCGTGAGCTGGGCCAACCTGCCTGATGGCGCCGCGATCCTGGTAGATAATAACGGTACGCCTAACCCGGTCGTTCATTTCATGTGGAATGTGGTGAATGCTGAGGAAGGCAATTATACTTTTTATATTACCTATACCGATGATGGCTGTCCCCTGGCAAGCAGCCAGACCCTGGCTTATACTTTGCAGGTCGTTCCGTTTGCAGAACAGTTTACCGGCGAATCAATTCCGCCCTGCCACGACACGATGAATGGTAAGGCATGGTTATTGCCCCAGGATAATACCGGTATTGAGTACGATTACTATTGGTACGATAATGATGATAATCTTTTGCAGACAACCATTAACAGCGTGGATGGCGACACCTTCAGCAGTGCGGGAACAGGTGTCTATACCGTGAAAGTGGTGAACCCGGACGGATGTCGGAAATTTTACAATATTGTGGTAGGCCTGCCAACTTATGAAGTGGGTATTAATACTAATGACACCCTTTCCTGTACCGGAATACCGCTTATTTTTAATACAAACAATACTGCCGATATCACAACCTGGAACTGGGATTTTGGAGACAATTCACCTCTGGTGACCGACCAGCAAATTACAACACATGCTTATACCGCTGAGGGGGTTTATACGGTTCGGCTTACCGGCTATACGTCATTGGGTTGTATGGATTCGACCTCGATACAGGTGACTGTTGATTCACCTCAGGTGGTTAAGATCATTGCGGACAAAGACAGCATCTGTGTGGGCGAGCGAGTCGTTCTGGCTGCTGCTGTAGGCAGTCATGCCGATACGCTTTACTGGAATTACGGCACGAGCTGGCAGATCAGCTATCCGAATGAGGATCCTGTATCTTATGTTTACGAAACTCCCGGAATCTATACTGTGGATCTGAACGTAGCCTATCGGGCCTGCCCCGATAAGGATGTACAGTATGTAATTAATGTATTCCCTTATCCGGTGGTTAATTTGGGTAATGACACCTCACTGTGTTTAAACGGGTCGCCGGTTATTTTGCATAATCTTGTCTCACAGCCTTCAACATACAGCAGCTTATGGAACACCGGGGATACTACCGCATTTTTGAAAGTGGTGCATCCCGGCACCTATAGCCTGACCGTGGCTTCACGCGAAGTGGTTTGTAAAACGACTGATGAAATTATTGTGAAAAAGGGCTGCTATCTTGATATTCCGAACAGCTTCACTCCGAATGGAGATGGCGTAAATGATTATTTCTTCCCTCGTCAGTTATTAGGCGCTAATATTACCGTATTCAATATGCAGATATTTGATCGCTGGGGACAGGTAGTATTTGAGACAGCCAGCCTTAACGGACGCGGATGGGATGGCAAACTGAACGGTAAAGACCAGCCGGTTGGCGTGTATATATACCAGATTACGGCTGTTATAAATGGTGATCACCAGGAAAATTATACCGGTAATGTAAGTTTGCTCCGGTAAGCTGCCGGATGTGTATATCTTTTTTCCAAATCCTTTTGAAAGTTTAGGAAGAATAATTATTATTGTGAGTTTTATTAAAATAAAAGAATGAATCTGATTAAACGCCTTTTATCTTTCTCTGCCATAGCAGCCATAGCAATGTCAACGTTGAGTTCATGCAGCAAAGAATACAGTCCGGACCAACCTTTCCCCGATGTATATACCAGCACGATCTTCGTAAGCAGTAATAACAGGATAGTGTATGCCTTAGATAAGGAAACCGGTAAGCGCAAATGGGAATTTCAGGCCGACGCTCCGGTGCATGCAACGCCCGTACTCTTCAAAGGCAGCCTGTATATCGGTACTATTGCGGGTACGCTGTATGTGTTGGATCCTCAATATGGCAAACAGCTTGCCAAAAGAGAATTCTATTCAGGTATTTATGCAACGCCTCTCGGCTATGAGGATCGCCTGATTGTACCGGTGCAAAATGATACGGTGTATGCCCTTAACCCTGACGACATTCTTGGTGATCCATTATGGCAGCGCCCGATAGACGGGCAGATGGAGGCTTCTCCTACTGTACATGCTATTGAAGGGTTGAGTGAAATGGGTCTGTTTATTGCTACTATAAATAATAAAGTAATGGCTTTGAATGTGGAAAACGGAGCTCCTATCTGGACTTTTACGCCTGGAACTGACGGAGCCTTTTATTCCTCTCCCTGCGTGGTAAGTGATAAATTCCTGTATATCGGTAACGATAATGGCAATTTGTATTCTGTAAATACTAATGACGGAACACAAAACTGGGCATTTCTTACCGGCGGTCAGGTACGAAGCTCTCCGATTGCTATCGGTGGAAATGTGCTGGTAGGCAGCAATGACCGCTATTTTTATTCCATTGATTCCACTACGGGACTGGAACGCTGGAAAGTAAAAACCAGCGACCGGATAGTATCATCGCCTGCCGTGGATAATCAGTATGTATATTTTGGTTGTTATGATTTCAATCTGTATTGTGTGGACATTATTGATGGAAATATTCACTGGAAAAAACTGACCTTTGGCCTGATCCGGTCTTCTCCCTTAGTTTATGGCGGCACCGTATATATCGGTGGTTTTGATAAAAATCTGTATGCGCTTGACACAGCCGACGGAGGAACCCGGTGGGTGTATAATGTTAACGGGCAAATGGAATGCTCGCCTATCTTAGATACGGTAGGCGGGGCAGCCGTTCCGTCAATCAGCGGATCTTACAAATTTTAACTGGTTAAAAAATAATAGCAAAAGCCCTGTGAACTTTCATGGGGTTTTTTGTTTTCATTACTACAATTGTTCCTGCTGTTAAGTTTAGCGCTTTTTACCTGTATGCTTAAATTTTATTAAATAAATTATCAGCACTTTGGTTATTTTTCATTTTGACTTAACATTCCTTTTGACCAAAGCATTTCTATTGATTATTCTATGCTGACAGTTCAAGAAAATTTTTCCCTGCAATCCCTGAATACTTTCGGTATGCATGTATTTGCGGAAAGATATTCCGTGCTGTGTACGGAAAACGATTTAGAAACATTGTATGAATATGGCGATGCCATAAAGAAAATCATGGTACTGGGCGGCGGCAGCAATATCCTCTTTACAAAAAATACCGACCGCTGGGTGCTGCATAACCGGATCACCGGCATTCAGAAAATAAAGGAAGATCAGGAGGCAGTTTGGCTGAAGGTTGCCGCCGGTGAAGTCTGGCATCAGTTCGTCCTGTATTGCGTGCAGCATCAGCTTGCGGGGATTGAAAACCTTTCCCTGATTCCGGGTACTGTAGGCGCCGCCCCGATGCAGAATATCGGTGCTTATGGTGTAGAAGTGAAGGACGCCATTGAGTCGGTCATTTATTGGAATATTGATGCGCACTGTTTTGAAACACGTGCTAACCGGGATTGCGGGTTTGGATATCGTGACAGTATTTTTAAGCAGGCGCTGAAAGGAAAAGTAATCATTACCGGAGTCATATTCAAATTAAGTAAATCGCCGCAATTTCATATTACCTACGGAAATATTCGTCAGGAGCTTGAAAGGATGCGCATAGAAACATTGTCTGTCCGTGCAGTAAGCGATGCTGTTATCAATATCCGAAGATCCAAATTGCCGGATCCGTCCATTGTCGGAAATGCAGGCAGCTTTTTTAAAAACCCGGAGATTGATATAGCACAATTCAAGCATCTGCCTGCTGCATATCCCGATATGCCGGCATACAAGATTTCAGATACTACGATGAAAATTCCGGCCGGCTGGCTGATCGAGCAATGCGGATGGAAGGGCTTCCGTAGGGGAAATTACGGTGTACATCCATTGCAGGCATTGGTTTTGGTAAATTACGGCGGAGCATCGGGCAGGGATATTAGTCAGTTGTCCGCCGAGATTATCGCATCCGTTGCTGAAAAATTCGGCATTACACTGGCTCCTGAAGTACAGATCATTTGAGTGTAAATTCCGCATCGTTTACAGGATATCTTTCAGTTCAGTCAGGCTGCTGATCTCGTAAGTGACCATTTCTTCATGGCTGGTTTTAGCCGGATTAAAATATACCTGATCCATGCCAAATTGTTTTGCGCCCAATACATCAATCTCCAGCGCATCACCGATCATCAGGCTTTCTGTTACCAGCGCGCCGGTAATATCAATAGCATGCTGAAAAATATCCCGGTGCGGCTTCAGGCTGTTACTGCCTTCCGAGGTGATTACCGCCTGGAAGTAATGATCAATTCCGGAAGTGCGCATTTTTTTCCATTGTGTAGCTTCAAAGCCATTCGTGATCAAATGTATTTTGTAGGCTTTGTCCCGGCAATAATCCAACACTTCGGTTGCATAAGGCATCAGTAATCCCTGATTGGGGAGGTGATCCAGATATATCTCGCTCATGGCACGCGCCAGTTTTTCATCGCCTATTCTGAAATCAAGCAGGGTATGCCACATCCGCTTCCAGCGCAGCTCCTCCCGCCGGATAAAACCCTTACGGTAGCGTTCCCATAAGCGCTCGTTATGTCCTTCGTAAATACCGCGGAAGTTTTCAAAAGAGGCAATACCGCGCTCCGGAAGCTGAAATTCATCGTATAAGATTTGCAGGGTGATTGCCGAGTTGCTTTCAAAATCCCAAAGGGTATGATCCAGATCGAAAAACAGGTGCTTATATTGCTTCATAATTGGACAGATTCAATCTTGCCTGAAACTATTTTTATTCGTGGATTAATTCCATAATGGTGCGAAAAGCCACCATCTTATTACCAAATTTATCCAGCCCTTTTTGTCGCATATCCTGGCTGTGCTCCGCTATATAGCTTTGATAACATTCCATGCTGTCGCAATGATATTGGACTACGTAAGTGGTTCCTTCCGGGTCAGGCGGCTCCAGCAGTCTGCATAACCGGTAAGTGCTGAAAAGCCCCGTGCGCATCATATCCGGCAAATGTTCGTCCTGTAACCATTGCAGGTATGTATTAGCTATTTCAGGCGTTACTTTTATGGTAACATTGTAAATGATCATGGCTTGTTGTATTTTTTGTTATTGCTTGTTTGCTAATTGGTTTTGCAGTTCAAACATCCTGTCCCGCAAGCGTGCCGCTTCCATGAAATCTAAGTCTTTCGCTGCTTTTTCCATTTCTTTTTTAGTTTGTTGAATGGCTTTTCCCAAAGCCTCACGATTTCCATATATTACTTCATCTTCAGCAGCAAGCGTAGCGCTTTCTTCGTTATCTGCGGCATAGGCATTATGCTCATCATAACCTTTAATATCCAGCACCGATGTTTGCTTCATGATCTGCTCTACGGATTTAATAACCGTTTTAGGGGTAATGTGGTGTTCTAAGTTATAGGCAATTTGCTTTTCTCTTCTTCGGGCAGTTTCATCAATAGTGCGTTGCATGCTATCCGTTATTTTATCCCCGTAAAAAATAACCAGGCCGTCCACATTCCGTGCGGCGCGTCCTGCCATTTGGGTCAGGGAACGTTCGTCCCGTAAAAAGCCTTCTTTGTCGGCATCCAGTATGGCCACTAATGAAACTTCCGGAAGATCCAGCCCTTCACGCAGCAGGTTAACGCCAACCAATACGTCGATATTGCCTAAACGCAGATCCCGCAATATCTCCACACGTTCCAGCGTGTCCACTTCACTGTGAATATAGCGGGAATTGATATTGATACGTTTCAGGTATTTATCTAATTCTTCGGCCATGCGTTTGGTGAGGGTAGTTACCAGCACGCGATCTCCTTTTGTGATGCGCCGGTCTATCTCATCTAACAGGTCATCGATTTGGTTCATAGACGGCCGCACTTCTATAGGTGGATCCAGCAGGCCGGTCGGGCGTACCACCTGCTCCACAACAACACCTCCGGTATGCTCCAGTTCGTATTTTCCGGGTGTGGCGCTGACAAAAACAACCTGGTTGAGCATGGATTCAAATTCGTAAAAATTCAGCGGCCGGTTGTCCAGCGCAGAAGGTAAACGGAAGCCAAAATCCACTAAATTCATTTTCCGGGAACGGTCGCCCCCATACATTCCGCTGATCTGCGGAATGGTAACATGACTTTCGTCAATAATCAGCAAATAATCTTTGGGAAAATAATCAATCAGGCAAAACGGGCGCTCACCGGGTTTCCGGCGATCAAGGAAACGGGAATAATTTTCGATGCCGCTGCAATAGCCCAGCTCCTGGATCATTTCCAGGTCGTAACTGACCCGTTCTTTGATCCGTTGTGCTTCAATATTTTTATGAATGCTTTTAAAATACGTTTCCTGCCCATACATTTCATCCTGTATTTCCCGGACGATTTGCCCCATCATGTCACGTGGCGCCACATACATATTAGCAGGAAAGATGGCGGCATGCTGCATCTTGCTGATGCGTTTCCCGGTATGTGGTTCAAAGGTTTCTATGTCTTCGATTTCATCACCGAAAAAAGTAATCCGAAAACCGAATGTGCCTGCGTCAACATAAGGCAGATTGATGTCAACCGTATCGCCCTTTACGCGGAAGCTGCCCCGCTCGAAATCGCCCTGGCTCCGGTGGTATAAGGCATTCACTAAGCTGTGTAAAAAAGCATTTCGGCCGATATTATCGCCTACATTGATACGGATAATGCTGTTTTCATATTCGGTAGGATTACCCGTTCCGTAAATGCAGCTTACGGATGCAACAACAATGATATCGCGGCGCCCGCTCAGCAGGTCGCTGGTAGTACGCAGGCGCAGCTTTTCCAGCTCTTCATTGATGGCCAGGTCCTTTTCAATATAAGTATCACTGGTGGGCAAATAGGCTTCCGGTTGATAATAGTCGTAATAGGACACGAAATATTCCACCATATTTTCCGGAAAGAACTGACGAAACTCTCCGTAAAGTTGCGCAACCAGTGTTTTGTTATGCGTGAGTACGAGGGTGGGACGCTGCACCTTCTGAATAACATTGGCCATAGTGAAAGTCTTTCCCGAGCCGGTAACCCCAAGTAAAGTCTGAAATTTTTCCCCCTCAATAATGCCCTTAGACAGCTCCCGGATGGCGTCGGGTTGATCGCCTGCCGGCTGATATGGACGTGCTATCTGAAACATTATGCGAAGTTAAGAAAATATAAGCGCCGGTACGTTTTGAAAAATGTGCGACCAAAACGGGGGCATTCCAAATTGTCGTACCTATGGTTATTGGTACGGTAAAAACGTGGCATCGACTAAAGAAATTCCATATTGCAAAGCGATTTGATTAAGATTTCTGCGTAGAAGAAATCTCCACAGTCTGGGGGCCAACTTTTGGAGCGGAGCAATGACAACATAACACTTACTCCGTGTCATGCTCCATGAATAAAGGCAGGTCTTTTAAAGGCTCGCTCAAGTTTGACACTATTTTAATATAAGGTATTGATATTCAGCGATAGCGTCT
>CAZUSO010000065.1:0-15708 GCA_964622775.1 uncultured Taibaiella sp. | reverse complement strand
TTGCTGGTGTCTTCTTTTGCTTTGGGCAGTTCAGCCTGGAGCGAGTCAATAAGGGTCTGTCCTTGTTTTTGGGCGTGGGTGGGCTGCGTAGTGATTTGTAGAAGCAGCATAAGGAGGAGGAGAGGTTTGCTCATTATTTTATAGCTTGTCAGAAGGGATGATAAAAGCCTCATTCGCGCTCTTTTTACTTTTCGTAATGGATAAGTTGTATGCCTTCTATTTTCTTAAAGCCGCTATCTGCTGTAATGAGGGGTATTTCCATAAAAAACTAAGTGATTGCTATGATACTGTCGGGCAGCTTATTGCCATAAGCTCTTCGTATCCTTATTGCTTCTGATTGTATAACTGTATTAATACCGACTATTTTACATTCCGACAAAAACCGCTCGATGATATCTTCTTCCTGATTGGTAAGCCCCTTGAAGCTCAGCAATTCCATTTCAGATATAACAGAAACAAACAACTGCTTGTTTTCCAGGAAATCAGCTAAAGTGTTGTCGCCACTTAACAAATACAGAATGATATTGCTGGACAGCAATAAATTAGTTCCATTCATCTCTCATTCTTTTTTGAATAGCTAAAGCATCTTCTTTGAGCTTGATGACGCCACAGTATTTACGGATATTTATACTTTTTCGTTTCCTGCTTTTACGCAATTCTTCCAATAGCTTCAGCATATTTTTTTTGCTTTCGCCTTGTTTTAATATTGCTATCATTATTGTTTTGTTTTATACCTCAAAATTACACAAAAGGAATTATAAAAGCCACATCCGTACTCTTAATGATGAGAACGAGTAACAAGCGTTCTGAAAATTATTTTCCATGCTCAACCGTCCGTTGACAAAGTACATTTTCATCATTCCTTTATTCTTGGCTTCAATCTCCCCTCTGTCTGAACTGTGATTTTTTTGATTAAATGATTGGTATGATTTTTTTCATTTTTCATTCCACAAAATACATTTTCATCATACCCTTATTTTTCGCTTCAATCTCTCCTCTGTAGCTGCATTCAAGTTCATCTTTTACCAATTCGCGGGTGGTTTCGGAAATATTCACTTTCCCCGCTTCGCCGCTTTGTTCCGTACGGGCTGCAGTGTTCACAGTATCGCACCAAATGTCGTAAGCGAATTTTGGAATTAGTAACTAAGTATATATAATTCATTGTTTAGTTTTAAAAACAGGAGTGCTAAGCTGTATCCAATCATATATATTCTTCTTGAGCAACACCTTGATTTTCTTCTAAATCTTGCCAAATAATGCCTGATTCTATTGTTATAGCTTTCAATGGTATAAGTTTCGGCTTTGGTTTGCACATGCTTTTCCCCGGGTATAAACTCAGCATAGCTTTTCCAATAATCTGTACAATAATAATTTGTTTCCATATTATTGACTTTGTTCCAAAGCTTTAATCCTGTTTCTGTTCCCCTGCTTCCCATAACGAAATCAAGGTATCGTTTTCCCGCTCTATCAACTGCAATCCATACCCAACAATAGTTTCTTTTGACTGGACATAGGTGTGCATTTCATCCATTTCCATTATGGAAACAGGATTCTCATTCTTGATTTCCTGTAATTGCGCACCATATTTCTTTATCCATTTTATCACTGCTACATGACTGACACCCAATAAACGTCCGATAGAATGGAACCCAGGCCTTCTAAATACATCATCAGACCCATCCTCCGTTCACTTGGTAGCCTGGCAGTAGATTTTTGGGTAACGGTATAATTATTGCCGCATTTTTTGCATTTATACCGCTGCAATCCTCTGACTATTCCGTTTTTAATTTTATTATCACTTTGACATTGTGGACAATTCATATCCCTTGAAGCAACTTCATTAACTACCGTCTTAGGATTGCTTCGTTCCTCCCAATGACGAAAACTCCTTAAAACGATGGGAACGTTCGTCATTGCGAACGCAGTGAAGCGATCTCATTATTAACCACCGTCTCGTCATTGCGAACGCAGTGAAGCAACCTCATTATTAACCACCGTCTCGTCATTGCGAACGCAGTGAAGCAATCTCATTAACTACCGTCTTAGGATTGCTTCGTTCCTCCCAATGACGAAAACTCCTTAAAACGATGGGAACGTTTGTCATGGCGAACGCAGTGAAAGCGATCTCATTATTAACCACCGTTTCGTCATTGCGAACGCAGTGAAGCAACCTCATTAACTACCGTCTTAGGATCGCTTCGTTCCTCGCAATGACGAGGTTGATTTATGCCCCGTGTGAGTCTCCCGCAGGGGACTCACACGGGGCAATCGGCTGTTTAGATAATACCTTACAGCATGATTTTAGAGGTAATTAATGAGCACAGGTCTCATTCCACTACCATCAGTTTCGCATACTGCAGCATGATCTTCTTTTCCCCTACCCCGTTTTCAAACTTTATGGTGGCTACACGGTTATGAACAGCGCCGTCTAATTTCAGGATGGTTCCGTATCCGAAGCGTTGATGCTCTACTTTCATGCCTTGCTGAAAGCCTGCAGGGTCGCTGGCGCTGAAATTCAGGGAGGGCGTATGCGTGGCAGCCGCAGACTGGTTCTGCACAACAATTTTTTTCAAATCACTGTTAACTCCACCGGTATGGGATGTCTCTCCTGCACCCGCCTTAGAAAAAAGCGTGGCGCCATAGCCGGTTTTATTTTTGCCCATTCCGGCAAAACTGCGGTCTAAATGCTCTTCCGGCACCTCATCAATAAAGCGGCTGGGGTCGTTTTGCACTAATGAGCCAAAGCGGTAACGGCTGTTGGAAAAGCTTAGCCACAAGCGTTGTTTTGCGCGTGTGATCACCACATAAAACAATCGGCGTTCCTCTTCCAGGTCTTCGCGGTCGTACAGGCTCATTGCCGAGGGAAAAATATTTTCTTCCAGACCTACGGCAAAAACACAGGGAAATTCCAGCCCCTTGGCCGCATGAATCGTCATCAGCTTCACCACATCCTGGTTTTCATCCGTGTTCTTATCCGCATCGGTCAGCAAGGTGATTTGCTGAAGATAGCTGCCCAAACTTTTATCCGCTTCCAGTTCCCCGTCTTCATTGGGCGTTTCCGTATATTCCTTAATGGAGTTCAGCAATTCCTGGATGTTCTCATATCGCGCCAGGCCTTCCACCGATTTATCATTGTACAGTTCTTTGACGATATTCGTGTGCTTACCCACCGCAAAGGCCACATCATAAGCGTTTTCTTTCTGAAGCATAGACTGAAAGCTCTTGATCATCACCACAAAATTTTCTATGGCAGCGGCTGCCGCGCCTTTCAGCCCGGCACGATGAGGTTCCTGCAATATTTCCCAAAATGTAATCCCGCTTTCATTAGCCGCAATAGTAATCCGCTCAATACTGCTTTTGCCAATGCCCCGTGTCGGGTAATTAATAATCCGTTTCAATGCTTCCTCATCACGGGGATTCACGATAATACGGAGATAAGCAATGAAATCCTTGATTTCTTTACGCTGATAAAAAGACAGACCACCATAGATGCGGTAAGCAATATTCATCTTGCGCAGGTTTTCCTCGAAGGAGCGGCTTTGCGCATTGGTGCGGTACAGAATAGCAAAATCACTGTTGGCGTAATGATTCCGGAGCTTTTGTTCGGAAATGGCATCAGCGATAAAGCGGCCTTCATCGTTATCGGTCAGGGTGCGCACCAGTTTGATCTTTTCACCCACACCATTACTGGTCCACAGGTTTTTCGGGATCTGTCTTTTGTTATTTCCGATAATGGTATTGGCCACCTTAATGATGTGTTGCGTGCTGCGGTAATTCTGCTCCAGCTTGATCACCTTCACATCTTCATAATCATCCTGAAAGCGCAGAATATTGTCAATAGTGGCGCCGCGGAAGGAATAAATGCTTTGGGCATCGTCGCCGACAACGCAAATGTTTTCGTGAACCGCACCCAGCAGTTTAATGATCTTATACTGAGCCAGGTTGGTATCCTGGTACTCATCAATCAGCACATAGCGAAACTTATGCTGATACTTCGCCAGGACTTCCGGGAACTGCATCAGCAACTGGTACATCTTATACAGCAGATCATCAAAATCCATGGCACCGTTTTTGAAGCAGCGGGCAGCATACTCCTCGTAGAGCTGCCCCATCAAAGGCCGGTTGCTGCGGGCATCTTCCTGCTGTATCGTATTATCCACCAAATATGCTGCCGGGCTTATCAACCGGTTCTTGGCTGCGGAAATCCGGTTAAGCACATAATTAGGCTTATAGAATTTATCATCCAGGCCACGGGCGTTGATGATACTTTTCAAAAGGCTTTTAGCATCATCGGTATCATAAATGGTGAAATTAGCGGGGTAGCCTAATTTCTGAGCTTCGGCTCTCAAAATACGGGCAAATACGGAGTGAAAAGTTCCGATATAGAGATTTCTGGCTTCGCTGTTACCCAAAATTCTTCCTATACGTTCCTTCATTTCGGCTGCCGCCTTATTGGTAAATGTCAGCGCTAAAATGCGGAATGCATCCACGCCAAGGCTCATTAAATGGGCAATCCGGGTTGTTAAAACTTTAGTCTTTCCGCTACCGGCTCCGGCCACGATCATCAATGGCCCGTCGGTATGTAATACTGCCGCTTTCTGCTGTTCGTTTAAATCGGTTAAATAATCCTGCATATCGCGCAAAGTTAATTTTTAGTATTGAGAACGGGGGTGGAATGCCGGGAAATCAAAAATAAATTTGGAAACCGCAGAAAATCCATTAGTTTTATAATATAAACAAGTGATTTTTGTAACCTTTAAAAATGTATTTTATGAATTGGTTTTATTGGGCAATATTCGGATTGATTGCCGGAGCATTAGCAAAATTTATTATGCCCGGAAAAAATGAACCGCAGGGCTGCATCATGACCATGCTTCTCGGTATTGTAGGCGCAATGGTCGGCGGATTTATCGGTTCGCGGTTTTTAGGCACCGGAAAGGTGGACGGATTTGATCTGGGCAGTTTTGCTTTGGCTGTAGGCGGCGCCATCATTGTGCTGCTGATTTATGGTGCGCTCACGAGAAAGCGATCATAATGGTATTTTCGGGGAATCCGCAGCCTGTCCTGAATGTTCCGGCATGGGTTTCCCCATACCAGGAAGCACCGGCGCTTCGGAGGCCGGTGCTTCGTTTTTTTTATTTACCGGGATAAAAATCCGGGTATTGTTAAGCTAAGGCAGGCTTGCATTATTATCAATATATAAATAATATGTTTTATACTGAATCTGGCAACTTTTGAAAAGTTGCCAAACTTTCTATACTGATTGATACCCATATTGTTTTAACAGCGTTCAATATTTTCACGCGGGAGCAAAGCCACAATTTTTTGCATTGGATTGCCCATAAAAATGCTGTTATTTCAGCATGAAAAATACCAGAAAGCATAGCACTACGATCAGCAATACTGCGCATACATAGATCCACAAAGGAAAAGCAGCTTTGTCTTTGCGGTGCTTTGTCCTTTTTTTTCGCATACGAACCTGCTTCCACAGCGCGGCGTTTACCGCAATATCCAGCTCCCGGATAGCCGGCTCTTTCAACTCCGATCCTGCAAATCCTTCCATGGCATCTTTCAGCATCGGATCCTGCTCTAACTGCTTTTCAAAGGCGATACGATCCGCTTCGGACAACTTACCACTCAGGTATTGCAATAACCTTTCCGTATCGTGCGACGAATGATCCATATCGTAGGCTTCCGGTATATTATCTTTAATGGTCATTCGGGGAAGGATTATCCTGTAATTTGATTTTAAGATTGCGCTTGCCGTTCTGGATACAGCTCTTTACCTTTTTCACATTATAGCCTGTTTGATCCGCTATTTCCTGGTAACTTTTATTTTCAAAATAAAACATGCGGATGGTCAGCTCCTGTTCCTTTTTCAAAGTGGTCAATGCTGATTCCAACTTGTCATACGTTTTCATTTTTTCCCAGTGCCAGTCTTCATCTTCGCTTTCCGCATCCGGCACATTAGCCAGCGGGTAATCCCGGACAAGTGGCTTTCGATCTCTAAGGCGGCTCAGGCAAAAATTAATGGTAATCCGGTATAACCAGCCCCCGAAGTTATCAATTTTGTATTGTTTGTCCAGCTCGGTCAGCGCTTTTACAAATACCTGCTGTACCGCATCCTTCGCCGCTTCTTCTTCTTTCAGGTATTTCATGCAAACCCCTATAAGCAGTACGGCATATCGCTGCAGCAGGATGCCCAGCCATTCGCTGTTACGGCTTTTTTGAAAAAGCAGTAATAATTCTTCGTCGGGAATATGTCCGTAGCGGTTCGCCAAAACTGTTATTTTTCTAAGGATGCAATTTGCTTATTTTTCCATAGAAATAGCGCTGATTTATCGAAAGATACGGCATTTTACCGGAAACATATCTCAAGGGATTGTCCTATCTTTGCACGTAATTTTTTATCAAAAACAAGTATGAATACCAAAAAAATACTGAACGCCTTAGGCATTGACAAACACAACCAGGGTGCTTCCACCGGCTCCAAATGGATGAAAGGCAGCGGCAACATGCTGGAATCCTTTTCTCCTGTTGATGGCAGGCTCATTGCCACTATCGAAGATACCGGAGCGAAAGCCTATGACAAAGTGATGAAAGCGGCACAGGCCGCATTTGCGGAATGGCGTATGATTCCCGGGCCAAAGCGTGGAGAAGTGGTTCGCCAGGTGGGAGAAGCGCTGCGTCAGCATAAAAGCGAATTAGGCGCTTTAGTTTCTTATGAAATGGGCAAAAGCCTCCAGGAAGGACTGGGAGAAGTGCAGGAAATGATTGACATCTGTGACTTCGCGGTAGGCTTGTCCCGCCAGTTATACGGACTCACTATTCAAAGCGAACGGCCTCAGCACCGGATGTTCGAGCAATGGCATCCTTTAGGTGTAGTGGGTATAATCAGCGCCTTCAACTTCCCGGTTGCCGTATGGAGCTGGAATGCGGCGCTATCCTGGGTTTGCGGCGATGTGTGTATCTGGAAGCCCAGCTCTAAAACGCCTTTAACGGCGCTGGCCTGCCAGAAAATTATTGCAGGCGTGTTCAAACGCAATAATGTACCCGAAGGCGTAAGCTGCTTAGTCATCGGCAATGCGTGCGGTGATTTAATGAACAACGATCCGCGCATTCCGCTGATATCGTTCACCGGATCCACCCGCATCGGCCGTCACGTTTCTCAAACGGTAGCCGCGCGTTTTGGCCGAAGCATTTTGGAATTGGGCGGCAACAACGCCATTATCGTTTCACAATATGCCGACCTCAATATGGTATTGATCGGTACGGTGTTCGGCGCCGTAGGCACTGCCGGGCAGCGCTGCACCTCCACACGCCGGCTTATCATACACGAAAGCATTTACGATAAAACCATAAGCGTTTTGAAAAAAGCTTATGCCCAGCTTAAGATTGGTGATCCTTTAGATGAAAATAATCATGTAGGCCCGCTGATTGATATTAAGGCTACTCAGGATTACCTGAAAGCTATTGAACGCGCCAAACAGGAAGGGGGAAAAGTAATCGTAAACGGCGGCGTGTTAAAAGGCAAAGGATATGAAAGCGGGTGCTATGTCCGCCCTTGTATTATTGAAGCCGAAAATGATTATGAGATCGTTCAGGAAGAAACATTCGCTCCTATCCTGTACGTGATGAAATATAAGGATATTGAAGAGGCCATCGCCATGCAGAATAATGTACCACAAGGCTTATCCTCAGCCATCTTCACCAGTAATCTGCGCGAATCGGAATTGTTCCTTTCCCAGGCAGGAAGCGATTGTGGAATTGCGAATGTGAACATAGGCACCAGCGGTGCGGAAATCGGCGGAGCCTTCGGAGGGGAAAAAGAAACCGGCGGAGGTCGCGAAAGCGGGTCCGATGCCTGGAAAGCTTATATGCGCCGCCAGACTAACACGCTCAATTACAGCACACAATTACCTTTAGCTCAGGGAATAAAATTCGACTTCTAACTCCCCAACAGAAAGGTCTTATTACAGATAAAACAACCTCGTCATGCCAGCTTCATTACAGCCTGAAATGACGAGGTTTTTTTATGGCATGTAGAAGGTGGTTTTCCGAATTTATATTGAGAAACAAGTCCCTATCTCCTCACCACAAAATCACAGATGGCACTTTATCAGTAGCGTCTACGTATAAAAGCAGGAAAAAATGATTACTACAATTTTACCTGAGCAGGAAAATTATTGTGACGAAATTACTTAAAACTCAACCCGGAATTCGGGAGATGTATTTTTTCATTTCATTCAACTGCTCCACGATCTGCTCACTCTTAGGTTTAGCGGCCCTGGCACGCGCATAATAAAACTTAGTTCCCCTGAAATCCCTGCGCTGCATGCAAATGGAGGACAATTGCAGATAAGCGGTAGCGCTGCTGTCCGCATCGGGCAGGCCGGCTTTCACAGCTTTCCGCAAATGCCCGTAAGCTTCCTTCATATTGCCCTTTTTATAAGCCAAAGAGCCTAATTGCAGCATTGCAGTTCCCTGAAAGTCTTTATCCGAGCCTCCGGAGGCAATTCCTTTGCGCAGCTCAACCTCTGCGGTATCAAAATCCTCATTCATGGTAGAGAAGTTCGCCTTCATCATATAATAAGCAGAGCGAATCGGTTTATATAAGAGATTGGGATATTTCACGCTGGCTATCAGCTTCTGAGCACCTTCAACATCGCCATTCTCAATAAAACGCTGTAAAAGCGTTACAGGACCAACAAAATAATGCGCAAAGATCATTAAGGCTCCTATGAATATTGGCAACCAGCCTATCCACCAGGTTAGCGCAAAACCCAGATAAATGCCTAATGCAATAAATAAAATTCCAATCCACAGCCTGTAGAGCACTAAAAAGCGCCTTAATGCAAACATAAATATCTAATTTTAAGATTCAAGCGTGCAAAATTAATCTTTTTTCATGGGCAGATGCTTTACCGGTCATTTAATTTTATTTATTAAGGAAAAAAATTTTCTTAATTAGAAAATTACTCCTATTTTTGCTCCCAACTTTTAATTCTCTTAACTTTAAAAAAAATGAAAATGAAAAAAGCTACCTTAATTACTGCTGCAGCCTTAATGCTGGGTTCGGTACTCTTTACCTCTTGTAAGAAAGATTATACCTGTGTTTGTACATTAGACGGACAGACTACAGAGTCTGTTTTACCTAAAACAACAAAGGCATTAGCCAAAACGGCATGTGAAACCAGCGATCAGTATTCAGGCTGGGAGTGCAAATTAAAATAAGCATTTAGTACGCTACATAAAAAGAACTGCTTCGTAAAGATGCAGTTTTTTTTATACCTTTAAGTTTCGATTTACCCGTAGTTTTATGTTCATCACTTCCAAGATCAGAGCCGTTGTCATCATATTACTTACAGCAGTCAGCCTGTATGGCGTATCCTGCCGGAAGTCGTTCACCTGCCGCTGCACTTATACAGACGGCGGCATGCTCCAATCCATAGATATCCCTTTATATCAAACCAAAGCAGATTCGAAAGATATTTGTCGGGGTCATGCTCAACAATATTCCCTGTATCCGGATGCGGAATGCAGTATTTTGTAATAGTGAATAGTTAACAACTATCAGCGACTTTGCCGCAACAGTAAATGACTCAAAATCAAACAATTGATAATATAATAAAATAATACCATTATCTCAAACTCGCGCCTATACTGATTATTATGTAAATATTTAAATTACGTTATTGAAGATCAACTATATGTTCGTTGCAACAAAGTCGTTATTAGTTATTAATAGACAAAGTGTAGTCAATCATAAATAGTGTGTTAGTCGCCACCTCTTGCTGCATTGAGACAGTGAAGAGTGAAGGTGTTATCAGGCTGAGCTTCGTTGATGCATACGTAAAAAGATTTCTTCAAGCCCGGCAGATACATTTACCAGGAAAGTATGATTGACATGAAAATGGCATACTTCCTGTCATAACAGATAATAGGGTTATTGGAAGTTTATACCTGTCGCAACACTATTATCCTATGATGCTTTTATAGTAATGCCCCAGCTAATTTAGCAGATTAGGAAAAACCATATTTTGCATTTTTCATAAAGCAAATTCAGCAGCATCTTATTTTTCAACCAAAAAAGATAGATTCGTCCCACAGTAAGCATCTGAATGGATAGCTGTGATATTTGTACATTTCTGCTATACCATCTGTATGAAAACAAATGATTTCAACTACTTTTTCTGAATTGAGAATATTATTTTGACAGAATTATTTATCTTGCCCGGAAAATTAATATTTTTGAGGGCAATACAGAAGCAATCGCATCATGCAATCCTGTGCGCTACACCTGTCCATAAAAAAATAATAAAAAAAGAATCAGATGAAAAAATTTACCTCCGTTCTATTGTTAGCCTTTACTACCTGCATCGTATTGGCATCCTGCAAAAAAGATTATACCTGCACATGCTATGACAATGCCAATATTGCCAAGGATAAAAGCGTTTATAACCAAACCACTAAAAATACTGCTGATGAAAAATGCGCCCTGCTTAATAAGGGTGCCGCAGTAGCCGGAGGATATTGCAGTCTGAACTAACCGGACTCATCTTTACCGGCTCTTGTAACAGTGCCTCCGGTATGAATTATAGGTAATGACAACAACAGGTTGACAAGGATCAGCATGGCAGGGGCAAGATGGCAATTCACTTGAAAAGGCGGATTTTTTGTCATCCTGGAAAGAGAAAAATTCCAATTCTTATTTCAGCTTCCTGCGTATCATTTCTTTTTTGATTAAAGACAATTCGCGGCCGGTTTGTCCGGCTACGGAAGTATTTTCCTGAGCCCGGCGCATCAGATAAGGCAACACATCCTGCACCGGCCCGTAAGGCAGGTATTTAGAAGCGTGGAATCCCTCATGGGCCAGGTTGAAGGTAACATTATCGCTCATTCCGTAAAGCTGGGAAATAAACACATGCGCATGGCTGTTGGGGATTTTCATTTCCTGCATCAGCCTGGATGCTTTCATACAACTACCTTCGTTATGCGTACCAATGAATACCGCCAGGTGATCCAGGTGATTCAGGCATAATGCCACCGCAAGGTCGTAGTCCCGGTCGCAGCTTTCCTTATCCGGTTGAATGGGCGAAGGATAGCCATGAGCAGCCGCGCGTGCTCTTTCTTTTTCCATATAAGCGCCGCGAACTAACTTGGCGCCTAAAATGTAACCCTGCTGTTGTGCGGTATGTAATGATTGTTGCAAGTATTCATAGCGGTCATGGCGATAAAGCTGAAAAGTATTGAATACCGTAATGCGCTTACGGTTATAATTTTCCATCATCCTGTTTGCCAGATCGTCCACCGGCTGCTGAATCCAGCTTTGTTCCGCATCTATCAGGATCATAATGCCGCTGTCTGCGGCGGTTTTGCATATCGTGTTGATACGTTCCTGCACCCTTCCCCATTCGCGACTTTCATCCGGAGAAAGTGTTTTGCTATCATGTATCCGTTCCAAAAGTCCGAACCGGGAAAAGCCCGTTATTTTTAGCGGGATGAAGGGAATATTTTCTTGTGTGGCGGCATATTGAACAGCCCTTACAAACTCCGGAACCGCAGCATCAAATTTCGTTTCACTTTCGCTACCTTCCACACCGTAATCCAATGCTACACCAACGCTATATTTAGCCAGTACTTTAGCGGTATCCGCCACTTCCCCGATAGTTTCTCCTCCGCAGAACTGATCGAAGATCGTTCGTTTAATGATTCCTTTAAGCGGGAGACGCAGGTTAATGATCCATTGGGTAAGCGTCATCCCGGCCTTAGTAAGGAAGGGAGAGCTCATTGATGAGAATAGAAAGTGCGCCCGTTTTAAATCCTTATCACTCTTATATTCAAACGCTATTTCCGTGTTTTCAAAAGATAATGGTGGCATAAAAAAATGCGTGGAAATTTTAGGACACAAAGATAATTGCTGGCAATGGAATTGCTGCATAAATTTCTTTAATTATCCATTTTCCGCAGTGGTTTTCCTTTAAGTATTTCCTGAATTATTCCGCTAAGCTCAACAGCCCTGTTCAGGGTCATTAAATGGCCGGCAGATTCCAGCACAAAATCGCATGAGGTATTGCCAAGTGGTAAAATACGATCCCGTGCACCGTGAATATGAATCAGGTTTGACGGGCGGTATTCATTTTCCCAAGTCAGGATGGCATTGATGGCCCATTGTAAAAAATGCAAATCGGTATCCCGGATGATTTCTTTAAGGATCCGTTCATCTGCCCGAGTTTCCACGCCAAAGAGCCAGTTGGTGAGTGGAGTATGATATTTAAAGAGCTTCATGGGAAACAGCCTGTTAAGCCCATATTTCCCGGCAAGGCGAAAATGGGGGGGAAGCTCGAACCGGGTTGATGCAGACGCCAACAGGATCACTTTTTCCGTTGGAATTAATTTAGACATTTCAACGGCAATCATCCCGCCGAAAGACAAACCGATAAGTACTGGAGGGCTACCCTGTACCTGGGGGAGCAAACGACTTGCATACCGGCTTATAGCTTCATTTTGCCGAGGAGCTATCCATTCGATATGATTCTCCCGAAAATCCGGAAAGTTCATATTACGAAATCCCCGCCTGTCCACGCCGAGGCCACTTATAAGATTAACCGGCTGCATTACAAATTGATTAGTGATTCATCATAACTGACATGTGCAACAAATATAAGCATTGGTACCGTTAATACCGGATGTAGCGTTAAGTAAAAAATCAAAATGCCGGATTTCTGCGTAATCTGAGCAGAACTTTCGCATGGAGCAATCTCCCATTATATTTAGAATAGCGTCCCCTCTCATGTCGTCACTTCACATCATGCCCGGGATAGTTGGCCCTGCCTGAATATCCCGGTTCGGATGACAGTACAATTATTCCGTGTCATTTCCCATGAATAAAGGAGAAACCTTTAAAAAATTCGCAATGATGGCATGCTTTAGGTCTTAGTATCCGTTCTATCTATGGACAATCCTGCCCCCTGTTATACTTTGCAGGGCTTATCTTTTATAATCTGCGATGATACACAAAACAATGCCGCCTCAGACAGAATCTGAGGCGGCATTTCTATAAGATACAGACAGATGCTTATTCTTCTTCTACCTTCTTTCCTTTAGCTTTTGCCACTACTTCTTCCTCAATATTCTTAGGAGCCTGTGCATAATGGCTGAATTCCATAGTAGAGGAAGCGCGACCTGAGGACAGGGAGCGCAACTGGGTAACATAGCCGAACATTTCGCTCAGCGGAACTTTGGCTTTTATCACTTGCAGGTTATTCCTGGTGTCCATCCCTTCCAGCATGGCACGACGACGATTTAAGTCACCGGTAACATCACCCATGTACTGATCAGGAGTCAATACTTCTACTTTCATGATTGGTTCCAGCACGATGGGTTTTGCCAATTTCCCGGAGGCACGGAAGGCGGAACGGGCACATAATTCAAAGGACATGGAATCCGAATCGACCGCATGGAAGGAACCGTCAAAAACACGTATTTTCAGGTTATCAACCGGGAATCCGGCTAATACACCATTGGTCATTGACGTTTCAAATCCTTTTTGTATGGCAGGGATAAATTCCTTGGGAATCGATCCGCCGAAAATATCATTAATAAACTGGAAATTACCTTTTCCTTCTTTCAGGAACTCTTCATCAGCCGGCCCGATTTCAAACTGGATATCAGCAAATTTACCCCGACCGCCGGATTGCTTCTTATATACTTCGCGGTGCGTAATCGTTTGCGTCAGCGCTTCCTTATAAGCCACCTGTGGATTACCCTGATTCACTTCCACTTTAAATTCCCGCTTCATACGATCCAGGATAATATCCAGGTGCAATTCACCCATACCGCTCAACACGGTCTGGCCGGTATCTTCATCAGTTTTTACACGCAAGGTGGGATCTTCTTCTACCAATTTTGCGATAGCCATACCCATTTTATCCACGTCTGCCTGTGTTTTAGGCTCAATGGCAATGGAGATTACCGGTTCGGGGATGAACATATTTTCCAGAGCAATCGGATGCTTTTCATCACACAGCGTATCTCCGGTTTTGATATCTTTAAAACCAACAGCGGCTCCGATATCACCTGCTTCAATGAAGGGGATCGGATTTTGCTTGTTAGCATGCATTTGCATGATACGAGAGATGCGCTCATTCTTACCACTCCGCACATTCAATACATAAGAGCCTGCATCTAAATGACCGGAATACACGCGGAAGAACGCCAGACGACCCACGAAGGGATCGGTCATAATCTTGAACGCCAGGGCAGCAAACGGTTCTTTTGCATCCGGCTTACGGGTCAGTACTTTTTCAGTATCATCAGGATCTGTACCATTGATAGCTTCTATATCTAAAGGAGAAGGCAGATAACGGATAACACAATCCAGCATTTTCTGCACACCTTTGTTTTTGTATGAAGAACCGCAAAGCATTGGAATAATACTCAGATCGATTGTAGCCTTACGCACTGCTTCATGAATTTCATTTTCAGAGATAGAATTAGGATCTTCAAAGAATTTTTCCATCAGCTTATCATCATATTCCGCTACTGCTTCTACCAGCTCAGCACGGTATTGGTTCGCTTCATCCAGCATATCGGCAGGCACTTCACCCTCCGTATAGGTCATACCCTGCGTAGCGTCGTCCCAGATGATTGACTTCATGGTAATCAAATCAACCACACCTTTGAAGTTATCTTCAGCGCCAATGGGCAATTGCAGGGGAACAGCTTTAGCACCCAGCATATCACGCACCTGTTGTACAACCATCAGAAAATCGGCGCCGATACGGTCCATTTTATTTACGAAACCCAGACGGGGAACACGGTAACGATTCGCCTGGCGCCATACGGTCTCAGACTGAGGCTCTACACCATCTACGGCAGAAAATAAAGCAACGAGACCATCCAATACACGCATGGAGCGTTCTACCTCTACGGTAAAGTCAACGTGTCCGGGAGTATCAATGATATTGAACTTATATTTTTTTGCATCTGCAGTAGGCTTGCCCTGTGCAGTAGGGAAATGCCAGAAGCAGGTGGTAGCGGCAGAAGTAATGGTAATACCACGCTCTTGTTCCTGTGCCATCCAGTCCATGGTTGCGGCACCCTCGTGCACTTCACCTATTTTGTGATTAACGCCGGTGTAATATAGGATACGTTCGGTAGTAGTTGTCTTGCCCGCATCAATGTGTGCAGCGATTCCGAAATTGCGCTGTAAGCTTAAGTCTGCCATAACAGTTTAAATTATTAAATGTATTTTTTGAGGCTGCAAAGGTATGCTTTTGAATTAAAAAATTCAAGGCATTTTTTTAAAACAATATGACCTTAGAACGCCTGTTTTTGTTTTAATATCCTTTACAAAAAAATATCCTGCCAATTACGAATTGTCAATTACAAATTGAGAATTACGAATCCCGTTATATACAGGATTTTGAACTTGCTGTTTCTCTATTAGAAAATCAACGATTATTCCGGATAATCTTCGATCGATATCTATTCAATTTCCAATAAGCTTGATAGAACATCGCGAGGTGCAGAAACAGCAGGCCATATCAATGTTCGCGAGATTTTCAATTTCCCGCTTTCCACGAAATCATTACCGGAGCGCACAAAAAAGCAGCCTCTCGTGAAGACTGCTATATTGTTAAGAATCAGGTTGTTAAAAAAAGAAAGCCGACCCAAGAATGGGTCAGCCCCTATAAACCCTATCAC
>CAZUSO010000064.1:0-15782 GCA_964622775.1 uncultured Taibaiella sp. | reverse complement strand
GGGGGAAGCAGTGGCACCGCTACCGTAACGCCTGCCGGTGGTACGCCGGGATATAGCTACAGCTGGTCGCCAAGCGGGGGTACCGGCGCTACGGCTTCCGGACTGGCTGCCGGCACCTATACCTGCACCATTACGGATAACAATTTATGCCAGACTACTCAGACCGTGACAATTACGGAACCTGGTTTGATCACCGGTACAGACATACAAAATATTTGTGTGGGTAGCAGCTATACATTTAATGGAATTACTTATTCATCCGACAACAATACGGCTACGGATACATTTACCAGTGCTAATGGTTGTGACAGTATTGTGACTTTAAACCTAAGCGTAACAGAAAATGGCATTGCTATGGTAACCACTACAAGTAATGATGCCATACAATATAATGATACAGCGCATTTAGCCAATACAGATTGTAAAATCATAGCTTCTGTTAGTAGTAATGAGGATTTGGGAGATATTTCAAGTGCTGTAACTATAGGCAATCCAATGCCTCCCGAAGCCGATCCGTATGTAAACCGGTATTATGATATCCACACTACCCAAACAGGAGGCGGAACGGTAACATTATATTATGCCCAACAGGAGTTTGATGATTATAATACGCTTGTTGGAGAAAACAATCCTGATTATCCGCAAATAGGACTTAACGGCGAGAATGTACAAATAACTGCATTCCACAGCTTACCGGGGAGTGGCAATGGTCCCGGTGGATATGATACCAGTGTTGCGAATGTAGAAGTAATACCTTGTGTCGCAACCTGGAATGCGACAGGCAATCGCTGGGAAGTAACTTTTACCACTTCGCATTTTTCCGGATTTTTCCTTCATACAAAAGCGGACGGCTCTCCTTTACCGATAAAACTAAGAACAATAGCGGCTGTTAATCTGGGTGCTGCTAATCGGGTAGATTGGACTACGGCGGAGGAAGTAAAAGGCGATTTGTTTGAAATAGAAAGGAGTGCCGATGGCAGGATGTTTGGTGAAATGGGCGTCGTTGATGCTAAAGGCCTATCGGGTAGCCAATACAGCTTTATAGATGAAGAACCGTTGACCGGTATTAATTACTATCGTTTGCATTTTCGGAACAATAATGGTACAAGTGGCTACAGTAAAATTGTAAGCGCTGTGGTTAAAGTGAGCAATGGCTTTACAATGTCTGCTTACCCTAATCCTTTCCGGGAAAGCGTTCAGATAACTATTAACGGAAGCATCAAGGGTAATGCTTTCTTCATAATAACTGACATTACAGGTAAGGTTATTAATACGTTACCGGTAACGAACAAAAACCAAATTATTTCGTTGCAGCATATTCCCTCAGGCACTTACTATATCCGTTATCAGGATGACGTAAGAACCGATGGGTTAAAAGTAATAAAGGATTAAATAAAATTTACATCATGCTGTAAGGGAGCTTGCCTATTAGGTGAGCTCCCTTTCTTGAATATACCCGCCTGTGAAATAATACACTTTATAGGGCAATCAAAATTCAGGCAAACTTTTGATAGCATCAAATGATACTGTCAATGCAACGAGATGAATAGCTTCCAGATGCCCTCTAAGCGGATTCGAGCTGCCGTATCCTGCGAAGCAGAATATGATGCAGCAAAGCGACAAAAAACGGCCTTTTCCAAGATTCTATTCGCTCTTCCAGGTAAACAAGCCCTGTTCGGTAATATTGAAGCGGCGAAATTCCCCGCCAAACTTGTGTAATGATTCAATCACCCCGTAACGGGTAACACCGGGGCAATAGAAAATCATGAAGCCTCCGCCGCCTGCTCCACTGATCTTGCCGCCGGTGGCGCCTGCCGCCAGAGCAGTCTGGTATATCTCATCTATCATCGGGTTGCTGATGCCGGCTGCCGTTTTCTTTTTCTGCTGAAAACCGAAATCCAATATGTCTCCGATGCGGTTTACCTTGCCGGTCAGCAATGCCTCTTTCATCATTTGCGCCTGCTCTTTTAATAAATGCATTGCATCAATCGAAGCGCTTTTCTTCTCCTGCACATTCTTGCTCTGCGCTTCAATAATCGTGGCGGAGTCACGGCTGGTGGAAGTATAAAAAAGCAACAGATCATTTTCCAGTTCACGCAGGTATTCCGGCCGTATCCGAAGCGGGTTTACCACGACTTTATCTTCTGCATAAAACTCCATGAAATTCACCCCGCCGAAAGTAGCCGCATACTGATCCTGCTTGCCCCCGGCTAATTGCAAATCCCGCCTTTCGATCTGGTAAGAAAGATGCGCGGCATCATATTCGCCCAAAGGCAGGTTCATCCACTCAGCAAATGCGCCAAGTATGGCCACGACTAAGGTAGAAGAGCTGCCCAGCCCTGAGCCAGCAGGCGCATCCACATAAGTAGTGATGGTAAAGCCTGAAGGGGTATTCCCGAATTGTTCTACAACGCGGTTATACACACCCTTGATGATATCCAGCCTGCCATCAACAGGCAATGGCTTTCCGGTATTATAGCTCAGCGATTCTTTGCGGTCGGCTGCTACGATCACTATCTGATCATCGTTACGCGGCTCGATGGTGGCATAAGCGTACATAGAAATCGTAACGTTAAGAATAGCGCCTCCGTACAAGTCGCTGTAAGGGCTTACGTCTGTGCCGCCTCCCGCTAAACCGATGCGCAATGGCGCCTTGCTTCTGTATATCATTATAAATATAGCTATCGTTGAGCTTGCAAATTTACTATAAAACGGGGATGTAGATAGGACAGATGCAAAAAGGAAAAGGAGGGCACATTTCAAATTGTTGCATTACCGTGACATCAGCCCGTTAGGACAACAGCAGGATGTTCGGGATTCGCACGCCAGCCAGGGTTGCTATTCCAAGCGCAACCGGAGATTTCTCCATGTGGAAATTCAAATCAAATTACTGCATTATGTGGAATTTTCTTAGTCGTATGACACCACAGGAAAGGAGCACGATAACAAGGGTTACAACTCCGGAGCCTTGCGGTCTTTTGTTTCCCAGGGAATACCTTTGCCCATCGTTCCGCGCAGATGCTGCCAGAATGTTTCCCGTTCGGGCAGTGGTATAAATTCTCCTTCCTTTTTTGCAGAAGACGGATCAATAACCGGGTCCAGATGATTGTACGCCATAAGGGTATCCTGCACAAAGGGCAGATGTGCAATATGCGTGGCGAAACGGCTATGGGTAAAGGCTTTGAGCATAGAGGACTGGAACGGATCGGTGCCTAAAGCAATGCTTTTAAAACCCAGGCTACGGGCAAGCCGGTAAGCGTAAAAAACATGCTCCGTACTGTGCTCTGCCAGTGTATCAAAAAAATATGCTCCAAAGGAATGCCCAGTGCGTGTCCGTAAAGACCCATGATCCCGGACTCGTAATACGGGCTGTAAACTGCTCCGCCCGAATAAATGATATTGCGTACGATGCCCTGCCTGTACAAGATATAGCTCCATAACACCCTGCCTTTCATCAGGCTATCCCAGGACGAGTCATAGAAGGGAATACCCGGCACAATAAGGGCGTCGAAAGTATCCCGGTTTTCTATCGCCTGCCGGTACAGTCGGGCAGGTCGTTTTTTATAAGACACACAAGCGCCTGATAGCGTACAGGCCGCCATAGCTGTAGTCACCAGAATAGTAAGCCCTTTTATCTTTGAAAACATAAATCCTTCACGAGCGCTTCCGGTAAAGACGGAATATCCCGGCGGGATACCAGGAATGAGGTCAACTCAGCGATCTCTTTGAAAACATAGTGGCTGTCGGCTGCCGATTTCAGGTACTGCGCTCCGGTACTGCCACCGGTGCCTACGCGTTTACCTATCGTGCGTTGCACCATGTGAATATGCTTGTGGCGCCAGGACGATAATAATTCATCAATCTCCAGTAAAATGCTGACCAGCTCATAGGGCAGGTGTAACAATGGATAATCACGGTACAGCATTATGAATAAGGCGCTGCGGCTTGCGCCAATGCTCAGTTTCCGGCCTTCGGGATACTCGGCTTCGTTGATGAATAAACAGTCAAAGTGCTGAACATTGCCCTGTTCTGCGGGCAGCAGAGATGCAGCATATACCTCGCGGTATGCTTTCCAGAAAGGATGTTCGGCAGCAGGCATTGCTGCTTCCATACCCCAGTATCCCGGTTCCTGTGCATAAGGCATGCGCTCTAACCAACGATTAATGAGCACAATCAGGGATTCATCCTGTTCCGCCTGCTTCACCCGGTCAATATCCTTTTCGTTCAATTGCGACAAATAATATTCCTTCCCGAAACGATCTTCATATCGAAGGCCCAGCGCTGCTTCTAATATCTTGAACTGAATACTCTGGAAGCCGGAAGCCGGGCGCAGAAGGTCGCGGAAATCCAGGAAATCCAGCGGGGTCATCGTTTCTACGATGCTGAGCTGGTTCACTAACAGATCCAGGATTGTACATACCCTCCGAAGGCGATGCAGGGCATTATATACATCCGGGCCATTGTCGTTTACATTCGGCTGCTTGAAGATATTCCGCACAATCGTGACTTCATGCAGGATCAGCTTAAACCATAATTCGTAGGCCTGGTGCACCACGATAAACAGCATTTCATCATCAGCCCGGAGGCCTTCTTTCATGCTTTCCGGAGTCTGTGCGTCTAAAATTTTTTCTAATTGTAAATATTCACTGTAATAAACAGGGGGACGATCTTGTAAATTCATAATGATGCTAAAGTTATGCGAAACTTCGGTAAAGCAAAATTTTTTTTACTCCTAAATTTTTTTCAATAAATATTATTTGAAATAATGTTCGCTTTTTCAGAAAAAATATTCATTTTTGCACTTCAATCATTGAAAATGTCAACATTAGTTTTATTTTTAATCTAAATATTTTTGTTTATGTCCTTACGCTTTTCCGCGGTTGAAAATGTCAACCAGCACAATCAGCAAAAAATCGGCCATTATGGCAATAAAAAGATCAGCGCTATCTTTGGTTCGCATGTCTTTAGTACAGCCGCACAGCGACAGTATCTGAGCGATGACGCTTTCAAAAGCCTGCAGAATTCGGTGCGGGCCGGCGAGAAAATCGACCGTAAGATCGGGGATGAGATTGCCGCAGGAGTCAAGCTTTGGGCGCAGGAGCTGGGCGCCACCCATTATTCCCACTGGTTTCAGCCGCTAACGGGTACTACGGCGGAAAAGCATGATGCATTTTTTACCATTAAATCCGACGGAACCCCGCTGGAAACATTTGACAGCAATTCCCTGATCCAGCAGGAACCGGATGCTTCCAGTTTTCCGAACGGCGGTATCCGGGCTACTTTTGAAGCACGGGGCTATACTGCCTGGGATCCCGCATCGCCGGCATTTATTATGGAAACCGGACAGGGAAAGACCTTATGTATTCCTACCATCTTCATAGCTTATAACGGGGAGTCGCTGGATTACAAAGCTCCGCTGCTGAAATCCATTGATGTGCTGAACCGTGCCGCCGTGGATGTTTGCAATTATTTTGATAAAAATGTGACCAAAGTGACCGCTACTCTGGGCTGGGAGCAGGAGTACTTTGTGATAGACGAAGCCCTCGCGGACGCCCGCCCGGATCTGGTCATGTGCGGCAGAACCCTACTGGGACACGCGCCGGCCAAAGGTCAGCAATTGGAAGATTTCTATTTCGGATCCATCCCGGAAAGAATTTTCGCTTTCATGCAGGATTTTGAACAGGAGGCTTATAAATTAGGCATTCCGCTACGCACCCGTCATAATGAAGTGGCTCCCGCTCAGTTTGAATGCGCGCCTATCTTTGAAGAGGTGAATATCGCCGTGGATCACAACACCCTCCTGATGGATGTCATGAATCGTGTGGCCAAGCGGCATAAGCTGAAAGTGCTCTTTCATGAAAAACCCTTTGCCGGGGTAAACGGAAGCGGCAAGCATAACAACTGGAGCCTGGCTACTGATACCGGCGTGAACCTGCTGGCTCCGGGCAAAACCCCGCGCACTAATCTGATTTTCCTGACCTTTTTCGTCAATGTGATCAAGGCAGTGCACGACTACGCCGATCTGCTGCGTGCAGCCATCGCATCTGCGAGCAATGATCACCGCCTCGGCGCTAACGAAGCGCCTCCGGCCATCATCTCCGTATTTATCGGTAAATACCTGACTAATGTGCTGGACGAGATTGAAGAAAGGGTAAAAGGAAAATTCACGGAACAGGACGAAGTAATCCTCAAATTAGACATCCATAAAAATATCCCCGAACTGCTGCAGGATAATACGGACCGCAACCGCACCAGCCCTTTTGCATTCACCGGTAACAAATTTGAATTTCGCGCTGTAGGATCCTCGGCTAATTGTGCCTCCGCTATGTCCACGCTGAACAGCATTATGGCGGCCACCCTCCGGAAATTCAAAACCGAAGTGGACGCCAAAATTGCAACAGGCGAGAAAAAGGAGATTGCTATCCTGCATACGCTCAGAAGCTATATCAAGCAATCCCGAAATATCCTGTTTGAAGGCGACAACTACAGCGAATCCTGGGAAAAAGAAGCCGCCAATCGCGGATTGAGCAATTACAAAACAACACCGGAAGCCCTGGATATACTACTCCGGAAAGAAACAATTGACCTGTTCACCGGACTGAATATTTATACCGAACGGGAACTGGAAGCGCGCTATGAGATCGTGCTGGAAGATTATGTGAAAAAAGTGCAGATAGAAGCCCGCATCCTGGGCTACTTAGCTACCAATCATATTCTGCCCGCAGCGGTACGGCATCAGAATGAGCTGATCCAAAATGTACGCGGACTAAAAGAGCTCGGGCTGCAAACAGATGCATACAAAGCTCAGTTGAATCTGATCTCCGTTATTTCCGGTCATATCGGACAGATCAATGATCATGTGGAAGCGATGATTGAAGAGCGAAAAAAAGCGAATAAAATTGAGGAGGTCCGCGAACGTGCCGATGCCTATTGTAATAAAGTGCGGGATCATTTTGACATCATTCGTTACCATGTGGATAAGCTGGAACTGGTTGTAGAAGATAAATTGTGGCCGATGCCCAAATACCGGGAGCTTTTGTTCCTCCGCTAATCAGATTTGCGTTAGCTGTTGACCAACAGGTCTGACAGCATATTGTATTGCTTTTGTACTGATGGCTTGATAAGCATTTTATTGAATATTCAAAATAGCCTCAGATGAGAAAATGAGCGTTTCCCAGTTCGACGTTTCTCTGAAACATTGCCGTGACGCGGTTTCTGATTGCAGGAGTTCATTGAAATAAAATAAGCCCGCCATGGGTTTCCTCACCCACCACAATGTTAGTCACCACGGCGTGAGGATACGGATTCATGCACCGAGTGGTGGGTGGACCCCCTTATCGATGGGTGTATCCCAGATGTTGCATGTGGCGTAAGGTTTTTTGCCATTCCGAAAAGAAAATCCCGGATTACGCTTAATCCGGTTAGGATTTTCGCATGGAGGAATCTCCCTGTAGGCAAAAATAAATACTCGTTCTTAATGCCATTCGCTGCAAGCTCATAGCCAGGCTTTCGCTGTCATCAATCGAAAAACTCCTTTTGTTAACACTCAAAAATTTACCGCCTGATTATTTGGTTTTTAACATAGAATGCCGAACAAGGGTCAATAATCTTATTCATTCAATTGCAAATTATCAGGGACATTGAACTCTTTTCTTTTTATCAGATATTCTTCTCTTGTCATTGGCCCAATCAGGGTATCTTTAGGATTATAAATAATCCAATAATTGGTGTCATTAACAAAAACCTTCTGATAAGAGGGGTCATTTTCTAGAAGATATGCAGCTATACTTTGACTTATCTGAATATCTTCTGAATTATTTTCCAAAGATGTTTCTTTTGCTTTAAACATTTCATAATTCAAACTATCTTTCATGATTTTCTCTTTAAATCCATCTTTGACATAAGCATCGGGGTCTTTTAAATAATTTGAATAAGTAGTATATCTCCCATACAAATCAAATCCCAAATAAGTTATATAGTCTGATTTGCTCGGCTTTTGTTTAGCCAAAATAAAATCTTTATTAAAAGCATGCGTAATAACAGTTGGATAGATTGTAGTCCTATGTAAAATAGCGTTATTAGAATATATTTGCCTGTGCCCACCATCATTCATGTAAAGACTATTACCACTCAAAGTTGAAATGTCCATTCCTGAATTGCAGGAGGCTATTATCAAAAGAAGTATTACGATTATTATATTTTTCATTTTTAGTTCATTTTTATGTGTATAAGTATTTATTTTACAGGGCATAAAGGGTAGACCAAACCTCTAAAAAAGATCATAAAATCAACCCCACCATTTCTTCCTCCATCTATATATTTTCCTAATTCGGTTAAAGAATTACGTATATATCTTTCTGACCTAGGGAATCCATGTTCTGCACCTGTTTCATAATTATTCATATTGGGTAAAATACTAAATCCACCTTGATTCTTATGATACATTAATGCAAGTTCACCATATACCCTTCCTTGTGAATTCATGCCTCGATTAAAAGTCAATAACTTTATCGAAATTATTTGATTGTCTTGTAGATTTTTAGTATCTATATAACCAATATTAATAGAACCAGCATTAACTTCTACTGCCCGTCCATTCCCATTTTCTCTCCAATATACCATTTCATTCCGGCTAAATATTCCGTCTCCATTCAAATCCCAAGCCTTCGATTCAGGTATTCCATCGCCTCTATTAGGATTATCTTCAAATGGGCCTACCGGGCAGTTCTTACACCCTCCATCCCCATCGCTGATCCCACCGTCAAAGTCTGGTAAATATCCCATATTAACAGATGCAGAGCTCCATTTAAATCCCGAACTTCCTCCTCCTGATGCCCCTCCTCCACCTGGATAATTAACTGCAAAAGAGTTTGTACCGTTGAAAAAGGTTATTGTAGCTCCTCCCACAAATGCTTCCCAGAATATCTGGGCTGCCTCACCCTCTAAATAAAACACCTGCCCGCTGCTTGCACCGCCGCTCCAGCTACCACCACCACCGCCTCCAAAGTCGCCAATGGGATCCATGCCCATGCGTACCAGATCGGCATTAATCTGAAGCATCATGGCATAAGTTGCACTCATACTATAATCAATCAGTCCGCTTCCAACGCCTGCCACACTGATTTTGGGTGATGGGCCAGGCTGCAATCCCGTTGGATCGGTCAGGCTCTCGGGCGCATTCCCCATAGCTGCGTAAGGGCTTATCATATCCGTGCTGCCGGCCAAAGGGTCCACGCTCATAAACCTTCCGATCTGCGGATCATACTGCCGGAAGTTAAAATCCATCCAGTTCAGGCCGGCATCTTTGATGTACTCGTTGCTTTGATACTTCCGCCGGTTCTCTATCATGCCTGCCGCAGCGCTGCCCATATGCCCCATCGGCAGCCCGAAGGGGTAATAGTGGTTCTCCTCCTTAAGCCGGCTTTGCGTAACCAGTATCTTGATCTGGTCGAACCATACATTGCCCCTGCTGCCGTTCACCGTATAAATGCCTATGTAACCGTTTTCCGGAATCACTAAAGGTGTGCCGTTCGTACCGATAACGCCCCATTGCCCGTCCCCGTTCACCTGGAAGCTGCCGCTACCTTCCGCCACTAATTTCATCCGGTTGTCAAACAGCACATAGTTCAGGTAGGCGCGGGGGCGGCTGCTGTCCGTAATCCCCTGCACGATATTATCAAAAGCCGTATAGTTGCCTACGGTAAACATCTTGGGTACCATACCGGGGTCGTGGCTCTCCCCGTCCTCCAGACCGCCCGCACCACCGGTGAGCGTGGTCACGATGCTCTGCAGCACCGCGCCGGGACTCAACGGCGTATCCTCCGCGCTGTCGTATCCTTCATAATAGTTGAAGGCCTGCAGCGCTACCTGGTCGCCGGCCATCACCTTCAGCAGGATGGAGGTGCCCGTGATGCGGGCGCTGTCCTCTCCGTTCAGCCGGCCCGCCTGGTCACCTTCCTCCCCGCCGGGCTTGTCTTCCCGTATCTCCGCTACCTTGTCAAAGAGCAGGGTCTCTAAGTTGGCGCTGGCCAGCTCATAGCTGACTAAATACTGCTGTATCACGTATTCCTTCGCATCTATGATGCTGCGGATATTACCTAAGTGATCCTTTACAAAAAACTCCTCGTTGTACCATAACTATAGTGAACTGATAAATTCATACCCCAAGCTCAATCATATCTTGCTTCCCACTATTGAGAAAGACTGTCTGCTGTTGCTCTTAATCCTAAAAGTAATTTTGTTTTTTGTTCTTCTGTTAGCTTATCCATAAAATTTAAGAAATCTATGTTTAACTCATATAGCTGATATGTAGACAAGCTGGCCCAATCCTGTCGAGAGTCGGATAAATATTTTAGCACTAATGGTTTTGTTTTATTAGTATAATATAAGATAGCTTCAGCAGGATAATCTGCATTTACCTCCCCTATTTCACTTATAATTTGATTTGTTGTACACCAATTGTCTATTACCTGTAATACTTCGTCTGTATTTTTGATTTCCTTATAATAAGATGTTACTAATTTCAACTCATTTATTACATCTAAGGTATGATTGTTCTCGTCATAATATTTTGACAGTTCATTTTGAGGAAAATAATTGGCTAATTTCTCAGACTTGAGAATAGTTAAAAGGACGAACTGAGTATCACAAGTACGGAGTCTGTTACTCAACTCATTAGGAACTACCTGCCCTTTACATCCAACAAAAATTAACAGCCCGCATAAACCAAGAAGCATTATCTTTCTCATTTATTATATATTTAATTTAATGAAGAAATATATTAGGGAACTGTCCATTATTAAGGTACTGATATATGCCTACAGCAACTCTAAAGCCGATTGCAGCAGCGTTTTGATTAATAAAATTCCTGTTTGCTTCGTTTTGAATAGAACCAAATTCAACTAAAACGCCTGCACGACCTTGAAAGCCATTTAAGACTGCAAGGTTGTTAAATCTTGTTCGCTGATTTACAGGAGCAATAGCATTTGAAGGAACATTCATTATTGGAGAAAGACAATTCGCAATGCTTTGTGCTAAAGAAATACTTTCTGTTTCGTTCGATTTGCCTTGCTGATATATAATATATACCGCATCAGAAGTTGTACCACTATTCAAATGAAAGCTTACAAATACATCAGCTCCACTATTATTTGCCGCTTGGTATCTCCATGAGTACTGACCTGTATTTTTAGAATCTCCAGTACGTGTTCTTGTATTACTAATACCGAAAAAAGTTAACCAGAAATGGGTTGTAGTTTCTATTTTAAGGGCATAATCTTTCTCATAATTCGTACCATCCACAGCACCAGGATCACCATTATTACCATGTCCCGCATCAGTCGCAGTCCGTTGTGTTTCATTACCATCTCCACTGCTTCCACCTGCGCTAAAGTTACACACAAAATTGCTCGTAACGCCTAACATACTACAGCCTCCCGTCAAGAGATCTACTAAATTGGGTATTTCTACAACTATGGTGTATTCCTGCTGATAGCTTCCGCCGTCACTCCAACTACCGCTGCTTCCACCTCCTCCTGATAATGCGTCACTGATGATGCTGGCAACAATATTATTAAGACGTGCTGCAAGATCTGCTATGGCTTCCTCGTTCTCGCCGTATGTAAATGTGGAGTGCATTTGAGCGGCTATTGCGCCACGAGAACCTCTGGAGAATGTTCCATCCGGGTCTATCTTCCCTTCTGGCGCATTCCCCATAGCCGCGTAAGGAGAGATCATATCCTGCCCGGCATTTGCCGCTAATGGGTCAACGGAGTTAAATCTTCCGATCTGCGGATCATACTGCCAGAAGTTAAAATCCATCCGGCTCAGACCGACAGCTTTTATTTCAATGAACTTTTTACTCATGCGGTCTCTGACCGCTTACCGCTGCGACGTAGTCAGAGAATGCCGAACTGGGTCAGTATCATTGTGTCCAATGCGCATCCGAATAAATTAAATAGTGTTGCCATAGCAATAAGCTTTATCAGTTTACCTTGCATACTGCTACTGCTTTTTCCGCCTCAAAATAATAGTTCCTACTTTCCGTTTTTCACCATGAGGATCTTCAATTAAAGTAAGGCTAATTACATCAGGTGATGACCAATTTTCTATTCTAAGTCGTAAGGGCCCACCACTATATCCTACATAATTTGTAGTATTATCTTGTAGTAATGACCATTCTGTAAAATAATTATCCATTCTATACCTGGATTGCTTGGTTTCTTTAACTGTCATTAATATTCCGGATGTATGTGTCCTGAACTCTTTCGTTACCTTAAACCAGTTAACTATTTTATAGTACCAGGTCTTTTCCTGCCATACTTCCAGAATGTCAAACATATCATTTGGGGTTTGCTCGACGCTGTATTCTGTAATAAAAAATCCATTGTCTTTTGATTGTTGAATGGATTTGCAGGTATGGTTATCCGCATCATTTACACCCCAGGCACAGCCAAGTAAATTGAATAGTATTGTCATGCTAATAAGCATTATTAGTTTACCTTTCATAGCATCATTACTTCTTCCGCCTCAAAATAATAGTTCCTGCTTTCCGTTTTTCACCACGAGGATCTTCTATTAAGGTCAGCCTGATTTCTTCAGGAGATGACCAATTTTCTATTCCTAAGCACAATGGTCCTCCACTATACCCTACATAATTTGTAGTATTATCTTGTAGTAATGACCATTCTGTAAAATAATTATCCATTCTATACCTGGATTGCTTGGTTTCTTTAACTGTCATTAATATTCCGGATGTATGTGTCCTGAACTCTTTCGTTACCTTAAACCAGTTAACTATTTTATAGTACCAGGTCTTTTCCTGCCATACTTCCAGAATGTCAAACATATCATTTGGGGTTTGCTCGACGCTGTATTCTGTAATAAAAAATCCATTGTCTTTTGATTGTTGAATGGATTTGCAGGTATGGTTATCCGCATCATTTACACCCCAGGCACAGCCAAATAAATTGAATAGTATTGTCATGCTAATAAGCATTATTAGTTTACCTTTCATATTGCCAGATGATTTGATTTTTATAAGGAATAGCGGAGAACTGGCTGTTGGGTGTTATAAACCAGCCTGGTGCTACACCGCCCGCTTCTAAAGCACGGTTTACAGCTGTACCACAATTATTGAATAATATATTATAATAGGAATTAGCTTCTCGCCACATTACATCTTTAACCTTATTAACATTCGATATATTTACTTCAATAAAGCGATTATAATTAATATGATCTGAATTTTTCAAAAAATCATCAAAAGTCACATAAGTTTCTCTTATGGGAGCTAATGCCGGGCCACCACTTGATGGGTTATTGCCCGAGGTAGAGCCATTAGGATTTTCCGCCCTGCCTTCTTTAGAAAAAAATACCCAACCGGTTTCATCGCTGCCTATTAATATAGCATTGTGTCCTTTTCCCATAGCTCCGTTTTCTACATTTGCTACAATCGCATAACCGGATGTTGATATAGTTCCACCATTATCACTATCCTCAAACGGCCCCACCGGGCAGTTCTTACAACCCCCATCGTCAATCCCGTATTTCCCGTCTCCGTCCGGGTCGCTGCCTATGCCGGGCATACCGTCAAAATCACCGTCATACCAGGCAACGGTAGAAAGAGGAATATTAAAACCTCCAACAACATAGTTATCCAGACCGAGTATGTGATTCCATATAGCCGTCAGCTCTGCTTTCGACAGGTATTGCTGCCCGCCGCTTGAGCCTCTACTCCAACTGCCGCTGCTTCCACCGCCGCCTACAGCCCAAAGAAGCTGTTGAGGAACCTCCATGCCCGCGAGTGCCATATTAGCTACAGCTTCTAACATAGCAGCATAACCTGAACTTATACTATAATCAATCAGTCCGCCTCCAACGCCTGCTACACTGAATTTGGGCGATGGGCCGGGTTTCAATCCCGTTGGATCGGTCAGGCTCTCGGGCGCATTCCCCATAGCCGCATAAGGGCTGATCATATCCTGCCCGCCACTTGCAGCCAATGGATCTACGGAATTAAACCTTCCCAACTGCGGGTCGTACTGCCGGAAGTTAAAATCCATCCAGTTCAGGCCGACGGCTTTTATTTCAATGAATTTTTTGCTTATGCGGTCAGAGACCGCTTACCGCTGCGACGTAGTCAGAGACTACGCCGAACACGCTCCTTTTGAACACTACGCCGAACAGGGGTGTGCGTGTCGAAAGTATAGCGTGCTTTATTGATGCTTGTTGTATAATTTGTAATAAATAAATAGAAGAAGAAGAATTACAAATAAAGAAATTGCACTTTCTATTCCAATCCTCCTTTTTTCTTTTGCTATTTCAACGGTTTTTTCTTTTGCTTTTTGCAATGCTTCAGGCGATTTAGTTATACCTTCTAACTGTGTTTCATATTTATCACTAACTTTTAAACTCAAATAAGAGCAACCATTAATACCCATAAATGAGATTAGGCCTATAATTAGAATGATAATAATTATTTGTATTGCTTTCATTTTGATTATTGTTTAGGCCCCCATAATCCAGGGTTATAACCCTGATGAATGGCATTTGAATTAAAGAAAAATAAGTTTAGAGAAGCGGGTGTTTGATATATGCCTATTGGGAACCCTCCTTGCTGTAAGGCCCGACTAACGAGGGTTGTACAATTATTTCCTCCTGGGCCTATTAATGTGTAGGTATCAATAACTCTACCTGGCCCAACATTCCCATTCTTATCTACAACAGACTTACCATTGCTATAAAGGGAATTTAAATAAGAATAAACGTTTGATGTATTCACATCTACCTGGTATGAATTTGTAGGGTACATCTCATTTCTTTCCTTAATAAAGCCTGCTGCATCCGTACCGTCCATTTTTAATAGTACTCCATCGCCATACGGACCAAATCTTCCTGACGAAGGGGAATAACTTCCGTTATAACGACCATATGAAAAAACAGTCCCATCAACTTCTATATATGCGTGTCCAATTCCGTCAGTTTCAACATAAACAGTAGCTTGTCCTGTTGGTGAGTTTGCGCTACTTTGTGGGTTATCCCCATCTCCGCTACCCCCCATAAACTGCCATATATTATCCCCGTTATAAGCAATGAGTCTGTCCATGTTACCTCCGGCTCCTTGCGAATTAACCTTAGGCTGAAAATTTCCCAAGTACCGTCCCTGTCCATTATATGTGTCCCCGCTTCGGGATCCTAATACAGTACCCCAAAAAGCCATATCTGACGCTATCTGCATTACGGTTTGCTGCATTGACATGAAGCCGCTCCAGCTACCGCTACCTCCTCCACCTCCTCCGCCGCTACCAAAGTCGCCAATGGGATCCATGCCCATACGTACCAAATCAGCGTTAATTCGCAGCATATTGGCATAGCCTTCACTCATACTGTTATCAATCAGGCCATATCCAACACCCGGCATAGTGATTTTAAGAGGAGGGCCGACCCTCAATCCCGTTGGATCGGTCAGGCTCTCCGGCGCATTCCCCATAGCCGCGTAAGGGCTTATCATATCCTGCCCGCCATTTGCCGCCAGCGGATCCACACCCATAAACCTCCCGATCTGCGGGTCATACTGCCGGAAGTTAAAATCCATCCAGTTCAGGCCGACGGCTTTTATTTCAATGAACTTTTTGCTTATGCGGTCAGAGACCGCTTACCGCTGCGGCATAGTCAGAATGCCGAACATCTTTCTTTTGAACACTATGCCGAACCGGGAAATACATACCCATTTTTCTAAAACCCCCTATTTTACTGCCTTTGACGAATATCCGTACACTTTA
>CAZUSO010000063.1:0-16456 GCA_964622775.1 uncultured Taibaiella sp. | reverse complement strand
AATGCGTGTTCAAAATCAAAAACACATATATGGTAAACAGCCAACAGTGGCTCATTCCTACCTCAATCCCGCAATGGTTCAGATAGTTAGTACCTGATACCAGCAACAGAAGCGTTATGGCCACCACCTTATCGGAAAAGTAGTACAACAGCTGTTTCCTTAAATACCATAGTCCTAATAATGAAAAAAACACCCCACCGGCATAAATCATCAGTTGATAGGGAAAAGAAAAGCCGTCATCCGGATACCCTAAAGGTTTTGCAATCAAATGTGCAATAGTAAAAAAGGGCGTTTCCAAAAGAGCTGTACCGATGGTATAACGAACGACATAGCTTCCCTTTTCTTCCAACTGAAAAGCGTACTGGAAATCGTTTGAGGTCGTTGGCTGATATTTATCTAAGATTTCCTGATGAAACTGTTGTCCTTTTAGATCATGATAAATAAAAACGGAAGGTAAATACCAGTAATACCCTCCGGCATCCCAGGAAATCTGCGCTTCGCTGCCGGCTTGCTGCCACCTGGGGTAGAAAAAGGTGCCCGAGTAGATCAATAGCAAGCTGCAAAATACAAATACAGCTTTTGATAAAGATGTGAGGGATTTTACTTTCAAAGCGTATTGAATTTTATGGTCTTTAATCGGGTTCTGTTTATTAAAATTACAAAAGAATTGCACCACATTAATAATTTTACAGGAGTCAGGCAGTTCTGCTGCAATAATAAAACGGAATATTTTGGTGTTCCATATTAATGTAAACCCCCAATTTGAACATCGCTGTCACCGGATTTGAATAAGCTTCGCCGGGATATTTTTCATCATAGTCGTATGGAGCGAATACAACTCATAAGCGCCTCAAAATAGGAATAGGCCGGTATTTCAGGAATATTAATATAGAAGGAAGAAATGACCAGGTATTTTTTACTTTTGCCGATTAAAACATTAAACTGAATGACACAAAAAATCAAAGTAGTTAATCCCGTAGTAGAATTGGACGGCGATGAAATGACCCGTATAATCTGGAAATTCATTAAGGAAAAGCTCATCCTTCCTTATGTGGATGTGACCATCCAATATTTTGATTTGGGTGTTGAGCATCGCGATGCTACCGATGACCAGGTGACCATTGAAGCCGCTAATGCTATCAAGGCATGTGGGGTGGGCATTAAATGCGCTACCATCACGCCCGATGAAGCGCGTGTAAAGGAATTTAACCTGAAGCAAATGTGGAAATCGCCTAATGGCACCATCCGCAATATCCTGGACGGAACGGTTTTCAGAGAGCCTATCGTTTGTAAAAATGTGCCGCGCTTAGTGCCGAACTGGATTGCACCCATATGCATTGGCCGCCATGCTTTTGGCGATCAGTACCGCGCAACGGATTTTGTTACCAAAGGCAAAGGCAAATTAACCCTGAAATTTGAAGGAGAAGACGGCAGCGTGCAGGAATTTGAAGTATATGATTTTAAAGGAGATGGCGTTGCCTTGGCAATGTATAATACGGATGAAAGCATTCGCGGGTTTGCCCATGCCTGCTTTAACCAGGCGCTGCTGAAAGGCTGGCCGCTTTATCTTTCCACAAAAAACACCATCCTGAAAAAATACGATGGTCGCTTCAAAGATATCTTTGAAGAGATTTATCAGCAGGAATTTAAAGAGCAGTTTTCCGCCGCCGGCATTACTTATGAACATCGCCTGATTGATGACATGGTGGCTTCCGCACTGAAGTGGCACGGAAATTTCGTTTGGGCCTGTAAGAATTACGACGGCGATGTGCAAAGCGATACGGTGGCCCAGGGCTTTGGTTCCTTAGGGCTGATGACTTCCACGCTCGTTACGCCGGATGGTAATGTCATGGAGGCGGAAGCGGCGCATGGAACGGTTACGCGCCACTATCGCGAACACCAGAAGGGCAATCCGACCTCTACCAACCCGATAGCATCCATATTTGCCTGGACCCGCGGATTAGCCTTCCGGGGCAAACTGGATAATAACCAGCCTCTGGTTGATTTCTCTCATGCCCTGGAACAGGTTTGTGTCGAGACCGTGGAAAGCGGCAAAATGACCAAAGATCTGGCGGTATGTATCCACGGCAATAAAGTAACGCCCGATCAGTATCTGAATACCGGAGCGTTCTTAGATGAACTGGATAAAAATCTGAAGGTGAAACTGGGTATGTGATTACCCGAATTCATTACCTGATTTTCTCAAAGCCCGTATTGAAAAACAATACGGGCTTTTTGTGGAAATGAAAAACAGCAAATGTAGTCGGAGATTGCTTCATGCAGAAAATAAATTAAGCTGTAATGTGGAATTTTCTTAGTTGTATGAAGCCCTTTTGATGACAACCTCAAAGGGGTGTGACAACAAAAAAAGTGACGTTATTTCGACCGAAATAAAAATCATGTAGCACAGCGAAATGATTTTTATGAAGCGGAGAAATCTCCTAAGTAATGTGAAGTATGTTGATGCTATTCCAAACGCAATCGGAGATTTTGCTTCGCAAGAGAAAAGCTCCTCCATCCGGAAATTCTGATCAAATTAAACACAATTTGGAATTTTCTCAGGCCGGAATTGCAATGATAAGGAATCTTATCATTGACAGGTTCAGGGAAATCTCGCCTTTAAATTTCTTACTGTGTTTTGTCATGGTTTTTGTTTTTCCTCGCAACAAAAACACATGCCAAAACAAGAGTAATACCTGTTCTACAGCCCCGGACTGCCCCCGGAGCTGTAAATATTACGCCCCTTCGGAGCTATCCTGCTTAAAAGCATTTTCTCTTAATGTCCGATAGAGATTGCGTGCTTTTCTTTACTTTTATGCCACCATAGAAAATCATTGCGTAGCTGACCCGATACGAAATGAACCACGATCACCTGTATAAGAAACGATGGGAGAACGAGAGCCCTTTTGTTCTCCTGCTGGCTCCGCTTATAGCCGGACTGCTGTTTCAGCACCTGTTCCCGGCAATAAACGGATGGTTATGGTGTGCATGTAGTGTGTTGCTGCTCTTGTTCGCCATTGTCATCAACCTATACAGAAGTCCGGTCAGGAATATTTATCTCCTCCGTCTGGTTTCTATTGGACTTACTGTATTCTTCTTTGGATGCTCGGCCGGCTATTTCGGAGATATCCGCAATAATGACCAATGGTACGGCCATTGTCTTCATAAAGGAACGGCTATAGCAGGACGGGTTTATGATGCGCCACAATTAAAAGCGCGCAGCATCCTGCTTCCGGTAAGCGCGGAATACATCAGGATCAATGAGCAGTGGCAACCGGTAAGGGGAAATTTTAAGCTGTATGTTTACCGGAGCGACAGTCTGCCGGATTATCAACTGAACGATCGTGTTGTTATTCCGCAGCAGTTGATTGCTATCCGCAATTCCGGCAATCCCTATTCTTTCGATTATGCCGGATATGCCGCTCATAATAACCTGTTCCACCAGGCTTTTATAAGTGGAAAAGACGTCTTTAGGATTCCCGGATCGGGTATTTCCTCAAATCCTGTTGCATCATTACGCAATATCCTGACAGATCAAATCCGGCACAATGTTCCCGACAGCACAACGGCTGCGCTGACTGAGGCAATGCTTCTCAATGAACGAACCATGCTGAATGATGAACTGTGGCAGGCCTATTCGGTTACCGGTATCGTACACATCATTGCCATCTCGGGAGCGCACGTTGCGATGTTTTGTAATGTGATTTTATTCCTGCTTTTCTTTCTCAAAAGCAGGAGATGGAATTTCTTAAAATATTCTCTGGCGATTGCTTTTGTATGGTTTTATATTATGATCACCGGATACCCGCCCAGCGCTGTTCGGGCCGCATTGATGTTTATCTTGTATGCTTTTGGTATTATGGTGAACCGGGCGCATCGTTCCGTAAATACCTGGGCGGCTACAGGTTTTTTGTTGTTGTGTGTATGTCCGGGTTGGCTCTACGATGTCGGCTTTCAGTTGTCGTTTTTAGCCGTATTGTCCATCATGCTGTTTTACCGGAAGTTTTACCGGATTTGGATACCGCAGCAAATATTGTTGCGCCTGTTGTGGCAAACGCTGTCGGTAAGCATTGCGGCACAGATCATGGTTTTCCCTTTGGTGATTTATTACTTTCACCAGTTTCCGGTATGGGCACTGGCAGCCAATATTCCGGCGGCATTATTCAGCGAAATCTTAATGGTGGGCGCTTTATTGTTATTTTCCCTAAGCGTATTCGGGTCCTGCTTGTGGTTAGGGAAAATATTGATTTGGGTAACGGATTATTTTCATAAGCTCATAGGCTGGATGGCGCATTATTCACCGGAATCTTTTCGCAGTCTGTATATTGATGCGACAGACTATTGGCTCCTCATGCTGACTATTGTCCTCTTGTGTCTTTATTTTTTCCGGAGAAAAACCGGGTATTTATTTTCCGGTTTGAGCCTCGGCTGTTTGTTGTTGCTGAGCTTTATATTGCAGGACATCCAGGCGCTTCGGCGGGAGAAAATAATCGTTTATAATGTTTCACGCCTTTCTCTTGTTGAAGTGTATAAGGGCAAATCGGCGGTGCTGTATGGCGCCGATGAAGATACGCTGGATAAGAAAATCGCCGGTTATAACCTGTTACCTGCACGATTGGGACATCGTGCTCATCTCTTGAAAACGGACCATATCCAGACAAATTACATTGGGGAGATTGACGGCAAACGCATATTATGGCTGAATGAAGCGTTTGTGGCAAAGCCCGGATCATCCTTCCCGGTAGATTACCTGATTGTGTCCGCTAAGACTACTTTTGATCCCGAAATGTGGCAGCGGGTCTTTCACCCTTCTCTGATCGTGATTGACGGCAGCCTTCCACTATGGAAAGGAAAGCAATGGAAAGATACGCTGACACATTACGGAGTGCGGGTTCACTGGGTAGGGGAAGATAATGCCTGGACCTGGGGACATTGATCCTGTTTTGATCACCATTTTTAGATTCAGAATTTTCAGGAGAAAGCCGGAAAATGATATTGCCTGCCATATTTTTAAAAAAGCCGAAAATGCAGCATTTATGCTAATAAATCACGGAAAGCGGATTGCAAATCCTGATTTATCACTGGTTCGGGATATGCTGCGCCAACATGCCAAACAACACGTTACCCGGACTTGGAAAACTAATCCCGCACAGCATAAACAATCTTATTCAACTTCCCTAAACTATAACATTATTGTAAAGTGATGACACAGCAAAACTCCCGGTTTCCCGGCGTTATAGCTTGTCGATAATCTTATCCACAATGCCGTATTCTATTGCTTCCTGGGCATCCATCCAGTAATCACGCTCCAGATCTCTCAGTACTTTCTCAAAAGGCTGATTGCAGTTCTCGGACAGGATTTGAGCGCCCAGCTCTTTGGTTTTTTGGATTTGCTTCGCCTGAATCTCCAGATCTGCGGACACACCCTGAAAATAACCGCCTAATGAAGGCTGGTGAATCATCACTTCACCATGCGGGAAAACCGCACGTTTGCCCTTTTCCCCGGCAGACAGCAGGATAGAGCCCATGCTGGCAGCCAGTCCCATACAAATGGTGATTACGGGAGACTTTATCATTTTCATGACGTCATAAATAACCATGCCGCTGCTGACAACGCCGCCCGGGCTGTTGATGAAGAATTTAATTTCCTTGCCGGACTTATCGGCATCCAGCAATAATAATTTGTTTACGACTTCCTTGGCGGAACGGTCTTCCACCGGCCCCCACAGATAGACCGCTCTGTTTTTGAAAAAAAGCTCCTCCTGCTTTTTCAGCCACAGGCTCATGGGGTTTTTCTTGTCGGTGATGGCCTGTTCTTCATCCTCATCTTCATCCTCGTCTTTATTCAGGTTGAGCTGTTGCAGATTATATAAGTTCATAATAATGTCGTTTGTTGTTTATGTAATTGGAAAAGAACGTACTTATTTTTTTTGCTTCTTCGGATTATTTTTCAGCACTTCATCCACGATGCCGTATTCTTTGGCTTCATCGGCCAACATCCAGAAATCCCGGTCGCTGTCGGCAGCCACTTTATCAAAGGGCTGTCCGGTATGTTCGGAAATGATGGTGTAAAGATTTTCCTTTACGCGCTGAATTTCCTTTACGGTAATAGCGATATCGGTAGCCTGGCCTCCGATGGCGCTGCTGGGCTGGTGCATCATAATACGGCTATGCCTTAAGGCCGTTCGTTTTCCCTGAGTGCCTGCACACATGAGCACTACGGCCATACTGGCGGCGATTCCGGTGCAGATGGTAGCAATGTCCGGATTGACGATCTGCATAGTGTCATATATGCCCAAACCGGCATAGACGCTGCCTCCCGGACTGTTGATATACATCTGGATATCACGCGTGCGGTCGGTGCTTTCCAGAAATAGCAACTGAGCTGTGACAATATTGGCTACATAGTCGTTAATCGGCTCTCCCATAAAAATAATACGATCCATCATCAGCCGGCTGAAAACATCCATACTGGCCACATTCATCGGGCGTTCCTCAATAATATATGGTGTCAGTGCGACAGGCTGGGCACTGATATGCTGGGCATAGTTGTCAAAGGCATTGCTGCTGATACCCCGATGCTTTATCGCGTATTTGCGAAATTCGTTATGATTCATTCATTTTATTTTTTAATGATGCGAAAAATCAAACCCTCTTCATATCCTTCATTACAAGAAGTAGTAGATACAAATATCAAACCAAAAAAGCTTTCTGCCAAATCGTCGGGAATATGTGCCTCAGCAATGATGTTAAAGGGTTTATGTTAAAAATATTTCATGAGACAGCCTCGGGTGCGGCCCGTGGCTGTAGATACTAAGCCTCTTCGGGGCTATCATACTTAAAAGCGTTTTTCCCGCACTCCAGTTATTCCGGATGCTTTTCGCCGAAGCTACGATAATATCAGTCTTCTTTATTGCATTCCGCCAGGAAATATGCATTTGCCTGATAACCCCAGTAAGGCCGGGTAATATCCTCTTTGGATTCTGCGGCAAACAAAGGCTGAGCACGTTCAAAATATTCCTTTGCACGCCCCTTTCCACCTCCGAATGCTTTAGGCGTATAAAAAACGCTGGTACCTTTCAGATAATAAATACGCGGATTGTCTGCATTCAGCTTTTTTGCGGTTTCCAGATTGCTTTCAAAAATCTTCCCGTATTTCTTCCAGCGATCCTGCGGCTGTATGGCAATACGGGCATTTGCACACATCGCTTTTAGCACATACAGGTCATCAGATTCTTTATCGAGCAGGCTTTCCGCCTCCACAATCAGGTTGTCTGCTTCATCTAAATAAGCGTCTTTTTTGCCTGCATCCGGTTCCATATAGCTCAGGATAATTTTGCTGTAAGCAGTATAGTAAGGCGCCGACCATTCCGTATTGAATTTTTTGGCGATCAGCGAAAGTTTGTTGCTGAGCGCTTGCTTTTGCTGTATATCCTGGCTGCTGTCGAAGGTTTCAAAAGTTTCCCGGAGGGCTTCCCTGAAATCCTGGGCAAACAGGGCGTTCATGCTTAAAGCTAAAAAGGTGAGCGTGAGCAGTAATTTGTTTTTCATTGTTTTGTTGTTTTAGTTTTTAAAGTTCGTCTTTATCAAATTTTGTTAAAGATAAATTTACGCCAAAAAATACGGTACGGTACATGGCGGGCTCAATGGCGTAGCGTTGATTGCCATCGGCGGAATAACGGTAGCCGAAGATGTTTTTCTGATTAGTTACGTTGTCCACACTCAGGTAAAAAACGGCAAACCATTTTCCAATAGCGCGCAGATAGCTGACCTGAATGGAAAGATTATGGTAATCCGGAGTGCGGTCGCCAAGAAAATCAGGATTGTTGGGATTGTAATAGGGCTTACCATTAGCGTAAGCATACGTTGCGCTCAGCATGGTATTCCAATCCTCCACCCAGTATTTCGTAACCAGGCTGAGGTTATGGTCGGATATAAAATCAGGTGTAGCGGCAACAGGAAAATTTTTGTAAAGCCGCCGGGTATCAATATAGCTGTACGACAGCCAGTACTCTAAATTTTTAACCGTTTTTTTATCATTCCAGAACAATTCTATCCCCCCGGCATACCCATGACCGCCGTTATCTACGGCAGCGAGGCTCCTGCGGTAATTATTGGGATCGTAAGCTATATTGAAATGCTCCAGAACCAATTCCTGATACTGCTTATAATAACCTTCTATCCGGATGGTACGATCGTTTTTAGCCCATAAATAATTAGCAATGTAATGAACAGCCTGCTGTTGTTCCGGGCGATATCCCTGTAGCAGATAATTGCGGTCCGGGCTTTGATAAAACAGTCCTGTGGCCACGGATACCTGGCCGTTTTTCCCGGCTCTCACCGATGCGGAAAAGCGGGGAGCCAGCGTATTGGTTTTCAGTAAAGCACTGTTTTCGTAACGTATGCCCGGGCGAAGCGCTAGCCAACGTACGGGCGTCCATTCTCCTTCGGCATATACCGCAGCTTGTGTTTCCTGAATGGATGTTTTTATCGTATCGAAGGTTTGCCCGATCGTGAAGTATTGCCATTCACCGCCAAATATCATGTGGAATTTTCCTGCTGCATACCAGGTAAATTCATTACGAATCTGTGCACGCTGGTCTTTATTGTTATAAGGAAATGTTCCCCATGCGGCATCATCATTATTGAAAGAATATCCTGCTCCGATAAACCATTTTATTTTATCCTTAAAAGTTTGCCGGTAGGTGAGCATGGTTCCGGCATTCTGATTGCTGATGCCGTAGTTCATATCCTCGCCGGCTACAAATGGATTGGGTATGTGTATCCCGGTTTTGTTAAAGCTATAATTGGCTTGAAATTTCAGGAGCCCTCCTTTGTTGTTGAGCCAGCCGTATTTCAGGGAGAAATTACCGCCTTTGGGTACGTCGTAAAAATCAAAATTGGTATTGGCTAACTTATAAAATGGCGACAGATTGGTATAGCTTGCCGATGCCTCAATCCCCATGTTATCCTTGTGAAATAATTTGGAGCCGGAGGCGTAAAGTCCGGCAAAATTGATTCCCAGGTTCACAGTGCTTTCCTCCGGAAGATCTAAGGTATTCAGCTCCAGGATGGAAGACATCGCCTGACCGTAGCGCGCACTGTATCCGCCGCTGCTGAAGGCAAGGCCTTTGAATTGAAATATACCAAAACGACTGCGGGCCGCTACGCCCGGCACATCGCTGAAAAAGGGATTCTGAACAGTAAGTCCATCTACAACTACGCTGGCTTCGCTGGCATCGCCCCCGCGCACCATCAGTCCCGTTTGGCTTCCGTTTCGCTGTACACCAGGTATAGATTGCAAAGCGGCTACCGGATCCGCCATAGCGCCTGCGGTAGTTACCACGTCAATAGGATTGAGTACGGTTTTTTGGCTACCTTGTGAGGAACCAAATGTTCCGGCACTGATGGTAACACTTTCTAATGTGGTGGAGCTGGTCTGTAACAGGATATTCAGTCCGGAGGATGGTCGATCCAGGTTTACAGATTGTATCAATTCGAAATAGCCGATAGCGGTTACTAACAAATTATGTTCCCCCTGCTCCGAGGTGACTAAGCGGAAAAATCCGGTACTGTCCGTAGTTGTTCCGTCCAAAGTATTTTCAATGGAAACACTGGCGCCCTGAACCGGCCCTTCCTTTTCCGAGCGTACAAACCCCTGTAAGGTAGTCTGCCCAAACGTAACCGTAGTTAAGAAAAGGATGGAAAAAAGCAGGAATAATTTTTTGTGCAGGCTTGATGGCATGGAATCATAATTTGGTAATGCAAATGTAGCGCGACTGATTACGGGATGCTTCATAAGATTCGGTAAATGTTGCCGCGACATCGGTAAAATGTAGATACTGTTTCAGCAAATGATGGTAATTGTAACAATAAATACGCCGGAAGGAAATATGTTTAAGGAATGACTTTCCCCGTCATGATTCTGTCACCTCTTTCACCATGAACCGGCTGCAACTGTATTTAATGCGTAAATTCATAGCTTTGCACAGAAATTACGCCAATTAAAATACGCTTAATGAACGATCAGATAAAAAGATATAAAGTACGGGACTGGACAGAGCCTTACGGACATTCCAGTTGGCAAATATTCAAGATTATGGCGGAATTTGTGGAGGGGTTTGACAAGCTGGCAAAGATTGGCCCCTGTATCACCATTTTCGGCTCCGCCCGAACAAAACCCGGACATAAATATTACGAACTGGCCGTGGAAATTTCCCGCCGTTTGTCGGAAGAAGGATTCGGAATCATCAGCGGAGGCGGCCCCGGCATTATGGAAGCGGCCAATAAAGGTGCGAATATGGCCGGTGGCTTTTCCGTAGGCCTGAATATTGACCTGCCTTTTGAACAGCATTCCAATCCTTTTATTGATCCGGATAAAAATATTGAATTTGATTACTTCTTTGTAAGAAAAGTCATGTTTACAAAATATGCCCAGGGCTTTGTAATGATGCCCGGCGGATGGGGAACGATGGATGAATTTTTTGAAGTAGCCACATTGATTCAAACCAGGAAATTTACACAAACCCCATTGATTTGTATAGGATCCGATTATTGGTACGGACTTTTTCAATGGATGAAAACCGTAATGCTGGACAGAGAAAGCAACCTTAGTCCGGGAGATATGGAAATGATAAAGATTTTTGATACGGCTGAAGAAGTTGTCAATTTTATTAACGAGTTCTATACGCATCATAAATTACAACCAAACTTCTAATTTTTAAAATCATGGATGGCAATCATATCACGGCTGACCCAATCAATAATTATGCAGAACTTTATACGACACCGGAGCCCGAGGCATTGGCTTCCCTGAACCGGGAAACCCATGCAGGAGTGAGTGGCGCCCAGATGCTCTCCGGGCATTTGCAGGGTGTGTTGTTGCAGATGATCAGTCAGATGGTTCGCCCGAAGCTGATCCTGGAACTGGGCACCTATACCGGTTATTCTGCTATATGCCTGGCAAAGGGATTAGGAGAAGGCGGCCTGTTACATACGGTGGATATTGATAATTCCTTACAGGAAATCCGTGATCGCTATTGGGCGGAAATGAAGCTTTCCCATTGTATCCGGCAGCATATTGGCGCTGCGGATCAGGTTATTGATAATATAAGCGGTACCTTTGACCTGGTTTTTATTGATGCAGACAAGAAAAATTATGAATGTTATTTTGATAAGGTGATTGACCGGATGCATTCCGGGGGAATCCTGCTGGCTGACAATGTGCTTTTTCATTCGGAAGTAATCCGGCCTTTAGACCAGCAAAGCAATAATGCACGCGCCATGCACGCGTTCAACCAGAAAATTGCTGCTGATCCACGAGTAGAGCAGGTAATCCTGCCGCTTCGAGACGGAATTTCACTCATCAGAAGACGATAAAATTATCTCTAGGATTATTCAATAATGCTTCAGTTACATGCAGCATTTATTACACCACGGGAATCACGTTGGAATCATATCTTTTATAGCATCTCAAAAAAATAAAATACTTTCCGATGAAGAAAACGGTACTTTTTTTAAGCCTGATTTTTACTGCTGTACTTTCTTTTGGACAGTCTTATGATAAGCGGGTGGCGGCCTATATTGAAAAGTTCAGGGACGTAGCGGTTGCGGAGCAGTTGCGTTGTGGCATTCCGGCTTCTATTACCCTGGCACAGGGCATCCTGGAAACAGCTGCGGGAACCAGCGAACTTTGCGTGAATGCACAAAATCATTTCGGCATTAAATGCAAAAGCACCTGGAGGGGAATGACCTATGCTTATACGGATGATGCTAAAGACGAATGCTTTCGCAAATATGAAGATGCGCAGACTTCTTATAAAGACCATTCCGATTTTCTGAAGTATAACAAGCGCTACGCAACCTTGTTTCAATATGCCGTAGAAGATTATATATCCTGGGCAAAGGGGTTGAAAAAATGCGGCTACGCTACCAACCCGCATTATGCCACAAAACTGATTGAAACGATTGAAAAATATGACCTGCAACAATATACGAATCTGGCGCTGACTTATCCTTCATTGTCCGAGCATACACAGCCGGTATTGGCATCCGCAAAACAATCAGATGTTGCCGAAACATATTTCCCCGCTGAGACTGCCTCGACAACTACAGATAAGGCTCCGGGTGTTTATGATCCCGTTCCCGGAAAACCGGATCAGACCGGGTATTATGAAACCACAACGCGAAACGGACTCAAAGGATTCTATGCGCCTAAAGGTGATCTGTTGCTGGAATATGCCATTAAACACCGTATCCGCTATTCCAGGTTGCTGGAGTTGAACGACCTGTTTGACCAGCCATTGGAATCCGACATGTTTATTTATCTGGAAAAAAAGAAAAAAACAGGACCGGAGGAAACATACGTTGTACAACCTGGAGAAACGCTGTTAATCATTGCACAGTCGGCAGGCATGCAATTAGAAAGTTTGCGTAACCTGAACCATATTGCTCCGGGACAGGAACCCGAACCCGGCAGTACTTTATACCTGCAATATACTTCACCTGCCGATCCGAACACCTATATTGCCGGCGCAGATAAGGTCAGGAAGCCTATAATGCCGGTAACTGCCACTACTCCCACGGATCTTATTCCGACACGAAAGGAAGAACCGGCATTCCTTACGGATATCATCGAACCGGAAAATACCGTTCCGGAAAGATACAATATAGCCGATGAGCAATCCATAGAGGAAGAACGAAGCTCAATCTCTGCGGGCAATGCGGCTCCGGAAGTTAATGAGCTGGATCAACTAAAGGCACGGTTCGACAAATCCGTTTACACTACGCCTTCTGCATCAACGACGACTCACGATATTAATGCAAACACCTATGAAGCGGTTCCTGCGAACCATCACACCGATTCGGAAGAAGATAATGATATTGTTGTTGATGCCGATGCTGCATTGCGGAGCCACATGCAGGCTATGAAAAGCAGCAAAACAAGCGAATTTACCCCTAAATCCAATGGCGATAAAACGATAAAGGCAAATAACTCGGTCGCTAAAAATATTACGCCCCCTAAAAAAGCCCCCCCTGCTAACACCACGGCTGCTAAAAAACCCACAACGACGACCAAAAAGCCTACGGCAACTAAAAAGCCCACTACCCAAAAGCCTGGTACTGCCGTTAAAAAAACATCTTCCTCTAACTCAAAACCGAATGGCTCCAGGCCTGCGCCGAAAAAAAAGTAACCGGGATGAATTCTAAAAAAACATTAGTACTTGGCGCCTCCGAAAACCCGGAACGATACAGCAATAAGGCCATCAGAAGCCTCCGGGCTCACGGACATCCCGTAGTTGCCATCGGGTTGAGGAACGGATTAGTTGACGATGTAAATTATAGTAATGAAAAAACACCCTTTCAGAACATTGATACGGTTACCCTGTATCTTAATCCACAGCGGCAAATCGCCTATTACGACTATATTATCTCATTGAAACCGAAACGGATTGTCTTCAATCCCGGAACGGAGAACCCTGACCTGGAGCGCCTTGCGGAGGAAAATGGCATTGTTCCGCTGGAAGCCTGTACGCTGGTATTACTGAGTACAGGACAATATTAAGCTTATTAATCATTAATCAAATATATAAAAATGAAAAAACAAATTCTGATTCTGGCTTGCATAGCCTTTGGCTTTACCGCCTGTAACAGTTCCACAGATTCATCGTCTTCTGAAACTACGGAGTCCACACCTGTAGCGGAGGAAGAACCAGGTTCTCAATACATCACCATAAATGGCGATACCACACAGGTACACATGATCGGCAATGACGAGATGAAATATAACCTGAAAAGCATCAGCGTTAAAGCCGGCCAGGTCATAAAATTAATTCTGACCAACGAAGGTGTGCAGCCCAAAGAAACTATGGGGCATAACTTTATCCTGCTGAAACCCGGCGTTGACGTGATGGGTTATGCCAACAAAGCGGCTAATGCGAAAGCGGAAGACTATATGCCGGCTTCTGAGCAAGCCAGCGTATTGGCTCATACCAAACTGTTAGGTCCGGGCGAATCCGATACCGTTATTTTTGTTGCACCGGCAGCCGGTGAATACGAGTACCTCTGCAGCTTCCCCGGACATGTGGCTATGATGCGCGGTATTTTGATCGTTGAATAATGCGTATTTCCTTCAGAATTAACTGGAAAAGAGTTGGGCAGATACCCCCCAACTCTTTTTTGATTTTTTTGGAACAGCATGACGGAAAGTTTTGAAAAAATATTACAGGCCATCAGGCATTACTGCAACTACCGGGAACGTTGTCACCAGGAAGTGCGCTATAAGCTTGTGGATTTAGGCGCACGGGGTGATGACCTGGAAACACTGCTCAGCATGCTGGTATCGGAAGATTTGTTGAATGAGGGACGTTACGCCCGTGCTTTCGTGCGGGGAAAATTCGTCTATAATCACTGGGGGCGAGTCCGGATTATCCGGCAACTGCGTCAGAAAGATGTTTCCGAATATTGTATCAAAAAAGGATTACTGGAAATCGACGAGGTGGAATATAGAGACTGCATTGCACGGCTTGCGGCTCAAAAACAGGAAGCGCTGAAAAATGAAAAACATCCCGGAACACAAAAGCAGAAAGCTATCCGTTATTTGTTGCAGAAGGGATTTGAATATGAGATCGTCCTCAGCGTTATGAACCGGGAGTTGCCTTCCTGATGGGGTTCAACACCTCATGACCGTGGCTTCAGCATTTCAGCATGATATTATTACCGAAAAAATACGCTTAACATAATACAAATCTTATACATCAACTATGGTTCAGCAAATTTCGGAAGGCGTCCGGATTACGGTAGAAACATTTTATCAGGAAACACAAAGCAATCCTTTGCGCTCCGACCATCTCTTTGCCTACCGGGTCACTATTGAAAACCTTTCGTCCGTTGCGGTGCAGCTTATGAGCCGACACTGGTTTATCAGAGATAGCAGCGGACTGAACCGGGAAGTGCAGGGTGAAGGTGTAATTGGCCGCCAGCCGGTTATTGAGCCCGGTAAATCCTACCGGTACGTTTCTGCGGTGAACCTTAACAGCGATATGGGGAAGATGTACGGCCACTATACCATGACGGATCTTGTAGCACGCAAATCATTCCGGGTAATCATCCCCGAATTCCTGCTGATCGCCCCCTTTAAATTTAATTGAGTAAGGTTTCTTATTTTTGAACGATTATTCGAGATTTTTGCTCATCATTCAAACACGTATTTAATGACAGAAGTTCGCCCCGGAGGCTTTCAGATATTACCACCGGTAATTAAAAATATCATCATTATCAATATCATTTTCTATTTAGCCACCAATATTCTGGGAGCCGGAGCACAGGACTTTATGTACCGGAACTTTGCATTATTTCACTGGAACACGGCGCTTTTCGAACCCTGGCAACTGGTTACACACATGTTCATGCATGGCAATTTATCCCACCTCTTTTTCAATATGTTTGCATTCTGGATGTTTGGCAATTCCATTGAAAACTTTTTAGGGACGAAGCGGTTTCTGGTATTCTACTTCATCAGCGGTATCGGTGCAGCCGTTTGCTTCCTGCTTACGCAAAGCCTGATGGGCAGCGTTCAGCCCGGAGTACCTATGGTAGGCGCATCGGGTGCGGTATTCGGCGTGCTTTTTGCCTTCGGTTATCTGTTCCCGAATGTCCGGATATATTTCTATTTCCTGATACCCATTAAGGCTAAATACTTCGTCACTATGTACGCGCTGCTGGAATTGTTCCTGGGATTCGGAAATAATCCCGGCGATAATGTGGCGCATTTCGCACACCTTGGCGGTATGCTGTTTGCCTTTATTCTGTTCCGGATATGGCACATCCGAAGCAACCGGCATTATTAATTTATTACAGCTACAATTATATCTCTTTGGCAGGAATCACTATTCGATCAGCAACGTTTCGCCTGCATATTATCTGTTCATAGTGTTTACAGGGAAGATGCTTTTCTGTATTATCTGTCCGCAATATTATTTTAATGATTAGCATTAACCCATCCGGGAATTGTTGGGGTAAACACGATCTGCATAAGCCATGCTGTTCGACCTGTGCCGAAATTTCGAAATACAGATAACCTACAATTTCAAAATCCACTCCTTCCAATCGCCAATAAAGCAACCTGTAAGGTTTCCAAAACCTTACAGGTTTTTTAAGCAGAAGTAACAAAAAACAGTTGAAACCATTATCAAATATCAAAGAAACGGCTTGTTTCAGTCTGGTTTTATTTACTGCTTCTCGATTTTTATAACCTGTGAAGTCATATCATCCTGATACTTCAGGAAATAAATGCCCTGAGCCATATCATGCATGGAAATTTCCATAACCGGCCGGTTATCCACTGCTGTATTAAACAGCGTCCTTCCGCTGAGATCACTGACGGTAATGTGTGCATTTCCCCTCAAGTTTGACACTATTTTAATATAAGGTATTGATATTCAGCGATAGCGTCTTT
>CAZUSO010000062.1:0-16864 GCA_964622775.1 uncultured Taibaiella sp. | reverse complement strand
CAGTAAAATAAAGGGTTTCAGGGGAAAAGCATCGACTACCGCACAAAACAGGAAAAAAGCCATTAGCAATACATCTCGTAAGCCTGTTGCAGGTTTTCGGCAATCATTTCTGCACTTCGACCTTCAATCAGGTGACGCTCGATCATGTGCACTAATTTCCCGTCTTTTAATAAAGCAATAGACGGTGAAGACGGAGGATACGGCATTAAGTGATTCCGAGCCTGCTTTACGGCATCGGTATCATAGCCCGCAAAAGAAGTTACTAACTGTGCAGGTTTCTTGCCTGCTGCTTTGATAGATTTGATAACTCCCGGTCGGGCGGTGCCGGCTGAACAGCCGCAAACAGAATTGATAAAAAGCAGGGTAGTTCCGGGCGTTGCTAAAGCCTGATCCACATCCTGCGGAGTGAGTAGTTCCCGGAAACCGTTTTCGGTCATTTCCGCCTTCATTGGATTGACTAATTCAGATGGATACATGATATTTTCGTTTGTTTTTGGATAATATTGCAAATCTAAGCATTTTAAACAAGCCCTGACCTGATAAACCATTCGACATATTCTATTGACCCTTCATAAAATCTTATGCTCATGTCTGACTTGCGTGTTTATACTCATCACGATGTCTTTCCGCTGATTAATAAACGACCGGGTGAGGTCAAAAGCGGGGAACGGATTGGATTGTTGTCTTCGCCGGATCAGGGGATACATGCATTGCAGCGCCGCCCGGAACATTTTGTATTGCTGGGCATACCGGAAGATATCGGTGTGCGGGCTAACGGCGGCATTGGCGGCGCGCAAACGGCCTGGCCGGCATTTCTGAAAAGCTTTCTGAACATTCAGGCCAATGCTTTTTTTAAAGCTGAAACCATTTTCTTGCTGGGCGCCTTTGAGTTTGATAGCTGGATGACAGCCGGTGCTGAAGAAGATGCCCGAACCTTGCGGGAACAATGCGCCCGAACAGATGATCTGGTATTCCCGGTCATTGAAGCCATTGTGTCCGCCGGTAAGATACCCATTATCATTGGCGGAGGGCATAACAACGCTTTCCCCGTGATAAAAGGAGGCAGTAATGCTTTAAACCGAATGATTCATACGATCAATCTGGATGCACATGGCGATTACAGAAGCCTGGAAGGTCGCCACAGCGGGAACGGTTTCCGTTATGCGAAGTCGGAAAAATTTCTGAAACGTTATAGCATGCTTGGTCTGCATGAGGCTTATAACAATCAGGATATGATCACGGAAGTCCTGCGGGATGATGATCTTTCGGCAATCTGGTGGGAAGATATCTTTGTAAGGGAAAAACTATCCTGGACAGCTGCGGTACAGCAGGCATTGTCGTTTGTAAGCAGGGAGCCTTTCGGCGTGGAGCTGGATCTGGATTGTATTGAAAATGTCCTGAGCAGCGCGGTTACACCGGTAGGCATAACACCTGCTCAAGCCATGTCTTATCTATATGCTTGTGGCAAACAGGAAAATGCCTGTTATCTCCATTTGCCCGAAGGCGTTGTATTGCGCGAGGATGGACAAAGTCAGCCGCTGACGGGGAAATTGTTGTCCTATTTAGTTCAGGCATTTTTGAAGGGAAAATGGGATGCAAAGGAAAATGGATTGTAAATTTAACCGCTAAAACACAAATCATGGATTTATCATTGAAAGATAAAAGGGCATTAATCGGAGGCAGCACACAGGGAATCGGTTTGGCCATTGCACGGGAGCTGTCGCATTTAGGCGCTTCCTGCACGCTGATTGCCCGTAATGAAACCGCATTAAAAGCAGCGGCAGATCGGTTGGATACAACCCAGGGTCAACAGCATGACTGGTTGGTTGCTGATTTTTCAGACTACCGGTGGGTGGAGCAGGTTGCGAAAGACTATGTATCCGGCAATCCGGTGCAAATTCTGATTAATAATAGCGGCGGACCGGCCGGAGGGCCTGTTGTGGAGGCTAACCCGGAAGCCTTTTTACAGGCATTTCAACAGCATCTGATTTGTAATCAGCTATTAGCTCAGGCGGTATTGCCCGGGATGAAGCAAAGTGGATACGGACGCATGGTAAATATCGTTTCCACTTCCGTGAAAATACCGCTTAAAGGTCTGGGTGTAAGCAATACGATACGCGGCGCCGTGGCTTCCTGGGCAAAAACAATGGCTAATGAATTAGGACAATTCGGGATAACGGTTAATAATATTTTACCCGGCGCCACCGCAACGGCACGCCTGGAAGGGATTATCCAAAATAAATCCGGTAAATCCGGTATATCAGAAGAAGAAATTGCGGCATCCATGCAGGAAGAAATTCCCATGAACCGCTTTGGTAAGCCGGAAGAGATAGCTGCCGTGGCTGCTTTCCTGTGCACACCGGCTGCTGCTTATGTAAACGGCGCCAGTATTCCGGTTGATGGCGGACGAACAGGCAGTATTTAAGCTGATATTAAAAGGAAAAACGGAGAAGATGTTTGGCCTAATCGGTTATCCCCTGGAACACAGTTTCTCACCCGGATATTTTGCGAAGAAATTTGAGCGGGAGCAAATTGATGCCGGCTATCAGCCCTTTCTTTTGGAAGATATTCGTCAGTTTCCGGAATTATTATTACGGTACCCTGCGCTGAAAGGGTTGAATGTAACCATTCCGTATAAAGAAGAAATTATTCCGTATCTGGATGACCTTGATCCTGTAGCTGCTGCTGTCGGAGCAGTTAACACCATCCGAATTGATGGCGGCAGATTGTGGGGCTATAATACCGATGTTGCCGGATTCATGCAGTCGCTGAAGCCTTTGCTGAATCAAAAGGATAAAGCCGCCCTGATATTAGGCAGCGGCGGTGCGGCCAAGGCAGCAGCTTATGGTTTAAAGCAAATGAATTTCAGTTGCCATTTCGTTTCCCGGCATAAAATTCCCGGCGGGTTCCTGTATTCCGAATTGACGGATGCGCTTATGGAAAGGCATACCTTAATCATCAACACTACTCCGCTTGGCATGTTCCCTGATATTCAGAGCGCTCCGGACATTCCGTATAGCTGTCTTTCCGAAGAACACCTGTGCTATGACTTAGTTTATAATCCTGCGGAAACAAGCTTTTTGCACCATGCCAAAATGCGGGGCGCAAGAATAAAAAACGGACTGGAAATGTTGATATTGCAGGCAGAGGCCGCATGGAGTATCTGGAATGCATAGCTGATTCAGCTTAGAGACGGGCGTTTCTGTTGTGTTGATCCTTTCTTGTTGTTTTAACTAACAAAAAACGGGTTTCAGTGTTGTGCCGGATACCCAAAGCAGCGATAGTGATTCCTTATGGAGCAATCTCTCAAAAGGATAGTGCATGATAAAATTTCGGATGTTTTACTTCTAAAGAGAAATGTTTCTTCATGTAGAATTTCCTGAGTTGACGAAAAAATGCGATGGCACTATAATGTGGTAATCCGATGCGCGTTCATTCCTATTATTTCTCTTTTCCGCCCGATAAAAAATCTACCTTTGCTGCATCAAAATTTGAACTATGGAATTTTCCCGCAAAAACTTGTCGGATGATCTATTATTGATGCTTTACAAAGAAATCGTAAAGCCCCGTATGATTGAAGAAAAGATGCTGATTCTGCTTCGCCAGGGTAAGATCAGCAAATGGTTCAGCGGCATTGGTCAGGAAGCCATTGCCGTTGGTGCTACGCTCGCATTGGATGCTGATGAATACATCATGCCGCTGCACCGGAACCTGGGTGTTTTTACCGGCCGTCAGATGCCTTTTCCTAAGCTATTTTTGCAATGGCAGGGTAAGAAGACCGGCTACAGTAAAGGGCGGGAACGCTCCTTTCACTTCGGCAGTAAGGAACACCATATCTGCGGAATGATTTCTCACTTAGGCCCGCAATTAGCTATCGCCGATGGTATTGCACTTGCCCATAAGCTGCGGAAAGAAGATAAGGTTGCGCTGGCTTTTTCCGGCGACGGAGGCACCAGCGAAGGGGAGTTTCATGAGGCGCTGAACACCGCGGCAGTATGGGGTCTTCCGGTTATTTTCCTGATTGAAAATAACGGATACGGACTCAGTACACCGGTCTCCGAGCAGTTTGTTTGCAAGCAACTTGCTGATAAAGCGGCTGGATATGGCATGAAAGGAATTACTATTGACGGGAACAATATCCTCGAAGTCTATCAGTCTATTCAGTCTGCACGTGAATACTGTATTAAGGAGCAAAAGCCCATCCTGGTGGAGGCGATGACCTTCAGGATGCGGGGTCATGAAGAAGCCAGCGGGACAAAATATGTACCCCGGGCATTATTCGAAGAATGGGAGAAAAAGGACCCGGTAAAGAATTATGAGCAATTCCTGCTTGGGGAAAAAATACTGAGTCCGGAAAATATTACCACTATTCACGATGCCATTCAGGAGGAGATTAATTCCGGAATCGCCATTGGGTTTGCTGCGGAAGACATAGTGCCGGATACGGAAGAAGAAATGCGGGACTTATTTGCTCCTTCACCGGCAATGGTTTCCACATCCACACCTACAGGAACCACTTCAGAGAAGAAGATGATTCAGGCGATCAGCGATGGCATGCGTTTAGCGATGCAACGATACGATAACCTGATTTTGATGGGGCAGGATATAGCGGAATATGGCGGCGCCTTCAAAGTTACCGAAGGGTTTGTGAGTACCTTCGGTAAAGAACGAGTACGCAATACGCCATTATGCGAAAGTGCTATCGTCGGTGCGGCGCTGGGTCTGTCGATCAAAGGATTTAAGGCTATGATGGAAATGCAGTTTGCCGATTTTGCTACTGTAGGTTTTAATCAGATTATCAATAACCTGGCAAAAATCCATTACCGTTGGGGTCAGTGTGCGGACGTAGTGGTGCGTATGCCGACTGGCGGAGGAGTGGGGGCCGGGCCTTTTCATTCTCAAAGCAATGAAGCTTGGTTTGTGCATACTCCCGGTCTGAAAGTGGTTTATCCCTCTTCGCCGGCAGATGCTAAGGGATTATTGTTAGCTGCTTTTGAAGATCCCAATCCTGTGATGTTTTTTGAGCATAAGGCATTGTACCGTGGTGTGAGCGGGCAGGTTCCGGACGATTATTACACCGTTGAAATCGGGAAGGCAAAGGTGGTGCAGGAAGGAGAAGCCATCAGCATAATCACCTATGGAAGCGGAGTGCACTGGGCTATGGATTTTGCTGAGCAATACCCGCAGCACAGCATTCACATTGTGGATTTACGTACCTTGTTGCCATTGGATTACGATACGATTCGGGATGCGGTAAAAAGAACGGGTAAGGTATTATTGTTGCATGAAGATACGCTGATTGGCGGCATTGGCGGCGAACTGGCTGCATGGATCGGAGAGCATTGTTTTGAATACTTAGATGCGCCGGTGATGCGCTGTGCCAGCCTGGATACCCCGGTGCCTTTTGCTATAGAGCTGGAGCAGAATTTTCTCGCAAAGAAAAGACTGAAAGATACCTTTGACCGGTTGCTGGCTTATTAATCGCAGCTTGCTGCTCAAACACTGCCTATGATGCGTATCCTTGTCCTTTTGATTAGTAGCTTGTGTCTGCACGGAATCATACATGCCCAGTATGGATTTGACACCCTAAGAATTTACTTTGACATCGGTTCTTTTCATCCGCATAAGGAAGGCTACGGCATGCTGGATAGCCTTGCCAATTCCTTACATCAACAGCCACGTGGCATATTGATTTACGGATACGCCGACTATCTCGGTACGGAACCTCCTAATCAACAACTGTCGGAAAAACGTGCTGCTTCGATAAGGGAATACTTACAGGAAAAGCATATTGATTCCCGCTGGATATTGACCACTATGGGCATGGGACAACGGGAGGAAATGCGGAAAGGCGAGCATGGCAATCCTTTCAACCGCCGTACGGAGATCCTGGTCAAAAGGCGAAAACCGAAAGCCATACCGGCGAATCCTGTTTCGCAGCAAGAGCCGGTGAAGCCGGAACCAACGATTGATCTTGCATTGGTAAAGGAGCAGGAAACTATCGTACTGCAAAACATCAATTTTTATGAATCTATGCATCAGGTATTGTCGGAGTCAATACCTTCCTTGCAGGAATTGTTAGAGATAATGCGTGAAAACCCGACACTCAAAATTCAGATAGAAGGCCATATTTGTTGCGTTACAGGCTATCCTGATGCAACGGATATCGAAACCGGTAATCTTGATTTGTCCTTTCAGCGCGCAAAGTTTGTAAGGGATTATTTAGTAAAAAACGGGATCGCTCCGGAGCGGTTGCGTTATAAAGGCCTTGGACATACGAAGCCGCTTATTCCCGTAGAAATGACGGAGCAGGATCGCATTACCAACCGCCGTGTGGAGATCCGGATACTGGAAAAGTAAAAGTTGTAATTTTATCCCCGAACGTAAATATCAATTTTAATGAGTAAGCATTTTTTTTGGCTGGGCATTTTTTTACTGACAGGATTGAGCAGTTGCATGAATGTGCGCATAAAAGAGCATGAAGAATGGAAGCATATCTTTGATGAATATGGTGTGGAAGGTTGTTACGAGATCTATGATAACAATAAGGAAATCGCCCACTACTATAATAAAGATGGTGGTGCCGCGAGAGTTACGCCGGCTTCTACTTTTAAAATTCTTAATTCCCTGATTGGACTTGAAACCGGCATCGCTACCAATGAACAGTTCCTGATAAAATGGGATGGAGTAAAGCGCTGGAATGAAAACTGGAATCAGGATTTGACGATGACGCAGGCCTTTAAATACAGCGCGGTACCTTATTATCAGGAATTAGCGCGTTTGATCGGGATGGAAAAAATGCGTTATTATATTGATACGCTGAAGTATGGCAATATGCAGACCGGGCAGGTGGTAGATAGCTTTTGGCTGAACGATACTTTGCAGATATCTGCGGATGAACAGGTGGGCTTTCTCAAGCGCCTTTACTTTGCCGAACTACCGGGATTTAGCGAAAGATCCCAGCGGATCGTACAACACATGATGCTGCAGATAGAAAAGCCCGAATACAGGTTGTTTTATAAAACCGGTTGGGGAAAAGTTCCCGGAAAGCCGGATGTGATTTGGGTTATTGGTTTTGTAGAATCCATTCATCAGTTGAAAAATGTAGAAACTCATCAGATTGATAATATCCCGCATCCTTATTTCTTTGCCATGAATTTTTCAACCAGTGATACTACGAAAGATTGGGCTACAATCAGAATGGAAATCCTGAATAAGCTGCTGGCCACTCAGGATCTGTCTTTTCGATAATAAAAATATTATAAGAGCGTCTAAAATTGGATCATACCGAATTGCGTATTTCTTTTTCAACGTTTTATGCAGGAATGTAACGGGTACTCCTGTCAATCCTCATTCAATCTTCCTTTCCATCGTATGACACAATTGTGATGTCATGGCATAGCGCTATATATTCAGGTTCGTTAATGGAGTAGCTGTAAGAATATTAAAAAATTTCAGGCATATTGTTTTTATGTTTACAAAAAATTACTACATTTATGACCCAATTTACCCGACAAATTTTTAAACCGGGTTTATGAGGATTTTAAGTGGCTTTGTTTACGAATGGTTAAGGCTACACAAATAAGAAGTCCATACAATTATTTTTTTAAATAAATGTTTGTTATGATGAAAATTAGCTCTCGAAAGGGAGCTTTTCTTTATTTGGAAAACAGGGCAATCCGGCATTCTGTTTTCTTTTTTAATGATCTTATCGGTCAATGCTTTTGTTTAAGTTTATATCATGCTGCCGGGAATGCCAAAACTTTTTATCATACGCTATTAAACAATATAGCCGTTACCTTTGTCTATACTTTTTCCCTCTTAAATTAATTGAAATGAAAAAGCTATCGCTGTTATTATTTTCGGCTGCGCTCTGTTTTGCGTATCCGGCATTGGCACAAAATGAAATTGACGCATTGCGTTATGGGCAATTGTCCGGCGGCGCTACAGCCTTGTCTATAGGCTTGGGCGGATCCGGCGGCGCTATGGGTGGCGATTTTTCCACGCTGTCCCTCAACCCTGCCGGTATTGGCGTTTATCGCAGTTCAGAAGTTACGTTTACACCGACCCTCCGTTTTAATAACGTTAATACCACCTATCTGAATAATGCGACAGGCGATAATGAAACGAAAATCAACGTGGGCAATTTCGGGCTTGTATTTACAAAAGCGGCTACCGGAAAACGCTATTCCGGCAGCAATTGGAAATCCTTTTCAGTAGGAATAGGTTACAACCGGCTGGCAGATTTTAATCAACGGATAAGCTATTCAGGTTATAACGATCAAAGCTCCATTGCGGAGATTTTCTCAGCCAGCGCTGTGGGTTACGGTGTCGGCGTAAATGTTTCGCCGCCCGGGGGTTTCCTGGGGTACGAAGGTTATTTGCTGGATGATAATTTCTACTCTATTGTGCCTTACCAGGATGGACTGATGCAGGCTAAAACCTATAAGACCGAAGGAGGTGTTGGAGAATATAATCTGAGCTTAGGTGGAAATTATAAGGAGAAAATCTTGCTGGGTCTCGGCATAGGCCTGCAGGATTTCACCTACCGGCGTTCCATGCGCTATTCGGAAGATGACATGTCGGGAAATGATGATAATAATTTTTCTTACCTGGATTATTATGAAAATTCCTCAACAGGAGGCATGGGTATTAATGTGAAATTAGGCGCTATTTATGTGGTGAATGACTTTTTCCGGCTTGGCCTTGCCTTTCATACTCCAACCTGGTCGAGTTTCGGCGATACCAGTACTTATATTTTGCAATCCAATACGGAAAATTACAAATCGAATATTGGTGAGCCTAACACCAACCCGGAAACTTATGTCGATCCCGGAACAATTTACCAGTTCAATTACGGCCTGCGCACGCCCTGGCGTGGCGTACTGAGTGCTACTGCCATGCTCGGTCATCATGGTATCATTAATGCCGACTATGAAGTTGTCGGGTATAATGCCATGCGTTATCACATGAGTTCTTACCCGGATTATGCAGCATTGGTAAACGATGCCATAAAGCAAACTTACACCCTGGGTCATGTACTGCGTCTCGGCGCAGAGGGTCGTCTTGAACAGTTTATGGGCAGGGTAGGCTTTGCTTATCATACCAGTCCGTTCAAAGATGCCGGAATCTTCGGAGGCAGCCGGGTGGATTTCAGTATCGGAGCCGGCATGCGGTTTGGTGGATTCTTTGTGGACGCGGGTTATATGCACAGCGTATACAAAGTTGCAGAGTACGCCTACCCGGGATTGGTTTCCGGTGTGCCTACCGGCCTTGCTGATATGAATTTCGGAAATAATGTGGTAGCCCTTACTATTGGAGTCAAGATGTGATTAGTCAGGAATGTCGTGAAAAGGTAAGTGAATATGATGATTTTCTGAAAATCCGGCCTTATTGCAATGTGGCAATCCGGGATACACCCAAACACGATAATGCAGAGTTTATTTTCAAAAGTTTGTTTTGACTCCCTGCCGCAGCATCTTTAGCAAATTTTGGGGATACCTGTAATGAAGTTTTTTAGGGTTAAAAACAAACTTGAAACAGGACTGTCGAACCGGAGTTAACAGGAATTTTCTCCCTTTATTTTTTAAGAAAAATGATGTTGTCGGATTCCAGTTCCTGTATTTTCAGGTATTCATCTATAAGGTCGGTTTCCTGCAAGCTGCCGTCATCATTAATAATATGGGGAGTATAACCAATTGCTTCAAGCAGGGTTAATGCCTTTTTATGGGATTTATTATTGCGCCTTGGTTCAAGATATTCCATAATGATTCGGGGCGAACCGGCTTTAAAAAAATCCGCTCCTCCCTGAATGACTTTATCCTCGGCGCCTTCTACATCTATCTTGATAATATGGGGAGTAAATGTTGTTTGTTGAACCAGGGTATCTATTGTTGTAGCTTCAACGTCATTTTTTGACGGAGGAGCATGCCGGTACCATTCCTCATTTTCAAACTGGGCAACGTCAAGCGCGTTATATTCTGACTGTAGATTGGAAAATTCATAAAATGAAATCGTATCAGTCGTATCAGAAACCGCTTTTTTGTGAATGAATACGTTTTGTAAATCACTTGTATTTTGTGACAGGATATCAAAACTCTTTGACGAAGGCTCATAAGCGTATATCATGCCATTATCCCCTACTATTTCGGCAGCAATAAGCGTAAAATAGCCATAGTGGGCTCCAATGTCTAAAAAGTGATTGCCTTTATGTAGATTGAGTATGAGAAACCGGGCTAACCTTATTTCCGATGAATGTGATTTGCCACCTGTAAGGTATATATCCGTTGAAGCCGGTAAGGCTATTTTTATTTTTTTTCCATAAAACAAATTGGCATCAACAATTCTCCCTTTTTTCTTTTTAGGGTATATCAATTCCCTGTATGCAATCGCATAACCATACCGGACCGGATTATACATCAGCCTCCTGAATTTGGACAGCCCGGCTATTTCCTGGACTCTTTTTAAGTCGTTTATCATTTTCTCTTTTGTCATTGTTGAATTGCAGTTTTATAATTCATTCGGAAGCGCTTAGTTTTTGCAAAAAAATAAGAATATAAAAGACGGAATTTAATAGCCAATATTACTATATCTTTCCATTAATTTTGAATTTTCCTGTTTCCGTCATTTTTACAAAAAACAAAAAATAAAAGCATGAAATCATACAGCTCATTCATTGCAATTACAATAATTATAGCTTTTACAGGTAAGCGTCTTTTGGCCCAGGAGTATTCGCCAAACCGATGGAAAGAAACTCAAAGGTTACAGGATAAAGATAAAAAGGAAATTGCTTACACGGATACGTTGTTCCTTACTTATTCCGGCGGAGAAGATATCGGAATAAGGAAAGGCGGATTTGTGTATAATGGTAAAATCATTAAAAACAAACTTTCGCTGGGCTATCTGGAGTTTGATGTGCTCAGCAAAAAAGAGGATGAGATTACATTAGCAGCAGACGGCAATATTCATATATTCACCAGAGTATTATTAGACAAAAGCGCTGCTGATGCTTATGTAAAGCTTAAGGAAAATGAACTGCCCACTACTGTGATCAGCGCTATAGACCAGGATCTCTTAAAGGGCGAATGGGAAGCCTATAGGCGGGTAAGTCGAAACGGCCCAATGTCCCAAACAGACTTTAAGCTTTTAATCAAAAAAGCCGTTTTCTTTGATGAATCACAAGGAGGAAAACTGGGATTGCTCTACAGCACTTCCCCGGAAGATTGTCTGTATGCTGTAACTGCAATAGAAGGCGGCACACTGGCAACCCAAACCGGAGCAGGTGAAACGGTAGCATTAAAAGTGTTTAAAGCGGACGGTAAAGAACTGATTATTGAAGACCAGCATGGTGTTTTGTATTTCATGCGAAAGTTTTAATGCTTCGCTAAAAGCATAACATACCATTCATTGATATCGACTATTGCATCAGGCTGATATCACATAGCCCACAGTGTAAACCGTGGGCTATGGTGCAAAACATTCGCTGTATCAATTCAACAACGCCTTTTGAAAATTATAATAGCCCGAGGTGTAATCACCTCCTCCAGTGCGCTTATTTGCGGTTTAAGGTAGTGTTACTTAAGTATATTTTGTCTGGATTATCAAATTCAATGAAATGGGTTATCAGGATTTTAATGTTTTGCATTTTGACTTTTTACTTAACCGTAGTTTCACTTTTCACTTCATTATAAATAGACCGCGCCTTGTTTGTGGGCAGGTAAATCTGGAAACCTACATTTACGGAGAACTTATTGTTAGTGGTGGAATTGCCAAAGCCTACGGCCAAATCATATTTGAGCATCGCTTCTAATCCAATATTGGGTGTGAGAAAATAAGCCACGCCGGGACCTACGCCCAAACCCAGGCCATTGGTAGAGGTGGATATGGTTACGCCGGATACGCTTTCGCTTCTGGTATTATAGCCATTAACGCCAATACTGGCTTCAGCAAAGAAGCGGGCATGTTTCAGCAGGATCGTTCTGGGATCGCTGACATAATAACGTCCGAAAGCGCCGATGCCATATTCAAAATCCAGGTAGCCCTTGCTGCTCTCCAGGCCGATTTTGATCATGCCGCCGACCGCAATATTATCATCAACGAAGTATCCTAATTTGGGGCTAAGTTCAAATCCGAATTTGGTATTGCCGGATTGTAAATTCAACTGGATATCAGCAAGGCTGGCGCCTATCATCAGGTTACCTTTTTGCAATTGGGCATTGGCCCGGCCCGCTAAAAACAGAAAGCCCGACATCAGGGCGAATGAGCACATTTTTTTCATAAATAGATGATTTAAATAATTTACGCAAAATTACCGTATAAAAATGGTTGCCTGCTCTGACAGATATGATTTTATGGTTTTTTTAATCAAGACCGGCGCGGATATTTTATACTACAGATGGACCTTGTTGAAATAGCAAATGACTTAAAATCAAATAATTAATAATATTGATAAAAATAATGCTATTATCTCACACGCGCATCTATACTGATCATTAGATAAAATATTAATACTTAACTTGCTATATTGATAATCAACTATATGCTCGTTGCAGCAAAGTCATACAGATGGATAAAACATCGCGACGTATAGCATTCATACCGGTCTCCGGTCAATCTGCTCTTTCATAATCTCAATGTACAATGCGTCGCTACCCGAAATTTCCAAAGCATCATAATACCATATTTTCTTTTCGGGATAATTTTTCGGGATAGTCCGTATTATAATGCAAGCCACGACTTTCCTTGCGAAACTGCGCGCTTTTCACAATCAGGTAGCCGATAGTGATCAGGTTGCGCAGCTCGGCCAACTGTGGTGAAATTACTGCCTGCTCATAGAGACGCTCAGTTTCTTCGTGCAACAGGTCCAGACGCCTCATGGCCCGCTCCAGGCGAATATTATTCCGGACAATGCCCACATAATCGCTCATGATCGATTGCAATTCTTTCTGGCTTTGAGTGATGAGGATCATCTCTCTGGGCGCTACAGTGCCGGCGGCATCCCATTCGGGGATGCCTTCCTGAGTCTTCAGCGATGCAATGGATTGTGCGGCATCTTCAAAACAACGGTGCGCAAAGACCAGGGCTTCGAGCAAAGAATTACTGGCCAGGCGGTTGGCGCCGTGCAGCCCGGTGCTGGAACATTCGCCGCAGGCATACAGGTGACGGATGGATGTACGACCATGTAAATCGGTTTTGATACCACCGCAGCAATAATGCGCTGCCGGCGCCACCGGAATCATCTTTTCAAATACGTCAATTCCCATGCTCCTGCATTTTTCATAAATAGTCGGAAAGTGATGCCGGAACTTTTCCGGATCCATGTGCTGGCAGTCTAAGTAAACATGTTCCACACCGGTACGTTTCATCTCGCTGTCGATGGCTCGCGCCACCACGTCGCGCGGCGCCAGATCTTTTCTGGAATCGTAGCGTTCCATAAAGGCCTCGCCCTCTTTATTGCGTATGATACCGCCATCGCCGCGAACCGCTTCGGTAATCAGGAAAGACGGACTGGCGCCCGGCTCATATAAAGCCGTGGGATGAAACTGGATGAACTCCATATTTTCAATGCGCCCTTTAGCCCGGTATATCATGGCTATGCCATCGCCGGTAGCAATCTTCGGATTCGTAGTGCTGCGATAAACCTGTCCCGTGCCGCCACTGGCCATCATCGTGATCTTAGCAAGCAGTTTCTCAATCTTTCCCGTTTGCATATTGAGGGCATAAACGCCGTAACATTCAATGTCCGGGGTGGATTTGGTCACTAAGAAACCCAGATGATGCTGGGTGATAATGTCCACGACAAACCAATGGTTGTGGAAAATGATATTAGGATAAGCAGCCGCTTTGGCTACCAGCGCCCGTTCAATTTCATTGCCCGTAATATCTTTATAATGCAGGATGCGAAATTCGGAATGGCCGCCTTCCTTACCGCGGGAATATGCCCCCGAAGCCTCTTTGTCGAAATTGGTTCCCCAACTGATGATCTCATTTACCCGCTTTGGACCTTCGGTAACTACCGCATTCACTACAGCTTCGTTGCACAGGCCGTCGCCGGCTATCAGGGTGTCTTCAATATGCTTTTCAAAAGAATCCGCCTCGTCATTTACTACGGCAATCCCGCCCTGGGCATATTTGGTATTGGTTTCATCCGTATTGACTTTCGTAAGAACGGTAATGGTCTTATTGGGAAATTTTTCTGCTGTCTTTACGGCAAAGGTCAGACCCGCAATTCCGGATCCGATCACCAGGAAGTCTGTTTGATGCATTGGATATGATAAAATGCTGTTTTTTTGAAATGGCCGGCTTTCTGCTATTCCGGTATGCGAATGTACCGATAAAAGCTGCGGGTATTATTCAAAGAATGGTAAAATATTTCGGGTGGGGTTCTTATGATGGGGACAGATGATTGATATAGTGTGGGAAATTGTTTCATGCGAAGAGAATAAAGGATACCAGGAGCACAACGATGTTCGGAGAATTTTATCGTCTTTCGGTAAAAACCACCATTACCGGTAAAAACGGCTACTCAATTTTGGCTGAACCCCTTACCGATATCCGCATAAAGCTGTTACTCATTTTTACCTACCTTTGCGCACTAAAATTATTTTCATAAATATTCAATGGATCGTAATTCAATTATTGGCTTCGTGTTGTTAATCCTGATTGCCGGAGGATACTTTTTGTGGAGTAATCACGAGCAACAGGTATATTACGAACAAAAGCGGGCGGATTCGCTGGCGAAAGTGGCTAATCAAACCGCGGTTCCTGCCGCTACCGCATTACCGTTGACCAACAGCGATACCGGTGTAGCTGCTACGGATGCCGTTGACCCGGATATGCCTCCCGTATTTCATGGTAAAAATGAAAGGATTACGCTGAGTAACGGCAAATTGAGCGTACAGTTCAACACTAAGGGCGGCGCACCTGTAGAAGCGGCATTAGACAGTTTCCGTACTTATGAAAGTAGATACATTACTAAAGACAGCCTGCAGCTAAAGATATTTACCGGCGACTCGAATCGTTTTGCCTATATCATCCCGGTTAACGGCAGGTCGGTTGCTACGGATGAATTGTATTTTACGCCGCAGGAGATCAACCTGCCGGGTGGAGGTAAGCAATTGCGCATGACTGCTCAGGTGAGCGAAGGGCAGGTTGTGGAGATGAGCTATACCCTGCCGGCTAACAGTTATATGATGACGGCCAGTCTGCGCTTGCAGGGCTTTGAAAAAGATCTGAAAAATACGGCAGTCATTCCGCTTCACTGGACGACACAGGCCCTGCATACCGAAAAGGATTTGAAATACGAACGTCTGAATGCCCAGGTGCATTTCCGCTATAGCGATACGGAACATGATTATTTTACGCTGGAGCGCACCAGCCAGAAATCCATGGACCGGCCGATTCACTGGCTGGGGATGCGCACCCACTTTTTCAACTCTACTATCATTGCCGACCAGTCTTTCAAGACGGCCGATTTTCAGGGAATTATTCCTGCGGACAGTAATATTGTCGCCTCCAATACCAGTGTGCTCAATATCCTGGTGCTTGCCTCTAACGATTTCACTTTCGGGTATCGTTGGTATATGGGGCCCAATGACTACAAGTTGCTGAAGTCGTATAAGATTGATATGGAAGAAATGATACCATTAGGTTTTGGTGTATTTTTCTTTGTAAAATACATCAGCAAATGGATGATCATTCCGCTGTTTGATTTCCTTAGCCGGTTCATCAGCAGTTTCGGAGTCATCATTATTTGCATCACATTGATCATACGTTTCCTGCTTTCTTTCTTCACCTACAAAAGCTATTTATCCTCGGCAAAGATGCGGGTGCTTAAACCGGAATTAGACGAACTAAGGGCTAAGCTCGGCGATAATCAGCAGCAAATGGGTATGGAGCAAATGAAGCTGTACCGCACTGCCGGCGTAAACCCTTTGGGCGGCTGTCTGCCGATGCTGCTGCAAATGCCCTTCCTGTTGTCCATGTATTATTTCTTCCCCACTGCCATTCAGCTCCGGCAATCGAGCTTCCTGTGGGCGGAGGATCTTTCCACTTTTGATTCTGTATTGAACCTGGGATTCAATATCCCGTTTTACGGAAGTCATGTGAGCCTCTTTACTCTGCTGATGACCGCTACCAGCTTGTTTCTGGCAGTATATAACCGCAATATGACCGGCGCGGGAACCAACGATCCGAATATGAAAATGATGAAGTACATGCCTTATGTCATGCCCTTTATGTTCCTCGGATGGTTCAATAGTATGGCGGCAGGCCTTACCTTCTATTATACCTTCTCCAACTTAGTGAGCATGGCACAGCAGTTTGTGATTCAGAAATTCTTTATTGACGAAAAAGCCATTCACCGCAAGATGCAGCAGAATAAGGAAAAGCCTAAAACCACTTCCAAATGGCAGCAGAAGATGGAAGAGCTGCAAAAGGCTCAGGCGGAAAAAATGAAGCAACAGCCCAGGAGAAAATAAGCGCTTGGGAGATTTGGTTTCGCTGATTTTCAATATCCCGGCTGGCGCGCGAATCTCTTCGCGTGCCCAATGTGTGAGATCTTACATCACCGTCTCACAACATACTTCGGAGATTTCTCCACTCCATTAAAATCATGTAGCGCAGCGAAATGACTTTAATTTCGGTCGTAACGCCACTTTTTTTTGACCCTGTGGTGTTCTGGCACGAACCACATTCCAAATTGAGTTCTCGAAAAAATTCTTCAGGCGCTGGCATTTCAGATAGGAAGAGAAGTAAGCTACAACGAAATAGCTCAACTTACGGGAGTGGATAAAAATATGGTGGCAAGCTATATTCACCTGTTGGAGCTTTCCTATATTATTTTTTCGCTAACTTCGTTCAGCCG